>NZ_JBEPOS010000002.1:0-762651 GCF_040546885.1 Bradyrhizobium sp. S3.2.6 | reverse complement strand
GTCTCTGGGACGCTATTGGTCGCATCGTCGACACCTACACGCCCGCAGAATCCACAAACTACTTCGTGGCCGCAGGGTACTTGCAACCTGATCGGCTAACGCTCTAGTAGCACCTGGACCACAATCGGCAAACGGTCGGCATTCAGCCGCTCGATTGTGGTGCCCATGCTGATCGCGGCGAGCGGCTGCCCAGTGCGTTGCGGCTAGGGGACCGACGACTAGGCGCGTCCCAAGCACTCCAAGGGTTTTTGCCTTGTAAGACGCCGCAAGCACAACCCCACCGCCGACTGCTATAGACGTGTCGGCAGTTACGTCATTCGAACCCAGGCACCCTTGCGTGCCGAGGACTTCACCGCAGCATCGATGAACTTCACGCCTGCTAGGCCATCCTCAACGGTCGGAAAGGTCACCTCGGGATCCGGCCGTCCGCCGGCCCTTGCCGCGCGGATGGCGCGCGCTGCCTCGGCATAGATTGTTGCGAAACCCTCAAGATATCCCTCGGGGTGGCCGGAGGGGACGCGGGTGACGCGGCCCGCCTCGCCCAAGGCGCCGGCCCCGCCGCGGGTCAGGAGCTGCTTCGGCCGGCCGTAGGGCGTGAACCAGAGATGGTTCGGATTCTCCTGCGCCCATTCGAGGCCGCCTTTGCTGCCGTAGACGCGCAGCGTGAGGCCATTCTCATTGCCGACGGCGACCTGGCTCGCCCACAGCATGCCCTTGGCGCCGCCCTTCCACTTGAGGAGGATCTGGACATCGTCGTCGAGACGCCGTCCTTCGACAAAGGTCGACAGCTGGGCGAACAGCTCGTCCAGTTCGAGCCCGGTGACGAAGCAGGCGAGATTGTAGGCATGAGTGCCGATGTCGCCGATGCACCCGCCGGCGCCGGACCGTGCCGGGTCCGTGCGCCACGCCGCCTGCTTGTGGCTGCTTGCCTCTAATCGCTCGGTCAGCCAGTCTTGGAGATATTCGGCATGGACCAGCCGAATCTCCCCGAGGTCGCCATTCGCGACCATAGCGCGCGCCTGCCGGACCATGGGATAGCCCGTATAGTTGTGCGTCACCACGAACACCTTGCCGCTCTTCTTGACGAGCGCCACCAGCTCTTCGGCCTCCGCCACGGTCGTCGTCAGGGGCTTGTCGCAGATGACGTGGATTCCGGCTTCAAGGAAGGTCTTCGCGACCGGGCTATGCATATGGTTTGGAGTTACGATCGAGACCGCCTCGATGCCGTCCGCTCGCGCGGCTTCGGCCGTCGCCATCTCTTCGAAGGAGCCATAAGCGCGATCGTCGGCGATGCCGAGCTCCTTGGCCGAGGCCTTGGCTCGAACCGGATCGGACGCGAGCGCGCCGGCAACCAGCTCGAACTGGTCGTCGATGCGAGCGGCAATGCGGTGGACGGCGCCGATGAAGGCCCCCTGTCCGCCGCCGACCATTCCCAGTCGGATACGCGCATGACCGCCGGGTTCATTGCTTGCGTTGATCGGCATATTCTCCTCCCGCTCAGGATAGGCCCAGCATCTTGCGGTTCGCCGTGTCGTCCGCGCCCGAGCCCGCGAAATCGTCGAAGGCTTTCTCAGTGACGCGGATGATATGGCTCTTGATGAACTCGGCGCCCTCGCGCGCGCCCTGCTCAGGATGCTTCAGCGCGCACTCCCATTCGAGCACCGCCCAGCTGCCGTAATCGTGTTGCGTGAGCTTCGAGAAGATGGCGCCGAAATCGACTTGGCCATCGCCCAGCGAACGGAAGCGACCGGCACGGTCGGCCCAGCTCTGAAACCCGCCATAGACGCCTTGACGGCCCGTCGGGTTGAACTCGGCGTCCTTGACGTGGAAGGCCTTGATGCGCTGGTGGTAGATGTCGATGTAGTCCAGATAGTCAAGCTGCTGCAGAACGAAGTGCGACGGGTCGTAGAGCAGATTCGCGCGCGTATGGTTATTGACCCGCTCCAGGAACATCTCGTAGGAGACGCCGTCGTGCAGATCCTCGCCCGGGTGGATCTCATATGCAACATCAACGCCATGCTCGTCCGCATAGTCGAGGATCGGCCGCCAGCGCTTCGCGAGTTCGTCGAAGGCTGTTTCGACGAGGCCGGCCGGACGTTGCGGCCACGGATAGACATAGGGCCAGGCAAGTGCACCGGAGAAGGTCGCGTGTGCGGTGAGCCCGAGACGCCTGGAGGCTAAGATCGCGCGCTTGACCTGGTCGACGGCCCACGTCGTGCGCGCCTTGGCATTGCCGCGCACCTCCGGCACGGCGAAACCGTCGAATGCCGCATCATACGCCGGGTGAACGGCGACGAGCTGACCCTGAAGATGAGTCGAGAGCTCGGTGATGCAGAGGCCGTGATGGGCTGCGATACCTCTCACCTCGTCGGCGTAGTCCTGCGACTCCGAGGCCTTCTTCAAGTCGAAAAGCCGCCCATCCCAGCTCGGAATCTGAACCCCCTTGTAGCCAAGCGAGGCGGCCCATCCGCAGATCGAATCGAAGGAATTGAACGGCGCCGCGTCGGCAGCGAACTGAGCGAGGAATATCGCTGGTCCTTTGATCATCTTCATCGAATGCTTCCTTCTATCCTAGACGCTCCAGCAGCACCTGCCCGCTGAGCTCGATACCCCACCAAAACTCGCCTCCCCTTGCTGGTTCCCGGAGACCGGGCGGGCATTTCACTCCAATACCCAGATCGGGCAATCTTAGCTGAGGACTGTCCCGGCTTCAGAACGTCTCCCCGGCCCACAACGCCATCGCCTCGAGGTCGGACAGCGGGGCCGGTCGCTCGACGCGCGAGCGCACTGCGATCTCTCCGCCTTCGACGCCGGCCTTGAGGATCGCGTGCTTCACTTCCAGCGCATGGCTCGCCAGCGCTCCGGAGGAGCGGTGTGGCGTGCCGTGTAGCACCGCACTTGCGAGTTCGGCGACGCCCAGACAACGATAGTTGGCCTGATTCGGCATGTGATCGGCCCAATTCGGCGAGCGCCAGTTGGGCTTGCCGAACGGCCGGTCGTCGGCTGCGACCGAGATCCAATCGCCACCCTTCTCAGTGTATTGCACGGCGCCGCCGAAGAAATTGGGATCCGGCACCCGCAGCGAGCCCTCGGTGCCGTAAAGCTCGATCGGCGGATGTCCGTGTTTCCAGACGTCCCAGCTCATCGCAAAGATGATGTCGGCACCCGACTCGAAATGCAGCAGCGACATGACCGTCGTCGGGGTTTCAACCGCGACGGTTTTACCGTTCATCGGCCCCTTCGAGGTGACGAGCCGCGTGGCGAAGCCGGCGCTCGCGCGCCCCTGAACTCGTGCAACGGGACCCAACAGGTTGATGAGGGCCGCCAGGTAGTAGGGGCCCATGTCGAGGATCGGTCCGCCGCCCGGCTTGAAGAAGAAGGTTGGATCGGGGTGCCAATGCTCCATGCCATGCGACATCAGAAAACAGGTGCCATAGAGCACCTTGCCGATCCGCCCCGTATCGACGAACTCGCGCGCCATCCGTCCGCCGCCGCCAAGGAAAGTATCCGGCGCGCAGCCGAGCTTCAGGCCGCGACGCGCCGCCTCCGCGACCAAGGTCGCGGCGTCATTGGCCTCCACAGTGATCGGCTTTTCGCCGAACACGTGCTTACCGGCGTTAAACGCCGCTTGGCTCACGTCGTAGTGCGCGTTCGGCGTGGTGAGATTGATGATGATCTGGATCTCAGGACGCGCCAGCAGCGCCTCGATCGACAACGCCTCGATGCCGAACTGCCCCGCCTGGGCTTGCGCGGCCTCGGGCCGCAGGTCGGCACAGGCGACCAGCCTAAGATCGCGGAATTTCGGCAAGTTGTGCATGTAGATCGTCGAGATGTTGCCGCAACCGACGATGCCGACTCCGAGCCTGCTCATGATCCCCTCCCTGTTACGTCCAAGCGGTCACGGTCTCGAGCGCCCTGCGCGCGAAGCGGGCGACGTCATTCGGCTTGTCGTGTTCAGCGACGAACAAGGAGACCCTGGCCTCCGTCATCGCCGCGCGCAGCGCCGGCCAGTCCATGATGCCGTGGCCGGGATCAGCCCAGCCGTCCTCGTCGACGCACTGTCCTGATGGCGCAAGATCCTTGATGTGGCAGGCGACCAGGCGCTGCGCATGTTTCTTGATCTCGGCAACCGGATCGCCGCCGCCGCGCACGATCCATGCGAGATCAGCCTCCCAAACGAGGTCGGGCGCCTCCTCGAACAGACATTCGAGATAGGTCTTACCGCTGCCGCTACGGCCGTATTCCCAATGATGGTTGTGCCAGCCAAATTTGAGCCCCTCGTCGGCCACCGCCTTTCCGATGTCAGCAAGCTCGCGCCCAATGCCGCGCCATTCCTTTTCTCCGCCCTCGCGCTCGCCCAATGGTGGGGCCGGCGCAAAGATGGTCTCGATGCCGAGTCCCTTGCACATCCTCGCCGTGCTGACCGCGTCCCCGCGCAGCCGGTCGAGCCCGACATGGGCGCTCGGCGCGGTCATCCCGTGGACATCGAGGAGCCTCTTCAGCGTCTCGGGATCGTTGAACAGTCCGCCCCAGGGCTCCACCATCGTGTAGCCGAGGCTGGACAGCAGGGCGATCTGCGCCTCGAGCGGGGTGATGGAGCGGACTGAATACAGTTGTATGGAAAATCGGTCGATCGGCTTGGTCATGTCGCGCTTTCGGTAGCTGGAGGATCTAGAGGCGTTGTCCGCTTGTCTCGTCGAACAGCGACAGCGCCTCGGCGGGAAACCGCAGCGCGAGCGTGTCGCCCTCGCGCATTTTCGCGTCGGCGTCATCGCGGAAGGAGAAGGTCGTGCCGTCGGCGAGGCGGCACCAGATCAGCGTGTCGGCCCCCATCGGCTCGACCATCTCGACGCGGGCGGACACTGCGGACGGATCGTCGGACGCAGTCAGCTCGATATGCTCGGGACGGATGCCGAGAACGGCCGGCGCGTCGGTCGGCAGGCCGCGGAAGGCGTAGCCGTTCAGTCCGAGCCGGTTTGCGCCGGCGATGAATCCGGTCTCGCCGTCGCACGCGATCCGGCCGGGAATGAAATTCATCGCGGGCGAGCCAACGAAGGAGGCGACGAACCGGTTGACCGGCTCGCGATAGATCTTCTTCGGCGTGTCGAGCTGTTGGATCACGCCACCCTGCATCACTGCGATCCGATCCGCGAGCGTCAGCGCCTCGATCTGGTCGTGCGTCACGTAGATCATGGTGGCGCTGAGCCGTGCATGCAGCCGCTTGATCTCGACCCTGAGTTCGGCGCGCAGCTGGGCATCGAGATTGGAGAGCGGCTCGTCGAACAAATACACGCCGGCATGGCGTACCAGCGCCCGTCCAATCGCGACTCGCTGGCGCTGCCCGCCGGACAACTCGCTGGGGCGGCGGTCGAGGAGACTGGTGAGCCGCAGCATCTGCGCGGCCTCGCCGACGCGGCGCTCGATCTCCTCCCGCGGCGTTCCCGCGACCTTCAGCCCGAACGACATGTTCCGGCGCACGCTCATGCGTGGATAGAGCGCGTAGCTCTGGAACACCATCGCGATGCCGCGATCCTTCGGTTCTGCCCAGGTGACATCGCGGCCGCCGATATGGATCTCGCCACCCTTGACGTCGATCAGCCCTGCGATCGCGTTGAGCAATGTCGACTTGCCGCAACCGGACGGTCCAAGCAGTACGAGGAACTCGGACGCCTCGACGTGGAGATTGAGATTCTCCAGCACCTTCAGGCCGCCAAAGCCGATCTGAAGGCTCCTGATGTCGACGTTCGATTTCTGCATGCTGCGTCAGCCTTTCACTGCGCCGGCGGCGATGCCGCGCACGAACCACCGGCCGGAGCCGAAATAGACGGCGAGTGGCAACAGCGCGGTTAGCAGCGTCGCCGCCATATCGACATTGTAAGCGCGCTCGCCTTGCGTCGAATTGACGATATTATTGAGCTGCACCGTCATCGGCAGATTGTCGCGGCCGGCGAAGACAAGCCCCAGAATGAAATCGTTCCAGATGCCGGTCGTCTGCAAGATGACCGCGACCACGATCATGGGGGTGGCCATCGGCATCATGATCCGCGCATAGATCTGGTAGAAGCCGGCGCCGTCGACACGGGCGGCTTTGAACAACTCCACCGGCAGCGAAGCGAAATAGTTGCGGAACAGCAGCGTCATGGTGGGTAAGCCAAAAATCGTGTGGATCATCACGATGGTGAGGAGCGACTGCCCGAGGCCGGTGAAGGAGAACACCCGAACCAGCGGATAGATGAACAGCTGATAGGGAATGAAGGCGACCACCATCATCGCGCCGAACAGGATGTTGGCGCCGGGCAGACGCCATAGCGATAGCGCATAGCCGGTGAGCGAACCGATCAGGATGGAGATCGCGACCGACGGCACCAGGATGCGCAGCGAGTTGAAAAAGCCGATCTTGATGCCCTGGCAGGTCAGGCCGGTACACGCCGAGGTCCAGGCCTTGACCCACGCTTCGATGCTGGGAGCTATCGGCAAGGCCAACAGATTGCCCTGCCGGATCTCTGCCATCGGCTTCAGCGAGGTGACGACCATTACATAGAGCGGCAGCAGGAAGTAGAGCGCGGTAATGAAGATGAAGGCATAGAGGCCCCAGCGGGCCGGGGTCATGCGCTTCGGCCGCCGTGCTGCGGGTAAAGGCTGTGCCACCGCGGTCATCGCATCTCCCCCTTGCGCGCGCGCCAGTAGAGATAGGGCGCGACGACCGCGATCACCGTGATCAGCATGGTGGTGGCCGCCGCCGTCGCAAGCCCGATATTGGCGCGTTCGAACAGATGATCCATAACGAATTTGGCGGGCACCTCCGAGGCGATGCCGGGTCCGCCATTGGTCATCGATACCGAGAGGTCGTAGAGGCGCACCACGCCCGTCGAGAGCAACACCGCGGCGGTCGCAAAGCTCGCACCCATCATCGGAATGATGATCGACATATAGACCCGCCATTTCGGCAGGCCGTCGACCCGCGCCGCCTTCCAGATCTCCTCGTCGACGCCGCGCAACCCGGCGAGCATGATCGCCATCACCAACCCCGAAGCCTGCCAGACGCCCGCGATGACCAGGCAATAGATTGCGGTCTCCGGCCGTACAATCCAGTCGAACGTCGCGTTCTCGAAGCCCCAGCTGCGCAGCACGTGCTGGATGCCGAGCGTCGGGTTGAGCAGCCATTGCCAGACCAGGCCCGTGACGACGAAGGACATCGAATAGGGATAGAGAAAGATCGAGCGGATCGTGTCCTCGGCACGCACCCGCTGATCGATCGCAACCGCCAACAGGAAGCCGATCAAGAGCGCGAACGACACGAACAGCACACCGTAGATAACGATGTTGTGGACCGAGGTGATCCAGCGGTCATTGCCGAGCAACGTCTCGTATTGCCGAAGCCCGACGAAATTGTTGTTCGGCAGCATGCGCGAGTTGGTCAGCGACATCCAGACGGTCCAGCTGGTGGCACCGATATAGACGACGAGCATCACCAGCAGCGCCGGCAAGAGCGCGGAAATCGCGGAGAATCGTGAGGTCAACGAAAGACGCATCGGGCCCGCGCGAGCAAGGGTAGATTTCGATGACGGTCTGGGGCGGCCGACTAGTCAGCCGCCCCTGGCCGGGCGCGTCAGTACTGCGCCTTCAGCACGCCGGCGACCTTGGCGGAGAATTCGTCTGCGCCCATATTGGTGTTCCAGTACTGCGAGATCGCATCTTCCAGCGCACCAATAAGTGCAGGAGGTGCCAGCATGTCGGCCGATGGCAATTGCTGCGCGGTATTGGAGACATATTGCATGCCCTTCTGGGCGCAGGCGTCGAGCTGAGAGGCATCGACGTCGCTGCGGACTGGGATCGATCCCTTCTTCAGCGAGAACTGAATCTGGGTCTCGGGCTTCAGCATCAGCCTTGCGAGCGTCACCTGCGCCTTGGTGGTCGAAGCGTCCTTCGTCTTCGGGAACACGAACACGTCCCCGCCCATCATGTATCCGCCGCCGTGGTTGGACAGCACGGTGCAGCCGTAATCCTTCTCGGGGACCTTGCCGGCAGCAACGAATTCGCCCTTGGCCCAGTCGCCCATGATCTGCATCCCAGCTTTGCCCTGGATGACCAGATTGGTCGCATCGTTCCAGTTACGCCCGGGAGCGCCGGCATCGACATACGCCTTGAGCTTCTTGTAGGCGACCGCGACCGCCTTGAACTCGGCACTTTGCGCCAGCGCCGCGTCGCGCTTGCCCATGATCCCAACCCACATCGGCCCGCCGCCGACGCCGATCAGCACCGCGCTGAACAGATTGCGCTCCCATACCTTCTGACCCGAGAAGGCCAGCGGGATCACCTTGCCGTCGGCTTTCAGCTTGTCGAGAACAGCAAAGGCGTCGTCCCAAGTCTTCGGCTCGGCGGCGCCGACCGACACGAGCACGGATTTGTTGTACCAGAGCCAGTTCTGGCCATGGATGTTGATCGGCACCGCGAACATCTTGCCGTTACGAGTTGCAGCCGCAACGAACGCTGCAGGCATAACGCCGTTCCAATTGCCCTCCGCGGCGACCGCATCGACATCGGCGAGCAGATCACCCTCCACCAGTTCGTCGAATTGCTTGCCGGTGTTGAGTTGCATTGCGGTCGGCGGATTGCCGGCGACTGTACGGCTGATCGCGGCATTTCGCGCATTGGCGGCACCGGCTACAGCGCTGTCGATCCACGTTCCGCCGGCCTTGGTGAACTGATCGGCAAATACCTTGACCGCGGCAGCCTCGCCGCCGGAGGTCCACCAGTGGATGACCTCGGCCTTCATCTCTTCTGCGGAGACCGGTACCGAGACCCAAGCCGTGGCGATAACCGCCACCGATGCGAACAGCGCGCGCTTCATCATTCCCTCCCGGATATGCCTTTGCAGACCTGTGTATTCGGCTTGCGGCCCTTATGGGCTCGTTGTGGCTTTACGCATCGAATGTAATCGATTACATTTTTATCCTAGCAGGACTTCAAGATTTTGCAAGTCCCGTCATGACGCCGAGAGGGCGAGCCTCGATATGGCCAAGCGAACCGGAGTGACACGTCAAAAGGCGGCCAAAATCGCCGACGTCGCGCGACTGGCAGGAGTCTCGGTTGCGACCGTCAGCCGGACGCTGGCGCGCCCCGAGGTCGTGATTGAGGAGACCCGCACACGCGTACTCGCCGCCGTGCGCGACACGGGCTACATGCCCAACATTTCCGCAAGGAACCTGCGTGTCCGAAAGACCATGGTCGTGCTGGTGGCGGTGCCGGATATCGCCAACCCGTTCTTCGCTGAGGTTCTACAGGGTATCGACGACACGCTGTCGGCCGCCGGCTACGGACTTATCATTGCCAATCTGGCCGGCTCGCCGGAGAAGGAGGCGCGCTACGTCGACTTGATCTGCGCCGGCCAAGCCGACGGCGTGCTGCTCTTGTGCGGTCACGTGATGCGCAGCCCGGACCGCGACCTACGCGACGCGCGTGTGCCGTTGGTTGCCGCTTGCGAGTACATCCCCTGCGAAAACTTCCCGCAGGTCACAATCGACAATGTTGGCACTGCGCGGGAGGCGGTGCGACACTTGGTCGAGTTGGGCCACGCCAGCATTGCCTATTTGTCGGGGCCGAACTCCAACATCCTGGAGGAGCAGCGTCTCGAAGGCTATCGGCAGGCCTTGCGCGAGGCGGGAATTGCAGCCGATGCGAGCCTGATCCTGCCCGGCGATTTCACCTTCCGCACCGGCGTCGAGGCCGGCCGGACGCTTCTGACGCTCGATCCCGCGGCGCGTCCGACCGCGCTGTTTGCAGCCAATGACGAGATGGCGATCGGCCTGATCAAAACCGTGCACGCGGCCGGCTTGCACGTCCCGGACGATCTGTCCGTCGTCGGCTTTGACGGCATTGCCTACGCTGACTATTGCGAGCCGACCTTGACGACCATCGTCCAGCCCCGCCGCGACCTCGGGGCCACCGCCGCAGCCGAACTGATCACGCTGATGACGACCGGCAAGGCGGGGCTGCGGAAGCACATCAAGCTTCCCGCCAAGCTGATGCTGCGCGACAGCACGCGCCCGCCTCGGAAGGGTCCCGGCCGTACATTCCGAAGCGCGAGGTCCGGCTAGCTAGGACGGCTGCAACTCCTGGACACAGCCAGGATATGCGGCAGATCACTACCGACCGGACAGTGCTTATCATCGCCCCCCAGCCTTTCCACCATTTGCACAGCCGACCGGATCATCACCTTCGAACGCGATCGTCTGGCGGAAGACTCACACGAGCAATTGATCGGAAGCGCCGGTCACCACGCGATCCTGCACCGTGCCCGACTGGAATCCATGACGTTCGCTAGACGGCTCAACACCCTCCCTGCGCGAGCGTCGAGACGATCGACATCACTGCCGTCGCGAATCCCGACACCAATTATGGTCCTCGCTGGCATTCGCTACACTCGTTTTCGAAGATGATGGCGAGGTATGCGCCGTTTTGCTCCTACGCTGTGAAGCCGGTCTTTTCGGCTATTCCCCAAAGCGCGCTGTAGGCCTCAAGCGCGGCAGAGCTCTCGGCGAGCAAGCGATGACTTTCGCTCCAATCCATCATGGGCAAATTTTGAGCTATCGAGGTCCAACGCAAGGCAAACGCCGATACGTTTTCCTACAACTGCACCCCCCGCGTGAGTGCGCCGTCGACGACAAGATTTGTGCCCGTGATGAAGCTGGCCGCGCGGCTGGCGAGAAACACCACGGCGTTAGCCATTTCCTGCGGCGTTCCCATCCGACCCATCGGGTTGAGGGCTAATGCAGTCTTGTAGAGCTCGGGATTGTTGTCCTTGATCATGTTCCAGACCCCGCCATCGAAGTAGGTATTGCCCGGGGAGACCGAGTTCGCGCGAATACCCTTCCCTGCGAGCTGATTGGCCAGTCCCTGCGTGTAGTGGATGATCGCCGCTTTGAAGGTGCCGTAGGGACCCACGGCAAAATCGACCTCGCGCCCTGAGACGCTGGAAATGGTGACGATCGCGCCGGCGGCACTCTTCTCTAGATAAGGCATGGCCGCATTCACGAGCCGAACCGTACCCATCATGTCGGTCGAAAACTCCTTCGCCCAGCTTTCGTCGTCCTGCCCGATGGCAAGCGCGCTGACATTAGCGACGACGACATCGATGCCGCCGAGCTTGGCCGCCATATCGCCGACCCAGGCCTTCAGTGCTGCCGCATCGGAGACGTCGACCGCACCACCATAGGCCACGATGCCATTGGCCCTGAGCGCGGCGGTCGTGCTCTCGACCTCGGCCAGATTGCGAGAGCACACGCCGACATCGGCGCCTTCGGCGGCAAATGTCTCGGCGATCGCGCGGCCGATTCCCTTGGTGCTGCCCGTGATGAGAACCTTGGCGCCCTTCAGTCCCAGATCCATGGTCGGATTCCTTTTCGTGGTTCAGTAATTGTTCGCAGCCACCTTGACCAATCCACGATAGCTGTGCGGCATGCGCATCGAAACCAGATCCTTTCGACGCACGACATTGGTCGGATAGATGCTGTCCAGATTGGTCGTATCGACCAGTGCGGTTGCAATGCCCGCGGCGTCGGCCACGATCGCCTCCCGCCGCGGAAACGCGAACGTGTCAGGACCGAACACGCCGCTCAACCCGGGATAGCCGCGCTCGGGATCGACGACATTGGCGAAGGCGAAGAACAAGTTGTTTTCGCCGGCGCGAACGCGGAAATGATGCCAATGATGCGGATCCGGACCGGTCGGAATCGGCTTCGGCTGCTCGACCTCCGTCCCGGCATGCGACGAACTGAAGCGCCCCCTAATCGCGGCGGGACACGCGATGAGATCGCAGCCGCGCAGCGCCAGGACCCGGCCCGCTTCCGGGAAAGATGCGTCGTGACCGATCAGCAGCCCAATGCGGCCGATCGGCGTGTCAACGACGGTCCAACCGTCACCGGCCGTGGCCCAGCTTCGTTCGTCGATGGTGAGATGCGTCTTGCGATAGACCGAGATATCCCGATCCGGCGTGACCAGGCAGGCGCTGTTGTAGAGCGTATCGCCGTCTCGCTCGGCGAGCCCGCAGACCAGATACAGCCCGAGTTCCGCTGCAAGCTCAGCAAGGCTGTCGGTCGCCGGTCCCGGTAACGGTTGCGCCGATGTCGCGGGATCGCCAAGTCCCGTCAGGGCAAGCTCCGGAAAGACAACGAGCTCAGCACCGTCGGCGCTGGCCTTGCGCGCGAGTGCTGCGATCTCCGCGAGATTTTGGCTGAGGTCATCGCCAGGGGCAAATTGCGCGACGCTGACCTGCGAAGCCTTTCCGGCTGGCCAGGGCTCGTGGCCGTAGAGGCCGAAGAAGTCACGCGGGTTCCAGCTGAAGGTATCGGTGAGCAACTCCGGATAGAGTTCAGGCCGCCGCTGCGCGAACACGGTTTCGCCGAGCACGCGGCGCGCGCGAGCAGCGTCGAGACTGATCTCGGACAGCAGGACACCATCGCCCTTGTCAAGCACAGCCGTCACTTGCCCGTCCGGCGCGATCACGCAGCTGCCGCCGCTGAACTGCACGGAGCGTTCAAGCCCCCATCGATTGCTCTCAATGACGTAGCAGCCGTTCTCGAAGGCGCGGCTGATCCAGTAAGGCGCGGGCGTCCGCTCTGCCAGCCAGTTGGAGATATGGCAGATGACGTCCGCGCCCCCGAGCGCCATCAGCCGCGCGGTTTCCACGAAATGGATGTCCATACAGATCAGCAGTGCGATCCGCCCGATCGGCGTCTCGAACACCTGGTTGTGCAGATCGCCCGCCGCCGCCCATTTCGGCTCGGAGATATAGGGATGCGTCTTGCGGTGGCGACCGACAACGCCGTCGGGGCCGATCAGGACGGCTGTGTTGAAGTAGATGCCGTCCTCATCGACCTCCGGCATGCCGACAACGATGTAACAGGCGTGCTTGCGCGCCAGTGCCGCGAAACGGTTCGTGGTTGGCCCCGGGATCGTCTCGACAAAAGGCGCGACCTCGGCACGGTCGAACCAGCAATAGCCCGTCGTTCCCATTTCCGGCGTGACGATCAGCTTTGCGCCGGCAGCCGCCGCCTGCTCGCAGAGATCGAGAAGGCGAGTAATGTTGCGCTCCTTCTCGAACATGGTCGGCTCGAACTGGACGGCGGCGACCTTGTGCTTGGTGGACATGATCCGGCCGCCCTCAGACGAGATAGGATTTCTTGATGGAGGCGCCTAGCGTATATTTGGGATCGACCATGTTGCCGACACGCATGCGTCCGGCCTGCGTTAGCAGCATGTAGGCGTCGATCTCGTCGAAGCCGTAGTCGGCCGCCATCCAGCGGCAGAGCTCGCGATAGGCGATGCGGGCGGCATCCTCCATCGGCCGCGCCGAGCCAATGGTCATGATGAACTCCTTCGTCTCGAGCCGCGGCCACGCAATGGTCCAGCCCTTGACCAAATCGATCTGAACCGTGGTCACGGTCGGATGCTCGATGGCGACGCCGCAGAGCTCGCCATCGCCTTGTGCGGCATGGCAGTCGCCAAGATAAAGCAGCGCACCCTTGGTGTTGACCGGCAGGTAAATGACGGCACCGACACCGACATCAGGAAGGTCCATGTTGCCACCGTAATAGTCCGGAACCAGCGACGAGATCGCCTCAATCTCCGGCGAGGTGCCGATGGTGCCTATGAAGGGTTCATAGGGCAGCGTGATCTTGTCGTTCCACTTCGTTCCGGCCTTGGCATCGATCTCGAGCTTTTTAACTCGCTCGGGGAGCGCGGGATTGAGCAGCGCAGTTTGACCAGTGCTGACCAGCCCTCCGAAGTCCGGCATGACCACGGTGGTGCCGCACGGCTGCGGTCCCCGTGGCACAATGCTTTCGATATAAACGGCCAGCACGTCGCCTTTCTCGGCGCCATTGACGTGGATCGGGCCGTTCTGCGGATTGAGGAACGGGAAGTTGAGGATCTTGGACGGGCTATCGGTCTCGTGCTTGATTGCGCCTTCGAACGCGTCATGCGTCTCGGCGGAAACGACCGCGCCCGGATCAACCGTCAGCACCGGCTTCACGTAGGGGCCGTAGACATAATGGTACTTGCCCTGCTCGGTTTCGGTGATCGTGTATTCCCTGCCGCGCTCGCCCTTGGCGACACCCTTGCGAGCCATAATCGAGTCGTTTTGCCAGGCCATTGCTGTTCTCCTTGGTTATAGGCGTCGCTTTCAAACCGCGAGGTGGCGGCGCATCTCCGCCTCATCGTCGAGCGCCGAGCGGTCGAGGCTTGCGACGATGCGGCCTTTGTCCATGACGTAGCAGCGCTGCGCCATAGCGCGGATCATGTCGAGATTCTGCTCAACCAGGATGATGGTCACACCGGTCCTTCGGTTGAGCTCGACCATATTGCGTGCGATGTCCTGGACGATGTTGGGCTGGATGCCCTCCGACGGTTCGTCGAGCAGGATGAGATTGGGATCAGCAATCAAGACTCGTCCGATCGCGAGTTGCTGCTGCTGGCCGCCGGACATGGTGCCGGCACGCTGGGTCCAGCGCTCGGCGAGAATCGGAAACGCCTCGACGATCTTGCGCCGACCCGCCTCGGGGATACCGCTGCCCTTGATCGCGGCGCCGACCGCGACGTTCTCGCCGACAGTCAGCCGCGGGAACACGTCGCGCCCCTGCGGCACATAACCCATACCGAGGCGAGCCCGCTTGTGCGCCGGGAGAGATTCCACCGCCTCGCCGCGATAGACGATGGAGCCGCTCATTGCTGGCACCAGCCCGATCAGGCTCTTCATCAGCGTGGACTTGCCGACACCGTTGCGTCCGATGACAGCGACGATCTCGCCTTCCCGCACCTCGATCTCGAGGCCCTGCAGGACGGGCTTGCCGCCATAGCCGGCGCGCAGAGCCAGCGTCGAGAGAATCACTTCCTTACGCGGCATATCAAGCATGGGCCTGCCCCAGATAGATCGCCGCCACACGCTCGTCCGCCACGATCTCGTCGATCGAGCCTTGCGCAAAGACCTGGCCGAGATGCAACACGGTCACGCGCTGGGCGACCTGGCGTACGAAGGCCATGTCGTGCTCGATCGCCAGCACAGTCATGCCATCGGCATTGAGCCGCTGCACCATTTCACCCGTCATATGGGTTTCCTCCGGAGACATGCCGGCGGTCGGCTCGTCGAGCAACAGAAGACTTGGTTTCAAGCTGATCGCCATGCCGATCTCAAGCCACTGCTTCTGGCCGTGGCTAAGATTGCCGGCGGTCTGCGCGTGCTCGCTCTCCAGTCCGAGGAAGACGAGCAGTCTGTCGATCTCCGCTTCGAGCTCCCTACCGCGATGCCGGCTCTGCAAGGCGATCTCAACGTTCTGCCGGACGGATAAGCCCTTAAAGACTCCAGGCACCTGGAACTTGACCGACAGTCCGCGGCGAATCCGCGCAAACGACTTCAGCGCCGTGATGTTCTCTCCCGCGAAGAGGACATCGCCGCTGCCGGGATGGTGCTCACCGAGGATCAGGCGGAACAGCGTGCTCTTGCCGGCGCCGTTCGGGCCAATCAGGCAGTGGATCTCACCCGCCTCCAACGTGAGGTCAACGGCATTGGTGACGTGCAGGCCGCCAAAATGCTTATTCAGTTTACGGAGCTCGAGCAACGCCATCAGCTAGCCCTTTGGGTGATACGCGCGGCGAGCCGTCCGAGCCAGTTCATCGTTCCGAGCACGAGGCCGTTCGGGGCAATGAGGACGGTCAGCACCAGCAGCACACCCATGAAGACGAGCGCATACTGGCTTCCGTAGATCGTAAGCGCCTGGAATGCCGCCAGCACGACCAGCGTGCCGACCACGGTCGAGGTCAGATCGCTGCGGCCGCCGACGGCAACCCAGATCAGCGGCAGCGCCGCTGCCGTCATACCCATGCTCGACGGTGTGATATATTGTCCCCACGCCGTGTAGAGCACGCCTGATATCCCCGCGAGCACGGCGCCGATGACGAAAGTGATGAGCTGGTACTTGCGCACATCGTAGCCCAGCATCTCGGCCCGTTCCGGGTTCTCGCGAATCGCGACGATCACGTTGCCGAACGACGAGTTCATCAGGATGCGCAAGGCCAGATAGACGAAGACCAAAAGGCCAAGCACGAAATAATAGAGCCCAACATCGGCGAATAGCACGATCGGCTCGCCCGGCCAGGGGATGGTCAGAGGCGGCATCGCGCTCATGCCGTTGAAGCCGTTGAGCCGGGCGCTACCAATGTGCCACTCCGGCCCCGCGGTCTGCGCCATGAAGCGCTCCAGCATCAAGGTCACGGCGAGCGTGACGATGCCGAGGAATACGCCGGCGATGCGGCCGAAGAACATGAAGTAGCCGAGCAAGGCCGCAAAGAGCGCCGCAATCGCGACCGCCGCCACCAGCGCCACCAGTGTGAATCCATAGGCCGAACCGAAATTGAGCGTCAGCACGCCGTAGCCGTAACCCGCGATGCCGAAGAACGCGGTTTGCCCGAAAGACAGTGAGCCGCCATAGCCCCAGATAAGGCAGAGGCTGAGAGCGATGAACACCCAGACGAAGAAGTAGACGGTGTTGCCGACCGTGTAGCCGTCGCTGAACAGTGGATAGGCGACCGCGATCATCATCACGACGGCAAACAGGCTCCAGAAGGCTGGACCACGACCGACGGTCTGCGGGCCTTCGAGACGACGAAAGAAAGAGGCGAAACCGCTCACGACGCCATCACTCCGTCAGGTTCGTTCGCGCAGCACGAAACCGGAGATGCCCTTCGGCAGCACCCGGACCACAATGATGACGGCGACCAAAAGACCGATCTGACCAAATAACTGCCCTTGCCAGGACGTCATCCCCGACTTCACGATCGCAAGCAGGCCGCCGGCCGGCGCTGTGCCGAGGAACACGTCGGCGCCGCCGATTACCACGGTGACGAATGCCTCCATGATGAAGGTCGCGCCCATGGTGGGCACCAGCGTCATGGTCGGCGCATAAAGACCGCCAGCAAGACCGGCGAGCCCCGCGCCGCAGGCGAAGGTGAGGCTATAGATCAGGCGGGTGTCGACCCCGAGCGCGGCGGCCATATGCGGGACCTGAATGGTGGCGCGCGCCAGCACGCCGAAGCGGGTCCAGTTGAACAGCGCGTAGAGCCCGGCCAGCACGCCGAGCGCGGCGCAGAACAGCACAATGCGATAGATCGAATAGGAATAGTCGCCAACTTGAAAGCTGCCGAACGGCGTGCCGACGCCGGCCATGGTCGATCCGACCATGATCAACGTGCCCTGCGTTGCGATCAGGCTGAGGCCCCAAGTCGCGACGATGGTGTCGAGCGGCCGGTCGTAGAGATGGCGGATGACCGCCAGCTCGACCAGGACGCCGACGAGCGCGGATATGATCGTGCCTGCCAGTATGCCCAGCGGCAGCGGCAAGCCCGCATGCACGGTCGCCGCCGTCACATACGCACCGCACATGATGAACTCGCCATGAGCGAGATTGATCACGCCCATCATGCCGAAGATCACCGCGAGCCCGCAGGCCGACAGCACCAGGAACGCGAAGGCGTCACCGAATTGATAGAGCGCCGAAAAGACGTGGGTCGCGATGTCCATGAACCAACCAGTTTGTAGGAAGACGCGGCGTCACCGCCGCAGATGTCCGTGATCGCCCCGGCCCGCCGGCAACGCCGGGGCGTGCCCGGAGGGCCGGAGCGATCAGCCGCCGGGTCAGGGTTTCGGCGGCGGATTCGACGGCGTGTATTGGGCCATCGGATCTTTCTTGGTGAGATCGCAGCCGGCGTCACCCAGCCAGTACGGCTTGATGTCCTCCCAGGTCTTCGGGAAGGAGATCGAATGGTCGGCACCCACCTTGGCCAGATAGATCGTGTGCGACATATGCTGGCTCTTGGGGTCGATGCAGACCTTGCCCTCCGGCGCATCCATGCAGACATCTCCCATCGCGATCACCTTTCGGATGTCCTCCCGCTTGGTCGATTTCGCCCGCTCCACCATCTGCTTGTAGAGATAGACGGCGAGATAGGAGTTTTCCGCCTCCTGGTTCACATAGGGCTCGCTCGGGAACTTCGCCTTGAACTTGGCGTAGAACGCCTTGCTCTTGGGCGAGGCGATCTCCTCGATGTAATTGGTGGTGACGTACATGTCCTTCAGGCTCGGCGGCTTGAAGCGCTTGTGTTCGTAGCCCTGCCCTACATTGACCGAGGACGCCATCGGCAGGTTGACATTGGCGGAAGCGGCCTGCTCGTAATAAGAGGCCTGCGCGGTGCCAACCAGCAGCGTGACCACGAAGTCGGGCTTGGCCTTCTGGATATTCTGGATGCTCTGCGAGAATTGCGACACGCCGAGCGGGATGAATTCCTCGCCGGCCATCTTGCCACCGTTCTCCTTGACGATCTTGCGTACCCACTCCGCCGAGATCTGGCCGAAATTGTAATCGGCCGCCAGCGTGTAGACGTTCTTGCCGTACTTCTCCATCATGTAGGGGATCAGCGTGGAGAACTGCTGCTCGGGCACCGCGCCGGTGACGATCATGTGGCCGTCGCAGACGCCGCCTTCATACTGATTGTTGTAGAAGGCGAAGCCGTTGAACTGATCGACGATCGGGCGATAGGCCTCGCGCGAGGCCGAAGAGAAGCCAGCAAACACGACGTCGACCTTGTCGCGCTGGAGCACGCGCCGCATGAACTCCTGGTAGCGGGTGTTGTCGGATTGGGTATCGTAAGGAACGAGCTCAAGCGGCCGACCCATGATGCCGCCGGCCTTGTTGATTTCCTCGGCGGCGAGCTCGATGGCGTGGACCTTGCCGATGGTGGCCGCGGCGAAGTCGCCGGACTGATCCTCCAGCACGCCGAGCTTGATCGGATTTTCCGCGGCGAGTGCCGGGGCTGATCCAAGATGGGATCCGAGGACAAGCGTCCCCGTGAGGGCTGCGGCACGCAGCCCCCGCAATACAGACTTGCTCATTTTGCTTCTCCTAGATGGCTTGCTTGTCGCCGCCTTGCAGCATGATGCCGGTCGTGCGGCCCGTCATATCGGGCGGCTTCGCCCGCTTGTTCAGAAACTCCTCGCAATAGAGTTCCATGTTCTGCCGCGCGCGCATGCTTTCGCGACGGAGCCGGGAATAGGCACCCTCCTCGTCAAAGCCATCCTGCTGCATCAGCAGGATGACGGCCCGGATCACCGCGCGGCGGCCGCGACGGCGCTCCTCGAGGTCCTGCAGACGCTCAAACATTTCAGCGCGCAGCAGGAACTGGTTGATGCCCATGAAAAGCGACGTATAGACCGCGCCACCATGCACCGGCTTGCGCAGGAATGAGGTGGCGCCGAGATTAACCAGCGCCTTGAGCCGGCTTGGCGCCTCGACGCCGACGAGCCCGATCACCGGCACCGGCGGTAGCCGCGAAGCCGGGTTGACCTCGATCGCAACCGCGCCTTCGAGGTCGCCGTCGACGAACAGGATGTCCCGGTCGGCCTGAAGGCTCGCAACGTCGATCTGCGCGTGGCTATCGATGATCTCCGGATATTCAGTGGAGACCCCGAGCTTGGCGAGCGTTGTTTCGAGCGTGCTTTCCCATCCGCCTCGCCGGGTGACGACGATGGCGCGGCCGCCCTTGAAGTTCTGTAGCAGTCGGGAGCTCATGATTGCACCACCTTCAACAGCGGAGATCGCATCGCGCTGGCAAAGCGCGGCGACGACTGAACAAGATACGGATCTGGCGCGATCGGCTCGCGGGATTCCAGCAGCACCTCGAACTGCCCGTTGGCGGCCGAGCGACCGATCCGTGGCGTGAGCCAAGCGTGAAAGGTCTGCCGGTCGATGCGGACTTCCCCTTGCGGGGCGCGCAGTCGTTGATCGGCCACAGCGGCGCGCACCGTGCGGGCGTCGTCAGTCCCGGCCTGCGCCAATGCCGCTGCGAGCAGCTTGACGGCGATGTAGGAGGATTCAGCATCTGCCGACGACACCGGTCCATCCGGAAAAGACGCCGTGTAGGCGCGAATGAAGGCGGCATTCTCGGGAGAATTCAGCGAGGAGAAATAGACACTCGAGGACAGGTGCCCATCGACCGCGTCCGGGCCGATTTCCGGCAATTCCGGTTCCGACAGCGTGCAGCTCGCGACCGGAATTTCGGCGGCCTGGTCGATGCCGCGGGCGCGGCAGGCGGCACGGAACGCGCGGAAGAAGGCATAGGCACTCGTGCCGATCAGATTGTTGAAGACGAAATCGGGTCGCTGATCGATGATGGCCGCGATCACCTGGTCGACCTCGGTATCGCCGACCGAAAGATAGCGCTCGGCGAGCACGGCGCCGCCGCGCGCTATCAGCGCCTCGCGAAAGATGCGGTTGTTCTCCCAGGCCCAGATGTAGTTGGAGCCCACACAGAAGGCGCGAGAGCCGACCCGGGACGCCAGGTAATCGACCAACGGCAGTACGTGCTGGTTCGGTGCAGCGCCGGTATAAATGACGTTATCGGAACTCTCAAAGCCCTCGTAGTGAGACGGATACCACAACAGGCCATCGAACTTCTCGAAGCACGGGATCACCTCCTTGCGGCTCGACGAGGTGTAGCAGCCGACCACCTGGCGAATGCCGGACCCCAGGAGTTCGAGGCTGAGCGAACGATAACGAGCGAGATCGCCGGAGGGATTGACCACGACCGGCTCCAATACGATGCCGCCACCGCTCGCATTGACCTCCTGGAAGGCCAGCAATGCGCCGTTAAGGATCGAGCGCGCGACGACGCTGTAGGAGCCCGTCGTCGAGAACATCACGCCAATTCGATACCGCTTCTGCGCCATCACTCGATCCAAAACAAAAAAGCGCCCGTCGGCTGTGAAGCCGAGGGCGCCCTCGCCGCCAACCGAACACGCGATGAAAGCGTGGCGTTGGAAATGGTTGAACTCACCGCGTTGATGGGCCGTCTTGCCCTACGCTTGCACGATACGGTCGTTGAGATCGGATATTATGTCAAGCGCGTTGTTGCAGCGGAAATTGCCGCAATTCGTGCCGGCCTGTAGCAAAACTGTGCAAGGTGGTTCAAGCGCTGGCCCGTTCGGGCGTCACTCTTGCGCAGTGACCATGTGCCACAATGTCTCGACCAGCACGGCGTAGCCCTTGTCGAGAGCTTCAGGTGCCGTGAATTCACGCGGATTGTGGCTGAGGCCGCCTTGGCTGGGCACGAATATGAGTGAAGCCGGAATGCGTTTCTGGATCGCCAGGGCATCATGCCCCGTGATGGTCTTGAGAGTCATGGCCTTGCAGCCGAGATCGCTCGCAACGGCCATGATCAACTCGACACCAGCCGGATCGAGCAAGGGGGCCGACCGCCTCTCGTCGGCGGCTATCGAGATGCTGACTCCGATCTCGCGAGCCTCTCGCTCGATCCGCTTCAGAAATCGGTCACTGATAGCGACAACGACGGCTTCGTCTTCGTGTCGGATCTCGAACCAGACCCTCGCTTGGCCCGCCACCACATTCGGCGAATTCGGGTAGACACTGATGCGAGCCGCCGAGGCATGCGCGCCGGCGTTCTCGCGCGCGACTTCGACATAGAGGGATTCGATCGCACGCGCGGCCGCGCGCAGCGCGTCTCGGCGCATCGGCATCGGCATCGGTCCCGTATGCGAATAATCACCCTCGAAGACGACCGATATCTTGCGGGTCATCCAGGCGCCGGAAACCGCGGCAATGTCCCCTGAGGCCTGCTCAAGCCGATCGCCCTGTTCCACGTGAAGTTCCACATAGCGTACCGGGCGAAGCTCGAGTGGCGTGACACCACAATAGCCGATCGCGGCCAGCGCAGCGCCGAGCGTGACGCCGTCGCCGTCTACGCAGGCATAGGCATTCTGCAAGCTCAAGCTGCCGGCGAAGACGGAGCTACCGGTCAGGCTGGGCTGAAAACGGGCTCCCTCCTCATTGGTCCAGTTTGCGACAGCCAGATTACGTCGTGCGGCGCCGGGGGTCGCAAGACAACGCTCCCTGACCGCTTCCACCGCAAGGAGTCCTGCCAACACACCATAGGCACCATCGTATCGACCGCCCGTCGGCTGAGAATCGAGGTGCGAGCCGGTGATCACGACGTCGTCCGACGCAGGGGCAAGAATTGCGACGCCGAACATGTTGCCGATCGCATCGATCCTCGGCGCGAGGCCGCGTTCGCCGATCTCGCGCAGAAACAGATCTCGCGCCTGCTTGTCGAGCGCCGTTGCTGCAAGCCTGCAGACGCCGCCGTCATCGGTCGCACCAATCACCGCAAAGCCTGCGATGAGATCGTGCAACGCGATCATGTTCCGAGATCGCCGCGAATGGCCGCAAGCGTCAGTTGCTCGAACTCCGCTTCGGTCAACCGCCGGGGATTGGCGCCCGCCGTCGGATCCTTCACCGCATCGGCCGCAATTGCCCGGGCGTCACTCTCCTTCACACCGAGCTCGGCCAAAGTATGCGGCACGCCAAGCTTCTTTCGCAAGGCCAGGATCCAGGACAAAACCGCATCGAAACCATGGTTCGGCAAATTCAGCGCGCGAGCTATGTGCGGAATCTTGTCGGCGATCGCATCTTTATTGCAGACAACGACGTAAGGAAAGACCACAGCATTGGTCAGTCCATGATGGGTGTCGTAGCGCGCACCGACCGGATGGGAAACGGAATGGATTGCGCCCAGTCCCTTCTGGAACGCGGTAGCTCCCATCGACGCAGCCGCGAACATGTACGATCTGGCTTCGAGATCGCGACCATTCTCGACCGCACGCGGCAGGTAGGTGTCGACGATCTTCATCCCCTCAAGGGCAATGCCGTCGGCGAGCGGATGAAATACCTTGACGCAATAAGCCTCGAAGCAGTGCGACAGCGCGTCCATGCCGGTCGCCATCGTCAGAAACGGCGGGAGCCCAATTGCAAGCTCGGGATCCTCGATCGCGATCTTCGGCATCATCATCGGATGGAAGATGATCTTCTTCTCATGGGTGTCCTCGCGCGTGATCACGACGGCACGGCCCACCTCGGAACCCGTGCCGGCCGTGGTCGGCACGGCGATGATCGGTACGATGCCATTCGTGTTGGCGCGGGTCCACCAGTCGTCGACGTCCTCGAAGTCCCATACAGGTCGCGACTGCGCCACCATGAACGCAACGCATTTTCCGACGTCCAGCGCCGAACCTCCCCCGACCGCGATCACGCCGTCATGGCCGCCCGCCTTGAATGCCGCAACACCCGCACGCAAATTCGATTCCGTCGGATTGGCCTTCACGTCGGAGAATACGCCGAGCGGGATATCCGCCTCGCGAACGCGACTGACGATGCCGGCGATGAGGTCGGTCTTGGCAAGACCATGGTCGGTCACCAGCAGAGGCCTGGCAAGGCCGTATGTCCCGCACGCCTCGGCAAGCTCGGCGATGCGTCCCGGACCGGCGATGACGCGGGTCGGAAAATTCCAGGCCCCGGTGATTTGGACATCCATATGCGGCTCTCAGTGCTCGATGCGAAGGTGGAATGATTTTGGTCGGGTCAGCGCCTCAAAGCCGAGGCGCGACATGCCGGTGGCTGCGATTGGGCGGCGGGCAACCTCGCTGCCATCGATCGGTGAAATGCAGACAAAGTCGTTCACGGAAAGTTACTCGTTCGAGGGAAGGAGAAGCGGGATCAGATGATCTCGAAATAGCGAGCAAGCTCCCAATCGGTGATGGCCTTGCGGAATTCGCGCTCCTCCCACTGCCGTGTCATGGCGTAGTGATCGACGAAGACGTCGCCAAACAGATTGCGGGCCGCCTGCGAAGCCATCAATCGCTCGGCGGCTTCCGACAGCGTGCGCGGAAACACACGCTCGGGCGGGTGACTTCGCTCATAGGCATTCCCGACGATTGGCTCGCTCGGTTCGATCTTGTGTTCGATCCCCCAGAGCCCCGATCCCAGCGCCGCGGCAATCGCAAGGTACGGATTGATATCGGCGGCGGCGACCCGGTACTCGACTCGTTGGCTGGCCGGCTTGCCTGGAATGACCCGCAGCGCACAGGTTCGATTCTCGATTCCCCAGGTCGCATCCGTCGGTGCCCAGAAGCCCGGTACCAGACGCGAATAGCTGTTCACGGTGGACGCAACCATCGCAAGCAGATCCGGCAGCAATGCCTGCTGACCGCCGACAAACCAGCGCATGGTATCGGACATGTTGCCTGGACGCCCGCTCTGGTAAAATGCCGGATTGCCGTCCTTGTCGCGCAGCGAGAGATGCAGGTGCCCGGACTGGCCGGGATACGCGTTCGACCATTTGGCCATGAAGGTGAGCATCTTGCCTTGGCGCTCGGCCCAGACTTTCGAAAAGGTCTTGAACAGCACCGCGCGATCCGCCGCCGCGAGCGCATCGGTGTACAGGATCGCCGCTTCCAGGACTCCGGGGCCGGTCTCGGTGTGCAGACCCTCGATTGGCATATCCATCTCGTCGCACAGCTTGAGCAGCGAGCGATGGAATTCCGACTCCACCGAGGCGCGCAGCATGGAATAGCCGAACCAGCCCGGCGTGAGATTCCTCAGCCCGCGAAAGCTCTTTTCCCGCACGCTGTGCGGCGTTTCATCGAACACGAAGAATTCAAACTCGGCCGCCACTGACGGGGCAAATCCCATGCCTTCGGCACGATCGATGACCCGGCGGAGCAGCCGGCGCGGGCACAGCTTTTCCGCTTCGCCCTCGAACTCGCCGAGGAAGAACAGCATGTTCTCTTCCATCGGGATATCGCGGCAGGTCGCCGGATCGATGCGGGCAGTGGCGTCCGGAAAAGCCGTGTGCCACCCGGTAAACTTGCCGGCGTCGTACATCTGGTCGTTGGAATCCCAACCGAAGATGATGTCGCAGAAGCTGAGGCCGCCCTCCAATGCGCCAAAGAACTTGTCACGCGCGAGATATTTTCCACGAATGACGCCGTCGAGATCGACAATCCCAAGCTTGACGTGGGACAGGCCTCGCTCCTCGACCAGAGCCCTGGCATCGGCGGCGGATTTTACGTTTCTTGCATCCATGAACTTCGAACGAGCCCCCTCAAGCCGCCGAGATCGCGCCCAACTCTTCGTCGCAGGCGGTGATGAATATGTCCGCGTGATCCGTGCCGAAACACAGCGGCGGACGAATTTTGAGCGTACTGCCGAATGGTCCGGCGGCGCCGATCAGGAAGCCGCGCTGGCGCAGCCGGTTGATCAGCGTGATTGCGAGCTCCGGCGCCGGCTCCCTGCTGTCACGATCAGTTACGAGCTCGAGCCCGATGAACAGACCGGCACCGCGAACATCCCCGATCTGGATGTGCCGATTGCCGATCTCGCGCAATCCGTCCATCAGATGACGTCCGACCTCGCGCGCATTCTGCAACAGGCCCTCATCATTGATCACGTCGAGCACCGCAAGCCCGGCCGCTGCGGCCACCGGGTTGCCGCCGAACGTGTTGAAGTACTTCACTTCCGCCGCAAAACAATCGAGCAATGGTGCACGCAGAGCGACGCCTCCCATGGGGAAGCCATTGCCCATGGGCTTGCCCATGGTCACGACGTCGGGGACAACACCGTGACGCGCGAAGCCCCACATGGCTGCACCGGTGCGTCCAAAACCGGGCTGCACCTCGTCGGCAATGAACAGGCCCTTGCGTTCGTGGACGAGTTTCACGGTCGGCGCCAGGAAGCCGGCCGGATCGGAATAGACACCGTCGCTCGAAAAGATCGTATCCACCAGCAGCCCTGCAAACCCGACACCGCTTCGCTCGAGATCGGTAATTGCCGCAGCAACACCGTCGGCGAAACGCCGACCGGGATCGCCAACGGAATTGCGGAACATCTCAGGCGCCGGCACCACCCGCACATGGGACGGCAATGGTTGGCCGGGACGTGAGGACGGCGATACATCGGTCACGGCTGCAGTATTGCCGTGATACGCCGTCTCCGTGACGATGAAGCCGGTCCGGCCGGTTGCGACCTTCGCGATCCGCAGCGCCAGATCGTTAGCCTCGCTCCCGGTGCACGTCAGCACCAGATGATCGATCTCGGATGGAAAGGTCGCCAGCAAGCGCTCCGCATAGACATCGACCACGTCGTTGAGATAGCGCGTGTGGATGTTGAGCACGCCGACCTGGCGGCGAACGGCCTCAACGACGCGAGGGTGCGAATGCCCTACTGACGGGACGTTGTTGTAGAGATCGAGATATCGGCGGCCTTCGAGGTCGAACATGTAGACGCCTTCGGCGCGCTCCATTCGGATCGGCTCCTCGTAAAACAGGACCGAAGCCTTGCCGAAGGATCGCAGGCGTCGTTGCACCGCCTCCCCGAGTTCGGCGCCCATCGCGGACGCGCGGCTCTGGTCGAAGGCGTTCAACGCCAGAATTTCTCGTTCCTTCTGCACCGCACGCCTCCTCTGACCGCGCCTTGCGCAAGTCAAAGCGATCACTGCAGCGATCGTGCCGCAGCCATTCCACGACCAGCTTGGAGAAATGTGTGAATTCCCACAACGTCAAGCTGATCAGAGGCAAGAAACATCAGAGCCTCAGGCACACAGCCTCTGGCGTTCGGAAATACTATCTTGTTTTCAATATATTAAGCCGATGCCGACGTGACTTGCGGCGATATCGGGCATTTGGCTGCTCAAAATTTGAGGGAGTTGCCACAAAATTAGTGTATCTTTCCAATATGCCGTGAGAAAGAATTCCTTGTGCCGACGGCTGGGCAGGTGAGGACACCCCAATGACGAGCGAGCCGCTACAGACCAGCGACGCCTCCGGGGCCGACAAGCGGCCACGAAAGACCGATGGCGATCGCCTCTCGAAGCTGGCGCGCCACAAGCACATCATCGCGCAACTCACCGCCGCCCCTACCCTGCGCGCCTCCGAGATTGCGGCGTCGCTTGGTGTATCCGGCGAAACCATACGCCGTGACCTCGTTGAGCTTCAGGAACAGAAGCTCATCAACCGGACCTATGGCGGCGCCTCCCGCCCGTTTGCGCTCGAGCCGGCTCTCACCGATCGCAAGGCGCTCATGATCGCCGAACGCGAAGCGATCGCCGCCGTGATCGCCGACCTCGTTCTGCCAAACGAAGTCCTGATGCTGGCCGCGGGCGCCACGACGTTTCACGTCGCGAGACGATTGGCTTTGCGCGCGCGCGACATCACGGTCATCACGCACGACTATGCGATTGCTGGCGCGCTCGCCGTCAACTCCTCCATCAGGGTGCTGTGCTGCCCGGGCCGCTATCACCCGACCGAAGGCTACGTGTTCGGTACACAGACAATCGCCAACATCAACAGCTACGAGGCCAACCGTGCCATCGTGAGTGCGACAGGCATCAGCGCCCGGGGCGCGAACGATGCGGATGACGAGGCTGGCGCGATCTATGGCGCGATGGTGAAGCGCGCTGCGGAAGCGATCCTGGTCGCCGATCACAGCAAATTCGACCAGCGCGCTCTGACCGTGTTTGCGCAATGGACCGATATCGACCGTCTGGTTACCGATCGGCAACCGGAAGGATCTCTGGCAACGGCACTCCGTGAAGCCGGAACGGAGTTGATTGTTGCCCAACCCTGAGAAAGACCAAACCATGGCAAGCCTCACATCTCTTGCTTCTCGCGAGGAGAATACCGGCCTTGATGGTGACGGAGACAAGGGTCCTGCGCTGCACCAGCGAACCAGGATCGGTCGCCTCGATCTCGAACTCGTCGAGCCGCACCGAGCCTTCACCTGCAGTTGGAAACGCACCTCCAGCATCCACGATGCTTCCTATGCGCTTGTCTTTCCCCTGACGGGCTGTGTGGCATTCAGCCAGGACGGCCGCGTCGGTATTGCCATGGCCGGCGAATATGTCCTGCTCAGTGAACTCGCCTTCTACGAATTGTCGACCGACAAGGCCGCTCGCTTTCTGATGCTTCGAATCCCGGCCGCGGAGCTGCGCGGACGTCTCGTGTCGATCGAGGATCACATCAGCCGGCGCTTCAAGCCAAACGAACAGATGACCCGCCTTCTGGCCGGAATGATCGGAAACGTGGCCGAGCTGTTCATCGAGCTTCCGGCGCCGAATCCACAGGCGCTTGCGACCGAAGTCATCAGCTTCGTAGCGCTCACGATCGGCTCGGAGGACCGGGGCGCCGCCACGGACGTCCGCAATGCGCGCTATCATCTGCGTCGCAGGATCGTTGATTTCATCGAAATCCATCTCGGCGACCAGTCCCTCTCACCGAAGAAAATTGCGGCCAGCAGCCGAATCTCGCTGAGCTATCTCTACAGTCTGTTCACGGACAACGAGACCACAGTCAGCCAGTTCGTGCAGACCAAGCGGCTGCAGCGAGCCTACGAAATCCTGGTTGCCGATCCCAAGGGCCACCGTACCGTGTCGGAGGTCGCCTACGAAGTGGGCTTCAAGAACGTCTCGCATTTCTCGCGTTGCTTCAGCCGCCACTTCAAGGTGGCCCCGCGTGACGTTCGCCAGGCGCCGGAAGCCGCGCCCCGGCCCGGTGCTGCCGAACCGAACGAATCGTCTTCGCCACGATTGGCCTCCTCACGCAGGGCTTTCGGATCTCCGTATTGGGACGTCCACAAGCAAGAGCTTCGCGAGACGGTTTAGAGCCGAATTCCCAAGGCCAGCCGTTGCGCAGCTCTGCGCGACGCGCTTTCCCCTGGAGCGAGCATTGGACGACATTCAAGACAAGATTTCCGCGAACGAACTCGCTTCGTTCTTCGATGAACTCGCCGAAATGGCCGGCCGGATCGCGTTGACCTACTTTCGGTCCAGCGTCGATTTCGTACGCAAGCAGGACTTGACGCCGGTGACGATCGCCGATCGCGCGATCGAAGTGGAATTACGCCGCCTGATCGGCGCGCGCTTCCCCGATCACGGCATCCTCGGTGAGGAAATGGGATCGACCCTGGGCGATCGCTACACCTGGTATCTCGATCCGATCGACGGAACGAAGAGCTTCATCTCCGGAATGCCGCTGTTCGGCACGCTTGTCGCGCTGGCCGATGAGCGCGACGGGTCGGTTGTCGCCGGCATGATCGACATGCCGGCGCTGGCCGAACGGTGGTACGGCACGCCGCGTGGGGTCACGTTCAACGGCAAGCCGGCCAAGGTGAGCCGCACGGCAAGATTGGAAGACGCGCAGATCTACACATCCTCGCCGGACTTCTTTACGTCGCAGGATTGGGCTCGCTACGATCTGCTGAGCAAGAAGGCCATGTTCCGACGATTTGGCGGCGATTGCTATCAATATGGGCTGCTGGCGTCCGGCCATTGCGATCTCGTCGTCGAGACGTCGCTCAAGTCGTTCGACTTCATGGCATTGATTCCCGTGGTCGAGGGCGCCGGCGGAATCATACGCGACTGGGATGGGCGGCCGCTCACACCGGACTCCGACGGACGCGTGATCGCCGCAGCGAACGACAGCTTGCTCAAACAGGCCCTGACCGTCCTGAAGCAATAGCCACGAGAGGCGGCCCGGGCCGGCTCACGCCAGCCGCAACCAGCTGTCCCAGCGCGGGTCATACATCACGTCCCGGGCGCGCATGTATTTCCAGACGCCGTACTTCTGGTAGTCAAAATCCCAGCTGTTGAGCTTGCGGTTGACGACCGCCCATGAGGCCCATTTCATGTCCGCGAGCGCACGGTTGAGAATGACGCGGGCAATCATCTGCGGACGAACCTCGCCCAGATATTGCTCGATGAGGGCTTCCGTCAGCTTCTCGTCAAAGAACATTTCGGCAAACAACACGCCGAGCTCGTAGCTGCGCTCATTGTTGGAGGCAAACTCGTAGTCGATCAGCTTCATCGGCCTGGGCGCGCCGGTCTCGGCCGAAATGAGGAAATTTCCCGGCATGGGATCGTTGAAGCACGGCACGAGATCGAGGCCCGACGCCAGGAAGGCTGACTTGGCCTGATTGTAACGGTGCATCAGCCAAGGCATGTCCTGCGGGAAATGCGACCCCAGTTCCTTGCCTTGCTCGATGTGTTCCTCGATCATGTCGAAGATCGTCTTGGTCTGGCCAAGCTTGGGGCCGCCATGCAGTCGACGATAGAGATCGAGAACGTCGGACTGGATGGCGGAATCGCCGAAATCCGCATTGGTGCAGGCGCGATAGCCCTCCAGAAATTCGCTGATCTCCAGCCCGTCCGCCGCGTCGAAGAAGACGACCTCCGGCCCGACACCCATGGCATGGGCATTGCGCGCGGCCTCGTTGGCGGTGACGCGATTGATGAACATTTCCGAGCCCTCGCCCGGCACCTTGACGAAATAGCGACGCCCGTCGCCGGCAATCTCGACCAGCCAGTTCTGGTTCGACAGGCCGCCGACCAGCGGCGCATACGCGCCCGACTTGCCGCGCCATTGCGGGACGCGAGCGATTGCGGCTTCGACGTTGCGTTCGTGAAGCGTGGTCCCCTCACCAACTTTTCTACGAACGGTCATGCTATCCTCCGAAGCATCTCGCCAAAGCGGGGCTCCCGAACCACCATGCGGCAACGCACGAAGCGCCAACTGGCAAATTTGTAGAACTCCAGCGTGTTGCGTGCCGATTTGGCGGCGAGCAGCGCGCCGATCAATCCCCAGCGCAGATCATCAGCCACGCCGTAAATCCGCGCACGGTTGAATGCAACCTCCTCGAAGATCCCGGTGCTGCGGGTGAAAACGTCGCGTGCCTCGGGCTCCTGTGCACAGGCCTCGACCAGGAAGCTGCCGATATCCTCCAACGGGTCGGTCGTTGTCGCGCGATCCCAATCGATCAGACGAACCTCGCCTGCGTCGCTGATCAGGATATTCGACACATTGCCGTCGCCATGGATCGGCACCGCCTTGATATCCAGCGCTCGGAAGGCGTCGGCCGCAAAGCGCAACTCCTTGACCAGCCATTCGGCATCCGACGGCAATTGGGCCTTCGCGGCCGCCGCCGCAGCATAGAAATGCTCAATCTCGTCAAAGACACTCTTGCGGCGTGGCAGCGGTGGTCCGGCTTGAAACAGGCGCATCGCCGCAATGACGGCGTCAACGATGTCGGGCTCGAGCATCCGTTCCAATGTACCGACCCGCCAGCCCTGGTTGAGATCCTCCATCACCAGCAGGCCGGCCTTCGGGTCAGCCATCAGCACTTTGGGCCCGATGCCGAGATCGGATGCACGCTGCGCCGCCTCGAAGGCGCACGCCACGTCGATATAGAGCTTCGCATCGCGATCCATGGCCTTGATGAAGATGCTTTCGCCACCGCCTTTCCTGGTGGCGCGCCAGGGAAAGCCGTCGACACCTCGCCAGCTTGGCGACGCCAGGATCGGGATGGCAGGCTCGATCACGATGTCTCCGGACCCCCATCCTGGGAGCCCGGCAATGGTATTCCGGATGGTGGCCGGTTCCGTTCCAGATTGACTCATGGCGACTTCTGATCTCTTGCGATTGCCGTTCAGCCGACCTTCATGTCCGCCAAATTTGATCAAGACAGATTTTGATCAGGACTGATTTTGATCAGGACAGATTTTGATCAGGACAGATGCAAAAGGGATGCCTCGCGCTCCACCAAAACATGCCGTTCGAGCGGCGGCTCTACCCCAACGCAGGCTATTTTCGCTATCCGGGACAGTGATCCGGAACGCTACTCATTGAGGCCACCATGTCTGCTGCAGAACTGATCGGGATGGGCCTTGCCGAGTTGACCGAGGCTTACGCCTCGCGTGCGCTATCGCCGGTAGACGTGCTGCGAGCCGTCCTCAGCCATTCCGAAGACGTCAATCCCGCGATCAACGCCCTGTTCAGCTTCCGTCCAGAGCAGGCCACGGCCAGCGCGCAACAGTCTGAAGCCCGATGGAAGGCCGGAGCTCCGCTGGGTCCGCTCGATGGCGTTCCGATGACCGTCAAGGACAGCGTCGCCATGGTCGGCTGGCCCTACTTTCATGGTATCGGGGCCAACCGCGCCCTGCCGCCTTCAAACTACGATTCGCCACCGGCGATCGCGCTGCACGAAGCCGGCGCTGTGATCTTTGCAAAAACCACCATGCCGGATTGCGGCCTGATGGCGTCAGGCATCAGTTCGCTGCACGGCATCACCCGCAACCCCTGGGGACTTGCCTGGAACACCGGCGGCTCGTCGGCGGGCGCCGGCGCGTCGGTCGCGGCCGGCGCCGGATATGTCTCCGTCGGTACGGATATCGCGGGCTCGGTCCGCCTGCCGGCCGCGCATTGCGGCCTCGCCGGGCTGAAACCAACGCACGGACGCGTGCCGCATCTGCCGGCCGATACGATGCGCATGGCCGGTCCCATGGGCCGCAGCGTCGACGACGTCGCCCGCCTGCTGAGCGTGCTGACGCGGCAGGACGAGCGCGATACCTGGAGCCTCCCAGCCGACGGCGTGCGCTATCACGAGCGCCTCGCGCGCGATGTGAAGGGATTGAAGATCGGCGTCCTCACCGACATGGGTTTTGGCATGAAGCCCGAGGCGATCGTGCGCGAGACCGTCGAGGCGGCCGGAAAGCTGCTGGCCGGAGCAGGCGCGATCATCGAGCCGTTCACCTCGCCGCTCGATCATGACGCCTATGAGGCCATCGACTTGTTCCTTCAGGTCCGCGGCTATCTCGAATACACGTCCCTGCCCCCACACAGCGACGCGCCAAGCGACATCAATCCCTACGTCCGCGCGTGGAGCCTGGACGGAGCGAAGCACTCAGGCACCGACCTTTACCGGGCACTCGGCCGGATCGCCAAGATGAAAGCGGCGCTGCTGGCGGCCTTCGAAGGCTGGGACTATGTCATCTCACCGACGCTGCCGGTGGTGAACTTTCCGGCCGAGGAGCCGGGCGTCTCCCGCGAGATGCCGCTCGAGCACACGCTGTTCACCGCCATGTTCAACCAGACCTGCCAGCCCGCCTCGACGGTCTGCATGGCGTTCGATTCCCGGCATCTGCCAATCGGTGTCCAGGTCATCGGCCATCGCTTCGACGATCTTGGCGTGCTGCAGGTGACCAAGGCGCTGGAGGATATGCGTCACGTCAAGATGGATTGGCCGTTCAAGCCACGGCCCTGATCGCTAGAGCATTGAGGCTTCCAGGCCGGAAAACAGAAAATCGAAAACAACCCCATGCACAGTAGAAAATCGTCGGCGCGGCTTTGCGGATTTTGCGAATCTATTTGACACGTCGGGCAAAACACTGGCAGAGTGCGATCATCACACTTTGCGATTTCGTTTCGGCGGAGTGTTCGCCCATGCTCCTTCCTGGCGAGCAAGCTCCCTGAGCCAGTCGGCGTCATAGCCATCCGCGAGCAACATGGTTTTGGAAAGCAAGGCGCTGAGGAGCGACATTCGCGTCGTCGTTAAAACACGAAACGTGCCCGTTAGGCTGGTTCTGCGAACGTCGCGATGCGTCCGGTCAGCGTGCGCCTTATTATTTTTTGTGCCGCGCTTACCGCCAGGGGTTTCGTTGGCGAACCTTTACATTGAGCCTGAGCTGATTGTTGGCGGCTAACTGCTGTTTGCAACCGGAAATCGGCCCAGCTCTACCAAAGGGCTCTGCCCGATAAGAGCGTCGAATGCACCTGTACGCTCAGAACGCGGGCTGATATGCTTCTATGATTGGGACAGCATGGTCGCCGGTCCGTTAGCCGTCGCATGGCTTCCCGGAATGATGCATGTCGTTCAGAGCGAGTCCCGATCCCGCATTGCTCCGGATTTTTCGACGCAAATGGATTATCAAGCGGCTTAATGGTCCCGCGGACAACGCGATGGGAGGTGCGTCATGGCTGCATCTGACTGGCGTCTCGAAGGCGAATGGATCAAGAACTGCAATTGTGCATTTGGCTGCCCCTGCGATTTCAATGCTCCGCCGACCCACGGCAGCTGCAAGGGCTTGGTCGGCATGAGAATCACCAAAGGACATTTCGGGAGTACCAAGCTCGACGGCCTGGTGTTCGCCGCAACCGTCGATTTTCCCGGCGCACTGCATGAGGGCAACGGGCAGATGCAGCCGATCATCGACGAGCGCGCCACGGCGGAGCAGCGCGAGGCCCTGTTCAACATCTTCTCCGGCAAGCATTCAGCCGACGGCACGCTGTTCCATATCTTCAGCCTGATCGTCACCAAGATCCACGATCCGGTTTTCGTGCCTTTCGAGTTCACCTTCGATAAGAACGGGCGCGTCGCCAAGCTCGTCGCCAAGGGCGTGCTGGAGACGGAGGTCGAGCCGATCAAGAACCCGGTGACCGGTACGCCACATCGCATCCAGGTCGTGATGCCGGAAGGGTTCGAGCACAAGGCCGCCGAGGTGGCCTCGGCCAACATCCGCTCGACCGGCGCGATCAAGTTCGACACGAAAGGCACGCACAGCTCTCTCGCAAACGTCGTACAGACGCCTGACGGTGTTGCGGCTTGATGCAATGTAAGGTTCTGTCTTTGATCTGACCTAGGCGTGTGTGAGCCCAATGGCTGAGCTGTTGGCCTTGGAATACTTGCTGCGGCGCGACCGCCTTATCGTCGGCGTCGGGCTGGCTGTCGTGGTGGCGCTGGCGTGGGCATATCTGGCCACCGGGGCAGGCATGGACGCCGATATGGCCGACATGGCAATGGATATGCCGATGCCGTGGTCGCCGTTCTACGCTGCGCTCGTGTTCGTCATGTGGTGGGTCATGATGATCGCCATGATGGTGCCGAGCGCTGCTCCCACGATCCTGCTATTCACGGCAATCCGCCGCAAGCAAGTGACCTCCGTCAATCCCTCGGCGGAGGCCTGGTTTTTTTTGGGCGGCTATCTGCTGGTGTGGGCAGGTTTCAGCCTCTTCGCGATCCTGACGCAGTGGGGCCTCGAACGCGTCGGGCTATTGTCCATGGCTATGGCAAGCACCAGCCCGGTACTCGGCGGTGTCATCCTGCTCGCCGCAGGACTCTATCAGTTCACGCCGGTCAAGCATGCTTGCCTGCGCTACTGCCAGAGCCCGGTACTATTCCTAAGCCGGTACTGGCAACACGGTGCAGGGGGCGCACTACGCATGGGGCTCCGGCACGGAGGCTACTGCCTCGGCTGTTGCTGGTTCCTGATGGCGCTATTGTTCGTTAGCGGGGTTATGAATCTTGTCTGGATTGCGGGCATCGCCCTCTATGTCGCATGCGAGAAATTGCTGCCACACGGCCGCGCATTCAGCCGCGCCGCCGGTGTCGCGCTAAGCGCTTCGGGCGTGTTTCTACTTGCCCGCGCGTTCGTTGCTTAATTGTCGAAGGGCGTCTGCGCATGGCCCGAACACGAAGCCGGGGCGGAGCACTAAATTGTCGGCTCATAGAGGTAGACCGGAAGCAGCCGGCCGACACTCCGAAGGTCGCTCATGACCCGCAGCGGACGTTAGCGGTCAGTCTGCCATGTCATCCAGACCGGGATGTTCTTTGTAGATGTTGTCCTGAAGCATGGTGTCTATCCGAGCGATGATATCGCCAACTGATGTCCTCAATCTCGCAAACTCATTGGCTGGAGAAGCGTCTTTGGCGAGCGAGAGCGCTAGGGACAACTCCTCAATGACGCGCTCTGCGTGCTGTTTAAATCGTGTGGCTGATTTCGCGTCCATAGAACCATCTCGCGGGAACAGGGCCTACCTTGCAAATGGCAGCATACTTGCCTTTGCACCAAGAAGCCTTCCAAATAGCGAGAGCGCTACTATTCCGTTAATGGCCCTTAGCAGACCTTGGCACTTGCTCCTGCGATGTCCATTCCGGACTTCGCGACCCATCAAAAGCCAGTGAACTTCGGGCTAGTTTTTTAATTGGTCTGGGGGACGTTTGGTATGGTGAAACTACCTAACCGAGCGCAATCACCATGGCCCTCAGAGCACTGAAAGAGTTCATTGCCTCCTCGAAGCCCGCTACCGGATGGCAAGCGGCTGTGATCATCGTCGTGATGCTCCTGCCGCTCCCATTGTACATTCTACTGCCGGTCGGGACTGTCGTTCTTCTGATGAGGTGCCTCCTCAAATATTTAGATGCGAAGCAGGATGTTGGTCGCGCAATCCGCCAACAGAATGTCGGCTAGCCCGGAGGCAAGCCGTGAGTAAGGTCAAAACTCCACGGGAAAAGAAGCAACTGAGCTACGCCAACGACCGACGAAACACCTACGGCGAAAATCAGAAGAGTAGTCGAAAGAACATGCCGCGCAGCAAGCAGCTCTCGCATCAGGATGAGCGGCGGGCGGTGCGACAAGCCCTCATCGCTGCGCAGGGGGCCGTTGCGGACGAAGTCGCCGATGAAGCCCAGTCGCAAGCATTGCGCAGAGGTCGAATGAAGAAGCTGAAGACGTTTCGCAAATCACCGGATACGCCACTAGGCGAAGTGATTGAGCGACGGTTGCTCAGGCGACAAACGAAGACGCGTGATGAATAACTGCCCTGCGTCCGTCATCGCGGCGCCCGAAGATGGACCACGCGCTTAACTCGACATCTGTGTAAGCCCGAAGCCATTTCCGCTTTGCCCATCGGCGAAGTGGCGGCACTTTTCCACGAGGTCGGCTCATTGAGGGATGGCGGACGAGATTTGCCCAAGGTTGAGGTCTGTGCATTTTGACCCCATAGCGGAGGTGGTGCCATTCATCAAAGTCGAGCATTTATTCGTACACATGGTAGAGACATCACATTTATGCAACCAAGGTCCCCACCCATCCGCAGCGCGAAGCCGAGATGCAAAGAGATAACAAGACCCGTCCCTGCACCTGCGCTTTTCGCCAGCAACTGCATTGCGTCAGGTTTCAGATGGGCGAATGCGACCAGAAGCCGATCCCCCATACTTTTGACCACCCTAACGCTAGGTTTGGACGCATCACGCGGCCCGCGCCGGTAGCGAAGAAAAACGATGCCGCCGGTACCACACTGATTTATGTTCCCCTACTTGATGAGGGAACTGAGGTAATTCGCCCGACGTTTGGGCTGTCGCTCGGCGCCTATGTCTACCGAGTTTTAGCAACGCCAGAGTACGATCCTAGTCGCGAGCATTGGAAATTTCCTCCGGGGAGCGTTGTCCGCTGTGCTCTGGAAATGCGCAGTGGCGGCGAAGTGTTGGTCGCCCAGGAATTGATCGCGGGATATTGAAATTCAACCATCTGGTCGCGTCCGGTTTTGGACCCGAAGCGGCCTTCACTAGATTTCTCTCAACTGCAAGCAAAGCTGCTAACTTGACGGAAGGTTTTGCCGGGTGAATGATCCATCGGTCGGATCTGAGTAGCAGGATGATAGATCGCGCAGCACGCGACCAGCTTTCGGGGAACCTTAGACACCTGATTGTCGGCGGGATTACCAACGATCAGTTTGAACGCGCTACGCCGGTGGACGACGGGGACCCGGCGATCTGGGCGATTACAGACATGTCGTGGCTCCTCTACAGCGATATGAAGGAGCATCGCTTCGTCGGACGCCACAGCATCGCTCCGATCTGGAAACGCGAAGTGCTGCGCTGGATTTTGTTTCTCGACGGCGACTTTGAATACCGCTGGCCGAAGATTTCATTGCCCGGCCTCCACCCCATGCGACGTGCTCGCCCGATGTGGCTGAGTTGGCATAACTCGATTTCTTACGATCGAGCCTCCGAGTTTCTTGCGGCCGGAGATTACAATGCTTGGCCGTTCATTTCCCGATCCGAGTACAAGCATGCCTTGAGGCATCCGAGACGGCTGGCGGGAAGGCCAAGATTATCACAAACTGAACAGCTCGGGAATTGATCGCGGGCGGCCAAAAATCGGACGCTACCTGGTTGTGGCCCACCGGGTGGCAGCGTTTCCATTTAACGACACGCCAACGTAGCGGAAGCACGAAAGGCCCATACGACGTCAGGGATGAACGGCGAAACGAGGAGCATACATAAAATGGGCACGGTTTTTCTGCTCTGGCACACTCGACCAATTGAAGACGGTCTCGATGAGAACGATACCGAAGACAAGCTCATCGGGGTCTACAGCAGCGCTGCCGAAGCGGATGCAGCTAGAAAGCGCAAGCTTCAATTTGAGGGCTTTCGCGACTACCCCGACTGCTTCATTGTCAGCAAATATGAAGTAGACAGGGATGCATGGAGCGAAGGGTTCGTGACTGTGAAGACGTAAAGTGATCGCCGTGCTGATGTCGGCTTCTGGCCCTAATGCGAAGTCCGACCGGCCTCCGGAATGGTCCGCTCATCGGGGCGGACCGGGCGTCACTGGCCGAGTTCGCAAACGGCGCTTTTGACCCACAACCGACATGACGGCCGGCTGTTGTGGCGTCATTCGGAGCGCTTTCCTCTAATGTCGCGCCAGTATTCCTCCGCGACGTCGGGATCGATTACGATAGGCGCGGAGCTCTCAGCATAGAGGCGATCTTTGCCATCTTTTCGTGGACCTGAAATCCAGAACCTTTCTCCAGTCTCCACGTCGAAGTAGTTTGCCTTGAACCCACTACCTTTCAGGCTTTGGAAAGTGCGCCCTCCATAGCCGATAGATTTGCCCGTCTTCGAGAACGTGACGCGCCCAATCCGCGCCGGGCCGTTCAGCGACGCTGATTTATTCTCGACATACATGATGCGCGTTTTCGGCATGCTTAAACTCGAAAGCTATACAGGGTAACGCCATTTCAATGCGCGGCGTAGGAAGAGCAAAGCCACAATGATCGCGAGGGCGGCGAGCCAGAGAAAAGCTGGAACGGGCGACTGATTGTGTATGTGGGCAATGTACAACACGAGGCCCAACAGGACAGCAACAAGCGCGTTCGATACCCAATACAAAGGTGAGAACCCAATTCCCGTTGCTGCGAGTTCAGCAGCTCGTTCGCGTGCTTTTGCTGCGCGCCACCAACAAAACCCGAAGAATGCAAGAGCAATAAGCCAATTCATTCCAGTGCAATTAGTTGGATTTGCATCGTTCGTCTTCGAACGGCGGACGACTCAGATGCCTCGTGAGACGCCCTTCATTGCCCCACCCGTAGCGCTTAGCGAACGGAACGTACAGAAGGCAGGCTAGGCCCAACACTATCAGTACCATGATCAGGTTGAGGCCGAGGAACACGTAGATGCTGGACGTGCCTCCGACGAGGAGGACGAGCATAAGGGTGGAACGAATGCTGAAAGGCGACATGCCCGTCAGAGTAGCACGAGGACGCTCTTAACTGGCAACTCTCTGACGATTAGGGTTTGCAGACCATTAAGTCAGCTTCTGGCCCATCAGCGAAGTAGCGGAGCGTTCGTTGAGGTCCGCTTAGTATGGCAAGGCGGACTAGATTTGCTCAGGATGAGTTGTTCGCATTTTGACCTGAGCCGACCTCTCGCCTATTCATTCAAATTCTAGCATTTGGCTTGATTGACGGTTCACGCGCCCGTTTTACGATCAGACGTGGCTGGTAGCATGACGTGACGCACATCTTCGGACTGGTCGCATGAGCGCTTACGTGAGAACCATTTGCTAAATTGCTTTCCTGTTCGCGTGGTGTGGCGGATTGTGGAGCTGCGTTCTAGCCGCGAAGCAGCTGCATGCAGCCGGCAACAGTATTTGGACGTTAAATACACGGACGCGACTGAATGCCTGGAAGGGAGCAAATATTGTGCTCTTCCTTAGCTGTTCGGCCGTCGGTGCCGCTGCAATCCTGACGGCAATCGCAGTCCGGTAAGGCCGCTTCAATCAGCAGCTTCTTACAATTTCGAAGTCCGCTGTTGACCCATAGCTGACCTGCCGTGCGCATCCGGCCGAGGACCGCTTGTGGCCCATCGCTGCCTTTGCCCCAGTGCCGCTACATGTCGGTTCAGACGGGCAGAGCGGAAGTTCGCGGCCGAGCGCTAGACCGACGCTTTTGACCCATAACGGACAATCGATGAGCATCTCGTCGAGAGTCGGCACTCGACCCTCGGTGGGCTAGTTTCATTCTAGCGGCGGCTTAAGCTCCATCTCCGCCGCCGCCCATCCCCGGCAGATCGCTGCCACCATTGTCTGTCCGATCTCGTGACGTCTTTGTGCCCTGCCGAACCGCAAAGCCAATAAACCCGACAAGAGCTATGAGGGCGAGGAGTGGTCCTATCCAATTTGGCATCAGCTTCTCCCGTTAGACCGCCTCAGTTGGCGACTCTTTCATATCATCCTAAGCGTGCAATGTCGCCTGTTGGTCCATGGCTGCCCTTGATTCCGCGCTGCTAAATGTCGGCTCACAGTGGCAGACCGGAAGTTTGCAGATGAGCGCCAAACTGCGCTTTTGACCCAAAGCGGAAATTTGCTCTGCCTCCATCGGCAAGATCGTTAATTAATTGCCCGCTAGTCTTCGCGATGGAGGTTGGATCGCCCACGGCTAGACATGCGAATAACTTCCGCTTCTGGCCCATAGCGTCGTTTCGCTGCTACGCAACCCGTCAACTATCGGGGCATGGCGGACAGTGACAAGCTGTCCGTCCAGCGGGTTTATGAGTTCACGGCCTCGTCTTTAAGCCGCCGCCTGCGCGTGATCGCCGTCGAGAAGATGGCAAGCAGCGAAGCGCCCGGGCGAATGCTCGACGAGCCTCGGCGTCTCCACCCGGCAACGGCCGAATGCTTTCGGACAGCGCGACGCAAAGCTGCAACCGGCCGGGATGTCGATCGGGCTCGGCGGCTCGCCCTCCAGCAGGAAATCGGAGGGATCAAACGGCTTCTCCTCCAGCGTCGGGGCCGCCGACAGCAACGCCTTGGTATAGGGATGCTGCGGATCGAAGAACAGATCGTGGTTGTCGGCAATCTCGACCATCTCGCCGAGATACATCACCGCGATCCGCGTGCAGACCTTCCGCACCATCGCCAGATCGTGCGAGATGAAGACGTAGGTGAGGTCGTTCTTTTCCTGCAGTTTCGAGAACAGCTCGATCAACCTTCCCTGCTCGCGCTGGTCCAGCGCGGACAGGGTCTCGTCAAGGATCAGGAGCTTGGGATCGAGAATCAGGGCTCGTGCGATCGAAATGCGCTGGCGCTCGCCGGTCGAGAGCGCGTTCGGCAATTGGTCGTACAGCTCGGCGGCGAGACCGACTTCAGCCATCGCCGCGATCACCCGCTTTCGCAAATCTGCGCGCTTGACACTCCCACGGATCAGGAGACCCTCCTCGATCATGCGGCCGACCGTGGTACGCGGCGGCAAGGCATTGTAGGGGTCCTGCAAAAGAAGCTGAAACTCGTTGCGCTTGCGGATCAGGTCCCGCGATGACAGCGCGCCGAGCGAGGTCCCATTCAAGACGATACTGCCGCTGTCGGGCGTCTCCAGCCAGGCCAGCAGACGGGTCAGGGTCGACTTGCCGCAGCCGGATTCACCGACAATGCCGAAATTCTCGCGCGGCATGATGTCGAGCGTCACGCCACGCACGGCCTGCACATTGCTGTAAGTGTTGAAGGTGCCGCGCTTGCGGGCGCGATAGGTGCGATGGACATTCTCCACCTTCATCAACGGGGCTTCGCCTTGATCCTGACGGCGGGCAAGCGGCCCCTCCGCCGTCTCCCACATCCGCGGCACGCTCGCGATGGCCTTGCGCGTGTAGTCGGATTGCGGTGAAGCCAGCAGTTCGGCGAACGCCTGTTGCTCGACGAACCGACCCTGGTACAGCACCGCCGTTCGATCGCCGAATTGCCCGAGTGTCGGCAAGGAGGAGGACAGATAGATAGTCGCCATCTTGTGCCGCGTGCAGAGGTCATGGAGCAAAGCCACGATCTGCGCGGCAATGGTGACGTCCAGCGGCTGGGTCACGTTGTCGGCGATGAGCACGGCGGGTTCGGCACAAATGGCGTCCACGATCATCGCGCGCTGCATCATGCCGCCGGAGAATTTCGACGGGTAGTCCCAGTAACGTTCCTTTGGCGACGGGATTCGGACCTCGCCGAGCAGCTGCATGACCCGGTCACGACACTCGCGTCCGTTCCATTCAGGCCTGACGCTGTGCAGCTTCTCCGCGATCTGGACCCCGACCGGCACCGTCGGATCCAGCGAACTCTGCGGCTTGGAGCCGATATAGGCGATGTCGCGTCCGATCCGCACTTCGCGCGCACCGGCGCCAAGGATGTCGTGTCCGGCGAAGGCGACCCGTCCGGCGCGATATTCCAGGCTCTCCGGCAACCAGTTCGCCAGCGCGCGGCTGAGCACCGTCTTGCCCGCACCGCTCTCCCCGTAGATGCCGAAAATCTCCGACGTGCTGAGGCTGAAGCTGATGTGATCGAGAATTGGAGCCGCGCCCGGCGTCGTGGCACCGACCGTCAGATCGTCGATTTCGAGAATGCGCGAGAGATCCATCTCAGAGACCTCCATAGATGCGGTTGCGCGCCTTTTCCAGCGCCGAGCCCATGAGATTGATCGAGGTGAGCGCGACGGCGAGGAAGATGCCCGGGATGGTCCCGATCCACCAGGCGTTAAGCAGGTACTTGCGGGAATCGGCGATGATGCTGCCAAAGCTCGGAGTCGGCGGCTGAATGCCGAGCCCAAGGAAGCCCAGGATCGCCTCGAAGATCATCATGCGGGCAACATCGAGCACCGCGACGAAGGCAATCGGCGGCAGGATGTTGGGTGCTGCGAATAGCAACAGGATGCGCCAATCTCCGGCCCCAAGCACGCGCAGACCACGCACATATTCCTTGCCGCGCTCGGCGACCGCGGCACTGCGGGCCACGCGCGCGTACAGCGGCCAGCCGGACAGCGCCAGCACGATGATGATGGTCGGGACAGTCGGCCGCGACACGCCGAGAATGGTGATCGCCAGGATAATCATCGGAATCGAGAGCTGGGCGTCGGTGATCCGCATGATGATGGTGTCCCACCACTTGCCCTTGAAGCCTGCAAACAGGCCGAGACCGCAGCCGATGATGAAGATCAGGAGGACCGTGACGATGCCGACCAGCAGCGAATAGCGCAGCCCGATCAGGCTCCGCATCAGGATGTCGCGGCCGAGCTGATCGGTGCCCAGCACGTGATCCCAGGTCCATTTGTCGCCCAGATAGACCGGCGCCAGGAACTTGTCCTTCACCACCATCTTGGTGGCACTGACCGACGACACCTCGGGATAGATCGCGGATGCGAGCAGCAGTGCGATGAAGACGAAGAAGCCGACCTTGAAGCTCGACATGCCCCAGGCTGCAGCCAGTATCCTCCGATTGACGGACCGGATGCGCGCCAATCGAGGCTCGGGCTCCGCAGCAATGACCGTGGTGGCCGTCATGGTCAGATCTCCACGCGAGGATCGATGAGATAGGCGACCAGATCCACGATGATATTGATGAAGACAAACACCGCGCTGGTCGTGATGGCGATGCCCTGGATCACTGGGAAATCGCGCCCGACGACAGACACGACGGTCAGATTGCCGAGACCCGGATAGTCAAAGATGTATTCGATCACCAGCACGCCGCCGATCAGGGTCGAAAGCTGGATCCCGAGCAGGTTGACCAGTGGGACCGCCGCATTGCGCAGAGCATGGGAATAGACGATGCGGCGGCGCGACAGGCCGCGAACCCTGGCTTCATCGATGAACGGCGCCTGCATCACTTCGCCGAGTGACGTCGTCAGCGTCCGGATGATGAAGGGCGCGATCTCCACCGCCAGCACCAAGGCCGGCAGAATGACATAAGAGAAGCCCTGGTAGCCGAGCGCCGGAAGCAGCTTCAGCTTGATCGACAGAAACAGGATCAGAACGATCGCGAGCCAGAAATTCGGGATCGACACGAACAGCGATTGCATGCCGAACGCCAGGGCGTTCTGCCATCGATGCTGATGCAGGCCGCCGGCTATTCCCACCGGGAACGAGATCAACAGCGCGAACAACAAGGCCATGCCGCCCAATTGCAGCGTGAATGGCAAACGCTCGAGAATGAGGTCGGTCACCAGCGCCATGTCCGACTTGGTCGGATCGACATATTGTCCGCCGGCGGCAATCATGCCGCTACGCGGCCGCAGATAGGATTGTCCGAGGTCGCCCTGGAGCAGACCGCGCATATAGCGGCCGTATTGGACGATGATGGGATCGCGCAGCCCCATCTTGGTCGCCACCTTCTCGACCACGTCGGGTGGCGCCATGCCACCGACGATCAGACGGACGGGATCGCCTGGAACCACGCGCAACAGCGTGAAGATGATCAACGAGGTGATGAAGACGATCAGGAGGCCCTGTGCGATCCGCTTGACCAGGAATTCCAGGATCAACATCGGGAAGAGCTACCCTTGCATTCGTCGGGGAGTACCGGCAGGTCGGACAAGTCCGACCTGCCGGAGCAATCATCATGCCAGTGTGGCCTTGGTCATGTCCTGCATGCCGTTCGGGTAGATGTAGAGGCCGTCGAGCTTCTTGCTGTAGGCGTGGATGAAGACTGACGTGAACAGCGCAAGTGCCGGCGCCTTCTTGGCGATGGTCGGCAGCGTCTCGGTCTGGAGGATCTTCTTGCGCTCCTCGATGGAGGTGGCGTTGCGCTCCTTGTCGAGCACCGCGTCGATGTCCTTGTCGACGATGCCGGTAATACGCTTCGACGACGAGTGGAAGTGGGTGCGCAGCACCAGATCCGGCTCAGGCGACCCTGTGCACCAGCCGCAGTCGATCATGTTGCCTTCACCGCCACCCGGCTTGTCATAGAGCAAATTGCCCCAAGCCGCGACTTCGAGGGTCTGAAGATTGACTTTAAAGCCCTGCTCCTGAAGCATGCCGGTGATCAGTTCGGCATATTCCTTGGTCTTCGGATAGAAGCCGACCGAGGTGTAATAGGTGAGCTCGGGAAGGCCCTGGCCTTTCGGGAAACCGGCTTCCGCCAGCAGCTTCTGGGCCTTGGCTGGATCGAACTCCGGATAATCGGCGACCTCCGTATAGCCGAACTTCACCGGCGAGATGTGCGCCTTGGAGTAGGTTCCGGAGACGCCGAGCACTTCCAGCACCTGTTTGCGATCGATGGAGTGGCACGCCGCCAGCCGGATGCGCGGATCGTCGAACGGCTTTTTGGAGCAACGGAAGAACAGATATTTGTTCTCGACCGACACCGCCTTGTGGATGTTGAAGCGAGCATCCTTGGAAATCGTCTCGACCTGCTCCTGCTCCAGCCGCTCGATAATGTCCGCCGAGCCGTTCAGCAGCGAGAGCGTCCGGGTCGTGGTGTCGCCGACGAAATGATATTCGACGCCGGGAATCTTCGGCGCACCGAGGAAGAAATCGGCGTTGGCGGTGAGAACGGTCGTGTCGCCCTTCTGCTCGACGTATTTGTATGGCCCCGTGCCGTTCATGCGAGCCGACAACTGCGCCTTGTTGGCGATGTCCTTGGCAGACATGATCGGTAGGAACGAAGAGAGATAGTAGTAGAGCGCCGCCGGATAACCGTGCGCCTTGGTATTGATGCGGCAGGTGAAATCGTCGACGACGTCAATGGTGACGAGGCCCGGATACCACTGCGCCGGCCGATCGGGCTGGCAGCCATACTCGTAGGTCGCCTTGACGTCGGCTGCCGTAAACGGCGTGCCATCATGAAACTTCACGCCCTTGCGAAGCTTGACCTCCATCGTGGACGCATCGATCGGCGTCATGGACTCGGCCAATTCGAAGATCAGCTCGTCCGGCTTGTCCGGTTTCATCGGCGCGCGCGTCAGATAGCCGAACACGAATCCTTCGACGATCAACTGACCGAGATTGGTGTGCGTGGTCGGATCCCAATTTCCAGACAGCGCTTCCGCGCCGAGAAATCGCAGTGCCTTGCCTTCGGCTGCAAAGGCGGAGTTCACTAGAAAATCGGGATTGACCCGTCCGAAGCCAAACGCTGCGGCACCGGCAAGCCCACCTAACATCACGTCTCTACGGTTGATCATGTCCTATCCCTCGATGATTTTGCCAATGCTGAAACTGCTGCCGAGGGCGCGGGGCACTCAGCCGTTTCGATCGTGTCGCGCAACTTGCCGCAACTTGCCTAGCCGCAACTTGCAAAGCGTAGACCAAAGCCCGTGCTTGCCCGATTCCTGCTGCTCCACGATTCCGTTGCTGACACTCCCGGATGCGACGATTGCGCGCGGCGGCTCCTGATCACCTGGAGCGCACCGCCCAACTCCGAGGCAGCCACGCCTGTCCACTGTGCAGGACAGGAATGATGGACGCACGGAACAGCCGCTCAGTGACGGTGAGCCTATAATTCCCATGTTTCGAAATGAGCGGAATCCCGGCCTTGAAGACACAGGAGTCCCCGACCCTGATCGAACAGGCGCTCGCGCATCTCGGCACCGCAAAGCACGAAACGATCATGATCGGCGACCAGGGCGCAACCGATATCGCGGCCGGCAACGCCGCGGGCCTGCGCTCCATCCTGCTCGCCAGCGACGTCCCGTTCAATACGGCCGCAGATATCGTCCCTGATCGCATCGTGTCGAGCCTTCTTGATCTGCTCGACGCCACGGCCATGCGGACCGGTCCACTCTCATGATGACTCCGAGCTTGATCGCGCGCATGCAGACCCAGCTGGGCGCATCATTGCCGCTCTGGGGTCTTGCTTCACAATCGACGCTCTCCTTCCTCAGCCATTCCGAGAACACGACGTCGCCCGTAACGGATCCGGATTGCTCATTTCCCTTCAATCCGGCCGTTTCCTCTCAAGTCTTGCCTTCACTCAAGTCTTGCCTTCACTCAAGTCTTGCCTTCGCCCCTGTCTTTTAGCTCCAGTCCTGCCGTCGCTTCAGTCTTGCTGTTCTGGGACTCCGGAGCACGACAATCGACGTTGCCCCGCCACGATGCGTTCCCGGAATGTCACCGTCATCATAATTTCAGATATCCGCGAACGATATTTCGAATTTTACAAGCGTCTCCCGCAACGCAAAACTCCGTCTGTGATTGGCGGCGAGTGAGAAGGCGTTGAGATGACTTCCGGTGGCTTGGAGTTGGGCGCTCGCGACGTCAGCGTCCAATTCGAAGGCTTGAAAGCACTGTCCAAAGTCGCGCTCAACGTTCCGCGGGGACGCATCACCGGACTGATCGGCCCCAACGGCGCCGGTAAGACGACACTTATCAACGTGCTGACGGGGTTCCAGCCGGTCGGCACAGGGACCGTCGATCTGGAGGGCGAGATGCTCAACGGCGTCCCGGCCCACAAGCTTCGACGCAAGGGCGTCGCTCGCACATTTCAGTCCGGCCGACTTTTCCGCGACCTGCCGGTCGTGGACAATCTCGAGGTCACGGGCGTGGGCATGGGCCAGACGCGGCGCGAGGCGATCGCGGAGGCCGAGCGCGTGATGGCCTGGCTTGGCATATCGCATCTCGGCAGCACGATCGCAGGCGCCCTGCCCTACACAGACGAGCGCCGCGTCGCCATCGGCCGCGCCATCATGTGCACGCCACGTTATTTGCTGCTCGACGAACCCGCAGCCGGCATGTCCGAGCATGAAAGCCACGACCTGGCCGTCATCATCAGGCGGATCGCCGGCGAACTCGGCGTCGGCGTGCTGCTGATCGAGCACAACATCGGCCTCGTGCTCGAACTCTGCGAGCGCATCTTCGTGCTCGATTCCGGCGAGATCATCGAAGTCGGCGCGCCGGCGCAGATCCGCAACAGCGACGCGGTCCGGCACGCCTATATGGGCACGCAGCGCGACGAAGTGATCACGGCGCCCGCGACCGAGATGGGCGCCGCATCATGACGCTGCTCGCCGTCGACGACATCACCGTCAGCTACGGACGCCTGACGGCGTTGCGCGGCGTCACGCTGAAGATCGCCGAAGGTGAGGTTCTGTTCGTGACAGGCCCCAACGGCGCAGGCAAGTCGACCCTGCTGAACGCGATCGCCGGCGTCGTGCCGGCGGGCTCGGGCTCCATCACCATGGACGGCGCCAACGTGACGGGTGCCTCGCCGGAGGACATCGCCCTGCGCGGATTTTCGCTGGTGCCGGAAGGACGCAACGTCTTCGGCGCACTGAGCATCGAGGAAAATCTGAAGGTCGGCACCGGCATGCGAGCCGACAGGCACAGAATCGCCGGCGACCTGGACTCCGTCTACGCCGAATTCCCGATGCTGGCCGATCGCCGCCACACTACGGCTGGCATGCTCTCCGGCGGCCAGCAGCAGATGCTTGTCATCGGTCGTGCGTTGATGACGGCTCCGCGCATCATGGCCATCGACGAGCCTTCGCTGGGACTTGCACCCAAGATCATCGATCAGGTCTACGAGATCCTGGTGCGGCTACGGGCGCAGCGCAAGCTGACGCTGCTGATCGTCGAGCAGAGCTCGACGCGCGCCATGATGACCGGCGGACGCATGATCCTGATTCGCGGCGGGCGCATCGTCCTCGAGGGCGCCGCGGCCGACATGATCAAGGACGAACGTCTGAAGCAAGCCTATTTCGGCTTCGGAGACCACTGAGAATGACGGCGGTTCTGCAGATCATCTTCGACGCACTGAGCCTCGGCAGTCTCTATGCCCTGGGCGCCCTCGGCATCGCGCTGATCTTCGGCGTCATGCGGCTGGTCAACTTCGCCCATGGCGACTTCATCGCCTTCTGCGTGTTCGCAATGCTATGGCCGTCGATCGATGCAACCGCGGTCGTTTTCGCCGGCATGCTGCCGTTCTATCTCCTGATTCCGCTGTTGCTGATCATCGGCGCGACACTGTCCATCCTGTCGGAGATCGTCGTATTCCGCCGTTTCCGCAACACCAATCCGGCGACGATGATGATCGCGTCCTTTGCCCTCGGCTTCGTCATCCGGCACTTGATGCTGATGCTCTATTCGAGCCGCCCGAAGTCGATCACGCTGTGGCCAAGCCTCGGCCTCCCGGTCGATTTTCTCGGCGCCCACATCCCGATGCTCCAAGTCGTGACCATCGTCATCACGCTGGCCGCGCTCGCTGTGCTGGTGCTGTTCCTCAAGCGCACGCGCTATGGCCTCGAAATGCGCGCCGCAGCCGAAAACTTCACCATGGCGCGCATGCTCGGGGTCCGTGCCAACGGCGTCATCCTGCTGGCCTTTGCCATCAGCGGCATGCTGGCCGCGGCGATCGGATTGATCCTGGCCACCATCTCCGGCACCGCCGACATCAACATGGGCGCCAACGTCATGCTGATCGCCTTCATCGCCACGGTGATCGGCGGTCTCGGCAGCGTGCCCGGCGCCGTCGCCGGCGGCTTCATCATCGGCGCCGCCAGCGTCATCTTCCAGGCGACACTGCCGCACGACGCGCGCGTCTTTCGCGATGCCTTCGTCTATGGCGCGGTGATCGTCGTCCTGCTGGTGCGGCCGCAAGGCCTGTTTGCACCGAAATCCGCCAAGCAGAGGGTCTGATCGATGCCAAAGCGGCCGTCCGTCATCCGGCAAACGATGCTGACACCGATCGTCCTGATCGTCGTCCTGCTCGTCATGGCCGCCCTGAGCTATCAATTCGGCAGCCGCGCGTTCAACCGGACGGCCGTCGAGATGTTCATCAACATCATGGTGGTCGTCGGCCTCTACGTGTTTGTCGGAAATTCGGGCCTGCTGTCGTTCGGGCACATCAGCTTCATGTGCCTCGGCGCCTACATGACCGCATGGCTCGCGATCCCGCCCGTGATGAAGTCGATGACGCTCAAGGGACTGCCGGCCTGGCTGCTGCACACGCAATTGCCGATGTGGGTGGCCACGCCGATTTCGGGCGTGTTCGCCGCCCTGTTCGCGCTCGTCGTCGGACGCGTCATCATGCGCCTGTCGGGGATTGCCGCCTCGATCGCGACTTTCGGACTGCTCGGCGTCATCAACAACGTCTATTCGAACTGGGATTCGGTCACGGGCGGACAAGGTTCGATCGTCGGCATACCGCCGACCATGAACGTCTGGATCGGCTGGCTGGGTGCCGCAGTTGCGATCGCGATCGCCTACCTCTACGCGATTTCCCGCTCCGGGCTCGCGCTTCGGGCCACACGCGATGAGTCCGTTGCCGCCAGCGCCTCGGGTATCGACATTGTCCGCGAACGGCTGGTCGCGTTCGTGGTCAGCGCCTTCATCATCGGCATCGCCGGTGCGCTCTACGCGCACTTCCTGAGCATCGTCAACCCCGGTGCCTTCTATCTGCGGACGACCTTCATCACCCTCTCAATGCTGGTCGTCGGCGGCATGTACAGCCTCAGCGGCGCCGTCACCGGCGTCGTCACGATCTCGGTGCTGATCGAATTGTTCCGCAATCTTGAAAAAGGCATCAGCCTTGGCGCAATCAAGGTCGCACTGCCGAACGGGGTCCAGGAGATCGCGATCGGCATCATCACCATCGTCATCTTGATGTATCTGCCGACCGGTCTCACCCGCAACCAGGAGTTCTCCTGGCGCGGATGGCCGATGCTGCGACGTTTGTCACGCCCGGTGCGGACGGCGATGAAGGAACTGAACTGAAGTTCACTACACAACTGGAGGAATGGTTATGCGTCTTGCGAGAATACTGGGTGTCCTGACTGGGGTGTCCGCACTCTGGTTCGCACCGGCCAAGGCGGCCGACGAGATCGTCATCGGATTTGCGACCGCAGCGTCAGGCTTCATGCAGGCCTATGACAAGCCGGCACAAGATGCGGCAATGATCCGCATCGACGAGATCAACAAGGCGGGCGGCTTGCTCGGCAAGAAGATCAAGGCCGTCTTTGCCGATACCAAGACCGACCAGGCCGAGGGCGCCAAGGCCGGCCTTGCCGTGCTCGACCAGGGCGCAGATCTCGTGGTCGTCTCCTGCGACTACGATTTCGGCGCGCCGGCGGCACTCCAGGCGCAGGCGGCCGGCAAGGTCTCGTTCTTCCTCTGCGCCGAGTCGATCAAGGCCGGCATCCCCGGCGTCGGTCCCTACTCGTTCTCCGGCTCCGTTCTGGCGGCCGTGCAGGGCGCGACCATGGCGGAATGGGCCTACAACAAGAAGAATGCCCGCAGCTTCTACCGGCTGCTCGACAGCTGGACCGTCTACAACAAGGGCATCTGCGACGGCTTCGACTGGATGATGCCGAAGCTGAAGGACGCGACGCTGGCCGGAAGCGACACCTTCAAGAATGATGATGCTTCGATTGCGTCCCAGATCACGCGCATCAAGAGCCTGCCGAAGGAGCCCGACGCCATCATGGTCTGCACGATGATGCCGGGCGCGGTGTCGGCCATCAAGCAGATCCGGGCCGCCGGCATCAAGTCGATGATCCTCAACGGTTCGAGCATGGACGGCAGCTACTGGCTGAACGCCATTCCGGATCTGTCGAACTTCTACGTTCCGGTGCAGGGCTCGATCTACGGCGACGATCCCAATCCGAAGGTCAACGAGTTCAACAAGAAGTACAAGGACGTGACGGGCGGCGATCCGTCCAGCCAGTACGTCTATCCCGGCTATGTCCTGATCGACGTCTGGGCCAAGGCGGTCGAGCACGCCAAGACCACCGACGCTCCGGCTGTCGTCGCTGAACTGGAAAAGATGAACAACGAGGCCACGCTGTTCGGGCCGCGCACCTTCAACAAGGACATCCACCATCAAAACCAGGGCCGTTACCTGATCATCGACACCGAGGCCGGCAAGCCGAAGATGGTCGATCAGTGGACCATCTCGGAGAAGATCCCGGTCGACTATCTGGTGTCGAAGTAAGCCGGCGATGTGCCGCCCGCGGTGCCTGTCGCACCTGCGGGCGGCCGTCCCCTTGGATCGAACGCAAGCCGTTGAGAGGAAACAGGAGAATGGTCGTGATTAATTGCGACATGGGCGAGGCCTATGGCCTCTACAAAATGGGCGACGACAAGGCGCTGATGCCCCACATCGATGTCGCCAACGTGGCTTGCGGCTTCCATGCATCCGACTTCAATCACATGCGGCAAACGGTGCAACTCGCCAAGCAGTTCGGCGTCAAGGTCGGCGCCCATCCGTCACTGCCGGACTTGCAGGGTTTTGGGCGGCGGGAGATGAAGATCGACCGCGAGGAGTTGACGAACTGCCTGCTTTATCAGATCGGCGCGCTCAAGGCATTCCTGGATGCCGAGGGCCTGCCGCTCAATCACATCAAGCCGCACGGCGCCCTCTATGGCATGGCCGCGCGCAGCGAGAACATCGCAGAGGCCGTCGCGGATGCCGCCGATGTCTATAAGGTGCCGCTGCTCGGCATGAAGGGTACGCTGCATCAGATGGTCTACGAGCGGCGCGGCCATACCTTCGTCGCCGAATACTATGCCGACCTCGACTACAATGCCGACGGCAGCCTCATCATCACGCGCGAGCACGAGGCCAAGGATCCGGCCGACGCGGCCTCGCGGTGCACGCGAGCCGTGAATGAAGGCAAGACCCGATCGGTGGCCGGAAACGACGTCCTGGTCGGAGCCGATTCGATCTGCATCCACTCCGACACGCCCAATGCCGTCGCGATCGCGCACGCGGTTCGCGAAGCCGTCCGCCCCTATCTCACCGCGCGGTGAGAACGACCCGAAGAAGCGAACGACCAGGAGGACCCCATGGCAACTCAACAGATATTCTCGCCGCTGCCGGGCATATTCTATCGCAAGCCCGCGCCCGACAAGCCGGACTACAAGTCCGACGGAGACACGATCACGGAGAACGACACGATCGGGCTCATCGAGGTGATGAAATCATTCAACGAGGTGAAGGCCGGCGCGGCGGGCAAGATCTTGCGTTTCCTAGCCGAGAACGAGGAGGCCATTATGGCGGGCCAGCCGATTGCCGAGATTGACGTTTGAGACGGTTCGCGCGTTCATGACGATCCAGAAGCTCCTCATCGCCAATCGCGGCGAGATCGCCGTCCGCATCATTCGTGCGGCGCGCGAGCTCGGTATTGCGACCGTCCAGGTCTACAGCAAGGCCGACAAGGACTCGCTTGCCGTCCGGCTGGCCGACCAGTCGATCGAGATCGGTCCGCCGCAGGCTTCAAAATCATACCTCAACCAGGCAACGATCCTCGCCGCCGCCGGGACGACCGGCGCCGACGCCATCCATCCCGGCTACGGCTTCCTGGCCGAGAACGCCGAGTTCGCGGCCGCGGTCGAAGCAGCGGGGCTGATCTTCGTCGGCCCGACCGCGCAATCGATCAGGCTGATGGGCGACAAGGTCGCGGCCCGGGAGGCTGCGCAAGCCGCCGGCGTGCCGACCGTCCCCGGCAGCGCCGGACGCCTGGAATCTGCCGACGCAGCCTTCGCATTGGTCGAGAAGACCGGCTTTCCCGTGATGATCAAGGCCGCGGCCGGCGGTGGCGGACGCGGCATCCGCATCGCGCGTTCCGCCGAGGAATTCCATCATTTGATGCCTCAGGCACAGGCGGAAGCACTCGCCGCCTTCGGCGATGGCGGGCTCTATGTCGAGAAGCTGATCGAAGGCGCGCGGCACATCGAGGTACAAATCCTCGGTGACGGGCGCGACGTCATCCATTGTTTCGAGCGCGAGTGCTCGCTGCAACGACGCCGCCAGAAGGTCTGGGAAGAAGCGCCCTCGCCGTCGCTGACGCCGGCGGTTCGCGACAGACTGTGTTCGTCGGCGGTCGCGCTCGCCAAGGCGGTGGACTATCGCGGCGCCGGAACGCTCGAATATCTCTATGACGACCGCAGTCACGAATTCTACTTTCTGGAGATGAACACGCGGATCCAGGTCGAGCATCCCGTCACGGAGATGGTCACCGGCATCGACCTCGTCTGCGAGATGATCCGGATCGCCGGCGGCGAGCCGCTCCGCATTCGCCAGGACCAGGTTCGCGTCCGCGGTCATTCGATCGAAGTCCGCATCAATGCCGAGGATCCCGCGAAGGGCTTTCTCCCGAGCCCCGGTACAATCAGCGCGCTCAGCGTGCCCAGTGGTGAAGGCGTGCGCTTCGACAGCATGCTTTATCAGGGCTACACGGTGCCGCCGTTCTACGACAGCCTGCTCGGCAAGCTGATCGTGCACGACGAGGACAGACCGCGTGCGATCCGGCGGCTCGAGCGCGCTCTTGCCGAGCTCAGCGTCGAGGGCCTGGCGACGACAAAGCCCCTGCATCAGGCGCTCGCGCGAGATCCCGACGTTCAGGCCGCGCGCTTTCATACCGCCTGGCTCGAGCCATGGCTGGAAAACCATGCGTCGTCGCTCGGCACCGCGGCGCCGTCACCGACCGCCAAGGTCGCGCAATGACCGCGAGAGAACCCGCCCCGTCAGCAACAGGAGGCCGCTAGTCATGCAAACCCGATTTTCCTACGGCGGCGATGAGCACATCTTCGCCGAGGTCGCTGAGTCCATGTCACTGGAGGCTTTCTTCAAGGGCCTGTTCGTCACCAATGCGGTGCGCGACGCCAGGATCAAGGGCGTGACCGAGATCTGCCCGGCCAATGCGTCCTATCAGGTCAAGTTCGATCCGGATCAGATCAAGCCCGACGACCTGCTTGCCGAGCTGAAACAGCTGGATTCCGCATCTGAAACATCCGCACCGGTCATCAAGACGCGGATCATCGAAATCCCCGTGCTCTACAATGATCCCTGGACGCACGACACCCTGATGCGCTTCCGCGAGCGCCACCAGGATCCGAACGGTACCGATCTCGAATATGCTGCGCGCATCAACGGGCTCGACGGGGTCGACGCCTTCATCAAGGCGCATTCCAGCGCGCCATGGTTCGTCTCGATGGTCGGCTTCGTCGCAGGCCTGCCGTTCCTCTACCAGATGGTGGAGCGCCAGCGGCAGATCCAGGCGCCGAAATATCTGCGCCCACGCACGGATACGCCAAAACTCACCGTCGGGCACGGCGGATGCTTCAGCTGCATCTATTCGGTACGCGGCGCCGGCGGCTACCAGATGTTCGGCATCACGCCGATGCCGATCTACGATCCCAACCAGAAGATCAGCTATTTGCGCGACTTCATGTGCCTGTTCAGGCCGGGCGACATCGTGAAATGGAAGCCGATCGATCGACCCGCCTATGACGCTGCCGTGGCCGATGTCGATGCCGGCCGCTTCGCGCCGATCATCCGCGACGTCTCATTCTCGCTGACCGAGTTCAACAACGACATCGACGCCTATAACCGCAAGCTCGAGGGGGTTCTCCATGGCAATTAAAGTCTTGAAGCCCGGCCTTGCCACCACCGTGCAGGACCTGGGGCGTCCCGGCTACTATCACATCGGCATCCCGCTCTCCGGCGGCATGGACCGTCACGCGCTTGCCGCGGCAAACCTGCTCGTGGGCAACGAGGAAGGCGCTGCGGTCCTCGAGGCCGTATTCATGGGGCCGGAGCTAGAATTCACCGATGACGCCCTGGTCGCAATCACCGGAGCCGAGCTGCCGCCGAAGCTCGATGGCGAGCCGCGCGAGACCTGGACGAGCTTCAAGGTGAAGCGCGGCCAAAAGCTGTCCTTCGATTTCCTCAAGCAGGGCGCCCGCGGCTATATTGCAATCGCTGGCGGCATCGACGTGCCGCTTGTCCTGGGCTCCCGCTCCACCTATGCGCTCGGCGCACTCGGCGGCTTCAAGGGCCGGAAGCTCGAGGCCGGTGACGAACTTCCCATCGGCAAGGCCAGCGCACTTGTCAAGGATGGCCGCACAGTTACGAAGGAGCTGCGCGGCCTGCCGGCGGGGGTGCCGACAGAACTGCGCGTGATGCCCGGACTTTACTGGCATCGCATCACCGAGACGGCCGGCGTTGGGTTCTTCGGCGACACCTGGAAGGTCGCGCCGGAAGCTGACCGGATCGGCTACCGCTTCAAGGGCGGCAAGCCGCTCGAATTCGTGCCGCGCGAGCCGCCCTTCGGAGCCGGTTCTGATCCCTCCAACATCACCGATGCCTGCTACCCCTACGGATCAATCCAGGTTCCCGGCGGCACTGAGCCGATCGTGCTGCATCGTGACGCGGTCTCGGGCGGCGGCTATTTCATGGTCGGCACGGTCATCGCAGCGGACATGGATTTGATCGGCCAGCTCCAGCCCAACACTCCGGTGAAGTTCGTCAAGGTCGGGATGGATGAGGCCCTTGCGGCGCGCAAGAGCCGGGCCGGCTTGCTGGGCAAGCTTCGCAGTGCTCTATTGGCGTAGGCGCTGAAGGGCCGTACGGTATCTGCGCCCCCGGTCGACCAAGCTCCGATACGGCGCTTGGTCGCTCTGACCGTCCGCTATTCCACTATTGTGTTGCTCAAGTTGCCCGCGCGCAGACTAGGCACGGGAGTTGCATTGAAGTCCTTTGCGCCCAAAAGCAGCGCTCAACCGCTCGTGAGTTAGGTAAAATCAAAATATCGGATCGACCGTGATGTCCGTTTCTCTGAAACAAATCCGCTATTTCGTCGCCGCCGCCGAGACGGGGCGTATCAGCCAAGCAGCCATCGACCTGAATGTCTCGCAATCCGCGGTCACCGCCGCGATCCAGCAACTCGAAGCCATCGTCTGTGCCCGCCTGCTGGAGCGCACCCCGACCGGCGTGACCGTCACCATGGAGGGCAACCGGTTCCTGTCGCAAGGACGCCAGATCCTTGCTTCAGTCGCCGAAGCCGTCCACGGGACGCATATGTCCGCCGGTCCGCTGTTCGGAACGGTGCGCATTGGCGTCACCTATACCGTTTCCGGTTATTTTCTGCCGCGGCATCAGATGCGTTTCCAGGCAAGCTTTCCCGGGATCACGGTCGAGCTGTTCGAGATGCCGCGCGATGTGCTCGAACGCGCCGTCGTCGACGGTGCGCTCGACCTTGCGGTCATGCTGGTCTCGAACCTGCACAACAACGCCATGCTTGCGAGCGAGACGTTGTTGCGGTCGCCACGCCGGTTGTGGCTTTCTCCCGATCATCCACTGACACGCGCCGAGCGCGTCCATCTCGCTGAGATCGCGACCTACCCTTACGTCATGCTCACCGTCGACGAAGCCAAGCACACGTCGATGCGCTACTGGAATGCCTTGTCGCTCGAACCGCGAACGATCTTCCGCACCTCCTCCGTCGAAGCCGTCCGATCCATGGTTGCGGGCGGAATGGGCATTACCATCCTGTCCGATCTCGTCTACCGGCCCTGGTCGCTCGAGGGCCAGCGGATCGAGACCCGCGTCATCGAGAACGAAGTGCCCAGCATGGACGTCGGACTGGCCTGGCGCCGCGACACCGAATTTTCCGATGCTGCGAAAGCGTATCGCGATTTCATGCGCTTTGCCGTGGCGGGCGTTGGTCCGGCACGTCCTCCCGTCGGCACCGACCACCGACAACGATCGGACGAGGCCATCGAAATCTGAGATATCGGCACCCGCTTATTTCGATTTGACGCCGTCATGTCGTCCTAGCCAAGCTTGGGCCGATCACGGCGGTCGGCGCGATGAAAGAGCGCAAGGCCCGAACGGGCGATGGCAGGGACGGAGTGCGGCATGCAGGCCACATATGCGACCAGCGATGTTCCCTCGCAAAGTCGGCGGCATTACTGGCAGGACGTTGTCTCCAAGACATACTTCCCGCTCGATCTCGTCTTTCCCGGCGGTCGCGACTTCGACGCGAGCCTGGGCGCCTGGTGCATGGGCCCTCTCTCGGTCTCCCGCAACGTCTCGAATGGCCTGCTCTACAGGCGCCGCGAACGGCACCTCGTGAACGAGCGGGAAGAATGTTTCCTCATCACGGTCCCGGAGCTCGCCGAAATCCGCTTCGAGCAGGACGGCAAGGATGTCCGGTGCCGGCCCGGCGCATTCGTGATCGAGCGAAGCCATCTGCCCTATGAATTCAGCCACGATGATCCGGCGGCGCTCTGGGTACTGAAGATTCCAAGCGCCGTCTTGCGCGCAAGGATATCCCGTCCCGAACGCCTCGCAACCCTGCAATTCGACGCCAACCGCAGCGTGGGTGCACTGTTCGTCGACACGCTGCGGCTTGCCGGCGACCGCATCGCGGACATGGACGAGGCGGCCCGGGCCGTGATGGGCAAGCATCTCATCGATCTCCTGGCGATGGTGATCGAGTCCGATGACCGCGTGCTGGTGGGCCATTCCTCGTCCGTTCGCAACGGCCACCTCCATCGCTGCGAGCAGTTCATTCGCACGCGTCTCGACGACATGCGACTCACGCCGCAAATGATCGCGGACGGCTGTGGCATCTCGCTCAGATATCTCCATCAGGTTTTTGAGGGAGAAGGCATCACCGTTTGCGCCTATATCCGGAACCAACGCCTGTCGATGTCCGACGCCATGCTGCGCGATCCCGGCTGCCGCAAGAGCATTTCGGAAATCGCCTACCTGTGGGGGTTCGGCGACCAGGCGCAGTTCAGCCGGAATTACCGCAGCCGGTACGGCTGCACCCCGAGCGAGGCTCGCGCGGCGGCGCGCACCGCCCCTTGCCTGAAAGCTCATTCGCGCGCCTGACCGACCTTTAGGCATCCGGCAGCCGGCGCCGGTGCGGCGGTCGTTGGTGCTCTCTCGCACAAATCTTCCTGCGCTCAGCGTCAAGAATTGCCGCCCCTGATCTGCCTATGATCGTCGATCGCAATTCGATGAGGAAGTCGCATGGTGCAGAACCTTCGCGTGGCCGTCGACGTCGGCGGCACCTTTACCGATATCTGCATCATGGACGAGGCAACCGGCCTGATCCGCATCGAGAAGACGGCGTCGACCCCCGACCCCATCGACGGGATCATGGGCGGTGTGTCCAAGGCCGGTGTCGATCTCGCCGAAGTGGCGCTCTTCTCCCACGGCACCACCGTTGCAACCAACGCGCTGATCACGCGCCGCCTGCCCCGCACCGCCGTGGTCACGACCAAGGGTTTTCGCGACGTCATCGAAATCCGCCGCGCCAACAAGGAAGACCTCTGGGATACCTACAAGGACGTCGTCAAGCCATACGTCCCGCGGCGCGACCGCCTGACAGTGCCGGAACGCGTCGACGCCGGCGGCATCGTGATCGAGCCGCTCGATGTCGAGGCAGCACGCAACGTCGCGCGTATTCTCAAGCGCCGCGGCGTTGCCGCGGTCGCGGTCTGCTTCATGAACGCCTATCTCAACGGAGCGAACGAGCGCGCCATGCGCGATATTCTCGTCGAGGAGATGCCCGACATCCCCGTCTCGATCTCCTCGCAGGTGCTCCCCGAAATCTTCGAGCACGAGCGGTTCTCGACCACGGTCGCCAATGCCGTCGTGAGTCCGGTCGTGGTCAGCTACACGAGCCGGCTCGGCGAGCGTCTCGCCGATGAGGGTTATACCCGCGATCTCCTGCTGCTGCATACCGGCGGCGGTGTCATGACGCCCGCCAGCGTCAAGGATTTTGCCGCGCGCCTTGCCGGTTCCGGAATTGCTGCCGGCGCCATCGCCAGCCGCTACATCGCCGGCCTCTGTGGCTTTCCCAACTCCATTGGCCTCGACATGGGAGGCACATCGACCGACGTCTCACTCGCCTATGAGGGGCAGTCGCGCATCACCAAGGACTGGCACATCGAGTTCGGTTATCCGATCCGCTTTGCGTCCATCGAGGTCCTCACCATCGGAGCCGGCGGTGGATCGCTGGCCTGGACCGACTCGGCCGGCTCCCTGCGCAACGGCCCGCAATCGGCTGGCGCCTTTCCGGGCCCCGCCTGCTACAGCAACGGCAATACCCAGCCGACCAATACCGACGCCAACGTCACGCTCGGCCGGCTCGGCACAAATCTCGCCGGCGGCAAGGTGAAACTCGACCCCGCGCTGGCACGCCAGGCGGTCGAGGATGGCGTCGCAAAGCCCTTTGGCCTCGGCCTGCACGAGGCAGCCGACGCGATCGTCAAGGTCGCCAACGCCAACATGTCGGATGCTGTACGGCTGATCTCGATCAGCCGCGGCTACGACCCGCGCGACTTTGCCCTGGTTGCCTTCGGCGGCGCCGGCGCGCTGCATGGGGTCGATGTCGCCCGCGAGCTTGCGATCCCGGTCGTGATCGTGCCGCCCAACCCCGGCGTGACCTCGGCGCTCGGCTGTCTCCTGGTCGACATGCAGCACGATTTTTCGCAGAGCTGCATGACCGGCGCCGATGAGGCCGACGCCGCCGACATCGAAGCACAGTTCGCCGCTCTGGAGAAGGACGCGCTCGCCCGGCTCACCCACGAAGGCATTGCGTCACAGGATATCGTGCTCCAGCGATCGATCGACATGATGTACCGCGGCCAGTGGCGGTCGCTCGCGGTCCATGCACCGCGCCCCATCGGTGCGATCGCGGACCTCGTCCAAAGCTTTCATACCGAGCACAAGCGTGAGTACAATTTCCGCCGTGACAGCGCCCCGGTCAGCTTCTTCCGTCTCAATCTCAAGGCGGTGGGCGTCGTCCCCAAGGCGGAGTTCGCGATCCATGAACCGACCGGCGTGATCCCTGAGCCGGTTGGCCGCCGCAGGGTGTGGTTCGACGGCAACGGGTTGGACACGCCCGTCTACGAGCGCGACGACCTGCCCTGCGGCTTCTCCTTTCAAGGACCCGCGATCGTCGAGCAGGTCGACGCGACGACCGTCGTACCGCCAGGCGCCAGCGCCGAGGTCGACAAATATCTCAACATCATCATCCGCGTGAAGGAGTGAACCATGGCCGGAGATCTCCCGCTCGACCCCGTGACCTTCGAGGTCCTCAAGAACTCCTTCATTACCAGCGTCGACCAGATGGGCGAGCAGGTGCTACGGACCTGCTACTCCTTCGTCATCTACAACCGCGATTTTTCCAGCGCCCTGCACGACGCCAAGGGCGAATGCGCCGCACAGGGCAATCAGGACATCGCCGTCCATGTCGGTACGCTGCATTTCACCTGCAAGGACGTCATGCGCTTCTTCGACGGGGATATGCATGAAGGTGACGTCTTCGCCATCAACGACCCCTACGCCGGCGGCACGCATTTCCCGGATGTTCGCCTGATCCGGCCGATCTTCGCCGACGGCAAGATCATCGCCTTCAGCCAGTCAAACGGCCATTGGTCGGATGTCGGCGGCAGCGTGCCGGGGTCGTTCGACGTCTCCGCGCGCGAAATGTTCCGCGAGGGGCTGCGCATCACGCCGGTACGCCTGTTCGACAAGGGCCGCTTCTGCAAGGACGTCGCGCATCTGATCGCCTCGAACACCCGCGACCCGGTCTCGATCATCGGCGACATCCAGGCGCAGTCCCAGGCCACCCAGGTCTGCGAGCGCGAGATCCTGCGTCTCGTCAACAAATATGGTCGCGACACGGTCGAGACCGGTCTTGCTGCCGTGCAGGACTATGTCGAACGTTCGGTGCGCCAGCGCATTGCGGCCCTGCCCGATGGCGAATGGGAGACGGTCGACTTCATCGACCGCGACCCCGCCGGCGGCGAAGGCATGATCCCGATCCGTATCAAGCTGACGATCAAGGGCGACCGCGCCATCTACGACTTCACCGGCAGCCATCCAACCATCGGTTCGATCTACAACTCGGCCTTCGGTACGACCTTCTCGGCCGTTGCGGCCGGCATGAAGACTTTCTTCCCCGATCTCCCGCTCAACTCCGGATTCTACCGCTGCTTTGAAATCATCGCGCCGGAAGGCTCGATCGTCGATGCCAAATGGCCGATCGCGGTCACCGGCTTCCTGATGCCGTTCGAGAAGATCATGAATTCGATCTACGAAATGTGGTCGAAGCTGATGCCGGAGCGCGCGCTCGCCTGCGCCTTCAATCTCGAGTATCTGCTCACCGGTGGTCTCGACGCCCGCAGCCCGGACAAGCCCATCTTCATGTTCTACGACTGGCTGCCCGGCGGCTGGGGCGGGCGCAACGGCAAGGACGGCAGCAATGTCACGACGGCATGCTTCGGCACCGGCCTGATGTCGCAGCCCGTCGAGGGCCAGGAGCGCGCCAATCCGATCCTGACCACCGAATGCGAAATCCTCAAGGACTCGCCCGGTCCGGGCAAATGGCGCGGCGGCGCCGGGGTCGTGAAAACCTCCCGCATGCTCCAGGCCGAGAAGACCGTGATCTCCTATATCTGCGACCGCGAGCGCGCGGTGGTGTGGGGCATCGAGGGCGGCTTGCCGTCCATGCCGCACGGGCTGACATTGACCCGCGCCGGTGGCCAAGCCGAAGAGCGGCTCGGCTCGATCTTCTCGGATGTCCCGATCGGCGAAGGCGATATCTTCTCGCGCCCGACAGCCGGTGGCGGCGGGTTCGGCGATCCGCTCGAACGCGACCCGGCCCTCGTGATCGAGGACATCAAGGACGACTATGTCTCGGTCGAGCGGGCTGCGAAGGATTATGGCGTTGTCGTGCATACCGTTGACGCCGAGCTTTGCGAATATGAGGTCGACAAAGCCGCGACCGCGGCGCTTCGCACCAAAACCAAGGCCGAGCGTGTCGCCAATGTGCGGCTCGATCCTGAGATCGTGGCGAAAAATTATCGCAACGGCGCGATCGGCGTGCTCGACGTGATCCGCCAGCACGCCGTGATCCTCGACTGGGGCACCGGTGCTCTGCTTCCAAAATCCACAAGTCAGTTTCGCGAGGTGTTCGAGCGGCGCTCAGTGGCGAAGTGGAGCACGGGCTGACCGATCGAACCGAGAGCGCGGACGACATGGATACGCCTGCTTCGAGGTCCGTCTACGTTGCGCCATCGCTGACGTCCGCGCTCGATGCGCTCGACGAAGGCGGCGCCGCAGCCGCGCCCTTCGCCGGCGGCACCTGGATCATGCGCGCCCCAATCCGGCACGAGCTGCTCAAGCCCCGTTACGTCGCAATCGGGAGCATTCCGGAGCTCCATGGCATTAAAATCGATGCCGATGCGGTTGAAATCGGCGCGGCGGTCACGCACGCCACGCTGGCCGCAGCGCTGGCGGAGCTTTCGGAGTTTAATGTGCTCACGGCGGCGGCCGGCCGCTCCGCCAATCCTGCTATCCGCGGGATGGCGACCATTGGCGGCAACCTCGCAACGACAGCATTTGCCGCGGCCGATTGCGTGCCCGCGCTGCTCTGCCTCGATGCCGAAGTCGAGATCGCGAGCCGAGGCGGCCGGGAGCGGATCGATCTGGAGCAATTTCTGACAATGAGATCGACACTTGCGCCCGGGTGGCTGGTCCAACGCATCATCGTGCCGCGGCGGGAGCGCAAGACCGCTCACGCTCGCCTGCCGCTGCGACAGGCCGGCGACTATCCGACCGCCATCGTCAGTCTCGCCGTGAGCCTTGACGATGTCGGGCGTGTTCAGACGGCACGTGTCGCCGTCGGTTCAGTCGAGCCGGTTGCGCGCCGATGGGAGCGCCTTGAGGACGCTCTTGTCGGACATCCGCTGAACGCGGCGAAGGCTGCGCATGCAGCGGCCGGATTGGCCGATGAATTTACGGGTCGCGACAGTACCGACGCGCCTGCCTGGTACCGGGTGCGTGTTCTACCCGGCCTCGTCCGCCGTGCAGCCGCCGCGCTTGGCTCTTGAACCGTCGGGGATGAACATGGGCCTTAGCCTGACCGTCAACGGCGATCACCTCACCTCCACTGCCGATCCCATCACGCCACTCGTCGACGTCCTACGCGAGGAATTTCATCTGACGGGCGCAAAGCCGGTGTGTCGCGAGGGCTTCTGCGGCGCCTGCATGGTGTTGATCGACGGCAATCCCACCCCGTCGTGCCTGATGCCGGCCGCGCTCGCCAAGGGTTGCGATATCCGTACCGTCGAGGGCCTTGCCGTCAATGGCGGATTGAACCCGATCCAGGCCGCGCTCGAGGCCTGCGACGCGGTCCAATGCGGCATGTGCTTTCCCGGCATGGTGGTGAGCCTGACGCATCTCCTCACAACCCGCCCCGGGGCAACGCGCGACGATATTCGTGCTGCTCTCACGGGCAACATCTGCCGTTGCACCGGATACGAACGCATCATCGAGGCCGCGCTGCTGGCGCTTGCGACGACATGACGGGAGACGCAAAAGTGTCCGATGCCTCCGCAACCATGAACTTTGCGCGTCGCGACGCGGCGGACAAGCTGCGCGGCCGCACGCGCTACACCATCGATCGCTACCTTCCCGGCATGCTGCACGCGGCTATCTTGCGTGCCGGCGTGCCATCAGGCAGGATCGCCCGTCTCGACATCACCAAAGCTGCCCGCATGCCCGGTGTGCGCGCCGTCGTGACGGCTGCCGATGCGCCCGGCATGATCGGGATCGGCATCGCCGACCACCCGCTCTTTGCCCGCGACGTGATCCGCTACGACGGCGAGCCGATCGCCGCGATCGCGGCGGACACGCTGATGCAGGCTCATGCCGCGCTTGCTGCAATTGACGTCGAGATCGAACCACTGCCCGTGGTTCTCACCATGGCGGATGCGCTTGCGCCGGACGCTCCGCTCGTGCATCCCGACTGGCGCAACTACGAGGTGCTGCTCGAGGGCGGTGTCCGCGGAGGCAACATCGCCTGGGAGGCGACCGTCGTTCGCGGTGACGTCGATGCCGCATTTGCCCGGAGCGACGTCGAGATCATCGATAGCTCCTTCAGGGTCGGTCGCCAGAACCACGTCGCCTTCGAGCCGCGCGCAGTGGTCGCAAGTTATGAAGACGGGCGCTTTCACATCGAGACATCCACCCAGGTGCCCTGGACCATCCGCAACGCAACCGCACGCCTGCTGGGCGTGCCGGCCTCGCGGGTCCGCGTCACGGTACCGCCGGTCGGCGGCGGCTTCGGCCTCAAATTCGATCTCGCGATCGAGCCTTTTGCGGCCCTTCTCGCTCGCGCGAGCGGACGGCCGGTCCGGCTTGTCAATTCGCGCGAGGAGGAGATGCTCACCTGTCTCTTTCGCGAAAACGCCGAGATTCGCATACGCTCGGCGGTGACGCGCGATGGCGAGATCGTCGGACGGGAAGCCGTCGTGCTCATGGATTGCGGCGCATATGGTGGCGAACAGATTTTCCTGACGACGATGACCGCTCACACGCTTGGCGGAAATTACTCCCTTGGCGCAGTGCGGCTCGTCTCGCGCGCGGTCTATACCAACACCGCTCCGAACGGCGCTTTCCGTGCCTGCAACGGCGTCTACAACACTTTCGCGCTCGAGCGGCATACCGACGAAATCGCGGCCCGGATCGGCATGGATGCCCTTGCCTTCCGCCGCAGCAACGTGCTCGGCGACGGCGATCTCGGCGCCACCGGCCAGGTGTTCGAGGGTGACGTGCTCGGCCCGATGCTTGACCGGATGGATACGATGCGCGATGCCGCCGCAACGCCGCCCGGGCGTGATGACGGCCGGCTTTATGGACGCGCGACCGTCGTCGGCACATGGTTCGTCTTTGTCGGCCCGTCGGCCGCGACCGTGAACATGAATGCCGATGGGACGGCGACGCTGGTGACGTCGGGGGTCGAGATCGGGTCGGGTTCGATGATGCAAGCTCTGCCTCAGATCGTGGCCGGCACGCTCGGCCTCAGCCCTCACGATGTGATCGTCCGCGCAGCCGACACGGATGCCGCCGGCTACGATGTCGGAGTCGGAGGCGGCCGAACCACTGTCTCGCTCGGTGCAGCCAGCTTGTCGGCGGCGCACGAGGTGCGCACGAAGCTGCTGAAGGTCGCCTCGGAGATGATCGAGGCCGCGGCCGAGGATCTGGTCATGCGCTCGGGGCGAATTGAAATTGCCGGAGCGCCGGGCTCCGGCCGCCTGATCTCCGAGGTTGCAGCCCGCGCCCAGGCGCAGATCGGCCCGATCTCCGGCACCGGCGCCTTCACAGGAGCCGGTATGCCTGCGATGCCCGGCTGCGTCGCCGGCCATTTCATCGACGCGATCGACATCCCCGTCTTCGCCGTCCATGATTGTGAGGTTGCCGTCGACACTGAGACAGGACACGTCGAGGTATTGAGCTATCGCGTCGTGCAGGACGTCGGCCGCGCGCTGAACCCGCGCGCAATCCATGGCCAGATCCAGGGCGGCGTTGTGCAGGGATTGGGCTATGCCCTGCATGAGGAAGTGACGATCGGCAGCAATGGCCGCGTCCGTCAAAATGGCTTCGAGACCTACCGCGTGCCGCTGGCCCTCGATGTCGTGCCGGTCGAGATCAACCTGTACGAAGGTGCGCCGTCGATCGGTCCGCTCGGGACGAAGGGCGCCGGCGAAGTCCCGATCCTGAATGTCGCAGCCGCCGTCGCTTGTGCCGTCGCCAACGCAATCGGAAAACCGATCCTGGAGCTGCCACTAACTCCGCCGCGGGTGCTCGAACTCCTCCTCGACCAAAGGCCAACTCTCTCCCTGCCCCACATCGCCGAAGCCTGGACAAACAATCTGCTGCGCCCGCACAAATCAGACGGGTGGAATTGAACGACCAAAGGCGGCAAGATTCCGCTTGGAGCTTTTGCCCCTAAAACGAGCACCCAGGCTCGGCCGGATCGGTCACCCCGACCGTATGGTAGGCGCGGCCGAAATAGATCAGATTGTCGGTGCAGCCGGATTTTTGCACAGCCACGACACGGCAGAACAGCACATCATGCGTGCCGACATTGACGATATCGGCAATCCGGCAGTCGAACGCGGCAGCACAGTCGGCCAGCATCGGCGCGCCTGTTTCGAGCGTCGACCACGCGGCTGCGGCAAACCGTTCCTCCGCTGGCACCTTGCCGCCGAACAAGCGGGACAGTGGCTCGTGCCGGGCCGAGAGCACGTTGACGCACGCCACCTTGTTGCGCGTCACGCCGGCATAGGCCGAGGAGCCGCGGTTGATGCAGACCAGCAGCGTCGGCGGATCGTCCGTGACGCTGCAAATCGCAGATGCAGCAAATCCGGCACGGCCCGCGCCGCCGTCGGTCGTGACGATACTGACGGCCGCACCGAGACAAGCCATCGCGTCGCGGTAGTCTTGAGGGGCGACGTCCTGCATCGGTATTCTTACGCCTCGACGGCAGGCGCAAAGGCGAGCCTGCGCAACACCTGCACCAACACGGACGCGCCGGCGGCAACGTGATCAGGTTCGGCCCATTCGTGCTCGACATGGCTCGCGCCGTCGCGGCACGGGATGAAGATCATGGCAGCGGGACAGATTTTGGCGAGATGACGGGCATCGTGACCGGCCGCGGAAAGGATCGTCATGGCGGAATGTCCCTGCTCACGCGCCGCCTGTGCGATGCTCGCCCGCAGGCGCTCATCGAAGGCGTTCGACGGCGCATCGACGAGCGGCGTCACCGTGACCGCGCACGGTGAGGCGTTCTCCTCGCAAAGAGCTTTGATACGCGCACCGGCCGCATCGAGCACGGCATTGTCAGGGTGACGCAGATCGATACTGAAGCTGACGCGCGACGGCACCACGGACGGCGCATTCGGCGAGACTGTAACCCGGCCGATGGTGAATTTGATGTCTGCGTCAATGGTGCCGATCTCGGTATGGAGCGCCGTCGCCATCCGGGCAAAGGCCGCGAGCGCATCCCGCCGCTCCAACTGCGCCAGCGTGCCGGCATGGCCCTCGGCACCCACGACCACCACCTGAAAGGTCTTCTTGCCCTGGATGCCGGCGACGACACCGATGGTGCAGGCGGCCGCTTCCAGCAATGGTCCCTGCTCAATGTGCAATTCGAGATAGGCTCCGACCGCAAAGCCGAGTGGTCGATGCGGCATATCGGGAAAAGCCTGATGGAGGCGATCGAGCGCCTCGCCGACGCTGATGCCGTCTGCATCGCGCGCGGCGCGGATCGCGTCCATGTCGCGCTCGCCCGTAAAGGCCTCCGAACCCATCATGCCCGGAGCGAAGCGCGAGCCCTCCTCGTTCATCCAGGCGACGACGATGACGTCGCGCGCAGGCTTGTCGCCTCGCTCGGCGAGCGAGACCACCGCCTCCAACGCTGCCATCACGCCGGCCGCACCGTCGAACTTGCCGCCGGTCGGCTGGCTATCGAGATGGCTACCAAGGAGAAGCGGCAGCGCGACGCGATCGCGGCCGGCCAGCGCCAGGAACAGATTTCCCGCGGCATCCGTCGACGGTGTCAATCCTGCCTCAAGCGCCCAGCCGATGACCCGTCGCCACGCCGCGATCTCGCCATCGCTCAGCGCCTGGCGGTTGACCCCGCCGGCCGGCGTCGCGCCGATCTCGGCGAGCGCCATCAAGCGGGTCCAGAGCCGATCGGCGTTGATCAGAGGCTGGCTCGTCATCGATCTACTTCGTACGCATAATCTGGCCCGGCAGCGCGCGGGGATCGCGTGGCAGCCAGTGTCCGACCTCGACCTGGGCAATGAACTCGGCGAGCAGTGCGTTGAACGCCGCCGGTTCTTCGAGATTGAGCGTGTGGCCGGTCTTGGGGAAGACCGAGAGGCCGCAGGCCGGAATGGTCTTCTTCAGGAAGAAGCCGGGCTGGAGGCAGTGATCGTCCTCGTCACCGACGACGACCAGCGTCGGCACCATCATCTTTTTCAGGTCGTCTTCGAGGTCATAGAAGGACGGCCGCCGCGCCTGGACGCCGCGCATGGTGTTGGCGGCACCGCGATCGGAATGGGTGGCAAGGCGATCGGCGAATTCCTGCCAGCCCCGCGGATCCTTGTTCTGGAACTGAACGCGGCTCGCGCCGAGCGCATAGATCTTCGAAAACTCCTTCGCGCCCTGCTTTTCGAAATTGTCGGCAACTTCGCGCGAGACGCCACGAAAATACTCCTCGAACTCCTTCTCGCAGCCATAGCCGGCGCCGGCGACGGTGAGCGACAAAGCGCGCGCCGGCGTGCGCAGGCCGAAATGCACCGTGCAGAAGCCGCCCATGGAGAGGCCGACGATGTGCGCTTTCTCGATCTTGAGCGCGTCGAGCACGGCGACCGCATCGTCCGCAGCGATCGCCTGCGAATAGGCCTCCACGCTGTCGGGCACGTCCGACGGCGGATAGCCGCGCGCGGCGTAGCTGATGCAGCGGTAGCGGCGGCTGAAATAGCGGAGCTGCGGCTCCCAGCTTTCGTGATTGCCGCCGAACTCGTGAATGAAGAGGATCGGCGTGCCCTCGCCCGCCTCTTCCACATGAAGCTTCACACCGTCCTTCGTTGTGATCATCGTCATCGGCATCGTCCCTAGAATTGCGGCGGCAGGTCGTTCAGCGTGCGTGCCTGCGCGACCATCTCCGGCAATAGCGTGCAGAGCTTTTCGACCCAGGCCTGCGGCACCGAGGTGCTGATCTTCACAAAACGGTCGCCGAAGCGCTGGGTGTGATAAGTGCCCTGGCGGATCATGATGCCCTGGCGGCGATAGCATTCGACCAGCGCCTCGGGGCGGATGCCTGCCGCGATGGTTTCGAGCACCAGGAAGTTTCCGTGCGAGGGCATGATCGGCAGCGCGAGTCCCTCGATACCGGCCGCCGCTTCCTGGATCATCGCCTTGTTGGCGCGGTCGGTGCTGCGGACCTTCTTCATCCATTCGGCCTTGACCGACAAGCCCGCCTGCGCGGCGCGCTGGGCGATGACGCTCGCGCCGAGCACGCTGGTGGAGGTCTGCGCCAACTCCTCGAACAGGTCGGGCGCTGCGACAAGCGCACCGATGCGCAGGCCGGCGAGCCCGAGCCATTTCGAAAAGCTGGTCGAGACCACCGAGCCTCTCGGCGCCACATGAAGTGCCGGCGTGTGGCCGTCTGCGAAATCGCGGTAGGTGCAGTCATGCACCAGCAGCGCGCCGCAGTCGCGCGCGATCGCCGCAAAACTCTCGATCTCCTCGCGCGTGTAGCGGATGCCGAGCGGATTGTTGGGATCGACCAGATAAATGATCGCGGTGCGCTCATCGACATGGGCCTTCAGCGCCTCAGCCGTCAGGCGATAGTTGCAGGCCGGATCGTAGATCGGAATCTCGATCACCTCGGCGCCCTGCTGGCGCGCGAACAGGCACGGCCATTTCCAGGTCGGATCGGTCGTCACAAACGTCGTGCCGGGCTTGCAGCGGGCGCGGCAGATCATGGCCAGCGCGTTGACGCCACCCTCAGTCACCAGCGCTTCGCAGCCGGGCGTGCCGAGATCGGCGACGATCGCCGCGCGCAGCGCCTCGAAGCCGAGCGGCGGGGCATAGGCATTGAACTCGCCCGCCTCGATCGAGCGCAGCATTGCTTCGCGCACGGCGGGATGGCTCTCGATATGGTTGGTGTTCTGGCCGAGCCAACAGAGTTCCGGCGTCGCCGAGAGCTCGTCGAAATAGCGATTGCGGACCAGCGCCGCGGATTGAGGTCCCGACATCGACGCCTCAGATCACCGAGCCGCGCGCGGCGATGCCGCCGTCGATCGTCACCACGGTGCCGGTGACGTAGCCCGACCGCGGCGAGGACAGGAAGGCGACGAGATCGGCCACTTCTTCCGACGTCGCTGGGCGCTTGCCCGGATATTTGTCGAACAGCTCCTCCCAGCGGCTTTCGTCGCCGAGCATGTCGATCGCCTTGCGCTTCATGATCTTGAGCATGCGGTCGGTGGCCACCGGCCCCGGATTGACCGCGACGACGCGCACGCCGTGATCGAGACTGCGGCCGCCGAGCGCCTTGGTGAAGGACATCAGCGCCGCATTGCCGGTCGAGCCCGCGATGTAGCTCGCGTCCCAGTTCTCACCCGAATTGCCGATGATGTTGATGATGACGCCGTCCTTGCCCTTCATGCGCGGATAATAAAGACGCGACAGCGTGATGTAACCGAACACCTTGAGATCGAAGCCGCGCCGCCATGCGGCATCGTCGAGGATCTCCAGCGAGCCGGCCGGGATGTCGCCGGCGTTGTTGATGAGAATGTCGATGTCGCCGACTTCGGCCGCGAGCTTCTCCATCGCAGCCGTACTCGACAGGTCGAGTGCGTGGATGCTGATCTTCACACCATGGCGGGCTTCGAGCTGCTTCTTGGCCTCGAGCATCGCCTCGCCGTTGCGGGCAGCGAGATGCAAATGACAGCCCTCCGCGGCGAAGAGCTCGGCCACCGCAAGTCCAATTCCTTTCGACGCCCCGGTGATCAGGGCGGTCTTGTTCGTCAGCTTCAGGTCCACTCCGGGTCTCCAGGATGCAATCCAGATATACAAAGTCTAGCAATTTGCATACCAACCGATCCCCGGGTCATTCGAAGCCGGCGAGAAAGTCCAGAAGGTTGTCGCCGAGCAGGTTGACGTGGTCCCGCATGGCGCTGTGCGCGCGCTCCGGATCGTGAGCCAGGATCGCCTGCATGATCGCCTCATGCTCGCGGATCGTATCGGCGATCCGGTTCGGCATGCGCGTCACCCGGCGGCGATAGGCCGCCACCTGATTGCGCAGCTTGCGGGTTTGATCCGCGAGGAAGGCATTGCGCGAGGCCTCGTAGATCGCTTCGTGGAATTCCTGGTTGATGTCGTAGAAGATGTCGATGTCGCCGGTTTCGCCCGCCGCCACAAGCCGCTGGTGAATCTCGTCAATTTCCGCCCCCCAGGCTTGCGAGACACGCCGGGCGGCAAGCCGTGCGCAGAGCCCCTCCAGCTCCGCCATGACCTGAAACATCTCGATCAGCGCCTGCGCCTTGATGCTGCGAACCGTCGCGCCCTGCCGGCCGCGCAGCTCGACCAAATTGTTGGCGGCCATCAGGCGGAACGCCTCTCGCACCGGCGTGCGCGAGACGCCGAAACGCTGGGCGATTTCTTGTTCGTCGAGCCGGCTGCCAGGTTCGAGATGGCCCGCCGCGATCGCCCCTTCGAGCTTCTGGCGCAGGCTCTCGGCAAGCGTCATGCCGGGGCTCGCAGCGAGGGTTTCGTGCCCATTTTTGACGCGCTTGCCTCCACTCTGTGCACTAATATCCGCCATCATGTTTCTCCGATACCAATGTCAGTATACATATTGGCACTCACATCTCAGTGAAATGCCCTATTCTCTCTCGGAGATGCGCATCTCTCCGACCTTCTCGCCGTCGATCTCGCAAGTCTTATGCCTGATTTGCGGGGAAATCGCACTGGCACACGAGTTGCTAAGAGATTTCGACGCGGCCCGCTTTCGTATGCGAATGGCCGCCGCCATTATACAAGGACATGCCGGTGCAGGCCGCCCGCCTCCCCAATCCCGGACCGACCATCGAAGTCCCGCAGGCTCACCCAAAACCTGAGCCGCTGCTCGAGCTGCGCGCGATCAACAAGGCCTTTGGCTCCGTCGTGGCGCTGTCCGGACTTCAGGCGAGCGTCGCCCCGGGCGAGTTCGTCACCGTCGTCGGCCCCAGCGGCTGCGGCAAGAGCACCCTCTTCAACATCGTCGCCGGCCTTGAGGAGCCGGACGCCGGCGGCATCCTGCGCTTCGAGGGCAAGAGCTGCCATGCCGCCGACCTGCTCGGCCGCGTCTCCTTCATGCCGCAGCGCGACCTCTTGTTTCCCTGGCGTAACGTGGTGGACAACGCCATCCTCGCGCTCGAGGTCGAGGGCATGCCGCGCGACCAGGCGCGTGCCAAGGCGCTCAAGATGCTGCCCGAGTTCGGGCTGGCCGGATTCGAGAAGCAATATCCCAATCAATTGTCCGGCGGCATGCGCCAGCGCGTCGCCCTGATGCGCACCTTCCTGTTCGAGCGCGACCTGATGCTGCTGGACGAGCCGTTCGGCGCGCTCGACGCGCTGACGCGGGCGATGATGCAGCGCTGGCTGCTCGATGTCTGGCAGAAATACCGCCGCACCATTCTCTTCATCACCCACGACGTCGACGAGGCGATCTTCCTCGGCGACCGCGTGTTGGTCATGACCGCACGTCCCGGCTCGGTGAAGCTCGAACAGGTCGTCGATCTTCCCCGCCCGCGCAAGCCCGAGATGGTCACCTCCCCTGAATTCGTGCGCCTCAAGCGCGTGCTGCTCGATGCGATCGAGGAGGAAAGCATGAAATCGTTCCAATCCTCCATCGCGCAGGAGAACTCGCAATGAACGCGATGTCAGCGAGAGAACAGCAGGGGATCAATCCGGCGGAGTGGGACGCCCGCGTCAAGCTCGCCGCCTGCTATCGCATGGTCGCCAAGCTCGGCATGGACGATTTGATCTATAATCACATCTCGATGCGCGTTCCCGGCCATGACGATCAGTTCCTGATCAATCCCTATGGGCTTCTGTTCGACGAGATCACTGCCTCGAGCCTGGTGAAGATCGACACCAAGGGCAACAAGCTCGACGACACGCCGCAGGCCGTCAACGTCGCCGCCTTCGTCATCCATGCCGCGATCCACACCTCGAACCATGATGCGACCTGCGTGCTGCACACCCATTCCGACGCGAGCGTTGCAGTCTCCGGACAGGAGAAGGGCCTGCTGCCGCTCAGCCAGTTCGCGATGCGCTTCCACGATCGCCAGGCTTTTCACGATTACGAGGGCGTCGCCATCGACCTGGACGAGCAAGTTCGCCTGGTACGCGATCTCGGCCAGCACAAGGTGATGCTGATGCGTAATCACGGCATCCTCACTGTCGGCCGGACGCCAGGCGAAGCCTTCATGCTGCTCTATTATTTCGAGCGCGCCGCGCGGATCCAGCTCCAGATGCAGGCCGCGGCCGCAGCCGGCGCCAAGCTCGTGATGCCACCGCACGAGGTCTGCGAGAAGGCCGCCCGCCAATTCTGGGAATTGCAGGGCGACATTCTCGTGCCCGGCGAACGCGAATGGCCGGCACTGATGCGTCAGCTCGACCGCACCGATCCATCCTATCGCAATTGATTTTCATCGCCTGGAGTATGACCATGTTGAGCCGACGCTACGCCTTCTCTGTCCTCTCCGCACTCGCACTGGCGACCGGCTCACTTGTCACGGCCGCGCCCGCCGCCGAGTTGCAGAAGGCAAGCTTGCGCCTGAAATGGTTGCCGCAGGCGCAGTTCGCCGGCTTCTACGTCGCGGTGGCCAAGGGCTACTACAAGGCCGAGGGCATCGACCTCACCATCAATCCCGGCGGACCCAATCTGCTGACCGAAAATCTGGTCGCGACCGGCGCCGATATGTTCGGCTTGTCCGGCGGCACCGACAGCGTGTTCGCGGCGCGCGACAAGGGGCTGCCGATCGTCTGCGTCGGCGTGTCGCACCAGATCACGCCATTCATCTTCGTCACCCGCAAGGACGGTCCGGTGAAGACGCTCCAGGACTTCAAGGGCAAGACCGTCACCACATGGTTCACCGGCGCCAACCATGTGCTGAACGGCATGCTGGCCAAGGAAGGCATCAAGCCGGATGAGCTGAAGATCCAGCCGCAGCAGGTTTCGGTGACGCCCTTCGTCGACGGCAACGTCGACGTGATCACGGCGACCTACTACAATGAGTTCTACACCATCCAGTCGCGCATGCCGAAGGACAGCCTGAAGACCTTCGTCGCCGAGGATTACGGCATCACCTTCCCGCGCGACACGCTGATCGTGGCCGAGGCGACCGCCAAGGAGAAGCCGGAGCTGGTCAAGGCGTTTCTGCGGGCGTCGCTGAAGGGCTGGAAGGACGCGTTCTCAGATACCAAGGGCGCCGTCGACACCGTGATGGCCGCAGCCCCGACGCTCGACCGCGCACAGCAGGAGTTCATGCTGACCGAGGTGAAGCGCCTGATGACAGCGGGCGCAGCGGCGAAGAACGGCATATTCTGGATCGACGCCGACGCGGTCAAGACCGCCCACGACTTCTTCCTGAAGTACGGCGTGATCTCCAAGCCGCTCGATCTTGCCGCCGCCTATGACGCCAGCTTCATCCAGAGCATCCCAGCGGCGGACCGGCTGCCGTGAGCAGGCCTGCGGCGACATCGCTCAGTGACGGCCGCGCTGCCGTGCGATCGATCACGATGCCGGATTCGTTGCGCAAGCTGATCCGACTCCTGCTTGGCCTCGCTATCGCGGCGGTGATCTGGGAAGGCGCGGTGCTGCTGTTCGGCATTCGGCCCTATTATTTGCCGCGCCTCAGCGCGATCCTGATGGCGATGGCGGCGACGCCCCGCGCCTATGTCGACGGCTTCCTGCGCACCCTCGCCGAGACGCTGATCGGCTTCGCCTCCGGCGGCGCGTTCGGCGTGCTGATGGGCGTCGTGTTCTTCCGCGTCCGCGCACTACGCGAGATGGTGTTTCCGATCTTCGTGGTGTCGCAGACCATTCCGGTCATCGCCTTCGGCGCGCTGGTCGTGCTGTGGTTCGGCAACACGCTGCTCGCCAAGGCCATCATCGCGTTCTACCTGACCTTCTTTCCGGTGACGGTGAACACCCTGCTCGGCCTCGAAACCGTCGACCTCAAGCAGGTCGACCTGATGCGCAGCTTTGGCGCCTCCAACGGCCAGCTCCTGCTGCGCTTGCAGCTTCCGACCGCGTTGCCGCAGATCTTCGTCGCGCTGCGGCTCGCCGCGTCGCTGAGCCTCGTCGGCGCCATCGTCGGTGAATGGTTCGGCGACACCACGGGGCTCGGCGTGTTGCTGCTCCAGGCCATGTTCACCGAGAACGTCGTGGCGATCTGGGGCGCTCTGCTGGCTTCGGCGCTGCTCGGCACCGGCTTCTATGCGGTGGTCGCCGCAGTCGAGCGGCGCCTCGTGTTCTGGAACGCCGAGCAATGAGCCGCGCAATCGCCTCTCCCTCGCTCGCCGTCCAGCGCGGCATTTTGGGCGCCGTCCTCCTGATCGCATGCTGGGAAGGCACAGCGCGTGGACTGCACCTGCCGGCTTATGTTCTTCCCGCGGTCAGCGACATCCTCGTCGGACTATGGTCGAAACGTGCAACGCTCATCGACGCTGCCGGCTACACCCTGCTCGAAGCGCTGGTGGGCTACGGACTCGGCTGCCTGATCGGCATTGGCCTCGCCGTCGCCATCGCGTTGGTGCCGGCGCTTCGCGCCGCGATCCTGCCGCTCGCAACCGCGATCAATTCGGTGCCCGTGGTCGGCTATTCGCCATTGATCCTGCTCTGGTTCGGGATCGGCGTCAGCTCGAAGATCGTCATGGTGGCAATGGCGGTGAGCTTCACCATCCTGCTGTCGATGCTGTCCGGGCTCGACCGTGTCGACCGCCGCGCCGTCGACCTCATGAAGAGTTTTGGCGCAAGCCGTTTTGGCGTGCTGTGGCGCCTGCGCTTGCCGACCGCGCTACCGCTGCTGCTCGCCGGCATGCGCGTCTCGACGGTACGCAGCGTGATCGTGGCGATCGTCACCGAGATGCTCGGCGCCCAGGGGGGGCTCGGCTGGGTGATCTACCAGGCCGTGCTCCAGATCGATTTCGTCCAGGTCTGGTCGGCGATCTTCGTCGCCTCCGCCGCGAGCCTCGCCTTCTTCGGCCTGATCGGCTTCCTCGAGCGAAAAATCCTGTTCTGGACATGACGCCATGAAACGACAAATGCGTCTCGGCCTGTTCATCCTGGGCACCGGCAGCCATGTCGCGGGATGGCGCCATCCCGGCGCGGTCGACAGCTTTCAGGATTTTGCGGCGATCCAGGAGATCGGCCGCACCGCCGAGCGCGGCAAGTTCGACCTGATCTTCATGGGCGACAATCTCTATGCCGATGCCGCCGCCCATCCCTCCTACACGCTGCGGCTCGAACCGCTCACCATGCTGGCCGCGCTTTCGACCTCGACCAGCCATATCGGCCTCGGCGCCACCGTCTCGACCACCTACAGCGATCCGTTCTCGGTCGCGCGCGTCTTTGCCTCGCTCGACCATATTTCCAAGGGACGCGCGGCTTGGAATGCGGTGACGACGGCCAACCCGGCCACGGCTGCAAATTTCGGTACCGCTCACCCCGACCACGCCCGCCGCTACGAGATGGCAAGCGAATTCCTCGACGTGGTCAAAGGCCTGTGGGACGGCTGGGCGGATGATGCCATCGTCGCCGACCGCGCCAGCGGCGTCTACATCGATCCGGCGAAGCTGCGCGCGATCGACCATGACGGCGCGTTCTTCAAGGTGAAGGGCCCGCTCAACATCGGCCGCAGCCCGCAAGGCCGCCCCGTCGTGCTGCAAGCCGGCGGCTCTGAGGCCGGGCAAGCGCTCGCCGCGCGCACCGCCGACATCGTATTCTCCGTGGTGCAGGACATCGACGAAGCCAAAGCCGGCTACACTTCGCTGAAGACGCGGCTGCCGGCGTTCGGCCGCAAGGCCGAGGATGTCACGGTGCTGCCCGGCGTGATGCCCGTCGTCGGCCGCACCGACAAGGAGGCGTTCGAGAAGCTCAACGTGCTCCAGAGCTTTGTCAGCGGCAGCAACGCGCTTGCCATCCTGTCCGACCGCTTCGGGCGCGACATGTCGGCTTACGACCTCGACGGGCCGATCCCCGACATCGCGCCGTCCGACAGCTACCACAGCTTCGCCAGCGTCATGCTGGCCAAGGGCCGCCGTGAGAACATGACGCTGCGCGACCTCTACAACCTCACAGCTGCCGCCCGCGGCCATTGGGTGCTGTGCGGCTCGGCCGAGCGCATCGCCGACACGCTCCAGCTCTGGTTCGAAGGGCATGCCGCCGACGGCTTTAACGTCATGCCGCCCTATTTCCACGAAGGTTTCGAGGATTTCGTCCAGCTCGTCGTGCCGATCTTGCAGGAGCGCGGGCTGTTCCGCACGGACTATGAGGGAACCACGCTGCGCGATCACCTCGGCCTATCGCGGCCGGCCAATCCGTTCTTCCAGGCCTAGTCTAGCCCGCACTGGCGATCCGCAAGGTGCGCTCAAGCGCCTGCCGACCTCGCGGGCGAAACCCATCTCGTGAGCGACGCACAGCATGGTCATGCCCTCTTCCGGGGGCCTCTTCGCTCGCAAGAGTCCCCAAAAGCGAAAGCATCTCTTCGCCATTCCTCATCGAACACTGCGGCCCGCGCACTTCCCGTGCCGACATAGATGCCGAGGAAATTCTTTTCCGGCATGCTCCGTGATTTCCTTACCGTGTTTGACGATGACGCGTCTTACAAGTCGTTGCTCTGGGGCAGGATGACGAGATCGCGGATGGTGACGTTCCTCGGCCGCGTCAGCATGAACAGCACGGCCTCGGCCACTTCCGCCGGCTGCATCAAGCCTCCGGCGGCCAATTCGTCATCGAGCTTGTCCTTGGGCCAGTCCTTGATCAGGGCCGTGACCACGGGACCTGGAGCCACGGCGCCGACGCGCAGCCCATGCTTGGCGACCTGCCGCCTGACCGTATGCACGAACGCCTGAACGGCATGCTTGGAAGCGGTGTAGATCGGCTCCCATACCACCGGCACCAGACCCGCAATCGAGCTCGTCACGATAATGTCGCCCGTCCCGCGCGCAACCATGTGTGGCAGGACGGCGTGTACCGAGCGGAAGGCAGCGTTGACGTTGAGGTTCAGTACGCGGTCCCAGATATCGGGATCGCCGTCGAGGATATCGCCGCCGACGTAGGTTCCTGCATTCGCATGGAAGATGTCGAGTTGGCCCGCGAGGTCCAGTATCCGCGGCATCATACGGCTGACGCTTTCAGGCATGGTGAGGTCGATCGTCAACGGGATCGCCTCCTGGCCGAGGATTGCGCAAGCCGACTTCAAGGCATCCTCGTCACGGTCGACCAGCACGACGCGCGCGCCCTCGCGCAGCAAAATCCTGGAGCATTCCAGACCGATCCCCGAGGCCGCTCCCGTGATGGCGGCCACTTTTCCGGACAGCGTGAGAGTCATGGCATTCCTGTTGCTTGGGGTGATTTCAGGCCCGGCCATGGGACATGCGCGAGCGGCGGGCCAGCGAATCGACGATGACGGCAACGGCCAGCACGGCACCGGTGATCATGTACCGGAGCGAAGATGATAGATCGAGCAGCGTCAGACCACTTGCAATCGATTGAATTACGATGATGCCAAGCAACGCGGAATAAGCGCTGCCGCGACCGCCGAACAGGCTGGTTCCACCGATCACGGCGGCAGCGATGGCGTTGAGATTGACATCGCCGGTGCCGGCCTGCTGGCTCGCGGACGCGAGGCGCGCCGCCGAAAGGATGCCGCCAGCGGCCGCGAAGGTCGCGCATAGCACGAAGGCCGTCATGTGGGTCCGACGCACGTTGATTCCGGCGCGGCGCGCCGCCTCCCGGTTGCCGCCGACGGCATTCATCGAGCGTCCCCACTTCGTTCGGGTCAACGCATAATTCATCGCGACGACCAGGGCTACGAACAGACCGAACATCCAGGGCACGCCGCGATCCTGGTTGAGATAGTAAACGACGAGCTCGAGGACGATCGTGATCACGATGCCGCGAAGCAACAGGCTGCCCAGCGATCTCGCCGACAGACCAGCCCGCTTGCGGCGGGCAGCCGTTCGAAAGGCCGTTGCGAAGATCACCGCGCCGGTCACCGCAGCCAGCGTGTAGGCGACAGCAGGCGACATCACCAGCGTCTGGCCAAAATTCACAAGCGGCGAGCCATACGGCAGATTGATCGAGCCCGTCGAGCCCAGAAGATAAAGCTGCAAGCCCAGAACCGCGAGCAGGCCGGCCAGTGTCGAGACGAAGCTTGGCATCCCAAAGCGGTTAAACAACACCGCGTAGAGTGCGCCAATGGCTCCGCCGACGACGAGGCCCGCGAAAATCGCGAGCCATGCGGGCCATTCCATGTTGACCCAGAGCACGCCGACCACGGCCGAAGCGAAACCGCTGACCGAGCCGACCGACAGATCGATTTCACCGACCATCAGCACGCAGACAATCCCAAGCGCGATCACCCCCACAGTCGAACAGTCGAACAGCAGGTTGACGAGATTGTTGCTCGACAGGAACACGGGATTGAGGCTCTGGAACGCCGTGCAGATGATCACGAGCCCGATCACGACCGGAAGCGCACCGAGATCGCCGGAGCGGACCCGGTCCAGGAAGGCGCGCGTGGCGCCGGCAAGACCCGCATCATGGCGAATCCGCTCGTCCGCGCGATCGAGCGGCGCCGACGTTGCGCGACGTTCCTTGTCGCCGTTCACGGCCGCGGCTCCCCTGAATGTTCGCGTGAGCCCTGTCGCCGCTCCGCGCGGCGGGACACGGCATTGTTCGAGGCCCCCGTGATGGCGCTCACGAGTTCCTGGTTGGAAGCGTCGGGATGGAAGATGCCGTTGTTGCGTCCGAGCCGCAGCACCACGATCCGGTCCGCGACCGCGCGGACGTCTTCCATATTGTGGCTGATCATCACCACGGCGAGACCACGATCGCGGACGCGCTCGATCAAATCCAGCACCTCGGCGGTCTGCGCCACGCCAAGCGCAGCCGTTGGTTCGTCGAGCAGGATCAGCTTCGGCTCGAGCAGCAGCGAACGGGCGATCGCAACCGTCTGGCGCTGGCCGCCGGAAAGCGATGCCACCGGCTCGCGAACACTAGGGATGCGCGCCGACAGTTCGTTGAGCAGGGTCCAGGCCCGAATCTCCATCGCCACCTCGTCGAGACGCCATGGATCAAGTTCCCGTCCGAGGAAAATGTTAGCGACGACGTCGAGATTCTCGCACAGCGCCAGGTCCTGGAATACGGTCGCGATTCCGAGCCGCAGCGACGCGGCCGGATCGTCGAGGACTACGATTTCACCGCAGAAGGTGATCGTGCCCGAATCCGGCAGATGAACGCCGGCGAGGATCTTCACTAGGGTCGACTTGCCGGCGCCATTGTCGCCGACTAGCGCGACGACCTCGCCGGCGTGCACATCCAGATCGATATTGGTCAAGGCGGAGACGGCGCCGAAGCTCTTCGAAATGCCGCGCAGGCTGAGCACTAAGCCGTTCCGCGAATTGGATTGGGATACCGGGTCGATCATGCGGGCGTTCCGTGATCGTCCCGGCCATGCGGCGAACCGAACCGCATCGCCGGGCCAAATGATACCTTGCCGAAATTCTACTTCGCAATGCCGAGTTTCTTGCAGCCTTCGGTATAGCGGCCCGCGCAGAGCACTTCGGAAGTCTGGATCGGCTTGCCGTTGATCCGCTTGTCTACGATCTCTGCCTTGAGGTTGTCGGCCGTGACCAGCGTCGGCGTGAACAGCTGCGATGGCGTGTTGAATAGCGTCGTCTCAGATTTTGGCTTCTCCCCCGCCAGCAATTGGACGGCCACATTGGCCGCTGCTGCGGCGACGATCTCGCTTGGCTTGTTGATGGTGTTGTATTGGTCGCCGGCGATAATGAGTTGAAGGCCGGCGATCGTGGCGTCGTTGCCCGTGACCGGCGGCACCGGATTGACGCCGGCGGCCTTGAGCGCCGCAATCGCGGCGCCGCCGGTACCGTCGTTGGCAGCAACAACGCCCACGATCTTCTTTCCGAAACGGGTGATCTGGCCGCTCGCCCACTGCTGTGCCTTCGGCGGCGCCCAATCCGGCGTGTCGTACTCAGCGAGCGTCTTGTACCCGCTGCCGGCCAGACCGTCGTGGATGCCGTCCCTGATCAGCCCGGCCGCGGCATCGGTCGGTGAGCCGTTGATCTCCAGCACGCCGACATCGTCGGCCGGCACGTTGGTCGCCTTGAGATGGTCGACCAGCGATTTGGCGATCGCCTTGCCGATCGCCTTGTTGTCGAAGGACACGTAGAAGTCCGCTGGCGTGGAGGGGATCGGCCGGTCGTAGGCAATGACCTTCACGCCCTGGCCCTGCGCCTGCTTCACCAGCGACGCTGCGGCGGTGGAATCGACGGGATCGATGACAATCACCTTGGCGCCTTGCGAAATAACAGAATTGAACTGCTGCTGCTGGCGCGACGCATTGGCGTCGGCATTCTGATAGAGCACCTTGCAGGTCGGGCACAGCTTGCTCATTTCAGCCACGAAACCGGGGTGATCGTGTTCTTCGTAACGGGTCGATGCCTGGTCCGGCATCAGAAAGGCGACGGTCGCTCCTGACACCTTGGCATTCTGACCGAAAGCGGAGCCTCCAGTCAGGACGCCCAAGGCTAGCGCCGCCACCCCAACCGCGTTCAATGATGATCGTGTCATATGGTCTTCTCCCTAGTGTAAGAGCAACCTTTCCGGTTGCCTTTTGAATGCGTAGGGTTGGCGCCGGCGATCCCGGACGATCCCGCTTCTTTTTGTCTATCGCTGAACACAACAGTCTTCGTTGGCGCAACCGGTGGAAGCCGGTCGGCCGTGATTTGTCGATGTTGCGTTCCCTCCCGCGCTTGCAGCTACGCGATTATGCCGTGGTGCTTTCTCATGCAGCTTTGGGCGCGTTGATGTTGTCGAACAGCAACCGCCGAAACTGTGATGGCGTCATTCCCTTTTCGGCGAGGAACTGTCGGTTGAAATTCGACATGTTGTTGTAGCCGACTTCATAGCAGATGCTTGCGATCGAAGCCTGCTCGTCGCTCATCAGAATTTGGCAGGCAAGATTGATGCGCAGCCGTTTGACATATTGCGTCAGCGACATGCCGGTGTGCTGGCGGAACGCACGCGAGAAGGCGCTTGTGGTCTGGCCTGCGATCTCGGCGAGATCCATCTCGCTGAACGGCTTGGTCAGATGCTTGCGGAGATAAGCGAGCGCCTTATTGATGCCCGCGGACATATAGCCGGACGGATCGGGCAGATAGCTAGCGCTGGCCAGCACGCGCGATCCCCGTGCCCGGCTCAACACGCCGGCGATCAGCATGAACAGCTCGATGCGGCGCATGCCATTGGCTTGCATCGTCTCTTCGAGCAGCGGCAACAGCCGCTGGCTGGTTTCGCTGCTGAACAGCACACCTCGCCGCGACGATTCCAGCACCGGCTGCAGCGCCGCGAGTTCCGGCAGGGCCTTGATGGCGCCGTCGATGAACTCCTCGCTGAACTGGATAATGCGGCAACGCAGCGGAATGCTGGTCCCCGGCGGAATGTCGCTGACCCAATTGTGCGGCAGATTGGGCCCGGTCAGCACGAGGTTGCCGGGCGCGAAATCGCCGATGAAATCGCCGACGAAATAGCGGCCGGTGGTTGCCGCCACCATGTGCAGCTCATATTCCGGGTGAAAATGCCATCGTACGGTGCGGAAAGGATAACCGTGCGACCAGGCGGCGAACGACTCCCCCGGCCTTATCTGGACCAGTTCAAGATCCGGCTCCATGTCCTTCCTCCCGGTCGCGGGCAAGATATCCGCAACGACCTCGTTCCCAGCTGGCCGATTTTCTTGATACCGGCTCTTGCTTGACCGCCACGGTAGGTCACGAAATAGACGCGTACCACCACATTTGGCGGCCAATCGTGATACTTTTTTGACTTGACTGACACCCCCGGATGCAAAAAGCGAGTTCACGTCTTGGCCGGCCAACACGACTGGTTTCAAGTAGAACCTGGCAACATTTTTGTGCGTACCGTCGCGGAACCCGGCGCGAAATGCGTGGGCCTGCCTGCACCACAAACGGTCATTCCGTAACCGCTAATGCGGGCGGCGGAATCCGATCCGGAGCAGCCATCGTCAGCCGATCCGGAAATTCGCCGCGACAAAACCATGGGGCCGGAGTTGCCTCCCGCCCCATCCGTCGCATTGGACAGACTTACTTGCCGATACAGGTGGCGACGGTCGCGGGCGTGCAGACATCGAGACCGGTGTAAGTCGGATCCGCAGGCGCGGGCTTGCCCGATTTCATCGCTTCCAGCGCCAACATCGTCTTGTAACCCATTTCGAACGGCCGCTGGCCGACCTGGCCGAGTGACAGGCCCTCCTTCATCTGATCGATCTGCACCGGCAGTGTGTCCGCCACCACGAGGGCAAGTGCTTTCGAGGCAATCTTGTCCTTATACGGTGCCACCGCGGCGCGGTTTGCGTCGGGAATGAACTGCGGGAAACCACCGGTCGGGATGAAGGCATCGAGTTTCGGGTTCTTCGCCATAGTGTCGGTGAACTGCTGCACAGATACCGGGAAGTCGTCATTGGTATAAAGCGGACACCCCTGAATCTCGGTCCACCCGTTCTGGCCGGTCAAGCGGTCGCCAGGAGAAGCAGCCGATTTCTTGCCCGACAATGTGTCGCGAATTCCCTGCATCCGTTCATTGTGGTTAGCGGCAGCGGCGCCGCCCGACTGGATGCACACGGTGCCGCCGTTCGGCTTGATCTGCATCGCGAGTTTGGCGAGGTTCACGCCGATCTCGTAATTGTGGGTGCCGATATAAGCAACGCGCAGGCTCTTGCTGTCAGGCAGCAGATCGGAGTCCCAGGTAAGAACGGGAATACCGGCCTGCTTGGCAGCTTGTAAGGCCACGGCGACGGCTGCGGCATTGGATGGCGATACGGCAATGCCATTCACCTTCTTGGCAATCAGATCCTGCAGGATTTGCACTTGCTCCTCGCCGCCGCCGTGCTCACCAGGGCCGATATACATGCATTCAAAGGCACCTTTTGATTCTGCTTCGGCCTTCTTGCAGCCGTCGCGGGCCTGATCGAAGAACGGGTTGTTCATGTTCTTTGGCACCAAAGCGAAGACATCCTTCGCCTGGGCGCCGGACATCGCTATCGACATCGCGCCGAAAGCGATAGCCGTGCTTAAAAGAAATCTTTTCATCTCGTTTCCTCCTCATTGACCTTCACTGATTGCCCGCAGTGAATTCGGTTTCTAACGATGCTTCTTCGGCAACAACCGCTCCAAAATTGCCGCAACGATCGCCTTGCCTCCGGTTTGCATGCCGAGAAGCACCGCTAGAATGATGAAGGCGCCGACAAATGCGCCCTGCCAATTGGAATCGATGCCCGCCATCAACAAGGCATTGCGAATGACCTCGAGAAAAGCCGAACCGATGAAAGCCCCGAAGGCAGTACCCGCCCCACCCATCAGGTTCGCCCCGCCGATCACGGTCGCCGCGATGACGCGCAGCTCGTAGCCCTGTCCCATGGCGTTGATGGCCGAGCCGTTGTAACCGAGCAGCAGAAGCGAGGCTAACGACGCGGTGAATGCGGAAAAAACATAGGCTTGAAATTTGATCCAATCGACGGGAACACCGGTGAGCCGGGCAGCCTGCTCGTTGCCACCTATTGCAAAGAGATGGCGGCCCCAGGCTTTGGAGTTGAACACGTAGCCGACGATGAGGGCGAGTCCGACCATGACCCAGAAATGCGAGGACAATTCGGGCATCCACTGCGGCGCCCAACCGGCCGGCGCGCGCAAGGGCCATTTCGCCTGACCGATGGCTCTAACGATGGGCGCGTCCGGTCCGAACTGATAGAGCATCTGGTTGGCCGAAAACACCACCGCAAGCGACCGCGCGATTGACAGCATGCCAAGTGTCACGACGAAGGAAGGCATACCGACATAGGCCACGAAAAAGCCGTTGACCGCGCCGCAAGCAATCCCGGCAATCATCCCCATCGCGAAGGCGAGATACCAGGGATAGTGCCAGGTCAGGAACAGGCCCGCGACAATCGCCACCAGGCCCATCACGGACCCTACAGAGAGGTCAATGCCGCCGGTGATGATGACCACGGTCATCCCCATCGCCATGATTCCAATCGGCGCGAAGTTGCGCGTGACGTTGGCGGCATTTTCGACGGTGCCGAAGCTCGGTTCATTGATGGCCATGATCACGACCAGCGCGATAAGCGCGATCGTCACCCAGAATGGCTGGCTCGCGAAGACACGCGCAGCGAAAGTCTGCTCCTTGTTCTCCGCAACATCTGAAATTGCGGCATGACCTGGGTCGGCCGCCTTGACGAGATCATGCTGCACGGATCGCTCCCGTAATCAGGCCGGTGATTTCCTCCGGCGAGGTCGATGTGGTTGCCTTGTCGGCCACTTTGGTACCGCGCCGCATGACAATGATGCGGTCGCTCACCGCGAACACGTCCGGCATACGATGGCTGATGAGAATAACCGCCACCCCCTGGTGCTTCAGACGGCGGATGAGCTCGAGCACCTCGGCGACCTGGCGCACCGAGATGGCGGCGGTCGGCTCGTCCATCAGGACAAGCTTCGCGTTGGAAAGCCGGGTGCGGGCGATGGCCACCGCCTGGCGCTGGCCGCCCGACATTTTCCTGACCAGATCGCGCGGCCGCGTTTCGGATTTCAGCTCGTCGAACAATTTCGCCGAGCGGTCGATCATCGCCTGCTTGTTGAGTACCCGAAAGGGCCAAAACCCCTTGTTTAGCTCGCGGCCCAGGAACACGTTCTGCGCGGCCGTGAGATTGTCCGCAAGCGCGAGATCCTGGTAGACGACCTCGATGCCCTTGGCGCGCGCCTGGATGGGCTTATGGAAATGGCAGACCTCGCCGTCGACAAGAACTTCGCCATCGGTTGGTGGAAAATTCCCGGCAATCAGCTTGACCAGAGTGGACTTGCCGGCACCATTGTCACCCATCAACCCCACGACCTCGCCGGGCTCGACCGACCAGCTGATGTCGTTGACCGCGTGAATAGCGCCAAAACTCTTCGATACGTTACGAACTTCAAGCAGAGCCACTGCAGCACCTCCCCTGTCATGCAGCTCTTCCGGCTGCTTCAAGTTCGACTATCTTATCATAGCCGGGGTCGCCCCTGGCATTCCAGCGGCAATGGTCGCCGCGTCTACTCGATCGCTTGCCACGTCCGCGATTTGGATGATCGAACCGCCGTATCGATGATCTTCTGAATTTCCCAGGCTTCGCGAAAATCCGGCCCGCGCCTCTCTCCACCAGCAATCGCTTCCAGGAATTCCGCAACCTCGATCGTCTTGAGATCGTTGAAGCCAAGTTGGTGACCCGGCGCGACGCAAAACAGCCCATAGGGATGATGCTGGGGCCCTGCCTCGATGCGCGTATAACCGCTGTGGCGTGGGTCGCCGTCGGTACGGTATTGCAGCAGCTCATTGAGGCGTTCTTGCGTATAGACAAGAGACCCCTTTGCGCCGGTCAATTCAAACCCGAGCTGCATTTTTCGTCCTGTCGCCACCCAGTTTGCTTCAATCGTTCCGCGGCATCCCCGCTCAAATCTCACGGCGAGGCGCGCAATATCATCGACTTCGACGGCGCGGCGTTCCGATGAACCGGCGCGAACGGGGCGGCTTTTGACGACGGTTTCCAAATCAGCGTCGACGTGGCTGATGGGGCCGAGAAGAAAACGGGCCATTCCGATAATATGGCTGCCGATATCGGCGATCGCACCCGCTCCACCGCTGGCATCCAGGCGCCAGTTGTAGGGAGCTTCCGGATCCGCCATGTAATCTTCGGCGTGAATGCCGCGAAAGCCGGTGATTTCTCCGAGTTCTCCGGCCGCAACCATGGAGCGGGCAAGTTTCAGGATCGGATTTTTGATGTAGTTATAACCAACTTGCGTCACGACGCCGGCTGCTTCAGCGGCCTCCATCATATCCTTTGCCGCATCGGCATTTGGCGCGATCGGCTTCTCGCAATGGACGTGCTTGCCCGCCGCTATGGCCGCGAGCGCCATTTCGCGGTGAACGGCATTTGGCGCCGTGATCGAGACGACCTCGATATCCTGGTCGTCTACGAGCGCCCGCCAATCGGTTCGCCAGCGGCGAAAACCGAATTGTTTGGCGGCCTGCTCTGCGGCTTCTCCATTGATATCTGCAACCGACTGCAGAACCGGACGCAGACTGTCCGGAAAAATGCCGGCAACGGCCCGATAGGCAAAGCTATGGGCCTTGCCCATGAAGCCGGTGCCAATGACGCCTACGCCAATATCCCGCATGTCGTCCCGATCCCATTCTGATCACACTTTGACGGCTCGGCCCGTCAGGGCGGACTCAAGAGCGCAGTCGGCCAAACGAAGCGCCTGGCGCCCGTCATGCGGGGTCGTAGGCAGTGGCGAACCGCTTTCGAGCGCATCGGCAAATTGATCGAATTCCGCCTTGTAGGCCTCGGCATATCGCTCCAGAAAGAAATTCAGGAGCGGGTCGCGCGCTTCTGTCCCGGCCTTACCCCAACGCCGGACCGTGGTCGGCCGCAGATTCTCGTTCAGCAGCATTCCAGTCGATCCAAAGATTTCCATCCGTTGATCATAGCCATAGACCGCTTCGCGGCAGCAGTTGATATGACATTGCCGACCCGAAGCCGTGCGCATCTGAACCATGAGCGTGTCGAAATCGTCGAACTCAGCCAATCCCGGATCGACAAGTCGGCTCGCCGTCGCCATGACCTCGATCGGCTCTTCGCCGAGCAGCCAGCGCGCCATGTCGAAATCGTGAATCACCATATCGCGAAAGATTCCGCCGGAGTGACGTACGTACTCGCGCGGCGGCATTCCCGGGTCCCGGCTGCTGATGATGACCTGCCGCACATCGCCGATTTCACCGTCATCGATCGATCTGCGGAGCTGTCGGGTGCTTGGATCGAAGCGGCGGTTGAATGCCACCATGACGCGGCCGTTGAGCCGCTCGACCTCAAGGACAGCAGCGTCCACTTTGGTGATGTCGAGGTCGATCGGCTTCTCGCAAAGTACGGCCTTTCCGTTCCGCACTGCATGCAGCATCAAGCTGACATGAGTATCCGTCGGCGTGCCGATGATGACGGCATCGACATCGCCTCGCTCGATCGCCGCGCCGGGATCAAGCGAGGCCTCGCAACCGAGGCGATCCGCCAACTCCTTAGCTGCAGTGCCGTATGGATCGGCAACTGTCACAAGCTTTGCCCTGGGATTTCCCGCCACGTTGGCCGCATGGATTTTCCCAATTCGCCCAGCGCCAAGAACCGCAACTCGCAACATGTAGGAAACTCCGGCCCATCCTGGGGTTGAGCGACTTCCTTCGCCAAACCCGCATTGATGCGTTGACGCAAAGGACACTGGTGTGACGCGGGTAACCTCGTCCTGCACAACGTTCCGCGGCTATTGAAGCTCAGGAGCCGACACGTTGGCGCAAGGTCGGGACGCGATGAATCTATCTGTCAGGCCTACCTCCCGTGATCGCAACCGCCTGTGCGGGTCTACTGTTCTTACAGCGAGCAAATCCGCTCTTGCGACTTCAGCGACGTTTCCTCATTTCGAATTCTGTTGTCGGCGCATTCCATACGCCCTAAACAATTATCGTTGCTTAATTCTACTTTTGCAACAATAATTTCACGATCGGCAAATGAACTTTTTTGACACTGATGAACCACGCGGATTCCGAGATACGCCAAAGAAATGATTTTCAGGCGGGTGATGGAATCGCAGGCGAGGAATGAGAATGCCAACCAAGCGCAGCGGACCAGCAGCAACAATCCCGAAAAATTATGAGGGGATCGTCAATCTGATCACTCGCGAATACCCAAACTTATCGACCGGATTTCAGCAGATCGCGAGATTCCTGACGCAGAATCCGAATGTGGTGGCACTCGAATCGATCAATGCTGTCGCCGCCAAATGCCGGACTCATCCATCGAGCCTCGTCCGCTTCGCGCAGAGCCTCGGCTACTCCGGCTTCAAACAGCTGCAATCTGTTTTTCAAACCAGACTTGCCACTGCCGCCCCCGGATTTCGGGAGCGCATCAGCGCTCTCGAAAGTGAACTTTCACGAAATAAGGACCACGGCAGTCTCGGCTATTTGCGGGATCTGGTCGTGCGCGACATGGCGGCACTTCAAGATCTTCTCGAAGTCATATCGGAAAAAACCCTCGCCGACACCGCCAAGCTGCTCGTGCAGGCGGAAACGATTTACATTGCCGGACAACTCCGATCCGAACCTATTGCATCGTTGCTCAGGTATCTTCTGACGATGCTGCGCCGCCGTGTCGTCCTTCTCGATCCTGCCGGTGGCCTGGCGCAGGAAATGGCGACGACCATGACCGACCGCGACGTCCTGATCGCAATCGCATTTCGACATTATGCAAAAGAAGTCGTCGTCATATCCGAGGTGGCCGTAGCCAACGGAACTTACATCATAGCCATTACCGACAGCCAATTGTCGCCCCTCGCAAAAGACGCCCGGACACTCTTCACGATTCCGGAGGACGAATATCTGTTCTCCAGGTCGCTCGCGGCACCGATGTGCTTGGTCCAGTGTATTGCGATGGCAACTGCCGCCCTGCTTCAGCCAGGCCGGGACTCGACGCCACGAATTCCGACGGTGACCGAGATGGCGCGCAATCGAACTGTCGCGCAAACACGGCAGCAAAGGCATTCTTCCAGGCGATGATATTGAGCGCTCCGGCGTTTTAGCAATTTATCTTGCTAAAAGCACGAAATGACAATAAATATTCCCGAATCCGAATATGCACCATCGAAGGTGATCGAGAATTTCGGGAGGAACGCGCATGTCGACGGTTCGCTGCACCATGGCGCAGGCCCTGGTTCGCTATCTGTGCAATCAGTTTACGATCATTGATGGCAGAAAGGAGATGCTTTTTCCCGGCGTCTTTGCCATTTTTGGCCATGGCAATGTCACCTGCCTGTCGGAAGCCTTGGAAGCCGTAAAAGATACCCTCCCGACCTGGCGTGGTCAGAATGAGCAATCGATGGCGCTTGCCGCCATAGGCTTCGCCAAGGCCAAACGCCGCCGCCAGATCATGGTCGCCACCTCCTCGATCGGTCCCGGCGCACTGAACATGGTAACTGCCGCCGGAGTTGCCCATTCCAACCGCCTGCCGGTCTTGCTGCTGTCCGGTGATACATTCGTCAATCGCCGCCCCGATCCGGTCATGCAACAGGTCGAGCACTTCGGTGACCCCTCGATCAACGTCAATGACGCCTTTCGTGCCGTGACGCGTTATTGGGATCGCATTACCCACCCGGAACAGATCATCTCGTCGCTGCCGCAGGCTGTCGCTGTCCTGCTCGATCCGGCGGATTGCGGCCCGGCTTTCATCGCGCTGCCGCAGGACGTGCAGGAAATGGCCTGGGACTATCCGGAAGCCTTTTTCAGACCAACCGTCCATGCCATTGCACGTCCGCGCGCCGACAAGGATCGTCTGGCTCAGGCGCTCGAGATTCTCAAGAGCGCCAAACGGCCGCTGATCATTTCAGGCGGAGGCGTGCGCTATTCCGGCGCCGAGGAAATTCTCGGCGCTTTTGCAACGGAGCATGGCATTCCGGTTGCCGAAACCATCGCGGGCAAAGGTGCGTTCACGCACCATCACCCGGCTCATATCGGTCCGATCGGCATCGTTGGCTCGACCTCGGCCAACGCTCTCGCAGCTGAAGCCGACGTCATTCTGGCTATCGGCACCCGCTTGATGGATTTTACCACGGGATCATGGACGTGCTTCGCGCCGGACGCGAAATTCGTCTCGATCAACGCTGCGCGCTTCGATGCAACCAAGCATCAAGCCCTCGCGGTGATCGGCGACGCACGCGAGACCCTTGCCGAACTGGCAGCTTCCCTCAAAGGGTGGAAGTCCGACGTCACATGGACCAATCACGGCAAATCCGAGTTTGCGAAATGGAACGCTGCACTCGATTCGTATCAAAAACCCACTAACGAACCCATTCCAACCTATGCGCAGGTGGTTGGTACCGTCAGTTCACATGCTGGCGAGCGCGACTATCTCATAGCCGCCGCCGGCGGCCTGCCCGGCGAAGTAATGAAGAACTGGCGCGTCAAAACGCCCAATACTTTCGACTGCGAATTCGGCTTCTCCTGCATGGGCTATGAAATCGCGGCTGGATGGGGCGCGGCCATGGCGGACCCAACCCGCATCCCGATCGTCATGGTGGGTGACGGTACCTACATGATGATGAACTCGGATATCTATTCAACCGTTCTCACCGGCCACAAGATCATCGTGATCGTTTGCGACAATGGCGGCTATGCCGTGATCAATCGCCTGCAGAACGGCAAGGGCGGCGCAAGCTTCAACAACCTGATCAAGGATTGCCGCGTCAAGCAACCGTTCGCCGTGGACTTTGCCAAACACGCCGAATCCATGGGAGCGCTCGTGCGGAAGGTCGAAAGCCTCGCCGATCTCGGTGCTGCCATGGATTGGGCCTTGGGCACCGATCGTACCACGGTGTTGACCATCGTCTCCGACGCTTTCACCTGGACGCCCGGCGATGCCTGGTGGGATGTCGGCGTGCCGCAAGTCAGCGCCCGCGAGGACGTTCTCGAGGCCTCGAAGGGCCAACTGGACGGCCGCAAAAAACAGCGTGTCGGCGTTTAGCGCCGTTTGCGCAAGTGACAAGCGGTTAAACTCCCGGAGACTCCTATGAAGGCGAAATTGGGTATCGCTCCGATCGCGTGGTGGAATGACGACCTGGAGGAGCTGAGCGATGATGTTTCGCTCGAAGAATGTCTGCGTCAGGCGAGCGAGGCCGGTTTCACCGGCATGGAGACGGGCCGCCGTTTTCCGATGGACGCGAACGTGCTTGGCCCCGTCCTGAAAGCCCACAGAATGAAGGTATGCGGCGGCTGGTTCTCCGGTCTGTTGCTCGATGGCGATTTGGAACAGGAAAAGCAACGCGTCACCGAGCAAATGGCGTTGTTCAAGGCTGTCAACGCCCCCTGCATCGTTTACGGCGAATGCGCACGTACTGTTCAGGGCGATCGTTCGAGGCCTCTGGCAACGAAGCCCAAGCTTTCGGAGGACGAAATCAAGGTCTATGCCCACAAGATGACGAAGTTTGGCGAATGGTGCGCCGAGCAGGGCATGCCGCTATCCTATCACCACCATATGGCCGCTGTGATCGAGACCGAGCCGGAACTCGACATGTTCATGAGACATTCCGGCGAAGGCATCCCGCTGCTGTTTGATGCAGGCCACATGGCTTTTGCTGGCGGCGACGTCATGCGCGTCATCGACAAGCACCACAAGCGCATCACGCATGTTCACACCAAGGATGTGCGCATGGATGTGATCGACAAGCTCGACCGCACCAGAGAGAGTTTTCTCGACGCGGTCGTCAAGGGCGCCTTCACGGTGCCTGGCGACGGCTCGCTTGACTTCGCCTCCATCGTCGGACGACTGGCCTCCTATGGCTATGAGGGCTGGTTCGTCGTCGAGGCCGAGCAGGATCCGAAGATCAATCCACCGCTCGCAATGGCAAAAAAAGGACACGCGGAGCTGGTGCGCGTAATGGCCTTGGCTGGCTATGAGGTCGTTCGATGAATCGCTTGGGTCGTAGGGTGCGCATGATCGCCGCGTGAGGCGGGGTCTCATCACGGCGCTCGCCCGGGAGAACGACTGCGAGCCGATCGAACGCATCCGGAAGGCGTTGGACCGCGGAAGCCTAAAGGAGCAAGGAAATGGGCGTTGGTGTAGGTGTCATTGGAACGGGCGTGATGGGTTCGGAACATGCGCGTCTTGTCAGCCGCGAGATCCCCGGCGCGCATCTGGCGGGGGTCTTCGACGCCGACGCCGCCCGCGCGCAAGCGGCCGCGGCGGGCGCCACTGTCTTTCCTGACCCTCGATCTCTGATCGCCTCAGACCGCATTGAAGCGGTGATCGTCGCATCGCCGGACGGGACGCATGCGGAGATGACCTTGGCCTGCCTGGAGGCGGGCAAGCCCGTCCTGTGCGAAAAGCCGCTGGCCTTCTCCGCGGCGGAAGCCCTGCGCGTGGTTCAGACTGAAGTCGCATTGAAGCGCAGGCTGATCCAGGTCGGCTATATGCGGCGGTTTGATCCCGGCTATCAGGAGATGAAGCGGATAAAGGACGAAGGCGCTGTGGGCGCAACCGTCTTGCTGCACAACGTCCACCGAAACGTCAGCGCGCCGGAGTGGTTTACCGGACCGATGGCGGTGACGAATTCATTCGTGCACGAGATCGACATCAGCCGATGGCTGACCGGATCGGAAATGGTCTCGGCTCATGTCGCCAGCGGGCCCGGCGGCGAACCGCTGATGATCACGATGCGGACCGACCGCGACGAGATCGTGTCGACCGAGGTCAATATCAACGCCGCCTACGGCTATCATGTCCATGCCGAACTGGTGGGTCGGGAAGGAACGGTCGCGCTGGCTCTGCCCTCGCTCACGATGCGCAACAAGGACCGCATTGGCGGAGTCTCCTATCCCGGCAATTGGATTCCGCGCTTTGGCGACGCCTATCGCAGGCAATTGACCGACTGGATTGGCGCGGTGACGACAGAAATTCCGGTCGGGGCAAGCGCCTGGGACGGCTACATGGCCTCGGCCATCGCCGAGCAGATCGCAGCAGGTCTAACCGAGAACCATGCGACGACGTTGAAATACCCGTCACGTCCCTCGTTGTACGACTGAACCCATACGCCAAGCCACAGGCGAGACGTTTCATCCCCTTTCAGGCGTTCCATCGGCGACATCAGGGAGAGAATTGATGATCAATTATGCCGTCGTCGGCGCCGGCTGGATTTCGCAGCAAGCGTTCCTGCCCGGCGTGGTTCAGTCCGGAAATTCGCGGGTTACGGCCATCGTGACCGGCGACCACGCCAAGGCAGCGCGCCTCGCGGACTTTTACGGCATTGGCACGGTTGTCGGCTATGACGGCTACGACGCCCTGATCGCCAGCCCCGGGATCGACGCGGTCTACATCGCCCTGCCGAACCACATGCATGCCGATTACGCCATTCGGGCCGCACGCGCCGGCAAGCACGTCATGGTCGAGAAGCCGCTCGCCGTGAGCGAGGACGAAGCGCTTGCCATGATCGCCGCGGCGCGCAGCGCCAACGTGTTTCTGATGACCGCGTACCGGCTGCACCACGAACCGGGAACCGTCGCCGTTCTCGAACACATCCGCGCCAACGCCATCGGCCGACCGCTGTTCTTTCAGTCGGTGTTCAGCTTCCAGACGTCTCTGGGGAATCATCGGTTGCAAGCGACGGCCTGGGGTGGCCCGCTTCAGGACGTCGGCGTCTATTGCATCAACGCCGCCCGTCACATCTTTGCGGAAGAGCCGATCGAAGCCATAGCGACGGCGCACCGGCCGGTCGACGACCCGCGCTTTGGCGAGGTGGACGCCTCGGTGGCTGCAACGCTGCGATTTCCCTCGGGCGGCCTCGCACAATTCGTCGCCAGCTTCGCGGCAGCGGCGGTCGACAATTATCGGGTCGTGGGAACGACGGGCGACCTGGAGCTCGATCCTGGCTTCAGATTCGAGACTGCGACACGGCTGCGGCTGCGCAGTGACGGAAAGATCGCCGAGACGCGGTTTCCGCAAATCGATCATTTTGGCGCGCAGGTCGCGTATTTCTCGGACTGCATCAGATCGGGAACGCCGCCTGAAGCGGATGGCGACGAGGGCTTGGCGGACATGCGCGCACTGCTCGCCATTCAACGGGCCGCTTCAACCGGGGTACCGCAAGCGATTTCGGCTCAACCGCGCTCTCGCCACCCGACCCCCGACATGGTGCGGCTTACTCCCGTAACTGATCGTCGCCTCGTTGTCTGATTGCTACGGCCGGTTACCAAATCGAAGGACATCGTCATGAGCGGACTGACTGGAAAAATTGCGGTCATTACCGGTGGCACGCAGGGACTCGGCGCAGCCATCGCGAGGTTGTTTGCCGATCGTGGCGCATCCGGCATCGTGACTTGCGGCCGCTCGGCGGCAAAAGGCCAGACGAAAGCCAGAGAAATTCAGGATGCAACCGGCACGAGGGTTGTGTTTGTCGCCGCCGATTTGGGCAAGGTCGAAGATTGCCGGACCGTCATAGCAAAGGCCGACGCAGAATTCGGCCGCGTCGACGTACTGGTGAATGCCGCTGGAGTAACAGATCGCGGCACGATCCTCGATACGTCGCCTGAATTGTTCGACAGGATCTTCAATGTCAACGTTCGCGGCCCATTTTTCCTGATGCAGGAAACGATCAAGATCATGCGCCGTGAAAAGATCGCGGGCAACATCGTGAATATTGGTTCGATGTCGGCCAAAGCCGGCCAACCTTTCATCGCCGCCTATTGCTCGTCAAAAGGCGCCCTGGCAACACTTACGGAGAATACGGCCTATGCCGTCATGCGCAATCGTATCCGCGTCAACGGGCTGAATATCGGATGGATGGCCACCGAAGGCGAAGACCGGACTCAGATCGAGCATCATGGTGCAGGCTCGGATTGGCTGAAACAGGCGTCGGCCGTTCAACCATTTGGCCGTCTCATTGACCCCCATGAGGTTGCGCGCGCCGTTGCCTTTCTGTCGACGGATGAGTCAGGTCTGATGACGGGGTCCATGGTGAACTACGACCAGTCGATCTGGGGTGCATACGGCTCCTCGCCACAGCCCGAGTCTGCGCTCTAGATTGATCGCCGCAATCCTTTCCACCGAGCGGGTGACCGGATCCACCGTGCTCATCCCGTGTGAAAATGGGGAGCAGCCAGCAACGCCGGGTCCTGCAAGCAGCCGGTCGGATAAAATGCCTGGTGGATCGGGCCAGAGGCGTCTCCGGGCAACCTGGCGGCTGCCGCGAATTGATCCATCATGGCTGCAAGGCGACCAATATGCCCCGCATCCCCGCTCGAAGGGTCATTCGGGCCAGCCGATGAAGACTGCGCTGCACCCGACGCTGGCGCCGGAGGATCGGTCACTTGCATGGTCTGCGCCACCGACGTCGCGGTTTCGCCCGTAGTTGTGTTGCTCGCCGTTACCGTGAACGTAGCGACCGGGTGGTCGGTGCCCGTATAGCTCGACGACAGCGTCAGCCCGGTGAGTGGATTGCCTGTCGTGGAGGCGCCCTCGGTAATGGACCAGGTATAGGTTCCGTTGGATTGAAGGCTGCTCGTCACAGTGTTTCCGGCAGGGGCTGTGATCGACTCGTAACTGGGCAAGCCGCTGATCGTCAGCGACAGCTTGTCGTCGGAGTCGACGGGCGTCGCGGTGATGCCCAACGCCACGGATCCTCCGGCCTGCACGGTCAGGGACGTGCTGCTGATGGTCAGTGCCGGGACCTCGGGCACCCCGTCCTGATCCACCGCCGCCAGCGCGGCCCCCCCGGCGGCCGTCCCAAACACTTGAATGGGCGGCGCTGTCGCGGCGTTGTTGGGAGCGGTCAAGCCCAATGAATCAGTGATCGTGCTCAGAACATTGTAGTGATTGTAGGCGGCGCCGTAGTTTCCCGCGACCACGTTGGCGCCATACAAGAGAGTTGGAACCTGATTGGAAGCAGCCTCGGAAGTCGAATCGTCATTTTCGTCCCAGGTCACGATCAGCAGCGAGTTGTTGTTGACCGCCCACTGAGCATAGGCACTCAGGTTTTGCTGAAGCCATGTATCACCCTGGGCGATCGTCCCGTCGTGCATGTCGTTGCTCACGCTGGGAATGACGAACGAGACGGTCGGCAGGCTCGAATAATTGCCGTTGGCAAAAAGCGCCGGGAAGCTGGTGAAATCCGTTTGAACCGTGCGCCCCTCCGGGAATGAAACCCAGGGGTCATGGTTGAAGTCACTGCCGATCCCGCCCTCGTCCACATAGCCCGTGAACGAGAGACCCGCGTTGTGCAAGACCGTGTAAAGTGTTGGGTCCGGGAGGCTGTAGGAGTTGTCGTCGGTGGTGCCGAATGTCGAGCCGGCATAGAGGGCGAAATAGTCCGGCTGGCTTGGATGAGCCTCCGACGTCATGTTGGTTAGCGATGCGCCGCCGGCCATGAGGCTGTTGATGTAAGGTGCTTGGCTATTGCCGGCGATCTGGTCATAGTTGTGGTTTTCTTCAACGACGACCACGATATGGCTGTACTTCGGTACGCCAGTGGTGGTCGTGGTCGGGTTGACCTGCAGGGTGCCGGTGGGATTGTAGTTGGCGGCGCCAGACAAGTTGGCGGCGTTGCCGGGTCTGTCGTTGATCGCCCCACCGTTGAGGTTCAAAGACGAGATGGCGAGATCGGACGTGGTCTGGCCTGCCGCGACCGTGTAGCTGAAGGTGAGCGCGGTGCCGCCGGAGCCACCGGTGAAGCTCGCCGTGCCGCCATCGTTGAGGGTGAGCGTCGGCGTGCCGCCGGTGGTGTTGACTGTGACGGCCTCGCTGAGATTGACGGTCAAGGTGACGACTTGGCCGGTGTTCACACTGCCGGTGCCGTTGGTGATGCCGGTGCCGGTCGCGACGATCGAGGCGATTGTCGGCGCCGTCGTATCGATCTGCAGAATTCCGACCGGGTTGGAGTTGATGGCGCCCGCCAGATTGGCGACGTTGCCGTTGCCGTCGACGATGGTTCCGCCGTTGAGGGTGAGCGATGAGACGATGAGATCGGCGGTGTTCTGGCCTGCCGCGACCGTGTAGCTGAAGGTGAGCGCAGTGCTCCCCGAACCGCCGGTGTAGGTTGCCGTGCCGCCATCGTTGAGAGTGAGCCGCGGGGCGCCCCCGGCGGTATTCACCGTCACGGCCGCACTGAAGTTGACCGTCAGCGTGACCACCTTGCCGGCATTGAGATCGCCGACGCCGTTGGTGATGCCAGTGCCGGAGGTCGCGATCGAGGCAATCGTCGCGGGCGGCCTGTTGACCTGCAGGATGCCGGTCGGATTGTAATTGGTGGCGCCCGCCAGATTGAGAACATTGCCGGCGCCGTCGTTGACGACCGCGCCGTTGAGGTTGAACGACGAGATGGCGAGATCGGCTGTAGTCTGCCCCGCCGCGGCCGTGTAGCTGAAGGTGAGCGCTGCGCTGCCTGAGCCGCCGGTATAGCTCGCCGTGCCACCATCGTTGAGGGCGAGCGTCGGCGTGCCGCCGGTGGTGTTGACCGTCACCGCCTCGCTCAGATTGGCCGTCAAGGTGACGACCGCGCCGGTATTCACATTGCCGGTGCCATTGGTGATACCGGTGCCGGTCGCAACGATCGAGGCAATCGTCGGTGCCGTCGTGTCGATCTGTAACGTGCCGGCCGGATTGTAGTTGGTGGCCGCCGTCAGATTGGCAGCAATGCCGTTGCCACCGGTGATCGTCGCGCCGTTGAGGGTGAGCGATGAGACGATGAGATCGGCGGTATTCTGGGCTGCCGCAACCGTGTAGCTGAAGGTGAGCGCCGTGCTCCCCGAGCCGCCGGTGTAGCTTGCCGTGCCGCCATCGTTGAGGGTGAGCCTCGGGGTTCCGCCCGCGGTATTGACCGTCACGGCCGCGCTGAAGTTCACCGTCAGCGTGACCACCCTGCCCGCGTTGAGATCGCCGGCGCCGCTGGTGATGCCGGTGCCCGAGGCCGCGATCGAAGCAACCGTCGGTGCCGTCGGGTTGACCTGCAGGATGCCGGCGGGATTGTAGTTGGTCGCGCCGGCCAAGTTGGCGCCGTTGCCGGCGCCGTCGCTGATGACCGCGCCATTGAGGTTGAACGCCGAGATGGCGAGATCGGACGTGGCCTGGCCCGCCGCCACCGTGTAGCTGAAGGTGAGCGCGGTGCTGCCCGAGCCGCCGGTATAGCTCGCCGTGCCGCCATCGTTGAGGGTCAGCGTCGGTGCGCCAACGGTGGTGTTGACCGTCACGGCTTCGCTGAGATTGACGGTCAAGGTGACGACCGCGCCGGTGTTCACATTGCCGCTGCCGTTGGTGATTCCGGTGCCGGTCGCAACGATCGAGGCAATCGTCGGCGCGGTCGTGTCGATCTGAAGGGTGCCGGTCGGATTGTAGTTGGTGGCGCCTGACAGGTTAGCGGCGTGGCTGCCGCCATCGGTGATGCTCGCGCCGTTAAGGTTGAACGACGAGATGACGAGATCGGCGGTGTTCTGGCCTGCCGCCACCGTGTAGCTGAAGGTAAGCGCAGTGCCGCCCGAACCGCCGGTATAGCTCGCCGTGCCGCCATCGTTGAGGGTCAGCGTCGGTGCGCCGCCGGTGGTGTTGACCGTCACGGCCGCACTGAAGTTGACCGTCAGCGTAACCAGCTTGCCGGCATTGAGATCGCCGGCGCCGCTGGTGATGCCGCTGCCCGAGGACGCGATCGAGGCAACCGTCGGCGCCGTTGCCGCGGAACCCTGGACGGCGATCTGAGCGACCACAGTCTGCCACCAGCCGTTGGCCACGTATTCGTTCGATATCCAGAATCCGTTTGCGTTGTTCGGATCGGCTATTGCGGTCGAATAGGTCCCCCAACGCTGGTCGTTCAGACTTCCGGTATCAAGAAACGTGGTGCTCGCCTGGTAAAGCGTCGGGCCGCTGAAAGCGGAAGCGCCGGCGCCGAGCACCATGTAGTAGTCGGAAGGATACATGTTCGGCCCCGAGGCCGAGAAATTGATGAGCACGTCGCCGTTCTGGTCGACCGCAATCGAAGGGGTGAACACAGCCACACCCGTGCCGAGGGACGCGCCGGAAATGACGTTCCCGATGACATATTGCGGATTCGTGGGATCGGTGACATCGAGCTTGAACCACTCGATTTGAGCGAGCCCCCCTGCGGTCGGCATGGCTTCGCTCACGCCGTAAACGTAATTGTGTCCTCCCGAGGAAGTGTAGGCAAGGCTTTGGATGCGCCCGTCGTTAATGCCGATCCTCTTGGTCGTGCCCAACTGCGCGGCGGTGTAGTCGCTTCCGCCCCCTCCCACATCGGCGTCGCCGAGGAAGATCGTTTGGGTCCCGCTGAAGCCATGCGTTGGATCGTACGTTTGATATGCGAGCGCGGTTTCCCTCGCGGTCGAATGGGCGCTCAAATAGTAGGTCACCCCGTTGTCGCCGGCGACGTTGCGCATGATGCCGGCGGTCCCAGGTACGCTACTGCTGGCGTCAGGCGTGATCGCGCCGTTTCCAGCGGCTATTACCCTGCTTTCGTTGACGACGAATTCGCCATTGTTGTAGCCGCCTCCCGCGTCTAGAAATTCGGGCGTGGAGATATAGATTTTGCCGTTGCTGACCGACAGATAGGGCATGTCCGATTGGGTCGTGGTGCCGTTGGACGTGTCGATCGAAGCCAAATACCAGCCGTCGCTCGGATTGCTATCGACCGACACGGCGACGTCGATATTGGTGGCGAAGTTCCCGCCTCCTGGTTGAAAATTATCCACAGTGACCACATAGCGGCCGGTCGAACTGTCATAGACGGCGCGCGCATCGAGGAGGCTGTTGTCAAGCGTGCCGCCAAGCGACGAGAACAAGCTATACAATGATCCGTTGGATACAATTGGATTGCCGCTAAGGTCGGTTATCTCGTAGTGCGTGGTCTCCGCGGTGAAAATGTAATTCGGCCCTACCGCTAACGCATTTTGGGGCGGATTGTTGGTCCGGTCGGACAATCCGGAAAATGAGCGAGTGACCGAGGCGGACGCCCTCGCCGGCGTCGACGAATAGAAGTTGAGTGCCGGTACGCCGGCGCTGGCGCCGATCGGCGCAGCCCCGTAAAGGCTTTCGATCGTGGCAAGCAGGGAATAGGGGTCAGCCGGCGAGTCGTTGACGGCCCCTGCCGGAACGCCTCCGCCGACGACGATTGCCGCAACGTGATTGGGGTAGGTCACCGCCGGATTGGTGTTGTTTTCGTCGAAGGTGACGATCAGCAGCGAATTGTTGGCCTGCGCCCAGGCCGCGTAGGCAGAGAGATTGGCCTGGACCCAGGCGTCGCCCGCCGGAATCCCGCCGCCGTTGTCGCTTGTCGGCGTCATGTTGTCGGCGTCGTTGGGCGAAGCATAGGAAACCGTCGGAAGGTTGGCGAAGCCGGCCGCGGTCTGAGGGAAAGCGCTGAAATCGTGACCATCGTTGGCCGAATTGGCGAAGTGGATCCACGGTTGGCGTTCGGGATCCGCCGTGGTTTCGGCGTAACCGCCGAACGTGTAACCGCTAGCGGCGAGCGTGCTCGCCAGCGTCGGTACGCTGGCCGGAAGTTGGGGAAAGGTGCCGTTGTTGGTGACGCCCTGCGTCGAGCCGGAAAACAGGGCAATGTAGTTGGGCTGGCTCGGATGGGTCACACCGTAGTAATTGGTGAGGAGCATCCCCTGAGCGATCAGCGAGTTCAGGTAAGGCGCCTGGGAACTACCTACGATGTCGGAGTAGTTCTCGTTCTCCAGGGAAAGGACGACGATGTGGCTAGGTCTGGCGGTGGCGGCCGGGTTGACCTGCAGGGTACCGGCGGGATTGTAGTTGGTCGCGCCGGCCAAGTTGGCGCCGTTGCCGGCGCCGTCGCTGATGACCGCGCCGTTGAGGTTGAGCGACGAGATGGCGAGATCAGACGTGGTCTGGCCGGCCGCCACCGTGTAGCTGAAGGTGAGCGCTGCGCTGCCTGAGCCGCCGGTATAGCTCGCAGTGCCGCCATCGTTGAGGGTCAGCGTCGGTGCGCCACCGGTGGTGTTGACCGTCACCGCCTCGCTGAGATTGACGGTCAATGCGACGACCTGGCCGGTGCTCACATTGCCGCTGCCATTGGTGATGCCGGTGCCGGAAGCGACGATCGAGGCAATCGTAGGCGCGGTCGTGTCGATCTGCAGGGTGCCGGTCGGATTATAGTTGGTGGCACCTGACAGGTTAGCGGCGTTGCTGCCGCCATCTGTGATGCTCGAGCCGTTAAGGTTGAACGACGAGATGACGAGATCGGCGGTGTTCTGGCCTGCCGCCACCGTGTAGCTGAAGGTGAGCGCAGTGCCGCCCGAGCCACCGGTGTAGCTCGCCGTGCCGCCATCGTTGAGGGTCAGCGTCGGGGTTCCGCCCGCGGTGTTGACCGTCACGGCCGCACTGAAGTTCACGGTCAACGTGACCGCCTTGCCCGCGTTGAGATCGCCGGCGCCGCTGGTAATGCCGGTGCCCGAGGCCGCGATCGAAGCAACCGTCGGTGCCGTCGGGTTGACCTGCAGGATGCCGGCGGGATTGTAGCTGGTCGCGCCGGCCAAGTTGGCGCCGTTGCCGGCGCCGTCGCTGATGACCGCGCCATTGAGGTTGAACGCCGAGATGGCGAGATCGGACGTGGCCTGGCCCGCCGCCACCGTGTAGCTGAAGGTGAGCGCGGTGCTGCCCGAGCCGCCGGTATAGCTCGCCGTGCCGCCATCGTTGAGGGTCAGCGTCGGTGCGCCAACGGTGGTGTTGACCGTCACGGCTTCGCTGAGATTGACGGTCAAGGTGACGACCGCGCCGGTGTTCACATTGCCGCTGCCGTTGGTGATTCCGGTGCCGGTCGCAACGATCGAGGCAATCGTAGGCGCGGTCGTGTCGATCTGAAGGGTGCCGGTCGGATTGTAGTTGGTGGCGCCTGACAGGTTAGCGGCGTGGCTGCCGCCATCGGTGATGCTCGCGCCGTTAAGGTTGAACGACGAGATGACGAGATCGGCGGTGTTCTGGCCTGCCGCCACCGTGTAGCTGAAGGTGAGCGCAGTGCCGCCCGAACCGCCGGTATAGCTCGCCGTGCCGCCATCGTTGAGGGTCAGCGTCGGTGCGCCGCCGGTGGTGTTGACCGTCACGGCCGCACTGAAGTTGACCGTCAGCGTAACCAGCTTGCCGGCATTGAGATCGCCGCCGCCGTTGGTGATCCCGGTCCCGGAAGCGGCAATCGAGGCAATCGTCGGGCCGGTTGCCACGGAGTTCTGGATGGCTATCCGGGCGACCGACGTCTGCCACCAGCCGCTGGCGACGTATTCATTCGATATCCAGAACGAATTCGGATTGTTGGGGTCGACGGTGGCTGATGAATTGGAGCCCCATGGCTGCACGCTGCTTCCATCGCCCGAGTTGAAAAAACTGGTACTCGCCTGATACAGGACCGGCGCGCTGAAAGAACCGGCGGGATCGCTGCCGCCCTGGAAGACGTAGTAGTCCGCCGGATACATGTTCGGACCACTGGCGGTGAAATTGATGACGACATCGCCCGATGCGTCCACCGCGATGGACGGATTGAAGGTTGCCACACCGGTTCCGATTGCGGCACCGGAGATGTCGCCCTGTGCCACGAGGGACGGAGCACTCGGATTGCTGACGTCGATCTTGAACCAATGGACCAGCGGCACGCTCGAGCCGCTCGGCTTCATCTCGGCCACTCCATAGAGGAAGCCGTTGGCATAGACCATGTTGGCAATGCGGTTATCGCCGGCATCGAGCAGGAGGCTCGTCCCCTGCTGCTGGGCGGTGTAGCTGCCGCCCTGGTCGATATTGCCAAGGGCGATCGTGCTGGTGGCGCTGAAACTATTGGTGGTCTTGTCGTAGGTCTGCAGGCCAACGACGACCTGGCCTCCGCTAGAGAAGGCGCTCGCGTAGTAGGTCTTGCCATTGTTGCCGGCTGCAACGGCAAAGATGTCCTGCGTCGACGGCATGACTTCGCTTGTGGTCACGCTCAACGTGCCGCCGCCATAGATGCCACCGCCAGCACCGGCCGTATCGCCGATCACCCAGTTTTCCGTGCCGGCGTAACCGGACACGTTGATGTTGTACTGTGCTGCCGAGATGTAGACGTTCGAACCGTCGACCGCCAATGTCGGGCGGTCAGAGTCAGTCGACTGACCGTTGATCGTGACAGTCGTATTGAGCTGCGAGAAGGTCCAGCCATCGTTCGGATTTGAGTCCTTGGAGACGGCAATATCCATGGCGGTGGTGGTGCCGTCCGGCGCCAGGTACTCCATCATCGCGACAAAGCGCTGATTGACGCTGTCGTAGACGACGCGCTGATCGAAAAGGCCGCCGGTCGGCGACAGCGATGAGAAGAAGCTGTAGACCGACTGCTGGGTCGGCGACCCGCCGGTCAGGTTCGTCCATTCGATCAGCGATCCCTCGATCATCACAACGAAGTTCGACCCGACGGCAAGTCCGTTGTGCGGCGGATAGGTGCTGGTGGTCGATGGCCCGGAAAACGATGTCTGGATGGTCGAGGAATAGGTCACCTTAATGCTCCCTCTGTCCGAGTCTGCACATCATTTTTGAACATTCACGTTGCCGCGTAACATTCGGCCGGGCCGCGGCGAAATTCGGTGAAGTTCGCAAGTCAACGTTTGGCGGAGCTTTGCAATCCAGGTTTTCCTCCGGATGCGCCAATGCGCATGCCGGCCCCACAGATAGATGATCTCTGTCCGCCTTCGGAGCTAACGCTGTCTCTGGCGGGTCGCTTGATATTGGACGACGTGTAAGCTGGAATTTGTAGCAGGACGACGGACTATTCTGTCGACCCAAAGGGAGTACCCCCCATCGGATCCGAGTGTTGCCCGCACTTTCGTTGCGTTACCGGCGACGCCGGGCGACCGCGAGACACTGTGCCGCAAGGGACATTTGCTTCTACTCGACCGTCACCGATTTGGCGAGATTGCGCGGCTGGTCCACATCGGTGCCCATGATCACGGCCGTATGATAGGCGAGCAACTGGATGGGAACGGCGTAGACGATCGGCGCGAAGGTCGGCACCATGTCCGGCAGCAGTACCGTGGCTTCGGGCACCACGGCCGCCTCCGCCGCTCCCCTGGCATCAGTCATCAGAATGATCCTGCCCCCGCGCGCGGCGACCTCTTGCATGTTCGACATGGTCTTTTCGAACACACCGTCGAACGGCGCGATGACCACAACAGGCATGTTCTCATCGATCAGGGCAATCGGGCCATGTTTGAGTTCGCCTGCGGCATAGCCTTCGGCGTGGATGTAGGAGATCTCTTTCAGCTTCAGCGCACCTTCGAGCGCCAGCGGATAGCTGGTGCCGCGGCCAAGATAAAGCACGTCCCGCGTTTTCGCGATGGTGCGAGCCAGCTTCTCGATCTGCGGCTCGCTGGCGAGGGCTGCCGCCATCAAACGCGGCACTTCGATCAACGCTCTGACCAGCCTCTTCTCCTCGCCAGCGGAGATCTCGCCGCGCGCTGCTCCCGCAGCGACCGCGAAGGCGGCGAGCGCCATCAGTTGACACGTGAAGGCCTTGGTGGAGGCGACGCCGATTTCCGGACCAGCCAACGTCGGCAGCACTATGTCGCTCTCACGCGCAATGGTGGAAGTCGGCACATTCACGACGGAGACGGTGTGCGCCCCTTTTTCCTTGGCATGGCGAAGTGCCGCCAGCGTGTCGGCGGTCTCGCCCGATTGCGAGATGAAGATCGCGAGGTCGCCTCTGCGGAGTGGCGCTTCGCGATAGCGGAATTCGGAGGCAATATCGACATCAACCGGGATATGTGCCAGCTGTTCGATCCAGTACTTCGCGATCGCGCCAGCATAGCTTGCTGTGCCGCAGGCCGTAATCGTCGCGCGCCTCACGTCGCTGAAGTGGAACGGCAGCTTGATCGGCAACGCTGCCCGCTCGGCTCTCATATCGACATAGTGGGCGAGCGTGCGGCCGACCACGTCCGGCTGCTCGCAAATCTCCTTGGCCATGAAATGGCGATAGTTGGCCTTGTCGGCGACGAACGATGCCCCGCCCGAATTCAGCACCTCGCGGGCAACGACCGCGCCATTCGCGTCCCGGATCACTCCTTTCTCACGCGACAGCTCCACCCAGTCACCGTCCTCGAGATAGCTGATGCTGTCGGCGAAGGGAGCGAGTGCAATCGCATCTGAACCGAGATAGGTCTCGCCTTTGCCATACCCCACCGCCAGAGGCGAACCCCTGCGTGCTCCGATCAGAAGATCGCGATATCCCTTGAAAAGGAACACTAAGGCAAAGGCGCCACGCAGCTGCGGCAACGACGCCCACACGGCTTCCTGAGGCGAATAGCCCATCAGCAGGTAGGAATGAACGAGATGTACGACGACTTCCGTATCGGTATCGCTCGTGAAGGTGGCGCCCTTCTCTTCCAGCGCCTGGCGCAGTTTTCTGAAGTTCTCGATAATGCCATTGTGCACTACGGCGACGCGCTCGGTCGCATGTGGATGGGCATTGTGCTCGGTCGGCTTGCCGTGCGTGGCCCAGCGCGTGTGACCAATTCCGGCATCACCGCTCAGTGGGTCGGCAAGCAGTCGCGCCTCCAGGTTCTTGAGCTTGCCTTCGGCCCGGCGGCATTCGAGACGACCGTCATCAAGAGTTGCCAGGCCCGTTGAGTCATACCCCCGATATTCGAGCCGCCTGAGTGAATCGATCAATCGCCCCGATACCGCGGTTCGTCCTAGAATACCGATAATTCCGCACATTTGTCAGATCCCTCGCCCCGCCGACAATCAGAAATGCACGCGCACGATGATCATCGTCGCCCAATACACGGTTCGCGCAAATTGAGGCGGTCGAATCGGGAGAATTGCAGCAACAAACGCGGGGTACTCCGCTCGAGCGAGCGAATGCGGCAAGCGCCCTCCTCTGTTCGAGGAGGCGCTCGCGCGGCGCAGATCAATGTTGTGAATGCGATTACGGCGGGTGGATCCGCGATCCCGGACCCAGACCGTGCTGCCAGGCGCCTCACGCGAGCCGGTTCAATGATTGCTGCCCGAGAGTCGGCGCGAACGCCTGCAAGTGAATCAGCAGGGCAAGCCCTCCGCCGTCGCTATACCTTCGATGCGAAGAGATCGCGGCCCCGGCGGGGGGCTGATTTGCAGGGAAGCCGGGGCCGCCGAACACGCCGAATTGGGCAATTGCGGCGCAACGTGAGCTTAGAGCGCAAGAAGCAATAATCCATGTCAATCACGAGAATCCGGTTCGACGTTGAGGTACTCAACAATGATCATGGACGTGGAATGGCAGCTCGTCGTAGGTCCACTCGGGGACGCTACTGCGACGTCCGCTTGGTTTTGTCCCGGGGATGCACTCGTTTTCCGGAAGCGCCAATGCCCCGCTATTTTTTCCACGTTCACGACGGCGGCGACTCAGTACCAGACGACCTCGGCTTGGATCTCCCCGACATCGACGCCGCGCGGACGGCGGCCATTGAGTTGAGCCGCGAGATCTTGCGAAGTGACGTCGTCGGACCATTTCAGGACTATCCGTCTTGGCGGATCGAGGTGAGCGACAGCCCTGAACTGACCAGTCTGCCACTGTTTGTCCTCCATTTTTCGGTCGAGCAATAGCCTGCAGCAAGCACCTGCTGATAGAACCCCGCTGGCGTCGGATTAATCCCGGTCGAACGTCAGTTGGCCTCGGCAGACCATCGCTCGCGCACGGGACTGGAAGCAAGAACGGCTTTCAGAGCTCTCCGCTCATTCATTCCGTCGACTTGGCCGGAGTGCCCCGATCAATCCGCGAAATGGCCAAGGCCGCGAGCGCTGTCCGGTTGCTGATCTCCAGCTTCTGGAAGATGTGGTGAAGATGGACTTTGATTGTGCCGTCGGCAATGTTCAAGCGGCGTCCAATTTGCTTGTTTGATAGTCCTTCCGAAACCAAGCGCATGATCTGACGCTCTCGGTCCGTCAGCACAGCCAGCGCACTCTCTGAATTCACCTCGTGCCCCGCCGGCATAACCTGATCAATTGAGGATTGCGGCACGATTCTTTCGCCGCTTGCGATTTGCCGTAAAGATTGCACCAGCGCTTCGGGTAAGGTCTCCTTCAGGATCACGCTGCAGCCATCGAACGCGTCCGGCGAGATCAGCCCGTAGACTTCTGAGGGGATGAAAAACACCAGGCGGATCGGGCGATCGGCTGGATTGAGGGCAGAGGAGCCCAGTGCGATCAGCTCGGACATCGTTGAATCGAGAATCGCGATATCGGGCGCAAGGCTGTCGATCGCCTGCACGCAGCTAGCAGCATCACCACAAGATGCAACAATTTCGAAGTCATCTTCCGAGCCGAGCACGCTGGTCAAACCTCGCAAGACCACCGGATGCCGGTCTGCAATCACTATTCTTGTGCAATTCATTGGGCTTCTCAATCAGTCGCCCCCGCTTCTCAATCAGTCGCCCCCGATGTCAACGTTCACCCACCTCTCATTGTTTCACGTCTCTGCCGGCCATACGGCCCCGCGCGATATCTTACCGCAGAACTACGATCATTGTCCCGGGGCGCCTCGCCCGTAGAACCCCGGTGCGGATCGCCACATTGCGTTCTCGCGACGAGAAATTCCCGTAACGACGCCCCAGAAACTCATATTTCCTACTTCTGGCAGCTTCATCAATACACCTGTCCCGGCGATTGCGCCGGTCGGCGATATTTCAGTCCGACCCGCGGCTCTAGGGATTCACGCAATGTGCGGAAACATTTTGATGTTGGCTCATCTGCAGATTGCGTGAATCGCGCTCCGCGACGCCAGTGGATTCCGCAAGTGCACCTATAACGAACGGTATATATGGAAATCGAAAATCCGGATTTAACGTTCATAAAACCTTAACAAACAAATTAAGGGCCAAGAACCTGCCAAATAACGGCAAAGGCTGGAAGCACACAGCCGGGGTAGCACGAAAGAGTAGCCGCCGAACAAAACCGATCAACTGAGCGACCTGTAAGGAGGCAGGCGGAATGATCGGCGGAGTTCACTTTGACTTCTAAATGTTTCGAAAATGTTTCGTTGCAGTCGTAGCGTAGGTGCTGGAGGGTACAATGCCGAGGCGTCAGTCTTATGAAACAATTCTTATTGGAAAGAACATTTTAGTCAGAGAGGGAATTTCACGGATCCTACATGCTGCAAATTTCAGGATCGTGCTCTCTGCTTCGAGCGCTGATGAGCTACCAAGCGAGCTCCAATCACATCAGCTGCTGTTTCTCATTATCCACAACGGCGATAGCTTCGATGTCGCCTTGGAGCAAATCCGTTTCGTCAGAGCTCGAAGCCCTGATGCTCGGATCGCAGTCGTATCGGATCATTATTGCCCAAGCGACCTTGTCTCGGCCCATCGGGCTGGTGCGAGCGGCTATTTCGTGAACGTCAATTCTTGCGATGCCTTCATCAAATCCATTGAGCTCGTGACGATGGGAGAGGCCGTCTTTCCTCCGGCATTCCTGTCGTTCGCGCTTGACGGCATTCTTGAGCGCGAAGCGGCACCGACCGAAGAGGTCGAGCATGGCATCGTGCTCACCGCGGGGGAGCCGGTTGCGCCACATCTTTCTCCACGTGAGAAGGCGATCTTGTCTTGCTTGATCGAGGGCAGTTCGAACAAATCCATCGCCCGAAAGATCGACATAGCCGAGGCGACCGTGAAAGTTCATGTTAAGGCGATCCTGCGCAAGATCCGGGTCCAGAACCGAACCCAGGCTGCGATCTGGGGAATGAACAATGGGTCACTGGTGCACTCCGCAAAAGGACACACCTTGCCCTCGATCATCCCTCAACCCGTAGGCTTCAGCGCGTTGCGATCCGATCGCCGAAATCACGCCAATCAAACTCCGGGCGTTACCAAACTCGACTAGCGGACCCTGGCCGCGTCTACCACCTCATCGCAACGGCGTCTCGACATGCGATAAAGGACTAATCCCGCGGCACGGCAACCATCACGCGGTCTGCAATCTTCTCGACGCGCCACAGCAGCCACGCTGCTGTGGCGTTCGTCTGTCGTGCAGACCTCGACCGTCCCGGTTCACCCACAGCGCACTGATAGTGCTTTGATTTCCGCCGTGCTTGAACGCGCCAACCAGCACGGCTACGTGGCCATCGCCTTTCGCGCTCGCGCGTCTGCGCGCGGCATTCGAAATCGATCACGGTCGCACTGAATGCACTTGATCGTGTCCGCATACCCAAATCGTCTCATGCAAATGCACGAAGACGCGTCAGCTGAATTGCGCTTACGTTCTTTACACGCTCCTGCCCGATCAGCACGCTGAGATCGGACTTATGCGGGCGAAAGTACATAATTGAACGATTGCAAATTCTAGCAATGCGGAGGGTCTTATGAAGGCGGTTATTCAATGCGGCGGCAAAGGAACTCGCTTACGCCCCCACACCTCAATTTTGCCGAAACCACTTATGCCAATCGGTGCGCGTCCCGTACTTGAGCTCGTTCTCAAGTGGCTCAGGCGGAACGGGATCAGGGAGGTCTACGTCACGACCGGATATCTGGGCCACCTTATCCGCAGCGTCTGCGGAGACGGCAACCAGTGGAACATGCGCATCAACTATACGCAGGAAATGGAGCCGCTCGGAACCATTGGCCCACTGTCGCTGCTGCGCGACCAACTCGACGAGCCGTTTCTCGTACTCAATGGCGACGTGCTGACGGATCTGAATCTCAATCAGTTCGTGAACTGCCATCGGCGCAGCAACTCTCCGCTCTCGATCGCCACGTCGATCCGGCCGACCAAGATGGACTTTGGCGTGATCGAAGAGATGGAAGGGCGCGTGAGCGATTTCCGCGAAAAGCCCGAGCTCACGCATCTCGTCAGCATGGGGATCTACTGCATGGACCCGTCTATCGTCGAGCGGATCCCGTCAGGCGTTCCCTTCGGGTTTGACGATCTGATGTTCCAGATGCTCAACGAGGACGTGCCAGTCAACGTCTTCAAGCACAGCGGCCTCTGGCTCGACATCGGACGCGTCGAGGACTTCCTGAAAGCACAGGATGTCGCATGGGACGAACAGTCCCCTGCACTCGCAAGTTTCGCCGCCGCCTGAGGCCGATTCTCATCCTGCAGTGATCGCAACAGTCGCGCTCGCGGCGCGAGCTCGCGCCCAGAATTGGAGATGAACAACATGCTATTGGTATCAGAGCCGGTCCTGGGCGAAGAGGAGAAGGGCGCTCTCGCCGCGGTCATTGAAAGCGGCTGGGTGACGATGGGAGATCGAGTTCGCGACTTCGAGCAGGCGTTCGCCCGCCTGCACGAGGCCGAGGATGCGGTCGCCGTCGGCTCCTGCACGGCGGCCCTCCACCTCATCCTGCACGCCCTTGGCATTGGCCCCGGCGACGAGGTCCTCGTCCCCTCGCTGACCTTCGTAGCGACCGCCAACAGCGTCCTCTATGTCGGCGCCAAACCAGTCTTCGTCGATATCGGGTCGGCAGAGGTTCCACTGATGTCGCTGGACGAAGCGGAAGCAAGGTGCACCTCCAGGACCAAGGCCATCATCCTCGTTCATTTTGCCGGCTACCTTGCACATCGCGATGCCTGGCAATCCTTTGCACGCCGGAAGGGGCTGCTCTTGATCGAGGACGCCGCCCATGCACCCGGACTGCCCGAGGTCGGCAGCTATGGCGAGGCGGCCGCCTTCAGCTTCTACGGAAACAAGAACATGACCACGGCCGAAGGAGGCGCGATCATTGCGCGCAGCCGGGCCCTGCGCGAGACCATCCGGCAGGCCCGCGCTCATGGGATGACAAGCGGTGCACGGCAACGCCTCACCAGCCGCCGTCCCGACTACGACGTGACGGTTCTCGGCTTCAACTACCGGATGGACGAGCTGCGGGCTGCGCTTGGCCTCGTGCAGCTCAAGAAGTTGCCGGAATGGAACGAGATCAGGCGGCGGTTGTCGGCCACATACCGTGAGCTCATGGCGGAACATTGCCCATCGGTGATGATACCTTTTGAAGATCCCTGGCCGTCGACCCACCATTTGATGCCGGTGGTGCTGCCGCCGGCAACCAGCCGGCAGCGCGTCATCGATCGCCTGCGCAAGCATGGCATTCAGACCACGGTTCACTATCCGCCCGTTCACCGCCTGACTTTCTACAGAGATCTCTATCCAGAGATTCTCCTGCCACGCACCGAGGATTTTGCTCGACGCGAATTGACGCTGCCTTTGCATCCACGAATGACGACGGCGGATGTCGAGAAAGTCGTGGTTGCACTGACGACTGCACTCACCACCGATTTCCCAGTGGGGGCGGTAGCATGACCCTGCCCGAGATAGCGAACCGGTGGGGCGCGCAATCTCGTTCATCTCGCTTGAGTGCACGGCGCGCAATCGATGTTCTCTGTGCCGGCACCGCGATGGTATCGCTTTCACCCGTCTTCGTCGTTGTCGCGTTCGTCATTTGGCTCGAGAGCGGGCGGCCACTCCTGTTCTCGCAACTTCGCCTGGGACAAAGCGGCGAACCGTTTCGCATGTACAAGTTTCGCAAGTTCGGACCGAGCTGCGGAAGCGGCGGCTCGCCCCTGACGCTGCAGGAGGATGAACGTTTGACGGCCGTCGGCCGAATCCTCGCCGCGACCAAGCTGGATGAGCTGCCGCAGCTCTGGAACGTCCTGCGCGGCGACATGTCTCTCGTCGGCCCCCGACCGGAGTCTCTCAGCTTTTCCGATTGCTTTCGCGACGGCTTCGAAAAGCTGCTCGACTACAAACCAGGTGTGTTCGGCCCGTGTCAGGTCCTGTTCAGACACGAAAACAGGATGTACCCCACCGACGCGCCGGCAGCGGAGTACTATCGAAAAGTGCTGTTTCCAGCCAAGGCGAAGATCGACCTTGCCTATTTTCCGCGACGGACTCTCGTATCGGATTTCGGCTGGATCGCCCGTGCCGGGCACGTCATCGCCGTGGAATGCTGGGGCGCGTTAACGCGGAAGCTTCGATCAAGATGAGAGAAAGAGAGGGGCGATGATGACCTATCTTGGAGCAAAAGTTCTCGTGACAGGAGCCGACGGCTTCATCGGATCGCACCTGACGGAGCACCTCGTTTCGGCAGGAGCTGACGTAACTGCGTTGGCGCAATACAACTCCTTCGATAGCCATGGCTGGCTCGACGATATCCCCCAAACAACCCGACAGAAGCTCAATCTCGTGCGCGGCGACATTCGCGACGCGGCCTTCGTCAGCCGGCTAGTCCAGGGCCATCACTATATCTTTCACCTCGCGGCGCTGATCGCCATACCCTATTCCTATCTCGCGCCGCAATCCTACGTGGAGACCAACGTACTCGGTACATTGAACATCCTCGAGGCCGCACGGCAACACGGCATCGAACGGCTGGTCGTGACGTCGACGAGCGAGGTCTATGGTACGGCGATGAAGATGCCGATCGATGAATCTCACCCGCTGCAAGGGCAATCGCCCTACTCCGCCTCCAAGATCGGCGCAGACATGATGGCCGAGGCCTTCGCGCGCTCGTTCGGCGTTCCCGTCGTAATCCTCAGACCGTTCAACACGTTCGGACCTCGGCAAAGCGAACGCGCGATCATCGGCACGATCATCCGGCAGGCCCTCGATCCGGAATGCGGTGCGATCATGGTCGGTGATACGACCACCGTCCGCGATCTGACATTCGTCACGGATACAGCCGCGGCATTCATGGCGGCCGGGCTAGCGGACGGCGTCGAATATGGTCATGCCTACAACGCCGGCAGTCAGCGCGCCATCACAATTGGTGATCTGATCGACAACATTCTCGAGCTGACGTCCAGTCACAAGCCGGTCCTTCGCGACGAAAAGCGCCTGCGGCCGACAAATTCGGAAGTGCGCGCGCTCCTTGCCGACTCCACCCGGTTCGTACGGGCGACCGGCTGGACGCCGAAGGTCACGCTGCGCGAGGGACTGGAGCGAACCGTCAATTGGTGGCGCGGTCGCCTCTCCACTAAGAAAATCCGACAGCAGACGGATTTTATTACATGACGAGGCCGCGCAACCGATGCTCGATTATGCAAGGAGATCGCTATGGGCGACACCAAGGGCGTCAGGACGTTCAGCCGCATCTCGATTGCCGGCTGGATGGCGATAGTTCTGCTCGCCAGCAGCCCGTGCTTCGCAGCACAGTATAGGCTGGCGGCGGGTGATACCGTCGAAGTGTCGATCGGAGGTGCGTCGGAACAACGTCACCGGGCGCAAATCCAGATCGACGGCACGATCGCTCTTCCCGGAATCGGCACGGTCGAGGTCGCGGGCCTGACTACGGCCGAGTTACAGAGCCGGATGGAAACGTTGCTGCAGTCGAAGATATTGCGGCAACGGCTGCCAGACGGGCGCGAACAGGCAATCGTCGTCGTGCCTGGCGACGTGATCGCGAGCGTGGTGGAGTATCGTCCCATTTACGTTACCGGTGACGTTCTGACGCCCGGACAGTTGGCATACAGGTCCTCGATGACCGTGCGCCAGGCTGTCGCGGTTTCCGGCGGTTACAGCCTGTTGCGATCCCGCAATCAGCCCGGCGCCAACGATCCAGCGGATCTTCTGCGCGACTATCAGTCCTTTTCCACGGAGTACGTGAAAGAGTACTTCCATATCCTTCGTGTCGATGCCGAACTCGCAGACAAGGACACCTTCGATCAGACGCCGCCCCAGGACATCTCTTTGCCGTCATCTGCAATCGTTCCGATCGTGCAGGCTGAGGCAGAGTCGCTAAAGACCGCCCAACGCGACTATCGCAAGGAGCGGATGTTTCTGGAAAACGCCGTAAAGCAAGCGGACGGACAGTTCGCGGCGCTCAGTAAGCAGCAGGAAGGCGAAGAAAAAGGCGTGCAGGCGGATGAGGAAGAACTCGATCGCGTCGCGAAGCTGTTCGGTTCGGGCTCCCTACCGAGTCCCCGCGTCACTGAAAGTCGACGTGCCCTTCTGCTTTCATCGACGCGCCGTCTGCAAACCATGGTCGAGCTCATGCGTCTCCAACGCCAGCGCGAGGATTCCGCCCGGCAGATCGATCGCGCCGCAAGCCAGCGCTCGATCACGTTGCTTCATGAGCTGAGGGACTCCAACGTCCACATAACCGACCTGCGCATCAGAATGAGGTCGTTAGCGCAGAAGCTGCAGCCCGTAAGCGGAAGCGCGGCGGTACCAGCGGGAACAGGTGACCTAAAGCCCCAGGTCACCGTCGTACGAAAGTCCGGCCAGAGTTGGGAAAAGATCGTCGCAACCGAAGATTTCGACCTGGAACCAGGTGACGTCATCGAAATCGCGTTGCACGCCCCGGGCGGCTCATAACGCCACCGGCTTAAACGTGTATCGCACCGACCCGCAGAGCCTCCACCGGGGCAGTCAACAAGCGATCTCCGCCTACCCCGCGTGAGCCTCCTCCGCTTCCCCGAGAACATCGGCTGGATTACTCCCAAGTTGACCTCCTAACTCCGATTCAACGTTTACAACGCGCCCGCCAATTGGAGAATGGTCGTCAGATATCGTTCATTTGAACGAGCCGGTAGACGAAAAGGGCGCATCGAATGCTGAACTTGACCCAGAGCAGCTCGGTTGCATCGCGTTACCAATCCAGGGAGTCCATTTTCAACATTTCCAACCGTGCTCCTCCAATCCTCTCCAGTGACCGTCGGTCCGACGTGCGCGATGAAATGTACGCAGCCCTTGGCCGTATCGGCTGCGCGCACATCTTGCTCAAACACGGCCGTGTGGTCGAGGTGAGCCCGACGGGCCGGGCCATACTGGAGCGCCGTTGTGGATCCGCTCTGGATACGAGATCGCTGTCCGGCGCTGTAAGGGAACTCGTAAAATGCGCGGGCGTCGAAGTTCCTGCGGGTTCGATGGCGTGGCTGGCAACGTCCTCCCGCGAAGGCATAACGAGCCTGGTCAATCAGATAGCCAATGTCTGGTCGGACGACACCTGCGCCATCGTCCTGCTCGACCTCGATGCTCGTCCGGAGCCGTCGCCCCGAACGCTGCAACGCTTGTTTGGCCTCACGACCGCTGAGATTCATGTCGCCATCGAATTGGCACGCGGCGGCAATTTGCTCGACATTGCCCGTTCTCAACACTTGAGCCGAACGACAATCCGCTCCCATCTCGCGTCGCTGTTCGTCAAGACACAGACGCGGCGCCAAGTGGAGCTTGTCTCTCTCTTGGGACGTATCGCCCTGATACCTTAACTACATTACTTCCGTTTCCGACCTACTCTGCTGCCGAGGGGCGCATCCCAACGATGATCGTCGTGAGGCCACTCTCCGGCGAGTTTCACCGGCATGGCCCTGGGGCGCCGCCCGACGGCCAAAGAGGCTTGCTCATCCATCCTCAGAGCCTCCTGGCCGCTATCTTTCCCGTAATATTTCCTGATTGTAGCGCGTCAACGGTGACAGCAGGTAGCTGATGATGCGTCGCGAACCCGTCCTGATCTCGACGGTCACCGCCATTCCGGGCGACAGCTGGACGGTCCGACCCTCTATCTCCATCGAGGTACGGTCGAGGCTGACGCGGGCCGCATAGATCAGCTCCTGCCCTTTCGGCTCGCTGGACGCGATCTCCGTTCCGCCGGACTGATCCCTCGCCCCGTCGTCACGCCGATCACGTATGATCGCATCCCGTGAAACGCTGAGCACCCGACCATTCAGCAGGCCATAGCGGGTAAAATTGAAAGTATCGATCTTGATTGCGACAGTCTGCCCCGGAACGACAAAGCCAATATCTCGGTTCGATATCAGCGCCTCAATCTCGAAATCCGGATTCAATGAAACTACGGCCGCCAGTGTTTGCGCCGGTGTGACCACGCCACCGATCGTGTGCACCGCCAGCTGCTGCACCACGCCATCTACCGGCGCGGTGAGAATCTGCAGCTTCGCCTTTTGCTCCGCCTTGATCATGTCCTGAGCGAGACCGGCGGCCCGCTGTTCGGCCTTGGACAGATCGTCATAGAGCGCTCGCCGGAACTCCGCTTCCGCTTTGGATCTGGCCTGCGCGAGACTCGCCGTCGCGGCCTCCGCTTCGCGGAGCCGACTCTGCTGGACCAGAACGTCATGCTGTTGGCCGACCAGTTCCTGAGCCTCGGTCAGGTAGGTGATCTTGGACCCGATCGCCTTGTCGTAGAGATATTTGCGAACGTTCACACGCTCCTCGAGGAGGGGGATGGTTGCATCGAGTTTGGATATCGTCGCCGCGATGGTCTCGCTCTCAGCCTTTTTCTGTCCCAACTGCCTGTCGAGCTCCGACAGCCTTGTGCTGTGCTCTGCCATCTGGCTGGCCAGGAACTGACGATGCAGCTCGATCGCCTGCTGGCTGGCTCCTATCGGAGGGGCGAACGCCGCCATCGGATCGCCGGGTGCCAGCGCCGCGCGCAACCTGGCACTGTCAAGCTGCGTAGCAACCAGGTCGCTCTTCACGTGATCAAGTTCGGCGGCAGTGATAGTTGGATCCAGTTCGATCAACACGTCACCCGCCTTGACCATCGCGCCGTCCCTGACGTGAATCGCGCGCACGACCCCCGTTTCCGCCGGCTGGATTACTTTGGTTCGGCCATTCACCACGATCTTGCCCGGCGCGGTCGCGACAACATCGACCTTGGAAAGCGTCGCCCAGACCATTGTGACGCAAAACAGCAGGATAATGACCATGCCGGTGGCGCGGCCGACCGGCGACGGCGGCCTCTCGAGAACCTCCAGCGCGGCTGGGAGAAAGGCGGTCTCCTCTTCGCGGCGCCGGCGGCGATCCGGGAACGGAACGATGCTTCTAGCGATGGTCATTGATCCCTGCCTGGAGCAAGTGCAAGTTTGCATAGCGCCCATTCGAGCGGATCAACTCATCATGGGTGCCGTCCTCGACGATCCGCCCGCGATCGATGGTGATGATCCGATTTGCTCGTCGTACCGTGGAGAGCCGATGGGCAATGATAAAGACGGTGCGCCTCTCGCAAATGCGTCGCATGTTGTCCTGGATGATGCGTTCGCTCTCATAGTCGAGGGCGCTGGTGGCCTCATCGAAAATTAAAATACGAGGATCATTGACCAGCGCGCGGGCAATCGCGATCCGCTGCCGCTGGCCACCCGAAAGGCTGCAGCCGCGCTCACCGACGATGGTATCGTAGCCCTCAGGTAGCTCGAGTATGAACTCATGTGCTCCAGCAAGGATGGCCGCATCAATGATCCGCTGCATCGGCATGGCAGAATCGGCAAGCGCGATGTTCTCGGCCACGGTTCGGTTGAAAAGTACGTCCTCCTGCAGAACGACGCCGACCTGCCGCCGCAGCCAGGCGGCATCGGTCAAGGCGAGATCAACACCATCGACGAGGACACGGCCACTTTCCGGCACGTACAGCCGCTCGAGGAGCTTGGTCAGCGTGCTCTTGCCCGAGCCGGACGGACCAACAATGCCGACGACTTGGCCTGCCGGAACATGGAATCCAATGTCGTGCAGCGTCTCAGGCCCGTCGGTGCGATAGCGGAATGTAACGTGATCGAATGTGACGGCGCCCGTGATCGGCGGGAGCACGGCGCGCCCTATGCCAACAGTCGGCTCCGGCCGCGTATTAAGGATATCGCCCAAGCGATCGATCGAGAGACGAACCTGGTGGAAGTCCTGCCAGATCTGGGCGATGCGCAAGACAGGCATGTTCACGCGGTTTGCCAGCATATTGAAGGCCACCAATTCACCGACGGTCAGGCGACCTTCGATCACCAACTTCGCGCCGAAGAACAGGATCGCAACCGTAACCAGATGGCTCACCAATTGCACCGCCTGACTTGCGACATTTCCAAGACTCACAACGCGAAAGCTCGCGGAAACATAGGCAGCGAGCTGTTCCTCCCAGCGCCTGTTCATCTGGGGCTCAACGGCCAGGGCCTTCAACGTCTGCACGCCCGTTATGCTCTCGACCAGGAAGGCCTGATTTTCTGCGCCGCGACGGAATTTTTCATCCAACCGCTGACGGAACAGCGGCGTCGCAATGGCCGAAATGCCGATGTAGAACGGAAACCCTCCCAGAACGATCAGCGTGAGCATTGGCGAGTAAACGAACATCACCGCAATGAAAACTGCGGTGAACATGAAATCGATAATGAAAGTCAGCGCGGAACTGGTCAGAAAGTTGCGGACATTTTCCAGCTCCTGAACGCGCGCGACCGAGTCGCCGACCCTTCGGGTTTGAAAATACATGAGTGGTAATGACGCCAGATGGCGGTAGAGGCGGGCGCCTAACTCGACGTCGATGCGGTTGGTAGTATGAGAAAAGAGGTAAGTGCGTAACGCGCCCAGCACTGCTTCGAACACGGCGATCACGGCCAGACCGATCACCAAGACTTCCAGCGTACTGATCCCGCGGTGGACGAGCACCTTGTCGATGACCACCTGAAAGAATAGCGGGCTGACGAGGGCGAATACCTGGAGGAAGAAGGACGCGAGCAGAACCTCCCCGAGCAGGTGCCGATATTTCCGAATTGCACCGAGAAACCAGGTAAAGTCGAATCGGCGAGACAGATCGGAAAGCGACGCCCTGCGCGCCATCAAGACCATGCGGCCATCCCAGAGCGCCTCGAATTCGGCACGACTGAGTTTGCGCGGACGGGGGTCCGAGGGACACTGAACCAACACCTCGTCCCCGTCCGCCTTGCCGACCAGGAGGAAGCCGCCTTGATTAAGCACGGCGATCCCCGGCAAGGGTAAGCGCACAAGCCGTGCCCAATCGGTCTTAATCGTGCGCGCCTTGAGGCCGAAAGCCTTCGCACAGCGCACCATCTCCGTCACGCCGATGTTACGTGTACCCAATCGGTGACAGAGTTGCTCCTTGTCGGCTGCAATGCCGTGCAACCTAAGCAACAAGACGAGGGCAAAGGGCGCCGACTTCTCTGGAGACGCCATTTCTTGGATATCCCGCATGTGGTTCGCCAACATCTCGCGATCAATAACATCAGATCCGGCAGCAACCCGAGTGGCCATTTATGGTCCTCGTCTCGCGCTCGATCCGGCGAGCGCTGGTTGCTCGTGAAGCACGTCTTGCAGTGAAGTCGGCTCCTGCGGTCGCGACTCTAACCGTGCTCACGAGATACCCGCGCGGCAAAAACGCGGTACATGTGCAGTTTCATTAGGCCCTAATAGGTAGCCCAGAAGGTCAAGCGCCCGCACCGGGACGGCGTCATCGACAGGCCGCCGCTCGGTGGCGCAGCGGGAGACTCTGTGGCGAACAATTGTCCGGCCAGAGAGGCGAACTGTGAGGTAATCCAAAGGGGGTACCGAAACGATGGCCGCATCATATAGCCTCACCTGCCGGCCGGGCATCGATCGAGTACAGCCTTATCAAATCCATTCCCGCCGCAAGCGCGCGATCGTCCTGACGCAGCATCGCAACGCGCCGCCGCCGATTGCGCGAGTGGATCGTGTGGTTACCCCTTTATTCAGATACGATCGCAAATGTGCCGTGATAATAGTGGATTCCCGACAACCCTCTCGGTTGAGTGGCTAAGTTCACGCTTCCCTGAGCGTGTCGGCGCTTTCGAGCGGATACCATTTTTCGGTTTCCGATTGATGGATGGGCCGCGGCGCCGTTCAAGTGGGCTGCGATCCAATGGATGAATTGACGAGATCCTGTCTCGGCGGACGGGCTGCCGGCATTTGCCAAGACGTGGGCGATTGAGACGTGGGCGATATCGAATAAGGGAGCTTTGCGAATGTTGAAGCTAGGGCTGAGCGGCGATCAAAGATACGGCTCTCACCTCCCTGATAACCATCCAAGTGGGACGTCGAGGGCCCGACGCGATCCGCTGCAGCCCCATCTTCTTTATATCGGGGGCGAAGATCATCATCTGCGCATTCCGGCGATGTGCGCGCTGCGCGACCACGGCTTCCGCATAACAGCCGTGGCGAGCGGCGACCCAGCTCCATTTGCGCAAGCAGGCATCCGCTATCGAGACTTCCAGTTCAACCGGTTCGTAAACCCGCGGGCCGACTGGGCGGCGATCAAAAGCCTTACGAAAATCCTGGTCGAGGAGCAGCCTGATCTCGCGCAAAGCTTTGACACCAAACCCTCGATATTTCTGCCTTTGGCTGCGCGGAGCGCTCCTGGTGTGCTGGCCATTCGTACGATTAATGGACGCGCCTTTCTCTATTCATCTCGCTCCCCTCTCGCCCTGACACTACGTCCGGTTTATCGCGCGCTCCACAAGCTCGCGGCTCGCACCGCTGCCGCTACGGTATTCGAGATCGGTGACGACCGCGCATTCTTCGAGCGTCACGGGATCGCCGGCAAGATGCCCGTTCTGATTCGAGGTGCGGGCGTCGATGTCGAGGGGTTCGATCGAGCACTGAGCTCAGGACCCTCGCCAGCTCAGCTTCGCCAAGAACTCGGGCTTGGCGACGCCGAAGTCGTGATTACGGTGACGCGGATGACCAGGCAGAAGGGCATTCCGGCGCTACTCGACGCGGCAGCCCGGGTGCACGAGGTGCGTCCCGATGTACGCTTCCTGCTGGTCGGACCGCGCGAATCCGAAGGCCCCCTCGCCATCACGCAAGCCGAGATTGATCGGCATGCACCCTATGTGAAGGCGATCGGGCCGAGATCGGACATCCCGGCCCTGCTCAGGCTCGCAAATGTATTCGCGTTTCCGACTGAGTATCGTGAAGGCGTGCCTCGGGTTCTCCTCGAGGCCGCACTCGCCGGCCTGCCAACCGTGACCACGACCATGCCGGGTTGCGCTGAAGTCATCCGCGACGGATGGAATGGCTTGCTGGTGCCCCCGGGAGCGCCGCCCGTATTGGCCGCAAAGATTCTCCACTTGCTCGCCAATCGAGAGAAGGGCCTGGCCATGGCAGATCGCGCCGCCGAGTATGTCAGGAGGGAGTTCTCGCTCGCGACCGTTGTCGCTCAGCATGCCAATCTCTACAGGCAGTTGATCGATCGTGCGTCCCCAGCCCGGTTCAAGGACCGCAGCCTCGCGGCGGCGAGGGAGGATACATGCAGCGCCCTGTAGGGAAACGTGCCGCGTGCGTTACGTGGGCCGCGGTAGCAGTGCTGCTGGGGGCCGGCGCATTGCTCCTGCAGGCGCTCGTGTTCGATACGCCCACGCACGCGCAGGCCACAACCACGTTGCATTTCGCCTCCAACGGAAATTTCGACCCGGCCGGCAACTATCTTCCCGGTGCTGCCGGCTTCAATTTGGCGGACGTCAGCAGCCTGGCGCAGATGGAGGCTCTGCCGGAGGGTGTGAGGGGCCTGGTGTGGGTCGGTCAATGCAACGGCGCGGACACTAAATTCGTGGATACCGTCCGCCCGTTCATCGGCCATGCGAAACTGTTCGGCTTCTATTTGATGGACGATCCGGATCCGACCGGACAGCACTTCCCGCTTTGTACGGCTGACAATCTGAAGGCGGAATCGGACTGGATCCATGCCAACGTGCCAGGCGCAAAGGCTTTCATCCTGCTCATGACGATGACGTCGTCACGAACGCCGTCCTTCAAGAACGCCTACGACCCTGCCAACTCGCATGTCGACCTGTTCGGCATCGATCCCTACCCTTGCCGGACGGAGTTGAACGGCTGCGATTACCACCAGATCGACCGCTACGTCGCGGCGGCCGAGGCCGCGGGAGTGCCGCGCGACAAGATGGTCCCGGTCTACCAAACCTTTGGCGGCGGCCGCTGGATCAACGACGGCGGAGGCCGATACGTGCTGCCGACCGCAAGTCAGATGCAGCTGATGTTGGCTCGCTGGGACGCGCTCCTGCCGGCTCCCGTTTTCGACTTCGCCTACAGCTGGGGACCGCAGAATGGAGACTGGGCCCTCGCCGGTTCACCGGAATTGCAGGCAGCGTTCTTGAGCCGCAATCGAAACCCAATCGCTTTGAACCGAATGAATTGAAGGCCGATGGAAACCGCCCGAACGCGTCGCAACCGCAAGACATGCCAGCCGGGCGAGACTTATGTGCGCCTCAAGATAAGAAGGGCGGACAGGAGGTCTGGACTCCTGCCTGCTGCACCGCAGACCTTCGCGATTTTTCAGATCGTCACTCAAAGACTGCCCTCTTCGATCGAGCGGCGGTTACGGAATCGATCGACGCAGCGCGAGGTACGTCGATGATCCTGGACTTCCTGTTCGCATTCGGACTGCTGCTGACGCCCGCCTCCCAATTGCGGCTTGCAGGCTTGCCAGTCGGACCGGGCGAACTTTGTCTATTTATCTGGGTGATCCTCGTACTCGGTCGCGAAGCAGCTCGCCTTCGCTTGCTCCTGACGCCGGCTCTGTCGCGGCTACTGGTATTCTGGTCGCTGTTTGTCCTTGCGCAGAGCCTCGGAACGCTGATGGCAAAGCTCATCGGCGACGAGCACGATTCCGAATGGTTCATGCACGATGTCATGGCCTATCCCCTGTTGGCCGCCATCAGTTGCCTGAGCGTGGTCGGGTCGCACCCCCGAGCCAGGTTGCGCCGCATCACCTGGCTTCTGTGTGGACTCGGCACGCCGGTTATCGTCGCACAACTGGCCGACGCCTGGGGTCTCTACGATTTACCTTCGGTCGATCCAATGTGGTGGGATCAATTCCGAGGCTGGTCGTCGAATCCGCATCAACTTGCAGTTCTCTGCATGGTGCTTGGAATTCTATCGCTCCATCTTGCCGAAACGTCCACCACGCTCGGCTCGAGGATTGGCGCTCTCGCCTGCGCCATCATCCCAGTCTACACGGGCCGGATCACCGGGAGCGACTCGTTTACCCTCATTCTTGTGCTCGCCGGCCCGATCTTCTTGGCGTTCAAGTGCCGAATCTGGCTGTTCTCGCGAGCGCGGCAGATCAGCTTCCGTTCGGCGTTCGCCTGGGTGATTGTGCTGGCCTTGCCCGGGCTCGTGATTTCGATCGCGCCGCTGGCCTATTCGATTGCAGTCGAAGCCAGCGACCTCGCCAAATCGATGGCACGGGAAAACCCCGAGCAAACTAGAGAGAAGACGGAATTGCGATTTGAGCTTTGGAGCCAGGCCGTCAGGCGGGGAGTCCAATCCGGCATGCTCGGCCTAGGCCCTGGTCCGCATCTCGAAATTCCGAGTTCCATCGTCTCGGCAAGGAACCTGGATACGATCCACCCCCAGTTTGTCGAGCACCCCAAGCCCTCGTTCGTGCCGAACTTCGAGGCGCACAATACGATGCTCGACCTATTTACCCAGGGCGGGCTCCTGGTCGTCTTAAGCTTCGTCTGGCTCGTTGTAATGGCTTTCAAGTCCGCCTACGCGACCGGTCAAGCAGGCTTGCCGACGTTACTGTGCGGTCTCTGCATTTACGCCATCGCCACCTTCCTGCTTCGGCATCCTATCTTCTGGTTTGCAATCGCTGTCTGCCTGACCGCAGAGCCGATGCCGGCGGGCCAACTACGATCGATCGCCAGAGGCAACGCACTGCGTTGCCATGCTCGCCTCGCGAACGCATGGGGTCGATCTCTTACACGTCCGCGACCGGCATATGGCGCGAGCCAACTGGGCTCGAGGTCGAGCTAGCTGCGAGGATGGACCGATGGCAGGGAGGTACGGATGCAGTTGATGGATAAGACGGGTCTCATCGCCGACAGCATACCATTGAGGCCCGATTACGAAGGCATGCGGCAAGACGACCCGACCACGATCGCGCTCGAACCGGGCTTCCAGCAGGTGATTGGGATCCTGCGTCGGAGGAGCAAGTTCATCCTCACCATCGCCGGCGTAGGAGCGATGCTTGCCGGCATCGCCGGCCTGGTCATCACACCCAAATATACGGCGACCGCGCAGGTCGTCCAGGTTCAGGGCGGCACTTCCCTAAGTCCCGAGGCGCTCCAGCAGGCCGTCGACACTCAGGTGACCATGCTGACATCTCCCTATCACCTGCGCCACGTTCTCGACAGCTTTCGAAACGACCCAAAGTTTCGCGGACTGGCGCCCGACGTCGCAGTGGATCCGGCCATCGTGCCGAAACCTGCTCAGGCCGAGACGAGCGAGGCCGGCCCGCTAGGCCTGAATGAGCTCAAGCGACGGCTGGGTGTCTGGATTGGACCGCTATTCCATCACAGGCGAACCGACGCAGGCCTGCAATTCGACGATCTCCAGCGTCGTCTGCAGGTCCTCCAGGAACGCCGCTCACGCATCATCAACGTCACCTTCCAGTGGACGAGTCCCGAGAAAGCCGCCGACATCGTCAACCGGATCGTCGCGCTGTACGTTCAGAGCAATGCCGAGCAGCAGCGAGCCTACACCGCCGGCGAACTGGCCCGGCTTGACGAACGAATGGCGACGGTCAAGGCCGACATCGAGCGGACCAGCGCAGCTCTGCACCAGGCAATCCAGCGGCGCGCCGATGTGGGCCGCAACGCCGGCGGCGAAGAACAGGGAGCTAGCGCCGACCCACGCGAACTCGAACGCCGAACCGCCGCCAACGCACAGCTTTATGCAAGTCTTCTCCAGCGCCAGAAGGAGATCCGCGAACAGGAAGAGCTCGTCAACCCGGACGTCAGCATTCTTTCACTTGCCTCTCCGCCGTCGCGACCGAGTTCTCCGAATCCGATCCTGTTCATGCTCCCTGCCCTGATCGTCTCGCTCATCTGCGGGAGCTTCGTCGCGCTCATCCAGGAGCGCCTCGACAAATCGCTGCGCAGCGAGAAGGAAATCACCGATGCGCTCGGACTCTCCTGCATCGGTTTGGTCCCGCAAATGCCCGTGGGCCATCTGACTGACGCAGGAGACTATGTTCGGGTCGAGCCATTCTCTCCGTACGCGGAAGCGCTTCGGTCAACGGCTGCGACGTTGCGTCTGGCCGAGCCAGGCCATGTGAAAACGGTCCTGATCAGCTCCAGTATCGCCGGGGAAGGGAAAACCACGCTCGCCCGGGGCCTTGCAGCTTATGTCGGCCTTCTCGGGCGGCGTGCGCTCGTGATCGGCATCGACCTTCACAGAGGCATGCGTGTTACCGAGTTCGACAACGCCGGCGAGCGACGAATCGTCGGTCTACAGAACCGATCGCTGGCGGACTCGATCCGGCACATTCCGCAGGCCGGCTTCGACTACCTCCGGATACCCGGCTATCGGCTCGACCCAATAAGTGCCATCGAACAGATGGCAGAACTCATTCGCCAACTGCGCGAACGCTACGATTGCGTGATCATTGATGGTCCGCCCGCACTTGCAGCCATCGAGGCCCGATTGCTCCCGCCGATCGCCGACAAGCTTCTTTTCGTCGTCAAATGGGGGAGCACGAGGCGGGAGGTCGCTCAGAACGCCTTGGGTCTCCTTCGCAACTGCGGGCGTTTCGACAACGAGCGCGGCGATTTTGCAGCGGCCATCGCGACACAGGTCGATCTCAAGAAACAGGCGCAATACGGTTATGGCGATGCGAGCGAATTTGCCGCCGGGGCGGCAGACGCGCCTCGCGCCGGCATACGCCAACGCTTCCTCGCAATCACCTCCTCCCTGTTTCAGTGGATGCAGGACATCGGACTTCAAGCTGCAAGATCATTCGGCCGAAAAGGGCACGAAAGATGAGACAGGATGCCCTGCACAGGACAGACCTGACCGGCTCGACCGCCGAGAGCGCGATCTTGCCGCTGAATCTTATGGTCTTGAACGACTTTGATCGGCACGACATCACCTACTTCTACTGGAAGAGCAGCAATCGACTTTACCGCGGACTGACCGGCGACGGCGATCTCGATCTGCTTGTCGCAAAACAGGATCAGCACCGCGCTCAGGCGATTCTCCTCGAGCGCGGTCTCAAGCTCTTTCCCGCCGTCGCCTATCGTGACCATCCGTCGGTCCTGAGCTATCTCGGCCATGACGAACCGAGTGGGCGGATCGTGCATCTCCATCTGCATGTCCGACTGGTCGCCGGCGCCAGCCTGCTCAAGAACTACCACCTGCCGTGGGAAGAGGCCCTGGCGAAGCGAGCGATTGCTCATCCGGAGCTGCCGATCCGTATCCTGGAGCCTGTGGACGAGGCATTGCTGTTGATCGTACGCGGCTGCCTCGAGCTAAGGCGATCGGATCCGGTCGTGCTCCGCAACTGGCAGGCAATGACGCGCAAATTTGCACTTGATCGCACGGAACTCGCCGGCCGAATTCCTCGCGCGGCACTCAGAAGGCGAGCGGCTGAACTTCTGGGCGGCGATCTGGCCGACATGGTCGCCGATGCCCTGTATTGCCAACCCGCGCTGGAACATCAGCATCATCTGCGGCGGCGTATCCGAATGCACTTCGCGCCGCATCGTATCTACAACGATCTTGAGGCAGGACTGCGGAGCCTGACACGCGCCACACACCTCGTCGCCGGTTACCTGAACAAGCGCTTTCTCTGGGCACCGCGACCATGGAGCCGACGAGCCCCAGGTGGTGGGCACGTCGTGGCCGTCATCGGCGTCGACGGCAGTGGGAAATCAACCATCGTCGCGACAATCCGGCAGTGGCTCGGCGAGGAAATGGATGTCATTCCCATCTATTTCGGTACCGGGGCAGGACGCCCCTCTCTCGTCTTATGGCCACTCAAGCTGATGGTGCCTCTGGTCACGCCGTTGTTCAAGACCAAGCCCAAAGGCTCATCGCATGGCAAGATCTCGGACCGCCCTCCGAGCCGAGTGTACAGCGCTCTCATGGCGATCTGGGCGACGGCCACGGCCATCGAAAAGCGCTCCAAGCTGTCGGCCGCGCATCGCGGGGCCCGCCGGGGCCTTGTCGTGGTCACGGACCGATACCCGCAGAACGAGATCGCCGGCTTCAACGAAGGTCCGCTGATGCCACGCCTGATCGGGATTCCGCTCTGGCTACGTCGGTTTGAAGCCAAAGCCTATTCACTTGCCGAGCGCCTTCCACCGGACATCGTCATCAAGCTGGTCGTTCCGCCGGAGGTTTGCGCCAAACGCGAACCCGACATGGATCCTGCCGTGATCACGCAGCGTATCGCAGCTATCCCGCGACTAGCGTTTTCCGGCGCGCGCGTCGTCTCGATCGACGCCCAACAGCCTCTAGCCGATGTCATTCGCGCGGTGAAGAAGGAGGTGTGGCGGATACTCTAGAGCAAACGACAGAACTGTCCAATTTCAATCATTTCATTTGTCTGAGTTCGGATATGATCATCGAGCTTTTCGGTCCTCCAGGCGCCGGCAAGACCACTCTTGCTCGTACTCTTGCCGCACGTCTGCGCGAGCGTGACTACACCGTGGACCTCGTACTCAGCCATCGGCCGGCGGAACGCTCGCCAAGCGAGACCGTCACGCCGTCAACGCCCCTTCGGAAGATCTCCTTCACGACGCGGCGCTTGACGCGTCCGCTGGCGGAATTGGTGTCCATGATATTCCGACCGCGGGGGATTTCACGCGATCTCGGGACAGCATTGAATCTGATCAAGGTCCTTCCACCGTCCAACCCGCTCTCTTCGCTCAGGCTGCTGCAATACATGTCCAGATTGTCGCACGCATGGTTTCACAGATCCGCGATCGCGCACATCGTCTTGTTCGATCAGGCGTTCGTCCAGGCGATTTGCTCTCTGACACTGCTTTGCGGCATCGCCGACGAAGCATTGATCTCGTACGCGCTGGATCTTGTTCCCGCACCGGACCTTCTGATACGCCTCGACGCGCCGACCACGCTCCTCGAGGAGCGGCTTCGCGACCGACATCATCTCGGGGGCAAGATCGAACAGCTGCTCGAGCTGGACGTGGAAACCAGCCTCAGCTCACGCAGCATCGCCGACCTCCTGCACGAATTGCTGCGCAGGAAAGGCCGGAACGTCGTGACCATATCGTCGCTCGATCAGGCGTCTCTCGCCACGGCCGTCGAACAAATGGAACGTCAGATCGTGAGCATCGTCGAGCAACAGAAGCACGCCACGACCAAACCAGCACATGTTGAAGCGGAACTCTCAGACCATTCCCTGTTGAATCATTTTCCTTGAATCGTTTTTCGACCCGGATTTTTGGGCGCTCGATAGAGCCAGTACTGCAAGGACAGAAAATGGAAATGCACGACCGGAGCGTTGGCCACGCGCGGATCAGACGAGTGGTGATCGGAGGAGCTGCCGCATTCTCAATCTACGTTGCCAGCGCCGGCGTAACTGCCTGCGCGCAACTCCTGATAGCCAGAATTGTCGGCGCTCACACTTACGGCGTCTACGCCTATGTCATCGCCTGGATAACCATCCTCGCATATTTCTGCGCGCTCGGCTTCGACATCGCACTGCTGCGCTTCGTGTCCGCGTATCAAACCACGGGAGCCAGCGGCCTTGCGCGAGGCGTCATCCAATACGCGGAGCGACGTTCACTTGGCATAAGCCTTCTAGTCGCGTTCATCGGGGCGGGCATTATCGAGATCTGGCCCCGGCCGTTCTCAACGGAGTTGACGAACACCTTTCTGGTCGGCTTCGTTCTCATTCCCATTCTGGCGCTGTTATGGATACGCTGCTCGATCGTCCGCGCTTTTGGCGGCGTTGTGCCGGCACTGTTGCCCGACCGCGTGGTGCGGGACGGATTACTTGTGATCATCGTCGTCATGGCCGGTCTTTTCCTCGGATCGCGCATCGAGGCACAGGGGATCATGATGGCGACCGTCGCCGGCGCCGTCGTCGGACTCGTGCTCGCCAGCCAGGCTGTTCGGAGATTGTGTCCAGACGCAATCAGGGCGGCAGAGCCTCAATATGCGCCCACAAGTTGGCGGCAGACTGCCGTCCCGTTCATGATCATCGCGGGCGCAGAAGCTCTGCTCAACCGCGCCGGCGTGGTGCTGCTCGGATGGTTCGGGGAAACCAGAGAGGCCGGAATATATAGCCTGGTCTTCAATATCGCATTCCTCGTGGCATTGCCCCGCACTGCGATCAATACCCTGTTCGCGCCGACCATCTCAAGCCTGTTCACAAGGAACGATCGGGCGACCTTGCAGGCACTCGTGACTAAGGCCGCTTTGTGGACGCTCTGTACCTCGGTGGGCATCGCGCTCGGATTGGCGATCATGGCCGAGCCACTTCTCTCCTGGTTCGGAGGGGATTTTGTGGCTGGCGCCGCCGCCCTGCGCATCTTGCTCCTGGGGCAGGTGATCGCAGCCGCCTTCGGATCTCTGCTGCTCATCATGACGATGACCGAGCACGAACGGGGGGCTGCCGTACTGCTGACCCTGAGCGCCGCCATCAACATCCTCGCCAGCATCGCATTCATCTACTGGCTTGGATTGACCGGCGCTGCGATCGCCAGCGCAACCGCGCTGATCATCTGGCACATCGCCATGGCCTTCTTCATTTTCCGGTACCTGCGGCTGCTGCCCGGCGTCCTCGGGGTATTCGTGCCGAACCGCAAGGAAAAAGCCACGGCGCGCCCCGATGTCCGTGTAGAGGCGCCGTCCGTTTGAGATTTCGTACCTCGCCGGCGCACCACAACGACGCGCCGGCCGGCCGCGTTTCAGGGGCGCAGGTAGCTCCAACCCTGCTCCTGCAGCTCCATCAGCCGAACCACGCCGGATTTGGTGACCTTCGCCTGCGAGATCAGAGGTATCTCCTTGGCTTCGGTCCTCGCCATGTTCTCCTTGGTGTTTCCGCACGCGGAGAACGAGACTTCGGGCATGGTCTCGCTCATGGACCTGATGCGCGCTTTCACAGGCGAGGTGTCGTCTCGCAACATGTGCAATCCTGGTCCGAATGCCACCAGTTCGACCTCGACCTTCTGACCGATTTCCGAATAGTGCTGAACCGTGTTGCTGACGTTGTTCAACGCGAGGTTCATGAGCGCCGGATCATTGACGTCCACCTGGACGACGAGCCGGTGCGACTGCACACGCTTGGGACTGACGATCATCTTGGCATTGGCGTTGAGCTTAGGGCTTCCAGCTTGAGAGGCATGAGTTGTCTGGACCGCGCTCACCAGAAACGCGCCAGTAAAGGTCAGACTGGCGAAAACGACGATTGTCTTGTTCATGCTGTTTTCCCCTGAATTGTGCGGAACGCGCAGCCTGGGCTGGCCCGTCCAATCTGTTGCGAGCGGCTGCGTTGGTCAAGGAAGGCACAGCGGCAGCGCCGACGATCTACTTTATTCCCGGTACGGCGCGCCTCTACCTCCTTGTGGCTACCTATACTGCCACATCGACAGAGCACCGACCAAGGCGGTGTCATTGATGACGCCGAATGACAAGGTGCCTAAGGCTAGTCTGAGCTGTCACGATGGAGTTACAGGCAATTGCGCACGAAATGATCGGCTCGCTGAGCGGCGTTCCCCGTCCTTTCCGACAGGGCCGATCGCTTGGCGGAGATCTCGTGTGGACAGCCGCTGCGGCGGCATTCCTCCTGGCACTCCTTGTCGGATTCGCGCATGGCGGCCCGCGCGACGCTATCGAGTTCGGCGTCCCGGCGGTTGAAGCCGAACGGATCAGGCAGCACGAGGCACTTGAACAGGAGCGTGATCGAGCCGACAGGCTCGCACGTGAACTGGCAAGTGTCCGAGCAGAGCTTAACTCTGCCCAGCTCGAGCGGGCGCACGCGATGGGAGCCATTGAGCTGGGGATCAGGCAGACCCACGCCCTTGAGCTGGAACGGGACAAGGTGAACAATCTCGCGCGAGACCTCTCATTCCTCGGGGCGGAGCTCGCGGCGGCCCGGATCGCAGCCTCAAAAGCGGTGCAGATCTCCGCAGCAGAACCCAAGCAGGAGCCGATAGTCGCACCTGGAAGCGGCACAGGGAGCGCCGCGGCCGAGCTTGCGTCGCTCCGATCGGACCTCGACGTCGCGCGGAGCGCGGCGACTGAAGCAACAACGGCCCTCGCCGCCGAGGTTGCGGAGAAGCAAGCGCTCGAAGTCGAGCTGAAGCAGCAACGCGACAGATCCGAGGGGGCCGCCACCGAGCTGGCCTCCCTCAGGGCCGAGCTCGAAACCGCACGGACCGCCGCCACCGACTCTTCCAAAGCCGCCGCTGCCGAAGCCACGCAAAAGCAGGCCATGGAGCAGGAACTGAAGCTGCAACGCGACAGGTCGGATGCCGCCGCAACGGAACTGGTCACCCTGCGGACGGCGGCCAGCACAGCTCGAGCCGAGACCTCCGACGTTGCGAAGGCGGCCGCTGCAAAGTCGGAGCGGAGTGTCGCCCTGGAGAAAGAACTGGCGCAACAACGAGATCGAGCAGATGCCGCCGTGAAGCGGCTCGCCTCCGTCCAGGCTGAGTTCGAGGCCGCGCAAACCGCTGTTATGAAAACCCGCAAAACCGAGACCGAGCAGAGGGAGGCGCTGGAACGCGAGGTAGGCCAGCAGCGAGATAGAGCAGACGCGCTCGCACGCGAAACGGTATCGCTGACGAACCAACGTGATGACGCGCGTTCCGCCGCCGGAGAGGCCGCTAGGGCCACCGATGCCGCCCAGGCCGAGAACAAGAAGGCAGCAGTCAGACAGAGGGACAAGAGCGAAGCTCTCCTTCGCGAGCTGACCTCCACGCGGAAAGAGGTCGAGGAACGTTCTGCGGGCCTCGCCGCTGCCTATGCCGAGATCCTCAGGGTCACGGACCTCAACGCGACGGCTGCGAAGCAGAACGATGCCCTCGTCAGTGAGCGCAAGCGCGCCGACGATCTCGCACAAGAGCTTGCATCGGCCAGGGTCCAGCTCGCGGATGCGAACGGAAAATTGGCCGCAGCGGCTTCCTCCGCAAATCGGCCGCCGGAGCGGACCGCACAGGAGCGTGCGCCCGTTCTCGCTCCTAACGGCGAGGAAGGAGGCCGCTCGCGCGAGCAGGACACCGCCCGGACGGTCGCCTCCAACCCACAATCTACCTCGAAACCTGGCTCATCGACATTGCAGGCGCAAACGACAAATCGCGCCCCACCCGCGGATCCGGGCTCGAAAGTCGCTGCGGCATCGGAGCGCTCTGCTCGAGCGAGCGCGACGCCCCGCGCCCCCGCAGACGAGCAGAGGCTGCTTGCACGGGCGACTGCGTTGCTCCGGCAGGTCGACATCAGCAGCGCTCGCCAATTGCTGGAGTTGGCTCTTGCGCGCGGCAGCGCGCAGGCCGCCTTCATGCTTGCGGAGACCTATGATCCGCCCGTGCTGGAATCGTGGCGTGCGCGCGGCGTCGCGGGCGATCGGACCAAAGCGCGCGACTTGTATCAAAGAGCAAAGGCCGGCGGCATTGACGATGCAGAGGAGCGCATCAAGGCGCTGAAGTAGCGTCGCACCAGATCTCGAAGCAGCCAGACGACGGAGAACGACACATGGGCATGATCAAGTTCGCGTCCGCAATTTTATCGGCGCTGGTCGGGCTGCAAATGGCGGCGAGCGCCCAGTCTGTCAGGACTCCTGCAGCGCCAGCCGCGGCACCGGCAAAGAACGCCGACATGATCGCAAAAGAGCGCATTAATGCTTGGACCGTCGGGCTCGCAGGCGGTCTCATCGAGGGTGCTCCGCTTCGACTTGCGGCGGAGATCGCCCGCGTCGTCAACGAGGAAGACAAGCTCCACGTCATCCCGATCGTGACGACCGGCGCGACGGAGAACGTCAATTCGCTGCTCTATCTGCGGGGGGTGGATGCGGCGATCATCAATACGGACGCCCTCGACGAGTACAAGGCCCAAGTCCCGTCGATCGACCGGCGAATCGTCTACATTCTCAACCTTTTTCCAGCTGAACTGCACGTCTTCGTGCGCCCCGAGATCAAGTCGCTCGATGACCTCAAGGGTAAGAAGGTCAACTTCAACACGCAAGGCACAGCGGCCGCTTATTCCGGTCCGTTGATCTTCAGCCGGCTGGGGTTGAATGTCGAGAAGATGTTCATTCCCCATCAGGTCGCATTGCAGCAGATGAAGAGCGGGGAAATCGCGGCGGTTGTGTTCATCACGTCGAAGCCGGTCGATGCGTTTCTGAAGGGGCGTTGGGAGCCGGGATTCAAGTTCCTGCCGGTGGAATACGATTCACGATTCGAGGACTACTATCTCCCGTCAGCGATCGACTCGGCGGACTATCCGAGCCTCGTGTCGAAAGGAGAACGCATCTCAACCATCGCGGTCCCCACCATTTTGGCAGGCTACAACTGGCCGAAACAATCCGACCGCTACGTGCGCATGGCCCGCTTCGTGGATCAGTTGTTCGGCCGGCTCGACCGCCTGCAGTCGCCCGGCTTCGATCCGAAATGGAAGGATGTGAGCCTCCGCGCCAACGTGCCCGGCCTCGCCCGGTTCGGCCCCGCACAGGAATGGCTCGATCGCTCACCGGGCGCGACGGTGGGACTGTCACGATGAAGGGCACGGTTGCCGTGGCTTTGATTACATTCGCAAGTCTAAGCCTGCCGACCCGCGCACAGGCGGGCGATGCTACCGATCGGTTGAAGGAATGTGCCCGGTTCCAAGGAATGGAACGGCTGAAATGCGTCGACAATTTGCTGAGTGAGGCGGCAGAACCGACCACAACGGCACCACCTCGAGGGCTGGACTGGATCATCAGCGAGACGACCTCGCCGGTGGACTACAAGCCGCAGATCTCGGCGCAGACCATGGGACGTCGAGCCACGAAGGATGCCCCCTCCTCGATCGCGATCCGCTGTCGCGGCAGTCGGACCGAGCTGACAATACCCACCTCGCCATCCTGGAAGCAGCCTCCAGAGACCGAGGTGAAGGTCGCGTACCAGATCAACGACGAGCCATCCGTCGAAGAGCGCTGGCGCGCGACGGAGGGAGGCAGAAGTCTTACCTTTCAGGGTGACGCCGTTCGCCTGTTGCGCGCGATGCCGGAGGGCGGCCGGCTCCTGATCAAGGTCTACGCGGGAAAGACTCTCCCATACGAAAACACGTTTGACCTGGTCGGCCTGGATTCCGTCCGACGCAAGCTCGCGACGGCCTGCAATTGGTCTGGTTCGTGAGGAAGCGCCCCACCTGATCGGAGATCGGTTCTCTCCCTCGCTCCTCCCTTCGGCGCACTAGTTCTCCCGCATGCCGCGACGTATCGCGTCCGTCATCGGTTGTGTGAGATAGGCCAGCACGGTGCGTTCCCCGGTCGCGATGAGAACGTCGGCCATCATCCCCGGCTTGAGCTTTTCCCGGATCGTCTCGGGGAATTTTGCCACCTGCACCGAGACCTTGACCTCGTAATAGGGTTGATGCGTCGCTTCATCGCGAACCGCATCGGCTGCGATCGAGAGAACTTCGCCGACGGCGATCGGGGTGGAGCGCGCCTTGAACGAAGGAAGCCGGATTTCCGTGGGCAACCCGACCTGTACATGATTGATATCAAGGGACGACACTTTCGCCGCGACCACGAGCACGTCGTTGTCGGGCACGACCTCCATCAGGACCTCGCCGGCCCTGATCACCGCTCCCACCGTATGGACTTTCAAATTCACAATGCGTCCGGAACGCGGTGCACGCACCTCCATCCGAGCCAGAACATCGTCAGCGGCCCGCAGCTTCTCGCGCGCGTCGGCAAGTTGCGCCCTCGTCTCGGTCAGCTTTCCGGTCGCTTCCTCCAGGACTTTCTGTCCGACCTGCTCGATCTGCAACCGCGACTCGTCGATCACGCGCCCGTAGCGGGCGATATCGGCCTCGTAGGCGCCGATCTTGCCATCGAGCTCGGACTTGCTGCGCTCGAGGGTGGCGACACGGGCGAACGCGACGATCCCCTGATCGGCGAGCGGCTTGAGCTTGGCATATTCCTGGCTCACGCTATCGAACTGCGCCCGTGTCGCCTTGCTTTGCGCATCATTTCCCTGAATCTGCCGCTGCGCCTGCGCAATGCGCTCTTCAAGAATCGATACCTCGATTTTTCGCGCGGCGCGGCGTTCGTCAAAACGCCGCTTCTGGTCGCCCATCGCGCGCTGCGCCGATGGGTCGGAAGCATTCTGAGTCAGTTCGGCGGGAAACGTGATCTTATCGCGTCCCTCGGCTTCTGCCTGTAAGCGCGCCTCCTCGCCAATCGCCGAATAAACGGCCGAGCGCGCGATCCCCTCCTTCGCCCGTTCCTGGGTTGAATCGAGTCGCAACAGGACCTGCCCTTCTGCGACATGAGCGTCGCCGGTCACCATCAGACTTTGAACGATGCCGCCTTCAAGGTGCTGCACGGCCTTCTTGTCGCTCTCGACCACGACCGAGCCCGTCGCCACCACGGCGCCATCGATCGAGGCCAGGGCGGCCCAACCGCCAAACACGACGAATGTGAAGAACACGATGGCGAAGCCCCGCCTCGCTGGAGTGTGCCAATCGCCGGACGGGCCACCAGCGGCTTGCCCCGAGCCCCACAGCGAAAGCAACGGCCCAATGGCCATCGCAAGACGAGGAAGCCGCCTTGCCAGTGACCGCAAATTGGCTATGGCGTCGGACAGGATGTGGCGCGCCCGAGGCCTGCCGCTCGCGCTCAAGCGCTTCAGAAGCTCCGTGAATTCATTTTGAGGAGAGGCTTCTTTGACCGACATCATGTTGTCCATCATTGCCTCGTCGCGTGAGCTGCGCGCACCGGCTTCGCAAGAGGCGCGTTGAGGGGAGCGCCGTCGGCGCGATGATGAGCTTCGACTTGGTGACGGTGCTCACCCGGCGCTCGCGCATCGCGATGCATCGGCGTGACCGCCTGCCCCAGCAGCACGGGAAGAAGTTCGTCGCGTGTTCCGACCCGCCCGAGGCGTCCTTCGTGCATGAAGACGATCTTGTCGACCAGGGCGAGCAGGTTGGGGCGGTGATTGATGATCACGACCGTTACGCGGTGCTTCCGGAGCGTCTGGATCGCATCTGCGAGTGCGCGGTCGCCATCGCCGTCCAAATTGGCATTCGGCTCGTCGAGCACGACCAGCACGGGCCTGCCGAACAGCGCGCGCGCCAACCCGATGCGCTGCCGCTGACCGCCCGAAAGACCGGCCCCGTTATCGCCGACGACGGTGTCATAGCCCTTCGGAAGCCGCTGAATCATGGCATGCGCGGACGCCAGTTGCGCAGCCTCGATGACCGATTCATCCGTCGCGTCGTCGCGAAAGCGAGCGATATTGTCACGCACCGTGCCGGCGAACAGCTCGACGTCCTGCGGAAGATACCCTAGGCGTTGCCCAAGGAAATTAGGATCGAAATGCCTTGTGTCGTTCCCATCGATGCGCACGCAACCGCGGACGACGGGCCAAGAGCCGACAAGAGCCCGTGCCAGCGACGATTTCCCGGAGCCAGACTGTCCGACTACTGCAACGATCTCACCGGGGGCCAAGTGGAAAGAAACATCTGCGACCGCCGGCATTTGGGATCCGGGTACGAGCACCGTGACGGCTTCGACCGAAACCTCACCAGCCAGTGGCGGCAACTTGGTTGGCGGGCGCTCTGAAGCCCGAGTTCGAAGCGCGGCGTCGAGCCGCGCATACGACGTACGCGCGACGACGAGAGCCTTCCATTGCGATACGGCCGCTTCCACCGGTGCAAGCGCGCGCCCCATGATGAGCGAAGCCGCGAACAGAACGCCTCCCGAGATCTCCTGCTGAATTGCGAGATAGGCTCCTACTCCCATGATCGACACCTGGAGTGCCATCCGCAGGAATTTGGAGATCGCAAGGAGCGTGCCACCGCGTTCGCCCGCGCGGGCGCCGTCGAGAAGCGCCTCGCCATGTGTCGAGCTCCAGGCGTTGCGCACGGCGGGTCCCATTCCCAACGCACGGATGGCCTCGGCGTTGCGTAGCGAGGATGTCAATCGGTCCAGGGCATGAAGGTTTTTCGACGCGGCCGCAATGAGCGGCGCCTTGGTGGCGCGCTCATTGAGGAAGGCCAGAAAGAGAATGGCAACCGCACCGGTCAAAGCGACCAAGCCAATCAAAGGATGAAGCAGGAAGCATATTGCCAGGAATATCGGTGTCCACGGCACGTCCATCAACGACGTGATCACACCACCCGACAGGACCTCGCGCAGAGTGTCCACGTCACGAAGCAGTTGGACGTGATGCGAGCTGCTCGTGCTCAGGGAATGGCCGAGCGCGGTCTCGAAGACTTCCCCGGAAAGGAGCTGGTCGAACTGCAGGCCGACTTGCACCAGGACCCGGCTGCGAAAATGCTCGAGTGCCGCATAGCTGACAAATACCGCGAGCGCGATCAGCGAGAGCAGCAGGAGGGTCATTCCGTTCCGGCTGGTCAGCACGCGGTCGTAGATCTGCATCGTGTAGAGCGGCGAAACGAACACCAGCAGGTTTATGAAGATAGATAGTCCACCGGCCGCAAGCAGGCCAGGACGTATCTGACGGAATCCATCCGCGAGCGCGGAAACCTTTGCCGAAGCGTACATGTGCATATCCGGGCGGCCCTTGGACGGGCAGCGGCAAGCAGTTGAAATTTTGCATGTGATCGAGCGCGATCGCTCGCATTCCAACATTCCGCCTTGCGCAGAATGGCACCCCGGCCCGCGGCCACTGCGGCAGCAAGCGATCCCCTAGGCAATTCTCATACGCGGGGCGTGCCCCGCGTATGTCTCTGTTGACGAAAACGGTCTCTCAGATCAGAAGTGCCACGCGTGATGGTCAGTGTGATGACTGATCAGATCTGCCATATGAGTCGCGGCATCCGTGTGGGTCGAAGTGGCATCCGTTGCACCGCTTCCGCTCGCAGTCGCAATCGGCGTTGTCGACGTCGGAACGATTGCCGACGAGGCTGTCGGTGCGCTCGTCGCAAGCTGCGAAAAATCGAGCCCGTGATGGTGATGATGGTACTGACCATCGGTCGTCGTCGATGTCGAACCACCGGACGAACTGCCGCTGGTCGAGCCCGTGGTCGTGCCACCGGTGGTGGTACCGCCGCTCGAGCCGGTGGTTGTACCACCGCTCGAACCGGTCACGGGTGTCGTGCTGCCGCCCGAACTGACCGTCGAGCTTCCGCTGGTGCCTCCGGCCGGCGTCGTGCTCGTAGCGGTGTTGTGCTGCAGAAACACGCTCTGAAGTGCCGACGAGCCCTCAAGTGCCGTGTCGCCGTTCTGCGAGCCCCACGCATAGGCGTAGTCGAAGGCCGGATTTGGAACGGCCGCCGCCCAATGAGCGAGCATCGTCTGTTCCTGCGCAGCCGTCGGCATCACGTAGTGGCCTCCGCTGTCATCGGCCCAGTTGCCGCCGCCGAAGGTCTGGAACACCGGGACGATGTGGTCCGCCGAAATCCCCGCGGATTCGGCGGCGGTCACGGCCTTGTCGATCATGCTGTAATCGACCGTGCTCATGTCCGATCGCACCGGATACGGATCGATGCCGAACAGATCGATGTGGGTGTTGGTCGGGTTGTAAGTATTCGCGAACGTCGGATTTTCCGAAGACCCCATGTTCATCATGGTGATGAAGGTCTTTGCGCCGGGAACGTTGGCGTGGATGTAGTCCGACTCAGCCTTGAGGTTGGCCGCCGTCACCAGCGTATTGTACTGTCCCGTCGGATCCGGCTCATCCTTGAGATAGAAGCCGTAGACTTTCGGATTTCCGATGTAGGGCTTCACAGCATCCATGAAGCTCTGGGTGACGCCGTCCCCCTGGTCAAGGTAGACCATGCCGCGCACGCCAGACGGCAATGCATTCAACTCGTCTACCGACGAAACATCGGCCAGGTTGAAGCCAGCCGCGGCTGGCGCGTAGGTACCTTGCGCATTGATGTTGTTACCTGCGGTGTAGTGTAGTGTCAAATCGCTTCCCCTATCGTGGTGAGTGCCCCCAGCACCTCCAAGTCTGAGTGCAACCGGCCTCTCATTGCGGGTGAACGTATGTTTACGTTTGAGGCAGGAATCTCGGTTCGATCAGGCGGAACCAAGGGATTATTGTGCCGAAAAGTTGGGCGCCCAATTGCGCCGCAATTTGCGCGATGCATCCTTTCCAGGCGTTTCTCCAGCAGCATCAGTAGTCTGAGGTGAGAGCCGCGCGTGAGATGCGCCCCGTCTCCGTGCATGGCCGACGTTCACAACCTGATTGAGCCGCTCGAATTACACCGGGAGCAGACCAGCAGAATGGCCAGGCGAGGTACCTCTAATGGAGCATTCGCATCTACGATCATACCGTTCACCTAACGCTCCGGGAGCGAGCGAAGACGACAGCGGACAGCCGACAATACGTTGCCCGTTTCGGGTGCCGGCGATCGCGCGCAGTTGGTTGAAGCGAACCGGCTGGATTTATGGCTCCGGATTACTCCCGACGAAGGATGTTTTCACCGAAGCGTTTCCGTGATTCAGTCCGGGACGTCGGGGGCCGGATGCGAGTTCATGGCGCGGATTTGGTGTTGAGCAGGTATTGTGGCGCTGAAGTTGAGCACGCGGAGAGAATTAGGAACTGCAGTTGGGCATCGGATGATTTGGTCTTTTCAGCACTGTTGTCCGAGACCTCTTTTTATCGCCGAAGTACGACAGCTGCCATTTTTGTCTCGCCCGCGATCGAACTTCCCGCCTGCCTGCGTACCCCTCGTTCACAGCGCACGCGTTCGCGAACTCTTCGAGTAGAACTAGCTCATTCGCTGCCGAGGATGTCATGGCAGGATCGGTCCAAGCCGAACTCAAGTTTCCACCGGGCTCACGGATTCAGGTGAAGCCGGGAGCCGGTCCTCGCTTGGCTGCAAGGACCGGGACCGTGATCAGGGCTGGATACTACCCGAAGAGTCTCCGCGTCATTCTGGACGGATCGAAGGGACCAATCACTCTTCATATGGACTACGTGGCCATGATCGACACATGAAGCAGGCGCCACGCTCTCGTCCGAGCACAAAGTCGCAGCGCCTAATTTAGACGATGCCCACCGAAGTCCCGGCGACGGCGGGGCGCTCCTTCGCTGTTTGCGCCCGATAACCGGAGGCGCGATACGCCGCTATTGGCGCGATCGCTCCGCCTGTGCGCAGGCGAGCGGCGGCGAGGAGCGGCGAGACATCTGTCGTGAAGGCGCGTTTCAATTCGAGATGCGCACCGAGCGCATCATTCGTCTCTTGCGCAGCTTCGAGCGCCGCGCGATCGACGATCAGAGCCTGCGCATAAGCACGCTGCAATTCGATTGCCGATTGCATCAGGCTCTCGATCGGATCAGTGACGTTATGCGACTGGTCAATCATATAAGCGGGCGCGAAGCCTTCCGCTTTGCGGCGCTCGGCGTCGATCAGCTCGTTGAAGACCAGAAACAGCCGAAACGGATCGACCGAGCCGCTATCGAGATCGTCGTCGCCATATCTTGAATCGTTGAAATGGAAGCCCGCGAGCTTCTTGAAGCGAACCAGCCGAGCGACGATTTGCTCGATATTCACGTTCGGCGCATGATGGCCGAGATCGACGAGGCAATAGGCCTTGGGCCCGAGCTCCTGCGCGGCGGCGAAGCTGGTGCCCCAATCCGGGATCACCGTGGAATAGAAGGCCGGCTCGTAGAACTTGTGCTCGAGGAACACGCGCCAGTCGGCGGGCAGCGCCGCAACGATCTCACGCATTGCGTCGATATAGCGGTCGAGGACCTTGTTCAGACTAGACTGGCCGGCGAAGTTCGAACCATCGGCAATCCAGACCGTCAGCGCTTTCGAACCGAGTTTGCGGCCGATCTCGATGCATTCGATGTTGTGCGCAACGGCCTGGTCGCGCACCGCCTTGTCCGTATGCGACAACGAACCGAACTTGTAAGAGAGCGCTTGCCCGGGCTGATCCTGGAACGTGTTGGAGTTGACCGCGTCGAAGGCAAGGCCATGCGCCGCAGCTTTTTCGCGCAACGCCGCACTGTCATCGACCTTGTCCCACGGAAGATGCGGCGAAACGGCCGGCGTCGCCCGCGCCAATTGATGGATGACTGCGCAATCATCGATCTTCTCGAAGACGTTGCGCGGTTCGCCCGGGCCCGGAAAGCGGGCGAAGCGCGTGCCCCCGGTACCGACGCCCCAGGTCGGAATGGCAACGCCGAAGTCCGTCACCTTCCGGACCAGCGCTTCGGCATCGATCCCGCGCCGCGCCAGCGTGCGCTCAAGCGCGTGATAGTCCTCCGTCGTCGCGCCGTCGAGCCGCGCGTTGTGGTCGGCAATGAAATCGGCGCTGATCGAGAATGGCGCGCTCATCGCGTGAACGCCTGGGCATTGCCGGCATCGATATTGAGGATGTTGCCGGTCGATTTGGCCGAAAGATCGGAAGCGAAAAAGTAGATGCCCTCGGCAATGTCCCCGGGGAAGACCGACAATTTCAACATCGAGCGTTGGCGATAGACTTCTTCGAGCTGGTCTTCCCCGACCTTGTTGGACGCCGCGCGTTGTTGGCGCCACTCGCCTTCCCAAATTTTTGAGCCGCGCAATACCGCGTCGGGATTGACCGTGTTGACGCGGATGCCGTGCGCTGCGCCCTCCAGCGCCAGGCAGCGGGCGAGATGGATCTCGGACGCCTTGGCAGCGCAATAGGCCGAAGCGCCCGCCGAAGCGGCGAGGCCATTTTTCGAGGCAACGAAGATGATAGTACCGCCGGTCTTCTGGCGCTGCAGCAGCCGAAACGCCTCGCGCGACACAAGGAAATAGCCCGTCGCGAGAACGTCCATGTTCTTCTGCCAAAGTGCAAGACTTGTGTCCTCGACCGGCGACGCCGAGGCAATGCCGGCATTCGAGACGACGATGTCGACGCCGCCAAAGGCGAGCGCGGTCTCTTCGAACGAGGCGATCACCGCCGCCTCGTCGGTCACGTCAAGCTTCACGCCGACCGCCGCGTCGCGGCCATAGCGTTTCGCGATCGCCGCGACGCGCTCTTTCAACGCTTCCTCGTCGATATCGGCGACGACGACGCAGGCCCCTTCGTCGAGCAACCGCTGCGCGGTTGCCCCACCAATGCCGCCGGCGCCACCGGTTACGTAGGCGATCCGTCCGGCCAGCGGCTTCGGCTTGGGCAAACGCTGGAGCTTGGCTTCTTCAAGCAGCCAATATTCGATGTTGAAGGCCTCTTGTTCGGCAAGGCCGACATAGGCGCTGACACCCGAGGCACCGCGCATGACGTTGATCGCGTTGACATAGAACTCGCCGGCGATGCGGGCCGTAGCCTTGTCCTTGGCGAAGGTGAACATGCCGATCCCCGGCGCAAGATACACGACCGCGTTGGGATCGCGCATAGCCGGCGAATCCGGATGTTTGCAGCGCTCGTAATAGGCGGCGTAATCGCGCCTGTAGGCGGCGAGCAGATCGTCGAGACCGGCGATCACCTCGTCGAGGTTGTCGCGGCCCGGATCGTAAGGGAGAACCAGCGGCCTGATCTTGGTGCGCAGAAAGTGATCCGGGCACGACGTGCCGAGCGGCGCCAGCTTCGTCAGCGAATTGGAGTTGACGAATTCCAGCACTTCCGGCGCGTCGGTGAAATGACCGATCTTGCGCTCGTCGGCGGAAATCTTGCCGCGGATCAGCGGCATCAGTATGGCCGCGACGTCGCAGCGCTTTTCCGGCGCGGCCGTTTCGACCTTGGTGCCCCCGAAGGAAGGCTTCTGCTCATGCGCCGCAAGCCAGTCGGCGGCCTGCTGAATGATACGCAAGGTCGTCTCGTAGCAGGCTTTCGACGTCTCGGCCCACGTAAAGAGCCCGTGGCCTCCGAGGATCACGCCGACATACTCTGGATGTCGCGAGGCCATCTCGCCGAGTTTCAAGCCGAGATCGAAGCCCGGCCGCTGCCACGGCAAGAAACCGAGCTTCCCGCCGAAAACCTCTCTGGTCAGCCGCTCAGCATCGGCCGAGGCGGCGACGGCGATCACCGCGTCCGCATGGACGTGATCGACATGGCGATGCGGCACGAAGGCGTGCAAGGGCGTATCGATCGAGGTCGCGCGCGGATTGAGATCGAAGGTGCAGTGATTGAACAAAGCGACCATCTCGTCCTCTTCGGCGAGACCCCGATAGAGACCTTTCAGGCTCTCGAGCTTGTCGAGGTACAACGTCGCGAAGCCGTCGCGCTTCATCGAGCCGAGGTCGCCGCCCGAGCCCTTGACCCAAAGGACGCGAACGTTCGCGCGGGTCAGCGGATCCCGCGCATCGACCTTGGCCGACGTGTTGCCGCCGCCGAAATTGGTGATGCGCAGATCGACCCCGAGCAAATTCGAGCGATACAGCAACTGGCCCGGCTCATCGAGCCCGGCGGCGACGGCGTCGTCCCATAGATTGGGCAACGGCATGCCCGCAGCCTCGCTCATTGGACGTTCTCCTGTGCTTCGTTTGAAGCCAGCTTATGTCCGACATTCGATCACGGTCAATCATGGATGCCCGTCATCGCGATGCAGCATGATTGATGCAGCGCGATAATGATCGATCTTGAAAGTTTGGAGTTGACCCGTCCTCGGGAGCATGACCAATTTACGGGCAAGGGGAGGAAGATCGACGTGCACGAGCGAGAACGCTGGCAGGTCATCAAGGCGCTCTTGCGAGAGCGGTCGCTAGTGCGCATCGCCGATGCCTGCCGCGCGACGGGCGCCTCCGAAGCATCCATCCGGCGGGACTTCGCCAGTCTCGCCGGGCAGGGCGTCGCGATCAGGGTGCATGGCGGGCTTGAGACATTGTCCGACGCAACCAATGCGCAGGGCGACGTCCTCTCCCTTGCGACCCGCTCTTTCGATGTCAGCCAGACGCTCAACATCGATGCCAAGCGGGCGATCGCCAAGGCGGCCGTCGCGCTCTGCGCCGACGGCGAGACGATCATCATCAATGGCGGCACGACCACTTACCAAATGGGTGAATATCTGCGCGAGCGGCACCTGAAAGTGCTGACCAATTCTTACCCGCTCGCCGAAGTGCTGATCCACAAATCGAAATGCCGCGTCGCTCTGCCGGGCGGCGAGGTCTATCGCGAGCAGGGCATGATCGTCTCACCCTTCGAGGAGGACGCGATCCAGCATTATTCGGCTACGCGCATGTTCATGAGCGCGATCTCGATCGGGCCGCTCGGCGTCATCGAGGGCGATCCCCTGCTCGCTCGTGCCGAGTCCAAGCTGTTGAAGCGCGCCAACAAGTTGACCGTCCTCGCCGATTCCTCAAAATTCAACCAGCGCGGCAGCCTTGTCGTTTGCCCGCTGTCGCGCATCCACACGCTGATCACCGACGCCGACGCACCGGGCGCCGCGCTCGACATGTTGCGCGAACAGGGCATTCATGTCGTCGTCGCGACCGGCGCCGACGCTATCGCGGCGGCTTGAAGCGATGGCGAACGATCAAGCCCTTCGCGAAACCGCCGCGCCGCCTCGCCTTTCGGTGTACAACATCGAGAAGTCCTTTCCGGGTGTGAACGCGCTTTCGGGCGTCTCGTTCAACGTCGCAAAGGGCGAGGTCCACGCCTTGCTTGGCGAGAACGGCGCCGGCAAATCGACCTTGATCAAGATTGTCTCCGGCGTGTTTCCGCCCGACCGCGGCGAGGTGATCGTCGACGGCAAGCCAGTCAATCTCGCGCGGCCGGACGACGCCAGGCGCGCTGGCATTGCGACGATCTATCAAGAGCTGCTGCTGTTTCCTGAGCTCAGCGTCGCCGAAAACGTTTTCATGGGCCATGCGCCGCGTGCGGGGCTCGGCCGGCTCGACTGGCGCGCAATGCGCGAAAAGACGAGACATCTGCTCGCTGCACTGGAGATTCACGACCTGCACGCCGACCGCGTCGTCGGCTCGCTCAGCGTCGGCAATCGCCAGCGCGTCGAAATCCTGCGCGCTCTGTCGCAAGATGCCCGCATCTTGATCATGGACGAGCCGACCGCGGCCCTGACCGAATACGACGTCACCCGGCTCTTCGATATTGTGCGCAAGCTGAAGGCGCGCGGCGTCGCGGTGATCTATATCAGCCACCGGCTCGACGAGATTTTCGCGATCGCCGATCGTGTCACCGTGCTGCGTGACGGGGCGCATATCGCCACCAAGCGCGTCGCTGACACGGCGGCAGCCGAACTCGTGCAATTGATGGTCGGCCGCAAGATCGAAAGCCTGTTTCCGAAGATCACGCTTCCGATCGGCGGACCGGTGCTGGAGGTCAAAGATCTCGAGCGGCGGCCGCTCACCAAAAGGATCAGCCTTACCGTGCGCGCCGGCGAAATCGTCGGCCTTGCCGGCCTTGTTGGCTCGGGCCGAAGCGAGCTGGCGCAGACGATCTTCGGTGTGACGCCTGCCGAAGGTGGCGAAATCAAAATCCGCGGCCAGGCAGTCTACATCCGTTCCCCCGCGCAGGCCCGCACGCTCGGCATCGCTTATGTGCCGGAAGACCGCGGCACGCAGGGGCTGGTGAGGCCGATGACGGTGCGCGAGAACTTCAGCCTCGCCGCGCTAGGCAAGGTCGCATTCGGCGGCTTTATCGATCGCGCCGCTGAGCGCAAGCTGGCCAGCGACGGCGTCAAGTGCTTTGCGGTCAAGACGAGCTCGCTCGAGCAGATTGCGGGCAAGCTCTCTGGCGGTAATCAGCAGAAGATCGTGCTCGGAAAATGGCTCGCCAATAAGCCGAAGCTGCTAATTCTTGACGAGCCTACACGCGGCATCGATGTCGGGGCTAAGGCGGAGATCCATCGCCTGATGGGCGAGCTCGCGGCACAGGGGCTCGCGATCCTGATGATTTCGAGCGAGTTGCCCGAAGTGCTCGGGATGAGCGACCGCGTGCTCGTCATGCGTGAAGGTCGTATCGTCGCGGAGTTCTTGCGCGAAGACGCAACGCAGGAAACGGTCGGCGCGGCGATGATGGGCAGCCACAAGAGCGCGGAGAAAGTGGCATGACCGCGACGACATTAATCCACGCCGAAGCCAGCCCACGGCGGCTACTCAAGGCGCTGGCCTCGCAGGAGGCCTTGCTGGCCATCGCAGTGATCGGCCTCGCGATCATCGTCGGCCTTTACAATCCGCGCTTTCTGGCGATGCGCAATCTTTCGGACGTTCTGCTCGGCAACGCCTATATCGCGGTCGCCGCGGTCGGTATGTCGATGGTGATCATCTCCGGCAACATCGACATTTCCGTCGGCTCGCTGATCGGCGTCCTGGCGACCGTCAGCGGCACTTTGGCGGTGGAAGGCGCGCCGATCATCATCACCTGGCTGGCGCCGCTCGTCGTCGGCATCCTCGTGATGGCCTTTCAGGGCGCCATCATCGCGTATCTGCGCATTCCAGCCATCGTCGTGACGCTCGGCATGCTCTCCATCCTCAAAGGCGGGCTGATCGGCGTCACTGGCGGCAAGTGGATCACCGATCTACCCGACAGCTTCCATCTCGCCAACATCGAGCTTTTCGACGCCGTGCCGATGCCAGTGTTTCTCATGATCGTCGCGACGCTCTTTGCCGCCTGGTGGATGCGCTATTCGGCGCCGGGCCGTGCGATCTACGCAGTAGGCGGCAACGCGGAGGCGGCGCGTCTCTGTGGTATCTCGCCGCCGCGGGCCACGGTGATGGTTTTCGCGCTGCACGGCTTCTTCGCGGGCGTCGCGGCCCTGCTCTATGCGACGCAACTCCGCGTCATACAATCGACCGTGCCGCCGAATCTCGAATTGACGATCATCACTGCGTCGGTCGTCGGCGGCGTCAGCATTCTCGGCGGCGTCGGCACTGTGATCGGCTCTACTCTCGCCGCGATTCTGATCGCCGAGATCGCCAGCGCGCTTGTGTTCACCGACGTCTCGCCGTACTGGATCCGCGCAGTGCAGGGCGTGCTCATTCTTATAACCGTCATCGCCGATATCTTGCGGCGCCGGCGCATGGCCAGAGCATGAGCGCAATGAGCGAAATCCCCCTTCCCCAGATCGCGAAGCGCGTCGCCCCCTGGTGGCTCCTGCGACACGAGACCATGCTGGCGCTGATCCTCTTCGTCGCGTTGATCATTCTCGGCACACTGAACAATCGCTTTCTGACGCTCGACAATCTGCTCAATCAGGGCCGGCTGACGACCGAAGTCGGGCTCATCGCCCTGCCTATGACCTTCATCATCATCACCGGCGGCATCGATCTTTCGGTCGGCTCGATCGTCGGGCTCTGCGCTATCTTGCTTGGCTATTCATGGAAGACCTTCGGTTTTCCATTGCCCCTGGCAATCGCCTTCACGCTCGTCGTCGGCGCTACCGCCGGCTTCTTCAACGGCCTTGGTATCACCAGGCTCAGAGTGCCGCCGTTGATCATGACAATCGCGACGCTCGCGCTCTATCGCGGCCTTGCCGAGGGCATAAGCCAGGCTCGCTCGGTGCGCGGGTATCCGGAATGGTTCTATTTCATCGGCCAGTCCGATCTCTTCGGCGTGCCGGCGCAGCTCTGGCTGCTGTTGATCGCGATCGTCGTCGCCGGGATTGCGCTCGACCGCACGACTTTCGGCCGCACACTCTATGCGATCGGCAACAACGAAACCGCCGCCCGCTTTTCCGGCTTGCCGGTCGATCGCGCCAAGCTAATCATCTACACTTTGTCCGGCTTGATGGCGGGACTCTCCGCCGTCGTCCTCGTCTCGCGCGTGACGACGACGCGCTCCGACATGGGTATTGGCTATGAGCTCGACGTGATCGCGACGGTGGTGCTCGGAGGCACCAGCATATTCGGTGGCGTCGGCACGATCTGGGGCACCGTCGTCGGCCTCGCAATGATCCAGCTTCTGAAAAATGGGCTCGCGCTGACCGGCGTCAAGGGCGATGCTACGATTGTCGTGATCGGCACGGTGCTGATCCTGTCGACACTTGTCGCGAGCTTGCTCCAGCGACGCCGCGGCGTCTGACGTTCCGTTTCTTAAGGCCGCACAAAGCGGCTGCAACGTGGGAGGAAGAGCATGAAATTCGGATTAGCCATAGCGCTGATGAGCGCGACGCTGCTGGCCGGGACGGCCTATGCGGCGGAGAAGAGATGGGACGGCGCGGACGATCTACCGGTCAATCCGCTTGCCTGTTCGGCTGGCGAGGCCAGCGCCGCGCCTGCGGCCAAACCTTACGATGGTGGCCAACCCACCAATGCGCCCGACAAGGCCGGCAAGCCGATCTCGCTGGTCGACGTGCCGAAGCTGATCGGCATCGGCTATTTCAATGCGACCACGAAAGGCATGCAGGACGCCGCCAAGGCGCTCGGCAACGTCGCAGCGAAGACCGACGGCCCGACCGAAGCCAAGATCGACGAGCAGATCAAGTTCATCGACAATTACATCACCAGCGGCGTCGACGGCATTCTCTTCGCAGCCAACGATCCGGTAGCGATCGCGCCGGTTCTGAAGAAAGCACTCTCGAAGGGTATTCATGTCGTCGGCTATGACGCCAACTCAACACCGAATGCGCGCGAATGGTTCGTCAACCAGGCCGAGTTCAACGGCATCGCCAAGGCGATGATCGACTCGATGGCCAACGAGGCCGGCGAGGACAAGAGCTTCGCGATCGTCACCTCGACCTTCACGACTCCAAATCAGGCGCGCTGGATCGCCGAAATGTGGGCCTACGCGCAGAAGTGCCATCCCAAGCTGAAATGGCTCGAGACGGTCGAAGCGCAGGAGGACAACAATCTCTCCTTCAACCAGGCGACGACACTGATCAACAAATATGGCGACAAGCTCTCCGGTCTTTTCGGCATGACCTCGGTCGCGACGCCCGCTTCGGCGGAAGCCGTGACCAAAGCTAAGCTATGCGGCAAGGTCGCGGTGGTCGGCCTCGCCACGCCCAACGCGATGAAGCCCTATGTCAACGCCGACTGCGTCAAGTCCGTCGTGCTGTGGAACCCGGTCGATCTTGGCTATGCAGCAACCTACGTGATGCGCGCTGTGGTCGACGGCAAGCTGAAACCCGGCGCGACCTCGGTCGAAGCCGGCAAGCTCGGCAAGCTGAACGTCGTCAACGGCAGCGAAATTCTGCTTGGGGCGCCCTTCATCTTCACGAAACAGAACATCAAGGATTTCGACTTCTGATTTGGGCTCGTCGCCCGGCCGTCGAACGCGGCCGGGCGACACACTCTTGGCCTTCGTTGTCATTGCCGCGACGAGCCGGCTATAACGCGATGGCGACGTTGCTTGCCGGGATGTTCCATGTGCCTTGAGCTTCACGATGAGCCAGACGGTCGCAGTTTTTGACATCGGCAAGACCAACGTAAAGCTTGCTTTGTTCGACGACGGCCGGCTTCTCTGGGAAAAGTCGGCGCCCAACCGCGTCCTGCCGGGCCCGCCCTATCCGCATGAAGATGTTGAGAGCGCTTGGAACTTCTTCCTCGACGCGCTTCGTGAGGCCGCGCTCATGCATCAGATCAGCGCGATCGTTCCGACCGCGCATGGCGCAGCCGGCGCTTTGATCGGTGAGAGCAAGCTCGCTGCTCCCGTCATGGACTACGAATTCGCGGGCGTAGAAGTGATCGAATCCGATTATGCTAGGCTGCGGCCGCCCTTTTTGGAGAGCCTGTCGCCGAAAGTACCGGCCGGCCTCAATCTCGGCCGGCAGCTCGCCTATCAGAAGTGGCGCCGTCCGGATCTTTTCGCCAAAGCAAGGTATTTCGTTTGCTATCCGCAATATTGGGCTTGGCGCCTGACCGGTGTCGCGGCCTCGGAAGTCACCTCGCTCGGCGCCCATACGGACCTCTGGGCGCCGCTGCAGGGACAGGTCTCGAGCCTCGTCAAAGCTCTTGGCGTCCACCACTTGCTGCCGCCGCTGCGCCGCGCCTTCGACCCGCTCGGTCCGATTCAGCCGGACATCGCTGCCCTAACCGGGCTCGCGCCTGAAACGCAAGTCTTTTGCGGTATCCACGATTCCAACGCTTCACTTCTGCCCTACCTCATCTCGCGCCAGGCACCGTTCACCGTGTTGTCGACCGGCACCTGGGTGATCCTGATGTGTGTGGGCCTTTCGCTCGATCAGCTCGACCCTCGCGATGACACGCTCGCCAACGTCGACGCGCTCGGCCGTCCCATCGCCTGCGGGCGTTTCATGGGAGGACGCGAATTCGCCGTCATCGCGGGCGGCGGCGGCAATCCGGATCTCGACGCGGTTGAGCGCGTCATTGGCTCCGGCGCGATGGCACTGCCCTGCTTCTCCGGCCAGGGCGGACCTTATGCGGCGACCAAGGGCATAATTCGCGGCGAGGTTGCGGCGCACGATCAGACCGCACTGGCGACGCTGTATTGCGCCCTGGTTGGCGATCTCATGCTGACGCGCATGGGAGCGACCAGCGGCGATCTGATCATCGAAGGGACCTTCGCCGGCAATCTCGCCTTCTGTCAGACGCTCGGGGCATTGCGGCCGAAGCAGCGCGTCTTTGCGGCGGAGGACGTGGCGGGCACGGCGCGCGGCGCCGCAATGCTGGCGCACTGGCCGCCAAGCTATCCCATTGCGGCGCCGGCGCCCGTCCCTGCAGCTTCGATCGCGGGCCTCGATGCGTATCGCGATGCCTGGACCGCGGCCATCAACTCGATCGCTCGCCGAGCTACGAATGCTTGATTTCGCGAACCGTCGCCTTCCGGCGGGAGCTGAGACGGGCAATAATTCTCACGGAAGCCGTAAGCCAATCCAGATCGCGAATTCGCGCGGCACCGAGGAGGCGCGCTCCTCAGCGCGGCACGACGGCCGTCGCTTCGATCTCGAGGCGCGCGGAGGGCTCGACAAGGCGCACGACCTGCACGAGCGCCATGCTCGGGTAGTGGGTGCCGATGACCTCGCGATAGACTTTGCCGAGCGCCTTGAGATTGGACACGTATTCGTCCATGTCCACGACATACCAGGTCAGGCGCACGAGATGTTGGGGCTCTGCGCCGCCCTCTGCCAGGATCGCGACAATGTTTTCGAGTGCCAGCCGGACCTGCGCGACAAACCCGTCGGCAAATCGGCACGCAACGTCCCAACCGACGACACCCCCCGTCACGACAAGGCGTCCCTCGGCCATCATACCGTTAGAATAGCCTTTCGGCTGCGGCCAGCCGCCGGGCTGAAGCACCTGCAAACCGCTGGTCGCGCCGGCTTCCGGCTTTCTCATCGTGCTCATGCGGAATTCTCAATTCTCTCAGCGCGGCTTCAAGAGGTCGCGCGCGACAATCAGCTTCTGGACCTCGGTCGCGCCCTCGTAGATGCGTAGCGCGCGGATTTCGCGATAGAGGCTTTCGACGATCTCGCCCTTGCGCACACCGCGACCGCCGAACATCTGGACGGCGCGGTCGATGACGCGCTGCGCGGTCTCGGTTGCGGTCAGCTTTGCCATTGCAGCTTCGCGCGTCGTCGGAAGCTTCCGGACATCGCGGCGCCAGGCCGCGCGGTAGGTCAGGAGCGCGGCAGCGTCGGTGTCGGTCGCCATGTCGCCGAGCGCGGCCTGGGTCAGTTGCAGATCTCCCAGCGTCGCGCCGAACATGTGCCGGCTGCGCGCGTGCGATAGCGCCTCCTCGAGTGCCCGCCGGGCGAAGCCCAGGGCAGCGGCCGCGACCGATGCGCGGAAAATATCCAGCGTCTGCATCGCGAGCTTGAACCCGCTGCCCGGCGTGCCAAGGCGGCGGCTCGCCGGGATCCGGCAATTGGTAAAGCGCAACGTGGCCAACGGATGCGGCGCGATGACGTCGATGCGCTCGGCGATGCCGAAGCCAGGATCATCGGGAAAGACGACAAAGGCCGAGATGCCGCGGGCACCCGGCGCCTCGCCGGTTCGCGCAAACAGCGTGTAGACGTCGGCAATGCCGCCGTTGGAGATCCAGGTCTTCTCGCCGTCGATGACATAGTCGTTGCCGTCGGCGCGCGCGGTGCAGGACATCGCCGCGACGTCCGACCCCGCCACCTTCTCGGACAGCGCGAAGGCCGCAAGCCATTCGCCGGAGCGGACCTTTGGCAGTACGGCCTTGCGCAGCTCCGCAGCACCACCGAGCGCAATCGCGCCTGAACCGAGCCCCTGCATGGCGAAGGCGAAATCGGCGAGGCCATCGGCATAGGCGAGCGACTCGCGCGACAGGCAGATCGAGCGAGAATCGATTGTCGTTGCATCGCCATCGGGAGCCGCGACCGCGCAATCGAGCAGCCCCGCCTCACCCATCGCGCGCACGAGCCTGCGGCAGGCGCCATCGATGTCGCTGTGATCGATCTTGTCGAGGGCCCCCGACTGCACGAAGCGGTCGAGTGCATCGCCAATCGCATGATGACGCGGCTCGAAAAACGGCCAGTCAAGCCATTCGCGCCGGATCACCTTTGCCACGGAGCTCATCTGATCCCTCCTCCGCTCACTGAGCAGCCGGCCGGGCCGCCGCCGATACAGACTATGCGCGTGATCCCATAGCTTTCGCGGGGTCACGCCATGTGGTGAACCTTCACCTCAATTAGTTTAAGCCTAAAATATTTTGTCGGTGCATGCCTTGTCAAGGTGGGTTCTGCAAAGAGCTCGGGCGACGGGTTCGGCTCCGCAGTGTCGACCTTGAGATACAGTGCCAATTGGATACAGAGCAGCGCCGGTTCCGAGACGCCCGGGCTAAGCCTTGAATTTACTTTTGGCACGAACTATCTTGCTAGCGACCCATGAGAGCTGCGCCAGCTTTCAACAAGCCACGAAGCCCGGGAGATTCGATTGGCATTCGCGAAAGAGCCGACGCCTGTTTCAGCCAGGAATGGGGTGGATCAGGAGGCCGAGCACAGGGCTCAAACGCGAGTTTGGCTCCGGCTGCTCGCCTGCACGACCCTGATCGAAGGCGAGCTGCGGCGCCGGTTTCGCGATGAGTTCGATTTCACGATGCCCCGCTTCGATGTTCTGGCTCAGCTCGACCGCGAGCCGAGCGGGCTTGTGCTGGGAGAGCTGCCCAAGCGCCTGATGGTCTCGGCCGGGAACCTCACGCCGATCGTGGACCGCCTGGTCGCGGATCGATACATCACCCGCACGCCGTCGAACCTCGACCGCCGCGTGCAGATTGTCTGCATGACGGTCGAAGGCCGCAAGGCCTTCAGGCGAATGGCCAAGAGCCACGGTGCGTGGCTCGCCGAGCTGCTGGCGGATTTCCCCGCCGACCGGTTCGACGGCTTGATCGGCGAGCTCGACGAGCTCAAGGGCGCTGTGAGGGACGCTCTGCAAAAACCTTGAGCGGGCGCAACTGTCAGCGTCGCACTTTCACTCCGGCCGCTTCGCGATCCCATGTATCCGCAGTGACGCCCGCGTCGCGCAGCACGCCCTTCTTGATCTTGCCGTTCTCCGTCAGCGGCATCTGGCTCAAAATGCGCACGTAACGCGGGATAGCGAAATAAGCGATCTGTCCTTCGCAATGGCGGATGACGTCGACCGGGTCGAGCGATTGGCCCGGCTCCAGCAGGATCGCCGCCGCAACCTCGTCCTCGCCCAACTCCGACGGCAGCGGGTAGATCGCGCAGGCGGCGACCGCGGGGTGGGACTGGATGGTCTGCTCGACCTCCCACGAGGACACGTTCTCGCCGCGCCTGCGGATCGAATCCTTCATGCGGTCGATGAAGCGATAGTGTCCGCCAGGATCTCGAACCACACGATCGCCCGAGTGAAACCACAGATTTCGCCAGGCCTCGACCGTCTTCTCCGGCAAGCCAAAATAGCCGGTGGCGAAAGCAAAGGGCTCTCCGGCGCGAAGCACGAGCTCGCCGGCCTGACCGTCAGGAAGCGCTGAATCATTCTCGTCGACGATCCGCGCCTCGATCCCGTCAGCCAGATAGCCCATCGTCCCCGGACGATCGGACGGGATCGCGCCTGCAAATACGAAGTTCGTCTCGGTCGACCCATAGCCGTCGACCAACGGCACGCCAAAACGTTCGCGGAACGGACCGTGGATCTGCGGCGGCACGCCGCCGCCAAGCGCAACGCGAAGGCGATGCGTCGAATCCTCGGCGCTCTGCGGCTGCGCCAGAAGCATTGACGCCATCGCGCCGAGCAGATAGCCGACCGTCGCATCGTGCCGCCGCGCGGCAGCCCAGAAGCCGGAAGCGGAGAATTTCGACTCGAGCACGTAGGTGCATCCGTTCAGCAGCGCCTGATAGAACGCATTCAGCGCGTTGGTGTGGAACAGCGGCAGCGTCGTGAACAGCACATCGCCCTCGCGGATTCCGAGCGCTCGCGCCGAATAGATGCCCCACCAGAACAGTTGTGCCTGCGGACAACACACACCCTTTGCAGGCCCCGTCGTGCCCGACGTATAGAGAATCGCAACGGTGTCGCCGGGACGCACGGCACCCGCCAGGGCCGCAGCTCCCAGCGCCGGCAACTGTACCGCGGAAAGCCTGGCATCGCTGGCCCCGGCAGCAGCTCCGATGAGCCAGGTTTGAGGCGGCAGCTCGACACCCGCCTCGACACTCTCAATCGCGCTAGCGAACTGGGCCTCGACGACGAGGAGCGCGGGACGCGAATTGCGAAAGATGTGGGAGAGCTGGAAGCCGCGGAGCGCGGTGTTGATCGGGACCGCAATGGCGCCGAGCCACGCACAGCCGAGATAGACCTGCAAGAACTCCGGACGGTTCGAGCACATCAGCGCGACCCGATCGCCCGGCTTGATCCCCGCGTCGATGAGCGCCTGGGCCGACGCGGCCGCGATCGCCGCGGTCTGCGCAAAGGTCCAGCGTGCCTCACCCGCAACCAGCAATATCCGCTCACCGTAGCGTTCCGCCTGCCGCGTGAGGATGGTGGAAAGAATCCGGTCCGACGGCGGAAACGACGTCACCGCGCGCGCCCAGGCCGGCGTCACGTTCTCCCGGCCGATCGCTTTGCTGATATTCGCCGGCGCCTCGTTCTCCGTCACGATCATGCTCCCGCCTCAGGGCAACAGCTTGTATTTGCCGTCCTCGATCTGGACCATGATGCGTGAGCGATCGTCGACGCCATGCCGATCCGCCGGCGTATAGGTGTAGACGCCCTGCGTTCCCACGACCTCCTTGGTCGCGAACAGCGCCTGACGAAGCGCGGTACGGAATTCCGGCGACCCGGGCTTGGCGCCGGTCGCCATCGCGCGCTTGCCCGCATCGGCGAAGACCAGCCAGCCGTCGAAGGAATAGGACGAGAACGAATCCGTCGGTGCCTCGCCGTTCGCCTTCTCAAAGGCCGCACGGAAATCCAGGGCAACCTTCTGGATCGGATTGCTGGCCGGAAGCTGCTCCGCCGCGGTCACAGGTCCGGTCGGGCAGATGATGCCGTTGGCGGCCTTGCCGGCGAGACGGAGGAAATCGGCGCTGATCAGCCCGTGATTGCCGTAGAGCGGCCCCTTATATCCGCGGTCGGACAAGGCGATGACCGGCAGCGCGCCGGGCGTCCCGGTGCCGCCGAGCATGATGGCGTCGGGACGTGCAGCGAGAGCGCGCAGCACCTGGGCCGTGACCGACGAGTCTGATCTGGCGTAGCGTTCGTTGGCAATGACCTTGATATCGGCGGTCTTCGCACTTTGCTCGAGCGAATTGTACATGAGATCGCCGAACGCATCGGAGAAACCAATGAATGCGACGGTCTTCAGGCCCCGTGCCTTCATGTGGTCGACGATGCCTTGTACGAGAAGCGGCGTTGGTTGCGGCGTCTGGACGACCCAGGGGCCGCCATCACCGGCCGGCACCGGCGCGATCGGAGACACCGCGATCATCGGAATCTTCATCTCGATGGCCGCAGTCGCCATCGCGAGCGTCTGGGGTGCGCCGGACGTGCCGATGAGCACATCGACCTTCTCCTGCTCGACGAGCTTGCGTGCGTTGCGCGCCGACGCGGTCGGATCGGAACCGTCATCAAGCTGGATGACCCGGATCTTCTCGCCGCCGACCTCGCCGATATAGGTCTGGCCCGCCGCGATCCCCTTCGCGTTCGGAATTCCGATCGACGACACCGGTCCGCTGAGGCCGGTGACGAATCCGACGAGGATCTCGGCGTGCGCAAGTTGCGGGACGGCAAGAAGCAATGCGGTCGAGGCCAGCAAGCTCTTGATCAAGTTCATGGCACCTGTCTTTCGTGGGAGTTTCTTGTTCTGATTGGCAAGCGCCATGGATTGGGTTCAGATTGACGATACCAGCGCGATGACGCGAAGCGGACTGCCGGAGCCGTTCTGGATCTTCAGCGGCGAGGCCACGATGATGGCGCCGGTGGCCGGAAGCTGATCCAGATTGCACAGGCATTGCAGGCCGTAGCGGCCCGCGCCGTGCAGAAAGTGATGCGCCGGATAAGGCGGCTCGAAATGCCCGGCCTGCCCCGCATCCGTGCCGATGGTCTCGGTGCCAAACCCGATGATGCCACGCTCCTCCACCAGCCACTTCATGACGGCCGGGTTGGGGCCCGGCGTGTGTGCGCCGTCATCCCCGAGATTGGCGTAGTCGCGCCAACCCTTCTTCGACCAGTCGGTCCGCAGCAGCACCCAGTTCCGCTCCGGGATTCGTCCATGCTTGGCTTCCCAGGCTTCGACGAGCGGGACCGTCAGCAGGAAATCGGGATCCTGAGCCGCCTGCGCGGAGCAGTCGATGACACAGGCCGGCGCGATCATGTCCTTGGCCGGCATGGTGTCGACGGCATTGTTCGGTAGGTTCTTGCCGGTGAACCAGTGAATCGGCGCGTCGAAATGCGTGCCGGTATGTTCGCCGAACGTGACATTGTTCCAGTACCAGGCCGGGCCACGACCATCGTATCGCGAGATTTCCTGGATGCGGACCGGCGCTGCTTGGCCGAACTCCGGCGGCAGCACGATGACCGGAAAATCCGGACTGAGTGTGAAGGTCAGATCGACGACGCGCACCGCGCCGGAAGAAATCGCACTCGCCAGCTCCAGGAGATTGTTGCTTTGCATCGTCACGTCCTCCGGCTTGGTTGAAATCCCGATGTCACCTGTCGAGCTCGCGCTCGAGCGCTTTCGGATTGGCCGCCAGACGTTGCCGGATCTCTTCGGCGACATCTCCGACATACATCTCCTCGAGCCCGCCTTTCAGCCCCGACACGATTGCCTGCGCGATCGCGCGCGGCGCGACCTTCGGCGGCGGTACGGTCTGGAACCATTCGGTTTCGACCGGCCCGGTGAACAGATTCATCACCCTGACCCCGCCGGGCCGGAGCTCGGCGCGAAGGCAGTGCGAGAGCGACAGGCACGCTGCCTGCGAGGCCGAGTAAGCGCCAAAGGCAGGCCAGTTCGCCAGCGCGTAGATCGACAGGATGTTGACCCATGCGGCGCTGTTACTGATGCCGTCGGCGCCGCGCATCCGCATGGCGGGGCCGAAGGCCTGCGCCAAGTTGATGAAGCCGAGATAGGCCTGGTCGATCTCGTCGCGTGCGATGCTCGTGCCCCTGCGGTCAAGCAGGCCGCCGGGCCGAACATATTCCGTTGTGTTGACGAGGATATCGACCTTGCCGCCGATATCGGCTGCGAGATCAGCGGCAGATTTTTCGTCGGCCGCGTCAAGCGTCACGATCTCGATCCCGTCCTGACCGCGCAGCAGCTTCTCGCCGGCGAACGGCCGCCATGGTTCGGCAACGCCGACGAACACCGTCTTGGCGCCTGCGGCCTTCAAGGCGGCGACGACTTCCTGGCCGATCACGCTGCGGCCGTTGGTGACCAGCACGCGCCGGAATTTCGGATCGGCCGTCATTTCCCGCCACTGCTTGTCGTCTGCCATGTTGGGAGTCTCCCCCTCGGGATGGGCAAAGGCCACCGCCTGACCGCTCTTGTCGAGTTGCAACGACATGCGAACGGCTGCGCCCTCCGCGCAGTCGGCATGGAGATGGGTCACGATCGTCGGACCGCAATCCATCTTGACGAGGCCGATCCGCCACGGCGCCCGTTCGCGGAAATAGACGTCGCTTGGCACGCGTGCCGTTGTCTCGGCGAGCAGCGTACCCCGGCGCGGCGCATCGACGAATGCAAGGCCGGCCGAAAGGCAAGACGGACACGCCTCCCGCGCCGGATAAGCAAAGGAACCGCAAGCCGCGCAGCATTGCAGCATAAAGCGGCCTTCGGCTGCCGCCCGCGTGAACCCATGCGAGATCCTGCTGCGCGGCCGCGGTGGCGAAGCAGGCAACCGCGTCCGCAGCAGCGGATTCTTGCGCGGGGGCGGCTTGATCGGTTCTATCATCGCGAAGGCCCTGCAAGGATAGCGGCGCCCGAGGCGAGACCGCGGTCATAGTTGATCATACCGAACCCCGAGGCCAGGGCGACGCTCGCATTGCTGACCTGGGTGGGGCCTGCAGTCCCCAGAACCTGCCGCAGTCCCTCGACGAGACCGAGATAGGCGCCGGCCGCACCGGCCTGCCCGACCGAGAGCTGTCCGCCCGACGTATTGTGCGGAAAGTCACCATCGATGGTGAGGTCGTGCTGGCGCACGAACTCGGCCCCCTCGCCCTTCTTGCAGAAGCCAAGATCCTCGAACTGCATCATGGTTATGACGGGATAGTCGTCATAGGTCTGCACGACATCGAGATCGTCAGGCTTCACGCCAGCCATCGCGTAGAGCTCGCCGATGTCCATCGCCCAGCCGCCGCGCACCTGCATCGGATCGTCGGCGAAGGCATTGTGCCGCTCGATCGTCGAGAGCAGTCGTGCGGCCGGCAGGCCCAACGATGTCGCTGTCTCGTCGCGCATGACGAGGAACGCTTCCGCACCGGCGCAGGGCATCACGCAGTCGAATAGGTGGATCGGATCAGAAATCGGCCGGGCCGCGAGATATTGTTCGAGCGTCAACGGCGTCTTCATCAACGCATACGGGTTGCGCAAGGCATTAGTGCGCTGGGCGACGGCGATCCTTCCGACGTCCTCGCGCGTGACGCCGAAGGTCCGCATGTAGTTGCGTGCGATCAGTGCGAAACTCGCATTGGCGCCGCCGGCGCCGTAAGGATAGACCGCATCCTGGTTGAAGCGCGAGAAGTTCTCGAGCGTCAGCCGGAAGGAATCGACATAGTTGGTGTCGCCCGCCACGCAGGCCACAATGTCAGCGTCATGGGCCTGAACCGCGCGCGCCGCCTTTCGCAACCCAGCGATGGCGCTGGCGCCACCGAGCGGAATCGTATCCAGCCATCGCACGCAGAGTCCGAAATGCTGCGTCAGTCCCACCCCGCTGTCGGTGCCCATGGTGAAGCTGGAAACGCACAGGCCGTCGATGTCGGAGGCCTTGATGCCGGCCTGTGCAACAAGCGCGCTGAGCGCTCGGCCGATCCACCACTGCGCGCTTTCGATGGAGTAGCGCACATAGGGAATCGTGACGGGCGCCGCAATCACGACGCCATCATACGGTGTGCGTAAGGTATTGGTCACCGACCGACCGCCTCGTTCATCCTCAGACCACCGTCAGTTTCACGTCAATATTGCCTCGGGTTGCGTTCGAATAGGGGCAGCGCTCGTGCGCACCGGCGACGACCTCCTCGGCCACCGGCTTTTCGACACCTGGCAAATTGACTTTCAGCTCGACAGCCAGCGCGTATCCGACGGGAACCGGCCCCATCGCGACCTTCGCAGTCACGGAAGGTTCGGCAGAGGGCACAATTTTCCGCGTCCGCGCGACGAGCTTGACCGCACCGAGAAAGCACGCGGCGTAGCCGGCCGCAAAGAGCTGCTCGGGATTTGTGCCCTCGCCGCCGGGGCCGCCCATCGATTTCGGCAAGGACAGCGACACCGACAAAAGACCGTCGGCGCTGGCGGCCTTGCCATCCCGTCCTCCGGTCGCCGTCACCTCGGTCTCGTACAGGATCTTTTCGGGAGTCATCATGACTTATTCTCCAGGAATAGTTTTCGAGGACGAGCGACTGTTACGCGCGAGCAACGCGCGGAAATCGGCGCGCGCCTGGGCATTGGCCCGCTTGAAGCTCGGCCCACGGCTGGGCTCGGTGCCGTTGAGCTGCCGAAGCTGCACCCACATCTCGGCACTCTTCAGCGCCACCGCCGCGCAGTTGACCACCGGCGCGTGGCCGACCTTCAGGCCATGCTCTTTCCCGATCAAAAGGCCTGGCAAGACGCCGGCCGGGATCACGACGTCCGCGCCGCGCTCGATCAGCGGACGTGCGCAGGCGACAAAATCCTCGATCATGCGAGCTTGCGCGGCAGCGTCTCCGGCGAACGCATCGGCGAAATCCTCCGGCTTGCAGCCAAGACCGGTCACGTGGACCACCCGATCACGGAGGCCGTAACGCTCTGCCTGCTCGTAGTGCCAGACCTCGAAGACGGGATCGAGCGTCACGAGGCCGAGCCGCCGACCGAGCTGCGAGGCCGCGAGCAGCGTCGCCTCGCCGGTCCCGATCACGGGAATGTCGAGCGCCGAGCGCAGCTCGTAGAGTCCGGGATCCTGGAAATGCCCCATGACGAAAGCGTCGAACCCGCCCTCCTCCGCCGCGATGCCGTTATCGATCGCCTGGACGGCGCAGCGCAGTTCGGCAAGCCGTCCGAACTCCCGGTCCGGCGGCGTAATGCCCTCGACGTGAACCGTCGTGCCTGATGCAGCGATGTTGTTGAGGTATTCCGACAGCCGCGCCATGTAGGGCGCGTTGACGCTCGCATCAACGAAGCTCTGCCAGAAGATGCGCATCGTCCTTCTCCTCAAGCGGTGGTCGGAGGATCGGTCGTCGGCTGCCGATGAATATATTTCAACCATAAACTAATTCACGCGTCAAATGCGCGCGGCAGCGCCGGCGGCTCGCGCCGTCACGGCAAGGCGAGCACGGCCTTTTCTGTCCGGTCGAGCAGCAAAGAAGCGCCGCACACTGACGAAATTGTATGCAGCAACATTTTTTTCTGACAGCCCCGTGACACGTGTTGACGGCGCCACCGGCAATACTTTAGGCTTTAAGTAATTCCTCGCCGGTCAGGGACTGGTGGCCATGACAATGATGTTGCAGGGCACCGATTTTGAGAGACTCAATCGTGTGGACAGTCGCCGTGCTCAAGCAGCCGGCAGTGGCAGCAACGTCGCCGGTTGCGCATCGCGGCCGCGGCAACGACCTTTCATCGCTCCGGAAAAGTCCCGCCCGCATTTGCCGGTGGGCCCGTTGTTCGAGCGGCAAGCAACATCATGGCAGCTGACGCCCGGCCGACAAACTCACTTCTGTCGCGCCCGGATTTCGGCGCAAACAGCAATGCTTTCAATCGGTTCATTCGTCGTTCAAGCTCCCCGCACGGCAGCTTTGAAGCATTCCTATCCAGCATCAACGGAGGAGAACGCAAATGCGCAAGACTCTGAGCCTATTTGTACTTGTCGCCGGTGTCTTCGCAGCTCCGGCCGCGCAGGCCGACATCACCATCGGTTTCGTCACCTCGCTCAGCGGCAACGGATCGTCGATCGGAATCCCCTATGGGCGCGGCATCAATGCGGCCTATGAATACAAGAAGACCATCAACGGCGAGACCATTCGCCTGATCCAGCTCGACGACGGCTCCGACCCGTCGGCCGCGACCCGCAATGCGCGCAAGCTCGTGGAAGAAGAGAAGGTCGACCTGCTGATCGGCACCGCGACCGCCCCCTCGACCATCGCGATGGCGGCGGTGGCGAGCGAGCTGAAAGTGCCGATGATCGCGGTCTCGCCGATCGGCAAGCTGCCGGAAACTCCCGAGCAGTGGGTGGTGTCGGTGCCGCAGCCGGCCTCCCTGCTCGTCAAGATCGTCGCCGACCGCATGAAGCGCGATGGCATAAAGAATATCGGCTATATCGGCTTCTCCGACGCATGGGGCGACCTCGTCTACAACGGCGCCAAGGCAGCCGAAGCCGCCGGTGACATCAAGATCCAGACCAACGAGCGATACGCTCGCACCGACACTTCGGTCACCGCACAGATCCTGAAGGTGCTTGCCGCCCGGCCGGACGCCGTGCTGGACGGCGGCTCGGGGACGCAAGGCGCGCTGCCTCTCCTCAGCCTCGCCGACCGCGGCTTCAAGGGCAACACTTACGGCACGGTGGCGCTGGTCAATCCGGACTTCGTCAACGTCGGCGGCAAGGCCGCTGACGGCATCCAGGTCTCCGCAGGCCCCGTGATCGTCGCCGAGCAACTTCCCGATGAGCACTTCGCCAAGAAGATCGCGCTGGATTTCCGCAGCGTCTACCAGAAGACCCATAACATCCCGACCACCGACGGCTTCTCCGCCTACTCCTTCGATGCCTGGCTGATTTTCGCCAACGCCGCCGAGCGCGCGCTCAAGACCGCGAAGCCTGGAACCGCGGAGTTCCGCACGGCGCTGCGGGACGCGATCCTCAGCACCAAGGAGCTGCCGGGCGTGCATGCCGTCTATAACTTCAAGCCGGGCTCGGTGACCGGCGTCGACGAGCGCTCGCTCGTCGTGGTGCGCCTGAGCGGCGGCGCCTGGAAGTATGCGCCGTAGTCCGAAGGCGGCAGACAGTCAGGGCGGAGGAACGGCGTCTCAATGACGAGCGACATCGCAGCCATCCTTGCGATCGACGGGATCGCCACCGGCGCAGTCTATGCGCTGGTGGCGATCGGGACCGTCCTCATCTTCACGGTGACACGGGTCATCTTCATTCCCTTCGGCGACATCGCCGCGTTCACCGCGCTGACGCTGGCCGCCCTCGATGCGAAGCGCTTTCCGGGCACGGGAGCGCTGGTCGTCATCCTGGCCTGCCTTGCGACGCTGATCGAGATCATCTCGATGGTACGCTCCGGCGAGCTTCGCTTGCTGCCACGCGCGCTCTTGTTCTATCTCGCGCTTCCGCTCGCCGTGGTCGGCCTCGCTTGGCTCGCGATGCGCGCCGAGCCGCCGCTCGCCGTCAGGCTCGTGCTTGCCTTGATGCTGATCACGCCGATCGCCCCGCTGCTGGATCGGATCGTGTTCCGTCCGATCGCAGACGGAACGGTGCTATTGCTGCTGACGGTCTCCGTCGCTCTGCATTTCGCACTGGTCGGCCTGGGGCTGCTGTTCTTCGGACCTGAAGGTGTCAGGACCGAACCGCTGACGTCGCTCTCGACCGAGTTCGCCGGCGTGCTGGTCTCGGGCCAGACCATGCTGATCGTGATCGCGGCCCTCGTCTTCTCCGGCCTCCTCTATCTCTTCTTCGACTTCACGCTGGTCGGAAAATCGCTGCGCGCCACCGCCGTGAACCGGACCGGCTCCCGCCTGATGGGGATCCGGCCCGCCCGCGCCGGTACCATCGCCTATCTGCTGGGGTCGCTGATGGCGGGCGTCTCCGGAATCCTGATCGCGCCTGTGAATACCGTGTTCTACGATTCCGGCTTTCTGATCGGCCTTAAGGCCTTCGTCGGCGCCATCGTCGGCGGCATGACCAGCTATCCCGGTGCGGCGATCGGCGCCGTCGGCGTCGGCCTCCTCGAAAGCTTTGCGTCCTTCGAGAGCAGCGCGCTGAAGGACGTCATCGTGTTCTCGCTGCTGATCCCGATCCTGATCTGGCGATCCCTCGCCTCGCTGCATTCCGACGAGGAGATCGAGGAATGACGCGCCTTCACGTTCAGCTTGCGGCAATGGCAGCGGTGATGTGCCTCGCGCTCGCGCCTCTGGTCCTGAGCCCCTTCAGCATCACGCTGATGAACTATATCGGGATCTATTCGCTGGTCGCGATCGGGCTCGCGCTCCTCACCGGCGTCGGCGGCATCGTGTCGTTCGGACAGGCCGCCTTCGTGGGCATCGCGGCCTATGCCACCGCCTGGGTCTCCGCATTGAACGGGTATTCGCCGTGGCTCGGCCTCGTCTTTGGCGTTGCGATGACCTGCGCTGTCGCGGCCATCCTCGGCGTCGTCACCTTGCGGCTTCAGGGGCATTTCCTGTCGCTCTCGACCGTCGCATGGGGCCTTGCGATCGGCTTCCTGTTCGGCAATGTCGAGGGGCTCGGCCGCTTCAACGGCATCTCGTCGATTCCGCCGATCAGCATCGGGGCGTTCGCGCTTGTCTCGAGCTCGCAGATCTATTTCCTGATCTGGGGCATCGTCGCCGCGGTCCTCCTGCTCGGATACAATTTGCTGGACTCGCGGCTTGGTCGTGCCATGCGCGCGCTCCGCGGCGGCAATACACTGGTCGAGAGCCTCGGCATCAACGCCTTCCGGATCAAGCTCGTGACCTTCGTGATCGCAGCCTTCCTGGCCTCGCTCTCGGGCTGGCTCTACGCTCATATGAGCCGCTTCATCAGCCCGGGCCCGTTCGATGCCGGCATGGGCATCGAATATCTGATGATGTCGATGGTCGGCGGCGCCGGCAGCCTGCTCGGCGGTGTCGTTGGTGCCGCCGTCGTCACCCTGCTCAAGAACAGCGTGCAGGATTATCTGCCGCTGATCGCCAAGGGCGCTTCCGGACAGCTCGAGATCGTCGCCTTCTCCGCATTGTTCATCCTGTTCCTGCAATGGGCGCGGCAGGGCATCGTGCCGTTCGTTGCGCGCTACCTGCCGAAGATCAAACGCGAGCGGCCGCAGCCCGCGCCGCCGCTGCCGCGACGCCCCCAGCCGACGCCGGGCGAGCTGCTTCTGAAGGTCGACGGCGCCGAGCGCCGGTTCGGCGGCCTGGTCGCTGTCAACAATGTCAGCTTCGAGGTCCGGTCCGGCGAGATCCTTGCCGTCATCGGCCCGAATGGCGCGGGCAAGAGCACGATGTTCAACTGCCTGACCGGCGCGCTCAGGGTCAACAAGGGCGAGATCGTCTTTGCGGGGCGTCCCATCACGCATGATGCACAATCCCGCATCGCCAAAGCCGGCGTCGCGCGGACCTTCCAGCATGTGAAGCTGAGGCCGCGCATGAGCCTGCTGGAAAACGTGATGCTCGGCACCTACGCCCGCACCCGCAGCGGCCTGCTCGCCGGCGCCTTCCGCCTCAACCAGCGCGAGGAGGCCAGTGCGCGACACGAAGCGCTGATGCAGCTCGAACGCGTCGGGCTCGGCGAAAAGCCGTTCGAGCTCGCGGGCAATTTGCCGCTCGGCAACCAGCGCATCCTCGAGATCGCGCGTGCGCTGGCCGCCGACCCGGCGCTGCTGGTGCTGGACGAGCCTGCGGCGGGACTTCGCCGCCAAGAGAAGCTGCGGCTTGCGGAGCTGCTCAGGTCGCTGCGGGCGGATCACCTGACCATCCTGATCGTCGAGCACGACATGGAGTTCGTGATGTCGCTGGTCGACCGCATCGTGGTGCTCGATTTCGGCTCAAAACTCTGCGAAGGCGCACCAGCGGCGATCCGCAGCGACGAGCGGGTTCAAGAGGCCTATCTCGGAGGCGTCGCGTGAGCGAGATGTTTTCCATGACGGACGTGACCGTCTGCTACGACAATGTCGAAGCGGTTCGCAATGTGTCGCTGTCGATCGAGGAAGGCCAGATCGTCACCGTCATCGGCCCGAACGGCGCCGGCAAGACCACGCTCTTGATGGCCGCCATCGGGCTGCTCGCCTCGCGCGGCCGCCTCGTCTTCCAGGGCAACGACATCGGCAGGATGTCGGTCGAGGACCGCGTCGAGCGCCGGCTGTGCCTGGTGCCGGAGAAGCGCGAGCTGTTCTCCGACATGTCGGTCGCGGACAATCTCCTGCTCGGCTCCTACAGCCTGCGCGACCGCACGGGTGTCCGGAAAACCCTGGATGAAGTCTATGATCGCTTCCCGCGCCTGAAGGAGCGACAGCGCCAGGCCGCCGGCACTCTTTCCGGCGGCGAGCGCCAGATGCTCGCACTGGGACGCGCGCTGATGGCCAAGCCGAAACTGCTGATGCTGGACGAACCCAGCCTCGGCCTTGCGCCGCTAATCGTGCGCGAGATCTTTCGCACCATCGCGTCCTTGCGCGACCTCGGCGTGTCGATCCTGCTGGTCGAGCAGAACGCCCGCGCCGCGCTGGAGACGGCCGACTACGGCTACGTGCTCGAGACGGGCGAGGTCGTGCAGTCCGGCCCCGCCAAGGATCTGATCCACGATCCCAGGCTGATCACGGCCTATCTCGGCGGACATTAGAGCGGGCCGGGATCACACCCGGCGGCCCGCGCAACAAAACAATCGAAAACAACCCCATGCACAGTGGCCGGCGACAGCGATATCAATGGTTTAATCGCTGACATGCGGATTTTACGAAATCCACTTGATCCGTCGGGCAAAACAGTGGCACAATGCCATCATCGCCGCGCATGGAGGTGGCTTGCACCCCCGCCGAACTTGCTCTTCCACGTATTGAATTCTGGCGGTTACATTTCGTCTCGGCGCGTGAATAATTAGCAGCCGCAAGCGGCGCACGGTAAGGTAGAGCAACCGGCTTTCAGAATGGACCGGGCGGAGGGAAATCGCCATGAACTTGCGCAGTGCTCTTTGTGCCACGTGCCTGGTTGGCCTTGTCGCCAACAGTTCGGCAATCGCCGGAACCAACGATATCCTGATCGGGCTCGACAACAAGATCACCTATGGTCCCGATGGCCCGACCAACGGCGCTCCAGGCAATGACGCCGTCATTGTCGTGGACGTCTCCGACCCCGCCAAACCCAGGATCCGCGCCAGCCTGCCGCTCACGAATTCCCTGCTCGGACCGCCGACCAACCTGCAGATCACACCGGACGGCAAGCTCGGCCTGGTCGCCAATTCCGTGGTCCACGTCCAGGACGGCGACGCCTGGAAATCAGTCCCCGACGACAAGCTGTACGTCATTGATCTCGCCGCCGATCCGCCGAAACTGATCGACACGGTGACCGTAGGACGGCAGCCGTCCGGCCTCTCGATTTCCAGGAAGGGCGACCTCGCGTTGATTGCCAACCGGGACGGCAAAAGCGTTTCTGTCGTCTCGATTCAGGGCTCGACGGTCAAACCTGTCGGCGAGGTCCCGCTGGAGCAGCAGGCTGCCGCCGTTGTCATCGCACCCGACGGCAAGCGCGCTTTTGTCTGCATGAATCTCGTCAACAAGATCGGCGTGCTGGCGATCGATGGAGAAAAGGTGACGTACGACAAGTCGATGGACATTCCATCGGCCCTCAATCCGTACAACATCGACATCACCCCGGACGGCAAATACGTCATCGCCTCGAACACCGGCGCACAGAAGAACAACGCTGACGCCGAGGTGATTATCGAAGCGACCAGCCCACATCCCCACGTGGTCGATGTGATGAGCCCTGGGACCGGACCGGAAGGCTTCGCGATCGCGCCCGATGGAAAGACCGCGGCCACCCCGCTCCTGCTCGGCACCGCGGCCAAGGACAGCGACTGGTTCAAGACCAAAGCCGGCGAACTCGTGCTGATGTCCATCGGCACCGATGGCAAGCTGACGGTGACAGCGCGCGCGCCGCTCGGCGGCCTCCCGGAAGGCGTGGTCTACAGCGCGAACAGCGATTACCTGTACGTGGCCAATTATTTCGAAAAGGACCTGCAGGTGTTTCAGCTCGCCGGCGGGAAGCTCACCGAAGTCGGAGGTTCAAGGCTAAAGCTGCCAGGCCAGCCCGCATCCATGCGCGCGCCGGCGCGATAGACCATGCGTCACCCCCTGCGCCGGCTCGGAAGCATGGAAGAGAGCTGCCGCCGCCGAGCCGCGCCGATGGTTACGGGACAGACCAGCCCGGCAGCCCGCTCTTACTCTTTGCGGCCTTCGTCCAGGAACGCCTGAACCGGAATTACAGCGACAGTGCGCTCAATCGCGCTCGCGTCCAATTAAGTGCACTGTCACCGTAATTCCGTAATTCCACCGTAATTCCCGTAATTCCGTTGAAGTAAGGCCGCCCCAGTTGGCGGCCTCTTCTGAAGGTTCACGCTTCCGACCTCAATGGTCTAATTTGAATCTCGCTGCGGCCTACTTTGCACTGCGGAATTTAGTATCTATTCGGGCAGAACAAGCGCCTAGTCATTCCATCACCGGCCCATCACGGTATCTATCGGTGACTGAGAGCTGCTCGTGCTCCCGCTATCACGCGGAGCCACCCCATGCGAACCAAACAAACCATTCCCGTAACCGTTCGACTTGCCCAGTTGGCGGACGAAGCCCGCCGGCGCGCCGAGGCAGCACCGCCCGGAGCGAAACGCGAAGCTCTCCTGAAAGCGGCGCGTATAAGCGAAACCGCCCTCCAGCAATGGATTGGCTCCCCAGGATTGAAAGCGCCGACCTAACTGCGGAGTCGATCCAACTCGACGAGCATCGGTTTCGACCATCTTAGCCCGCGCCTCTAGGAGCGGGTGACGTCGGAGAACTCGCCCTCGAAGGTACCTGCCGCAGGCAGTGTCCGGAGCTCGCCGCACAATCCTGCTTGTCGGTGATCTGGCAATGGCCCGTCGAGCGCGGCGAAATCATCACCGATACGAATTTCGAAACGCGTATCCGGGTTGTGGTGGATCAGTTGCTGACCTTAATCGGTGAAGGGCGCTCAATCGAAAAACCTGCATTGCCATTTCATCGAACGGGACAGCAGTGCTGGCTTGAAGAGCATCGCCGCCGGTCACATGTTGAGAGGATCGGGGATCGTTGGCCCGATACATTGGCAACGCACCCACCGCCTCATTGAAGGTCGCGTGCGTCCAAACAAGAGCGAGCACGGGCTGCGTTCGAGCACCGCTCGACGCAGTACCTCTACGCAAATGCAACGGCACGAACCGCCGAGGGAGACCTTGGCGGCTTTTGCGTGTGGCCAGATATGCAAGGAACGGCAACTGTGGTCTTGCACTCAGATGCGAGTTAGGCGCCATTTCTTGCCATCTCTCTCGGCCTACGCCGGGCGCTTTGGCTCAAGTTGCGTTTTGCGGACAGCCCCCGGTCAACATCTCGCGAAGCTCGGCCTTGGTCTTGGGGGGCGTTTAGGTGATTGGCCTCGCATTCTGTCAGTGGCTACAGAGTTCGATCCCTGCGCGGTGTAAATCCGCAAATCCCATAGTCTGGTGACTTGGCCGGGACGTTATCGCCGTTCAACTCGGCGCGATCCATTAGAAAAACGGCTTGACCGTTAGGCCCTTCGCTCGGGCGTCCTGAATGAAGGTATGCGCTTCCTCATTCGACAAGGTCAGCTCGGGACCACCAAGAAACTCCTCTCCCTGAGGAGTATTGGCGCGGAAGGTCGTCTCTCCTTGATTCACATGGACCGTATAATCAACATCGCCATGGGACTCTGGCATGTTGGCCTCCTTGTCCCCACCCCGGTGCATATTGCGCCGATTTCAACCCGTGAGACAAGGCGCTGATCGTCGCCAACCACTACCTCGAAACCGATCTGGAGAAACTAAATGCAGCGGTCTCGATGGGTTATGCGCGAGGGAAAGTTGTTCGAGGAGGCCAGGACGCTGCCGCGTGATCGTTAAGATTGGTATGATTGAGCCGGGTTGATTGGTCAGCGATTCTGACAGGAGCACAAGATGGCTCTCCTAAAGCGCGAATTATATCGTCATGTGACAGGCCCTGAGGTCACCCACGCGGATCGTTGCACACTCATTTTCGATACCGACGCAAAGAAGTTATACGTCGAGCGCGAGGTGGCGGATTTTGATGCCAGCGTTGTTGGCACGATTCAGATCCAATCATCAACGATGGATATCGCTGACTACCTCAAGCAGGGCGGTCAAACTGCTGGTCACCGCGAGCTATGGCGCTTGCTGCAAACGATCTTCAAAGAGGACAACAATTCGGAAGAGATGTAAGTTGGATCAGGGGTTCGTTGGCATCCCCACATAGTGTCCATGACCCAATGGCATGGCCGCAACGGACCGAGCGGCTTTGGGAAATCGGTGATATCGTCGAGGTGTTGAAAGCGTGGGAGGCCGCCCAAGTGGCGTCAGGACCGTTTGGGCCGTTTCGGAAGGGCCGTGACGCTCCACTTGAGTCCGAAATCGGCGCCAAAGCGGACATTTGGCGATCAATCTGAATTTGTCACTCGCGGTCCCTTTTTCTACGCTCTCAGTTCTCTAGGGCTTCGGCCGAACCACCCGCGTCAGCATCGGAAAATGCTTGTTGCCGCCCGCGAACGGCGGGAATTTTACGAAGTCCGCGCGCATGCGCTTGATCACGTCGGAGCCGAGCGCATGCGCGAGGGCTTGCGGGCTGTCGAACACCAGCTTGTTGCGCTGCATGTGCTCGACGCGCTGCGACGGCAGCCGGTCGACCCAATCGATGCGGGTGTAGATTTCGATCTGGCGGACGTTCGGGAAGGTCCGCATGATCGACGGATGGTGCTCCAGATAATGCAGGTTCCAGGCGTTCATGTCCTCGGCTGGCCCGGGATAGTGGACGAGGTAACTGCACGGAGTTGTCGTTCCCGCCGGATGTTCGGCGACATCGACGGGAAACGCGCGCGTCAGCATCACCTGGTGCGTGACATCCAAGCCAGCGAGGCTCGGTAGTTCGGCTCCCGCCGCGAGATTGGCAAGGATGCCGCCGCGATCCATCGCCGCCTCGCAAGCGAACAGGTCGGGAAACCGCAATTGAAACGCAAACACGGGACCGGAGCCGTCGGTCTTGTAGGGATGGTCGATCGACTGTTCGAGCGGCGTGAACAGCAAGGCCTCGGTCATGTCAGGGATCGATCCGACCAGCTGCGCGACGGCTGCAATTTCGCTAGGGCCAATCCGTCGTTCGCCTGCCGGATCTGAGAATGTCATGAAGAGCGAGATCATGCCGGCGTTACCTCAGCCCCCTCGTCCGCGCTCACATGCGCCATGAGCGCGGCGCGAATGTTATCAGGCCACGGGATCGCATGATGATCGACAAGCGAGGTCGCGGCAAGGATCTGACGCGCACGCCAGCGCATGCCGGTCGCGCCCGAGACCACGTGCTCCAAATGGAGAGACGATCCACCGACCCGGCCGATCTGCAACTTGAACGTCAGGAGATCGCCGAACATCGATGGCCGGGAGAAGTCGCAGGTCAGGTGCACCGTCGGCGTCCCGATCTTTCGGACCATGATCAGTTCCGGCCATGGAAAACCGATTGCCGCCCAAAAGTCTTCGACGACACCGTTGAGGATGTTCAGGTAGGAGGGGAAGTACGCGATGCCCGAGGGATCGCAGTCTCCGAACCTGAGTTCGCGATCGAACGAGAACGACGCCATCAGATCGCAACGACCGGGTGCCTGATGACACCGACGCCGTCGACCCCTGCCTCCACCACGTCACCCGGCCACAGCCATTCCTGCGGGCTCATGCCGGCGCCGACGCCTTCCGGCGTTCCGGTCGCGATGATGTCGCCCGGCTCCAGCGTCATGCCCGATGAAATGTCCGATATCAGAACCGGAATGTCGAAGATCATGTATTTGGTATTGGAGTCCTGCTTCATGATCCCGTTCTTGGTCAGCCAGAGCCGCAGGTCGTGCGGGTTGGGAATCTCGTCCGCCGTCACGATGCAGGGGCCGAACGGCGCATAGGTGTCCATGCCCTTGGAGAAGATCCACTGGCCGGCGCGGCGATTGTCGCGCGCGGAAATGTCGATCATCACCGAATAGCCGAAGACGTGGTCCATCGCCTTCCCGGTCGCGACGCGGGTCGCGGTCTTGCCGATGATGACGGCGAGCTCGACCTCCCAGTCGAGCTGCTGCGTCATCTTCGCGTTGTGCTGGATCGCGCCGCCCGGACCGATCACCGAGGTGGGCGGCTTGGAGAAGACGACCGGCTGCTTCGGCAGATCCTTTTCCGTATCCAGGCTCCTGGCGGACTCTGCGACGTGCGCACGGTAGTTCAGCCCGATGCCAAAAATGTTCTTTCGCGGCCGCGGGATCGGCGCTTGCAGCTTCCCGTCCTCGACCGGCACGGCAGAGCCAGGCGGCAAGCGTCCATTGGCGTTGTCCAGGCACTCCCTGAGCGCCGGCAGCAGCGTCACGCTGTTGTCGATCAACGACAGCATGTCGCTCGGCCATGCAAGGCCATGCGACGCACCGAGGCGTTCGACGTCCACAACCAAGCCATCAACGAGGACCCCGAGGCGGGCACCGCTGGAGCCCAAGGTGTAGGTAACAAGGCGCATCGAATCTCTATCCGGCTGTTTCGGTTGAATTCTGCTGGAGGTACGTCAGGCAGCGACCGGCTGGTGACCGGCATTGTCGCCATAGGCCTCTTCCCGGTAGAAACCGAGGCCTTCGATGACAGGCAGATCGTTGAAGCAGAACAGGCAGGCATCCTCGCTCTCCGAGGCGTTGCCGTGCTCATGCCACGCCCAGGACGGAACGCAGAAGATGTCGCGCTCCTGCCACTCGAAACGCTTGCCTGCGATCACCGAATAGCCGCGGCCCTTGGCGACCTGATAGATAAAGCTGCCGGTGTGGCGGTGCGACTTCGTTCGTTCGCCCGGCCGCAGCAACTGCATGCTGGCGCCGATCGTCTGCATCACGTGCCCGCCGGTGATCGGATTGACGTAGTTCATGAGAATGCCGTCATAGGGCGAGCCGTCGGTCGCGTCCGTATATTTGCGCAAGGACTCGTAGGTCGGCTCCCACTCGTATTTGAACATCGGGGAATAGCCGTTCGACCATTTCGAGCCGGCCGGGCGAAGACCGGGATTGCCCCAGGTTTTGGTCATATCGTCGACGGGATAGCCGGACTCTTCCTGCTGAACCTTGGGATGGACCGCGAAGAAGTTGGCTTCCAGCGCGTTGACCAGGGGGATATCGAGGCCATCCTGCCAGATGCAGACGGAGCCGTTGGCTTCGACGCCATGCTCGTGCCAGGTGCCGTTCGGCGTCAGCACGAAATCCCGCGCCCCCAGCGTCATCTTGTGACCGTCGACGATGGTGTAGGCACCGGATCCTTCCATGATGAAGCGCAGCGCTGAAGCCGAATGCGCGTGCGCGGTCGCGACCTCACCGGGATGCATCACCTGCAATCCCGAATAGAGCCAGCCGACCGCGGCCGAGACGTCGCGGCGGCCGGGATTGTTGAGATAGATCACCCGCCGCCCCGCCTTCTCCGGCGAGACCAGCTCGACCGAGCGCAGCACGTGCTCGCGCAGATCGTTGTAGCGCCAGAGCACGGGAACGGAGGCCGATTGCGGCGCCCACGGCTCGATCTTGTTGGCGACCGTCCACAGCGCGCCGGCCTCGTATTTTTCGAGGTCCTTGTAATAGGCCTTGAGCTCGGGGGTGTCTTCGACATTGGCCCGGCCGACGACGTTCTCGCGCATCCTGTCCTCCAAGTCCGTCAAGTGGCTTCAACCAAGCATGATGAATTTGCACGCGAATGTCTCCACATCGTCATGGCCGGGCTTGTCCCGGCCATCCACGACCTTTCGCGCGGCACAAAGAACGTGGATGCCCGGGACAAGCCCGGGCATGACGAGTTTGTGGTGCTACCATTCCCAACAACCATCCCCATCATTCCGATTTGGGTGGTATCGACGAGAAGCTCGCCTGCTCGATGGCATCACCATCTGCGAGGTCCAGCGGCGCCAGCGGACGCCGGTTGATCCGCAGATCAAAAATGTCGAACCGATTATAGTGCCCGACAATGTCGTGCATCTGCTTCGGCTGGATGCAGCGGTCGAGATCGATGTCGGCATAGACGATGCCCTCGTCGTCGATCAGGGCATCTCCGACCACGCGACCGTCCGGCCCGATGATGCCGGAGAAGGCACTGGATTTGCGCTGCAGGCGCGCACGCGCGTCGGGGACGACCGTTTCCATCGTCGTGATGATCTCCTCCGACACCGTCGAGCAGGAGACGACCGTAAAAATCTTGCCTTCAAAGGAATGCGCAATCGCGCGCAACTTGATCGCCTCCGCCATGTCGTAGTCGGGAGGTGCGACCGGAAGCGAGATGTAGCTGGCGACATGCACGAGCTCACCCTGACCCAACAGCGCAAAGCGCGCGAGCGTGTTGGTGTTCTCGCCGCAGGCAAGGCCTCCGAGACGCCCGATCTCGGTATCATAGACGCGCAGGCTCGATCCGTCACCGCCGGTCCAGGTCAGCTTCTCTGCCCAGGTCGGGACCAGCTTGCGGTGCTTGCCCAGCAGCGCACCGTCCGGCCCGATGAACACCATCGTGTTGTAGATCGCCCCCAGCGACACCGGGCTGCGCTCGTTGACGCCGAGCACGACGTAGCAGGCGCAATCGCGCGCCGCTTTGCGAACGACATCGACCTCCGGCCCCGGCACCAGCACGGATGCCTTGGCGAGCTTCTCGAACCATGCGCCGCCGGTGACGGGATCGGTGATCCAGTTCCAGTAGGGATAGCCGGGAACGAACACCTCGGGGAACGCGACGAGCTTCGCGCCATTGGCTGCGGCTTCACGGACCAGTGAAGCCGCCTTGTCGGCCGTCGCGCTCGGATTGAGATAGACAGGTGAAGCCTGGACGGCGGCGGCTCTAAAGCGAGGCAGCTTCAGCATTGGCCCTACCCTGTCGCCGGCTCACGACCGCCTTGTCGGAGCCGAGGTCCGCAAGCGTGATAACATGGCGCGGCGTTGACTTACTTCACATGTAAACGTATGCTATCGCATATTTCTGGAGGGTGCAATGGCTGAACGGTCTTTTGCTCGCGAGGTCGAGGATCTCCGGCTCGGCAACGGCGACACCTTTCGCGGCGAAGGCATCCTCGCCATCACCAAGGCGCTACTGCAATCCGGCGTCGCCTATGTCGGCGGCTACCAGGGTTCGCCGATCTCGCACCTGATGGACGTGCTCGCCGACGCCAAGGACGTGCTCGACGATCTCGGCGTCGTGTTCCAGAGCTCCGCCAACGAGGCGGCCGCGGCGGCGATGCTGTCGGCGTCGGTGATGTATCCCCTGCGCGGCGCGGTTGCGTGGAAGTCCACCGTCGGCACCAACGTGGCCTCCGACGCGCTCGCCAATCTCGCCTCGGGCGGCGTCACCGGCGGCACCATGATCATCGTCGGCGAGGATTATGGCGAAGGCTCCTCGATCATGCAGGAGCGCACGCATGCGTTTGCGATGAAATCGCAGATCTGGCTGCTCGATCCCCGCCCCGATCATGAGTGCATCGTCAATCTGATCGAGAAGGGTTTTGAGCTCTCCGAGTTCTCGAACACGCCTGTCATGCTCGAGGTGCGTGTTCGCGCCTGTCACATGCACGGCAGCTTCGCCTGCAAGGACAACCGCAAGCCGGCTCACACCATCAAGGACGCGCTCAACAATCCCAGGCGCGACGTCAACCGCATCGTGCTGCCGCCGGCGGCCTATGAGCACGAGCAGGAGAAGATCAAGACGCGGATGCCCGCGGCGGTTGGATTCGTCCGCGACAATAAACTGAACGAGTGGATGGGGCCGACGCAGGGCAAGGTCGGCATCATCATGCAGGGCGGCATGTACAACAATGTCATCCGCGCGCTGCAATATCTCGGACTGTCGGACGCCTATGGCAATACGCAAGTCCCGCTCTACGTCATGAACGTCACCTACCCCGTGATCGACACCGAGGTTGCCGAGTTCTGTGCCGGCAAGGAGGCCGTCCTGATCGTCGAGGAAGGCCAGCCGGAATATCTGGAGCAGGCCATCAACACGGTCCTGCGGCGCAAGGACATCCAGGCGCGCGTCCATGGCAAGGACGTGCTGCCGATGGGCGGCGACTACACCGCGCAGGTTCTGCTCGGCGGCGTCAGGGAGTTTTTGGAGAAGACCGAACCTCGGCTGCTCGGCAACCGTCCGCCGGCGCCGGACGCAACTCCCGTGCTCAATCACCCCGCGGTCGAGAGGCTGAAGCAGGTGGTGCCAGCACGCCCGCCCGGGCTCTGCACTGGATGTCCGGAGCGGCCGATCTTCGCCGCGATGAAGCTGGTCGAGGAAGAGCTTGGTCAGCACCACGTCTCGGCCGACATCGGCTGCCATCTGTTCTCGATCCTGCCGCCGTTCAATATCGGCGCGACCACGATGGGCTTCGGCCTCGGTCCGGCCTCGACCTCGGCCTTCAACGTCAAGGCCGACAAGCGCTCGATCGCGGTGATGGGCGACGGCGGCTTCTGGCACAACGGATTGACCAGCGGCATCGGCAATGCCGTGTTCAACAAGCATGACGGCGTCTTCGTCATCGTCGATAATTTCTACACCTCGGCCACCGGCGGTCAGGACATCCTGTCGTCGCGCGCGACCAACAAGCGGCGCGACACCAATAACTCCATCGTCAAGGCCGTGAAGGGCATCGGCGGCCAATGGGTGCGCCAGCTCGACCGCACCTACGACGTCGGCAAGATGCGCGACACGCTGAAGGAGGCGCTGACGACCAAGGACGAAGGTCCCAAGGTCATCGTCGCCTCCTCCGAATGCATGCTGAACAAGCAGCGCCGCGTGAAGCCGCAGATGAACAAGGCGATCAAGGACGGATTGCGCACCGTCAAGGAGCGCTTCGGCGTCGACGAGGACGTCTGCACCGGCGATCACGCCTGCATCCGGCTCTCGGGCTGCCCGTCGCTGTCGGTGAAGCAGCTCGACGATCCCCTGCGCGACGATCCGGTTGCCGCGATCGATAATTCCTGCGTCGGATGTGGCAATTGCGGCGAGGTCGCGGAAGCCGCCGTGCTCTGCCCCTCGTTCTACCGTGCCGACGTCATTCATAATCCGACGCGCTGGGACAGCTTCAAATCGAAGATCGCCATGGCCGTGATCGGCTGGCTGCAGCGGCGGCGCGACCGGCGTCGTCCCGCGCTCGAGGCGCTGGCATGAGAGACGAGACGGTCCGGCTCGCGCTGCCTGCCGCCGGTGAAGCGACCGAGCGGCCGATCTCGCTCGCGATCGTCGCGATGGGCGGCCAGGGCGGCGGCGTGCTGACCGACTGGATCGTTCAGCTTGCCGAGAACCACGGCTGGGTCGCGCAATCGACTTCGGTGCCCGGCGTCGCCCAGCGCACCGGCGCGACGATCTACTACATCGAGGCGATGCCGCCACTCGACGGCCGCAAGCCGATCCTGTCGCTGATGCCGACGCCCGGCGACGTCGACGTGGTGATGGCGGCGGAGTTCATGGAGGCCGGCCGATCCATCCTGCGCGGCCTCGTGACGCCGGATCGCACCACGCTGATCGCCTCCAACCACCGGTCGTTTGCGATCGGCGAGAAGATCGCGCCGGGCAACGGCATTGCCGATGGCGGTGCCGTCACCGGTGCCATCGGAATTGCCGCCAAGACCGAGATCATCTTCGATTTGAACGCGCTGGCGATCGCGCATGGCAGCGTCATCTCGGCCGCGATGCTCGGCGCGCTCGCGGCGGCCGGTGTGCTGCCGTTCAGCCGCGACAGCTATCTCGACGTGATCCGCGCAGGTGGGAAAGGCGCGAAGGCCAGCATCGAGACTTTCGAGGCCGCCTTTGACCGGGTCAAGACCGGCGCCGCCGACGTCGCAGCGCCCGCGCAACCGAAACAGGCTGACAACGCCCCTTCTTCGGCGACACCCGATCCGGATCTCGCCGCCCTCGTCGCAAGATTGAATCAGGAGCTGCCCGAGCCAGCGCTCGCCATGGCGCGCGCGGGCTTGCGGAAGGTGGTCGACTTCCAGGACGTCGCCTATGGCGGCGAATATCTCGACATCCTCAGGACGTTGCACGCGGCCGACCGAAACGCCGGCGGTGGTGCGCACGCTTATGCTTTCACCGAGGCCGCGGCAAAATATCTCGCCAACGCCATGACCTATGACGACGTCATCCGCGTCGCCGACCTCAAGACGCGCGCCGGTCGCCGCGCGCGCATCGAGAGCGAGCTCGAGATGTCGCAGGGCCAAGTGCTCCAGACCACCGAATTCATGCATCCCCGCATGGAGGAGGTCATGGGCATGCTGCCCGCGGGTTTTGGCCGCTGGCTTGACACCAGGCCGCGCCTGCTCGGCTGGCTCGATCGACGCGTCAACCGGGGGCGCCGGGTGCGGACCTACTCGCTGCCCTGGTTCCTGGCGCTCTATGTCGTGGGCGGACTGCGCGGCCTGCGCCGCGGCTCGCTGCGTCACGCCATCGAGACGGCGCACAGGGACGGATGGCTCAAGGCCGCAACCGACGCGGTCGGCATCAATTACCAGCTCGGCGTCGAGATCCTGCAATGCCGGCGCCTGGTGAAAGGCTATTCCGATACCCACGCCAGAGGCCTGTCGAAATTCGACCGGACGCTCGCGGCCATCAAGCTGGTCGAGCGACGCGACGATGCCGCCGATTGGGCGCGCCGCCTGCGGGAGGCCGCGCTGAAGGACAGCGCCGGCAAGGAGCTCGATGGCGTGATCCAGACCATCAAGACTTTTGCATGACAGCACTCAAAGAGAACATTGTTCCCGTCCCTGGGCAGATTGAAACCCGGCTCTGGCTGCAATTGCTGTCGCTGCATGGCGAACTGTTCGCGTCGCTGAGTGCGATGCTGAACTCCGAGTTCGGCTTGTCGCTCGCAAAATTCGACGTGCTGGCCCAGCTCGATCGTTGCAGGGACGGCCTCGCGCTCGGGCAATTGTCGCAAAACCTGAAGGTCACTGGCGGCAATGTCTCGGGGCTGGTGCAGCGTCTGCTCGCCGACGGCCTCATCAGCAGGGAGATGTCGAGCGAGGACCGGCGGTCCTTCATCGTGCGCCTGACGCCGAAAGGCGAAGCGCTGTTCAGGAAGGCCGCCGACGTCCACAAGAAGCATCTCGGCAAACGGCTCGAGAACGTTTCGGCCCGGGAGCTGGACGGCGCGCTGTCCGTGCTGAAATCGCTTTCTTCAAAACTTCATACCGAGACCAAGAAGCAAAGTCGCAAGAGATAATGGCCAGAGAATCCAAGAGCAGGTGGAAGTCGGGTCCGCCCAGGACAAGGGACCAGCTGCAAACCTACATCCCGTATCTGTTCAACCGGCTCGCCAATCGCTGGAACCTCGATCAGAACCGCGACCTGAGCGAGCACGGCGTCAACAATGTCGTGTTCCGGACGCTGTCGGTGCTGTTCATCTACAAGACCCTCACCGTCAACGAGGTCGCCGTTCTCGCGGTGACCGAGCAGTCGACCGCGAGCCGCATGGTCGAGTCCATGGTGTCGTCGGGCCTCGTCAAGCGCGAGATCGCCGAGGAAGACCAGCGCCGCCGCGTCGTGGGACTGACGCCGGACGGCGAAGCGCTGCTGCGCAAGATCTGGCCGATCATGGCGAACAATTACGACAAGCTGATCGAAGGCATCGAGCCTGATGACATCGAGGTCTGTGCGCGGGTCCTGGCCAAGATGGTCGAGAATATCCGCCAGAACCAGATCTGAAGAACTATGGACCGAGGCCGACAAGGCTGGTGCCGCCGCAGACATAGAGCACCTGGCCGGTGACGAAATCGGAGCGGTCGTCGAGGAAGAACTCGATCGCGTGCGCGACATCCTCGCGCGAGCCGAGCCGCCCGACCGGCACGTTGCGCGCCATCCGCTCCTGCTGCTCGGAGCCCTTCGGGACGATGCCCCAGAAATTGTCGGTCAGGATCGGCCCCGGTGCGACGACATTCACGGTGATGCCGCTCGCGGCAAGCTCCAGCGCCCAGGTCCGCGCCATGCCGTGCACGCCGGCCTTGGTGGCCGAATAGGCCGAGCGCGTCGCCGCGCCCATTGCGGCGCGCGAAGAGACGAATACGATGCGTCCGAAGCGGCGCGCACGCATCCCTTCCAGCGCGGCCTGGGTCAGCAGCATCGGTGCGCCCAGGTGCAGCTGCGCCAGCATCAGAATGTCTTCCGGCTTGGCGTCCGGCAGCAGGTTCGGCAGGATCACGCCGGCATTGTGCACGAGGCGATCGACGGCGTGATCCCGGCAGATTTCTTGCGCGATCTCGCGTGTCGCCTCGATGGAGGAGAGATCAGCGCAATAGGCCGCGAGCAGATCATGCGTCCAGGTTGGCTTCTCCAGCCCGACCGAGACCACGCGCTGCCCGCGCTCAACCAGCTTTTTCGCCAGCGCCTCGCCGATCCCCGAATTGCCGCCAGTGATGAGTGTCGTGCGGGTCTCGCTCATGGTCAAACCTGCCGCTTCTTGAGGTCGCGCAGATCGAAGAAGGCGCCATCGCGCATTAGCCTTGCGACAACATCCTTCAGCCCGGCGCGCTGGATCTTCTCGGTTGCGGTCAGCGGCAGGCTGTCGACGAAGCAGATCCAGCCCGGCGCCTTGTAATAGGCCATCTGCTCCAGGCTCCAGCGCACGATCTCTTCGGCGACCGCACGATCAGCGCCGGCCTGCTCAGTGATGATGACCGCTGCAACTTCGTCGCCGCGCACCTGATCGGGCGTGGCCGCGACCGCGGCCTGCCGGATCGCGGGATGGCGGTTGAGGACGGACTCGACCTCGACTGCTGCAATGTTCTCGCCGGAACGGCGGATGACGTTCTTCTTCCGATCGACGAAATGGAGATCGCCGTCCGCATCGCGCGACACGATATCGCCGGTGTGCAACCAGCCGCCGTCCCACGCCTCGGCGGTCGCTTCCGGGTTCTTAAGATACTCGCGGAAGAAGCCGTAGCGCGGATCCGCACCGCCCCGCCGCACCAGCAGCTCGCCCGGCATTCCCACCGGCGCATCGTTGCCGCTGTCGTCGACGATACGAACGTCGATTTCGGGCGCCGGGCGGCCGAAGCAACTGGTGCCGATCTTGCGCGGCTCGACATTGGCGGCGATGACGCCACCGCTTCCGGTCTCCGTCATCGCCCAGGCCTCGAGCAGCGGAAAGCCGAAGCGCTGCTCGAATGGCGCATGCAGAAGCTTGTCGACGCCGGCGCCGAAGCCGAAGCGCACGGTGTGTGCGCGGTCCTGCTCCGAAGGCGGCGCACTCATCAGCATCGAGGGCATCACCCCGAGATAATGCAGGCAGGTGGCGCGGCTGTCGCGGACGGAAGCCCACCAGGTGCGCGGGTGGAAGCGATCGAGCATGGTCAGGGTGCCGCCGACCGACAGCATCGCCATCAGCGACACTGCCATCGCGTTCATGTGAAACAGCGGCAGCGGCGTGATCATGCGCTCGCCGTCTGCCTTGAGGTCAATCAGCCCACCGACATCGCGATACCAGTTTCCGGAATGCAGGAAATAGGTGTTGGTGAGCACGCAGCCCTTGGGCTGTCCTGTTGTCCCCGACGTGTAGAGCAGCGCGCATTCGCTCGCCTCGCCCCCCACGGTCGAAGGTCGCGCCCCACCGAAAGGCGCGGGGATATCGTCGCGGTCGGTCACGACTGGAATTGGCCGACCGGCCTGACGCGCCGCGGTCTCGACCTCGCCGCGCCGCTCGGCGAGGACGAACGCCGCATTCATCTCCGAATGCGCAATGATGTATTCAAGCTCGCTCATCCGCAAATCCGGATTGATCGGCACGACGGACACGCCGAGTGCGTTCAGCGCAAACCACAGCTCGATGAAAACAGGCCTGTTCTGGAGCAGCAACCCGACCCGGTGGCCATCGCCATAGCCTCGGCTCGCAAATGCCGACCGCCAGTGCTCGACCCGATCGAGCATGGCGCGATAGGAGATCTCACCTGCCGGGATGCCGTAGATGTCGGCCGTCTCAGGCAGCACGTTGAGGAAGCCCGCCTCGCCTCGACGCAGTGCGGTTTCACGGAAGCGGGCGTAGACTGTAGCGGTCAAGGCATTACTCACATGAAGAGCTGGATGTTTCCGAACGGCGCATCGAAATTGACGAGATCGACCCGCTTGAGCTTGATCTTCAGGGTATCGCCGACCTCTACGAATTCGTGCGACGCCCACCCCGAATAGCGCTCCAACAGATCACCGCGGGTCTCGGTGTAGATGTAGGACGTCCGCGCCTTGAACACGCCGGCAGCGGTGTCGCAGGCCACGATCTGCGGCGCCTGGAGCAGATGGTGGCAGCGGCTCTTCGGCTTCTGGCTGAAGGTTCGCTCGCCGGTGAGACGCTCGACCCGCACCTTGAGCAGCAGCAGGTCCTCGTACATCAGCGACGGCTGGAGCACTGGATCCTGCTGCTGCCATTCCAGCGGCATCCAGTAACGCCCCTGGGGGTGAAACAGATCGAGCCAGGCCTGCCATTGCATCGTATCGAGAAATTCGGCCTCCCGGTAGATCAGGTCGGAGATCGTCTTCTCGGTGATCATTCGGCGGCCTCGATGTGCTTGTCCATGTCCATGGTCATGAACTTGGCCCAGGCATGAAACTGGTTCCGCATCTGGCGCTCGGAGGTGCCGTTGATGACGGCGGTGACGTTCTGCTCTTCATTGCTCTCGTAGAGCCGCCGTAGATTGACCCATTGATTGCCGTTGGACTTCAGCCCTTCCTGCGCCCGCTCGTACATCTCCAGATCGTCGTGGCCGACGATCGAGGTCGGCGCATTGATGAAACGGTTGTACATCAGCGCGCGCTCGTAGAGCTTGTCGGGCGCGCCGACCAGGCGATAGACCCAGCTCTCGACCAGCGTCCTGTCGACCGCGATCGGGATGAAGTTGCGCAGGATCTGGACGGCGCCCTTCACCATGATGTTGGGAAAATACACGGTGTTGTGCCTAACCTCGCCGAGAATTTCGTGCGCCCGCGCCTCGCCATAGGCCGCGACCATCTGGTCGAGATAGCCCGGGATATCCGAATAGTTCGAATGGATGGAGTTGGCGACGCCGGTGTGGCCATGGCCGTTCGGCCAGATCCTGATGCCGCTCTGCTCGTAGAACTCGTACGGGCTCATGAAGGGACCGTAGAGCTGCACCGCCATCGGCGTCTCCGTGGAATCGCCCTGCTCGCGCTTCCAGACCTTGACCGCGGTGCCGGCCGAGCTCTCATGCGCGACCATCGGATGGCAGGTATCGGTCTGGTTCTCGACCAGCATCTTCCAATTGCAGGTATGCATGTAGCGGATCGGCGTGGCCACGACGGCGAGCTTGCCCTCCGGGGAGCGGTCGACCATGTTGTCGATGGTCGAAAGGCTCTCGCCGAAATAGTCCTCGAAGGACACGCCGTTGTCGCTCAGTCGCGCGAAGATGAAATCGCGATAGATCACGACGTTCCTGACTTTCGACAGCCCCCCATTTGCCTGGGTGTCGCCAAAGCCGGTGCCCTCGTAGCCCTTCTTGAGCGGGATCGCGAGCAGCGACCCATCGGTCTTGAAAGACCAGGCGTGATAGGGGCAACGGAAGAACTTTCCGGTGTTGCCGCAGGGCTCGGACGCGATCTTCACGCCCTTGTGCGGACAGCGGTTGTAGAAGACGTGGATGGAGCCGTCGCTGTGGCGGCTCGCCAGCACCGGCTGCCGGCCGATATTGGCGGTGATGAAATCGCCGGGCTTTGCAAGCTGGCTCGCATGCCCGACATAGACCCAGCTGTTCGGGAACAGGTGCTCCATCTCGAGCTCGAAGACCTCGGGGTCGACATAGACGTCGCGGTGCACCTCGGCGTCGCGCACCAGCGCCGCAACCGCGTGGGCATTCCGTCCGTATTTCGCCATGGCGTCCCTCGCCTCCCTCATAGATCCAGCACCAGACGTTCCGATTTCGCGCGTGACACGCAGATCTGCATGACCTTGTTGGAGGCCTTCTCGTCATCGCTGAGGATGACGTCGCGATGGTCGGGCACGCCTGCAATCACGCCGCACTGGCAGATGCCGCAATCGCCGCGCTGGCAGTCGTAGAGCACGTCGAGACCCGCCGCCTGCAGCGCCTGGATGATGGTCTGACCGGCCGCGACGCTGACGACCTGCCCCGACGATTTGAGCTCGACCTCGAACGGCCTGTCTGGCGAGGACGGCTGCTCCGCCTTGAAGAGCTCGTAGTGGATGCGGTCGGCCGGAATGCTCGCGGCAAGCGCAGCCGCTCTCACCGCCTCGATCATGCCCGCCGGACCGCAGACGTAGATGTGGGAGCTTGCGGCTGCATCGCCGAGCGCGATTGCGATGTCCAGACGGGATTCGTCGCCGTCGTAGTGAATGGACAGACTCTTGGCGCAAATCTCCTGGAGATGCGGCACGAACGCCAACAGCCCTTGCGTGCGTCCCGAATAGTGCAGGCGAAACGGAGTTGTGCGGGCGGTGAGCTCCGCCGCCATCGACAGGATCGGCGTGACACCGATGCCGCCGGCAAACAGCAGCGCGGGCGCCGCGTCCTCGTGCAGATGAAAATTGTTCATCGGCGCACTCGCCCGCACGACATCGCCGATCTTCAACGCATGCATGAACTGCGAGCCGCCGCTCGAAGCCTCCTCGCGCAGCACCCCGAGCGCCAGCGTACCCTCGGGGAGGCCGGGCAACGCCATCAACGAGTACGGCCGGTCGCCTCCATTCGGGAGCGCCACGCGGATATGTGCGCCCGCCTGCCATCGCGGCACGACGCCGTCCTCCACGTCAAGCACAAGGCTCCGTATGAACGGCGTCTCCGCGGCATACGATCTCACCTTGAGCTTAAGCGGATGCGCGTCCATTCAGGCATCTCACAAATTATATGTATTTGCATATTTTTAGACATGTAATAATTGCCTGTCAATCGTCAGTACGGGTGCAGGTCCGGATTGCAGTCCGGTGCACCCGTTCCTGCGCACGTTGCCCCTAAGCGATTGAAAAGCCTGGAGCCCATCAGTCCTAAATCCCTGGTCGGATTCCTGGCGCTGTCCAGATTGGAGGTGTCGACCGGGAGCCTGACCCGCAACGCCCGCGAAAGCCGCAGGCTAAGAAATGGCCTTCCCTGAAACCTTGTCGAAAAGGTGCGTTCGCTCCAGATCAAGAGCGACGTCTATGAAGCGATCCGGCGCGGCGGCGACACCGACCGGCATCTGAGCCGTGAACGGAAATGCGCCTACGGTTCCGATCACCAGCGTATGCGGCCCGAGCGGCTCCACGTCTTTCACCATCAAGCGGATCGATGAGCCCATCGGCGCATCTTGCCGCAGCACATGGTCGGGCCGCACGCCGAGCACAACCGGCTTGCCGACGCTCCCGGCATAGGCCGCCTCGCGGGACTTCGGCAATTTCAGCACCGTACCCGACGCCTCGCTGAAGACCAGTGCGCCGTCGCGAGCGGCAATCTCGCCATGGATGAAATTCATGCTGGGTGCGCCCATGAATCCCGCGACGAAGAGATTGCTGGGCTTCTCGTAGATCGTGATCGGGTCGGCCGCCTGCTCGATCCGGCCGCGATTCATCACCACGACGCGATCCGCCATGGTCATCGCCTCGACCTGGTCGTGCGTGACATAGACGATCGTCTTGGCGAGACGGCGGTGCAGTGCCTTGATCTCGGTCCGCATCTCGATGCGGAGCTTGGCGTCGAGGTTTGACAATGGCTCGTCGAACAGAAACACGTCCGGGCTGCGCACGATGGCACGGCCGATCGCCACGCGCTGACGCTGTCCGCCGGAGAGCTGCTTGGGCCGGCGGTCCAGATATTGCTCGAGCTCGAGAACCCGTGCCACGTCCTGGACTGCTTTCGCGATGCTGGCGCGTGAGTCGCCCCGCACCTTCATGCCGTAGCCGATGTTCTCCCCGACCGTCATATGTGGATAGAGCGCATAGTTCTGGAACACCATCGCACAATTGCGCAAGCCCGGGCGCAACTGCGTCACGTCGCGGCTGCCGATGCGGATGTTTCCGCTGGTGACCGCCTCCAGCCCTGCAATCATGCGTAACGTCGTGGTCTTGCCGCAGCCGGACGGGCCGACAAGCACGACGAATTCCTCGTCGGCTACGTTCAGATCGAGCCCCTCGATGATCTTGTAGGGCCCATATGCCTTGCTGACGTTTTCGATCTCGACGTGCGCCATGGATTCCTTTTTCCGTCCCTTATATCGACGGCCAACAAAGCCCGGATGATGCTTACGCATCATCCGGGGCAGTCTCCGCGGGAAGCTAGTTCTTGGGTGGAAGACCCATCGCGGCGCGATAGGCCGCCAGTTGCTTCGCGCGGCCGAACTCATCGGTCAGGCGATTCCATTCCTTCGCGACCGCGTCCAGCGCGGCCTGCGGCGTGGTCTGGCCGGCCAGCGCCTTGCCGAGCTCGATCTCGACGACCTCGGTGTAGGAGAAATAGCCGGGCAGACGCATGTCGAGCGCGACATTCTTGGCATTGATCGAATCCGCTTGCGCGCCGAGATATTCCTTGGCCTCTTCCGGCGAGAAATTCTTGCTCCACAATTGCAGATTGGCCGTGTGCGATTTGCGGTAAGGATTGACCCCGGTGCCGCCGGTGATCGCCGCCTGCCCCGACACTTCGGGGCTCGTCAGCGTCTTGACGAAGTCCCACGCTGCCTGCTGGTTCTTGCCGACCTTCGGTACCGCGATCTGCCATCCACCGAACGCCATGAATGGCGTCGGCAACACGCTTGCGAACTTGTCCCACTTCTTGGTCTTGGCATTCCAGATCTCATCCGATCCCGGCAGGATCGCCGAACCGACCTTGCCCGAAATCTTCGATTGCTTGGGATCGGCGGCGATCACGCCGGTATCACCCCAGCCGATCGACTCGGCCACCTGGCCACCGGCCACGGCGGCATTGACCTCGCCGAACGAGAAGTTCAGCGCATTGGGCGGGCCAAGCTTTGAAGCCCGGATGTATTCCTCGAGTCCCTTCACCCAGCCAGGATTGTTGATCTGGGCATCCATCGTTTCGGGATCGAAGAACATCGCGCCCGGATAGTTCGGGTTGTTGGTATAGGCCGCCGCGTGGCTGAAGAAGAACCAGAACTGCTGGCCGCCGCGACGGAAGGCTTCAGCCGTGCCCCATAGCCCCTTGTCCGGGCGCTGGAAGAACTCCGCGATGTCGAGATACTGCTTCCAGGTCTTTGGCGGTGCCAGATCATAGCCGTACTTGGCCTTGAAGGCGTCCTTCTCCTTGGGATCGCTGAACAGGTCGGTGCGATAGGTGTAGGTGTGGACGTCGCCGTCCATCGACTGCGAATAGATCTTGCCTTCCCACACCATCAGGCGCTCGCGATAGGCCGGCTCGACATCGTCCCAATCCTTGCCGGACTGCATCTCCTTCGGCATCTCGCTGAGAAAGGAGACAAAGTCCGGCAACCAGGCCGGCGCAAAGCTAACCAGATCGAACGTCGCGTCCGACCCGGTAAGCGATGTAACGATCTTCGGGTAGAGCTCCGACCATGGAAACTCGACGACATTGACTTTGCCGCAGGTCTTCTTGGTCCATTCGTCCGCGCCGAGCTTGAGCGCGGAGGCGATATACGGTCCGGTCTGCGACGCCACCGTCAAGGTGACGCCGGAGTAATCCGGGCTACAGGCAGCGTTCGCCTGGCTCACGGTGCAAGCCATCGCGAGCGAGGTGGTCAGCATCAGAAACGTCCGTCGCAACATCGTCCAGTCCTCCCTACATAAGTTTTTGCTATTTGATTGCTCCGAGCAGCAGGCCCGACCGCATCATGCGGCTGAGCAGACCCGCCATGATCATCATCGGAATGATGGCGACGAGCGCCGCGGCCGAGATCGCCCACCATTCGTCGCCGCGCTGGCTGTTCTGTCCCGCCACCAAGATAGGCAGCGTCTGCCATCTGGAATTGGTCAGGAACAGCGCGAACAGGAACTCGTTCCAGACGAAGGCGAGCGTGATCATGAAAGTCGCCAGCAGCCCGTTCATCGACATCGGCACCACGATGCCAAGGAAGATGCGCCAGCTGGGCACATTGTCGACCATCGCGGCTTCTTCGACCTCGATCGGAATGGCCTCGAAGAAGTCACGCATCAGCCAGACCACGATCGGCAGCGAGAACGCGACGTAGCACAGCGTCAGGCCGACATAGCTGTCGATGAGCTGGAAGCCGAGCCGGCCGATTTCGTTGTAGAGCAGATACAGCGCGAAAGCCGTGACGATCGGCGGAAACATGCGCTGGCTGACGAACCAGAACAGGATGTCCTCATTGCCGAGGATCGGCCCCGGCAGCGGCAGGCGGTTGGCCAGGATTGCAGCGGCAAGCGCGATCGGGAACGCCAGCAGCAGCGCCTGCGGGCGGGTGAATCCGAACGAATTGTTGAACAGCAGATAGCCGCCGAGCGCGAGCAGGAAGAAGATCAGGCCGGCGCCGAAGCGCACCCTGAACTCGAACCGCACCAGTGCATAGGCCGCCATCGCGCCGACTGCGGTCGCGATCGCCGCCGCCGACATTCCGACGATCGTCGAGTTCAGGAAGGTTCGGAAGAACTCGCCACGGATACCCTGGTAGAGATCGATGAAGGGCTGCAGGGTCGGCGTGAAGTCGACGAACGGAATATAGGTCGGGCCGCCGACCACGCCCGGCGGGGTCTTGAACGCCGTCACCACCACCCAATAGAGCGGAAACGCCGTGATCAGGCACCAGACGAGCACGCCGGCCGTGACCAGGCGGCGACTCCAGCTCGACAGTCCGGTCAGGCCCTGCCCGCTCATCGGCGCTTCTCCAGATGCGGCCGCAGCAGCGCCAGATAGGTCACGCCGATGATCGTGATCGCGATCAGGAACAGGAAGCTGAGTGCCGACGTGTAGCCGAGATTGAACTTCTTGAAGCCCTCCTGATAGGCGAACAAGGTCAGGGTCTCGGTGTCCACGCCGGGTCCACCGCCCGTCATCACGAACACGGTGTCCATGATCTTGTAGCTCTCGATCAGGCGGATGAAGACGACCGCAGCAGAGATCGGTAGCATCATCGGGAACGTGATGCCCCAGAATTGCTGCCAGGCGCTGGCATTCTCGAGCTCGGCCGCCTCGTAGACATCTTCGGGGAGTGTTTGCAGGCCAGCCAGCATCATCAGGATGATGAACGGCGTCCACTGCCAGATCTCAACCGCAATGATGCAGGCGAGCGCCCAATGTCCGTTGGTGAGGAACGGCAGGTTCGCCAGTCCGAACATGGACAAAAGCTGGTTGAGCGGCCCCATGGTCGGATTGAAGATCATGCGAGCAACGAGCGCGACGGCAACCGGGGCCAGCAGCATGGGCAGGAGCAAGGCCACGCGAAACAGCCGTTCGCCCGGAATGCGCGCGTTCAGCGCGAGCGCAACGCCAAACCCGATCACGTATTGCAAACCGACGGCGATGAACGCGATCATCGTCGTCGTGAAGATCGCATTCCAGAAGCGCGGCTCTTGCAGGAGCGAAACATAATTGCCAAACCACACGACGCGCGGCGGTATCGGCGGAATCAGGCGATAGCTGAGGAAGCTCGTGGTGAACGAATAGATCAGCGGAAATATCGAGATCGCCAGCACGACGAGCACCGCCGGCCAGATGAAGACATGCTTGATCGGATCGTTCCGCATCATGAGCAGATCATCGCTTCAACAGGGCTTCAATCTCGGCACGCCGCGGCATGGCAGGCGCAGTGCCCGCACGCGTCACGGAAATCCCCGCCGTGGCCGACCCGAACCGCGCCGCTTCCAGTGGATCGGCGCCGCCCGCAAGCGCTGCTGCGAAGCCACCGACGAATGCATCGCCCGCGCCCGCAGTTTCGACCACCTTGCCGGCGGCGAACGGGGGCACGTGCAGCGAGCGATCTCGGCCGTGAAACAGCGCCCCGCGTTCGCCGAGCGTGATCAGCGCGGTACCCGCTCCCTTGGCCAGCAACGCGTCTCCGGCGCGGCGCGCGCCGGCGAGATCGCTCACCGCGATCCCCGTCAGCGCTTCCGCCTCGGTCTCGTTGGGAACGACGTAGTCGCACAAGGCAAACAGGCTGTCGTCGAATGCGCCCGCGGGTGCCGGGTTGAACACGGTGACGCTGCCCGCAGCGCGCGCGATCTCGAGGCCGCGCTGCGCGGCGGCGACCGGTTGCTCGAGCTGGGTCACGAAGACGCGGCTGGTGCGGATCGCATCCGCGGCCGCGTCGACGTCGGCAGGGCTGAGACCGTCGGCCGCTCCGCTCACCACGATGATGGCGTTGTCGCCGCGTGTCTCGTGGACATAGATGAAGGCGGCGCCGGTTGGCGCCTCCGCAGTCCTGGCCACGCACGGGCGAATTCCCTCGGCCTCCCACGTCTTGATGGCAAGATCGCCGAAGGCGTCGCGGCCAATCCGGGAGATGAAGGTCACGTCCGCGCCCGCGCGCGCAGCGGCCACGGCCTGGTTCGATCCCTTGCCGCCTGGTCCCATGGCAAATCCCGAGCCTGCGATCGTCTCGCCGATCGCAGGCATGCTGCCGGCCCGAAAGGCCAGATCGACAACGAAGATGCCGAGCACTGCGACGCCAGTCTTGCTCATGGTCGTCACTCTTCGTCCGGCGCGATGACGCCCTTGGAGAACAGGAAGCAGCCGTAGAAGCGCCGCTCACCGGTGGCGATCACGCAATAGGCCGTCTTGGCCCTTTCATAGAAGGCATGGCGCTCGACCCCGACCAGCGGCCAGGAGCGTCCCTCGGCGCGGTCGATCGCGGCCTGCACCTCGCGCTGCACCGGCGGCACCTCCTGGGGCTGGCCGACGATCTCCATGCGGATCGCGGCATCGTCGACGAACGTATCGAGCGGCAGCACCGAGAGGATGGCTTCGATCGCCTTTGCCGTGCTGACGTTGTCGATGCGAAGCAGCTCGCCGAACACGGTCTGGCGTGCGATCGAGTCAGCAGGAAAATTGGTATCGCACACCACGAGGCGGTCTCCGTGCCCCATCGCGCGCAAGGCATAGAGCACGTCGGCATTGAGCAGTGGATTGATGCCCTTGAGCATGTTGCGTCCCTCCCTTGTCGTCAAAATCGCCCGAACTCTGATGGTTCGGATGCCAACCAGTATCACCGCAAGGTGACGTCTTCAGTCCCCGTAGGGAATCCAGATGTTCTTCACCTGCACCGCATGACGGAGCAGGATCGGACCTTCGCTCGCCGCCCGGTCGTACCAATCGAGCGCCAGCCCGTGGTCGACCAGCGTGCGCTTGAGGTTGCCGACCGACAGCCGCTCGGCGGCCGTCGAGGCCTCTTGCGAGCCGAACACCCAGAGCGCATCGACGTCGTCATGCTCGGCAAGGACCTTTGCCAGCACATCGCGCTCGCCGGTGACGATATTCACCACGCCTGACGGCACGTCCGACGTCTCCAGCACCTGGTAGAAATCGGTCGCTGCAAGCGGATGCCGCTCGCTCGGAACGGCGACGACACGGTTGCCCATCGCGATCAACGGTGCCACCAGGCTGATGAAGCCCAGCAACGGGGCCTCGTCCGGACAGGCCACCCCGACCACGCCGATCGGCTCGTGCATGGCAAGCGCCACGCCGCGCAACGGCGGCGCATGGATCGTCCCCTCGTATTTATCGGCCCACGCCCCATAGCTGAACAGCCGCTCGATACTCGCCTCGACCTCCGCGCGCGCCTTTGCGGGCGAAACGCCGGTCATATCACCGATGCGCTTGGCGAACTCGTCGCCGCGCGCGGACAGATTCTCGGCAAGATAGTAGAGGATTTGGGCGCGATTATGCGTCGTCGCCCGCGCCCACCCTTCGGCCGAGCGCGCGGCAGCCACCGCGTTGCGGATGTCCTTGCGATTGCCCTCGCCGGCTTCGCCGAGCTGCCGCCCCTTCGGCGACAGCACCGCGCGCGAATAATTTCCGTCAGGACGGACCTGCTTGCCGCCGACAAACAGCTTGGCGGTCCGGTCGATCGACGGCGTGCCAAATCCGGCGCCGTCGGCAGGAGCCGCCGGGGAAGGCGGCGGCACCTTCGCCCGCGCCTTCCGCCCGCTCCAGGCCTTCGGCTTGAGGTATTCGTAGAGGCCTTCCCGGCCACCCTCGCGGCCGAAGCCGGACTCGCGATAGCCGCCGAAGCCGACGCTGGCATCAAACAAATTGGTCGCATTGACCCAGACCACGCCGGCCTGAAGTTTTGGCGCGATATCGAGCGCCAGGCCGATGGTCTCGCTCCACACGCTGGCGGCAAGGCCATAGCGCGTGTTGTTGGCGAGCATCACCGCCTCGTCCGGCGTCCGGAACGTCATCGCGACCAGCACCGGGCCAAAGATCTCCTCGATCGCCACGGTCGATGACGGATGTACGTTCCAGAGCAAGGTCGGGGGATAGAAGCATCCCTCGGCGGGGATCGGCCCCGGCGCCTGATACTTCTCGGCGCCCTCCTTCACTCCCGTTTCGACCAGCGCCTTGATCCGCTCGAGCTGCACTGGTGCGACCACCGCGCCCATGTCGATCGCCTTGTCGAGCGGCGGACCCACGCGCAGCGTCTCCATGCGGCGGATCAGGCGCTTGCGGAATGTCTCTGCAATGCCCTCCTGCAACAGCAGCCGCGATCCGGCGCAGCAGACCTGGCCCTGGTTGAACCAGATCGCGTCGACCACGCCTTCCACGGCGCCATCGAGGTCGGCGTCGTCGAACACGATGAATGGCGACTTGCCGCCAAGCTCGAGCGTCAGCGATTTGCCGCTCCCGGCGGTCGACTGACGGATCAACCGCCCGACCTCGGTCGATCCGGTGAAGGCGATCTTGTCGACACCGGGATTTTCGACGAGCAACGCGCCGGTGGCGCCATCGCCCGTCACCACATTCAACACGCCGGGCGGCAGGCCGGCTTCCGCCGCGAGCTCGGCGAACAGCAGCGCGGTGAGTGACGTGAATTCTGCCGGTTTCAGCACCACGGTATTGCCGGTCGCCAGTGCGGGCGCGATCTTCCAGGCCAGCATCAGCAGCGGAAAGTTCCAGGGGATGATCTGGCCGATCACACCGACCGGGACATGGTCGACGAATTCGCGCTCCTGCAATTGCGCCCAGCCGGCGTGATACAGGAAGTGGCGCGCGGCAAGTGGCACGTCGAGATCGCGGGTTTCCCTGATCGGTTTGCCATTGTCGATCGCTTCCAGCACCGCGAACAGGCGAGCATGACGCTGCAGCATGCGCGCCAGCGCATAGAGATGACGGGCACGACCGTGACCACCGAGCTTTGCCCATGACGACTGCGCCGATCGCGCGGCGCCGACGGTAGCCTCGATATCCGCAGCGATGCCTTGCGCGATCCTGGCCAGCGTCTTGCCGGTGGCCGGCTCGATCGTCGTCAGATGCTTGCCCGACGCCGGAGCTGCGAATTTGCCGGCAATGAAATGCCCAAACGTCGCCTCGTGCCGCTTCAGCCAGGCGCGCGCCTCGCCGTCCGCCTCGGGGGCAGGACCATAATCCATGGTCTCGTAGTAATGTGCGATACTCATGCTCAGCCCACGGGATGACGGTTGAAGGCCGAGTAGCGGCCGGTGACGTGATGCTCAAGCTGACGCTCGATGTCGGCGAGCAGGCTCGAGGCGCCGACGCGGAACAGATCCGGCTCGAGCCAATCGCGTCCCAACTCCTCCTTCATCAGGAACTGGTAGTTGAGCACGTCCTTCGCCGTCGAGATTCCGCCGGCCGGCTTGAAGCCGATCTTGAAGCCGGTGCGCTCCTCATAGACCCTGATCATGCGCAGCATCGCGAGTGTCACCGGCAGCGTGGCATTGACGCCCTCCTTGCCGGTGGAGGTCTTGATGAAGTCGGCGCCCGCCATCATGCAGACCATCGACGCCTTGGCGACGTTGCGCAGCGTTTTGAGATCGCCCGTTGCCAGGATCGTCTTCAGATGCGCATCGCCGCAGGCGGCGCGGAAATCCCGGACCTCGGCGTAAAGAGCCCGCCAGTCTCCGGTCAGCACATGCTCACGCGTGATGACGATGTCGATCTCCTGCGCACCGTCCCTGACGGACGCCTCGATCTCCTTGAGCTTCAGATCATGGGGCACGAGGCCAGCAGGGAATCCGGTCGAGACCGCAGCAACCGGAATGTCATACCCCTCGAGCGCTTCGACCGCGGTTGCGACGAAGCGGTGATAGACGCAGATCGCGCCCGTGTGCAGCCCGCGCCCGGCAAAGCCGAGTGCCTCGAGAAGGTCGCTTCGTATCGGCGCCCTCGCCTTGGCGCAGAGGCGCTTCACCCGCTCAGTCGTATCGTCGCCGTTGAGCGTCGTCAGGTCGATGCAGGTGATCGCCTTGAGCAACCATGCCGCCTGCGCGTCCTTCTTGACGGTGCGTCGGCCCGGCAGGCTGGCAACGCGGCGCTCGGCGGCGGACAGATTGATCCTGATCTCATCGACCCAGTCCATCTCGAGGGCGCGGCCGCTGTTGCGCGCGATCGGATGCGGACGATTGTGATCCCGCGCATGGGGCTGCGCCGGCACTGCGGTTGGATTTGATATCAAGACGCCCTGCGCCATCGGTACGCCGCGCGATGCTAGCGAATCGGCTGAAACGGCAGATAGACTGAATGTGCCGATTGCGACATGCGATCCTCCCATCCCTTGCCCGCTGGAGCTTCTGCTGCCTGCCATCGCGGACAGCGGCAACACCCTTCGGGCCAGATGTTATTATTGTAACAAATTGACGTTGCTAAACTCACATCATTGTAAGATCATTGTCAACCGGATAAGCAAGCTCGGTGACGAAAATGACTGAAACGCCGACCGCACGCCCCAGCGAGACCCGCGTCCAGCGGCTGCAGCGGCTGCGCCGCGCCGTCGAGACGAGCGGCGCACTGCATCTGAAGGACGCCGCAGGACTGCTGAAGGTGTCGGAGATGACGGTCAGGCGCGACCTAGCCGGGCCCGAGGCGGTGCTCGCCCTGCTCGGCGGTTACGTCGTCAACGCGGCGTCGCCGACCGGGATCAAGTACACATTCGAGCAGGAAATCGACCAGCATACGCAGGACAAGCTCCTCGCCTGCCGATCCGCAGCCGCCTCGATCAAGGAAGGTGATACCATCTTCATCGACTGCGGCACCACGATGCAGTCGCTCGCGGATTGCCTGCCCGAGGACATGCCTCTTTCGGTGATCTGCTATTCGCTGAACGTCGCCTCGATCGTCACCCACCGTGCGGCGACGCAGGTGATGTTGATGGGCGGGCTCTACCATCCGTCGTCGCAGTCGTTCTCGTCAGATGACGGCCTGTCCTATCTGCGGCGGCTCGGGGTCAACAAGGCTTTCGTCTCGGCCGGCGGCCTGCACTGGACCCGCGGCGCCAGCTGCTCGAATTTCCACGAAGTCGCCATCAAGCAGGCCGTCATCGCGACCGCGATGGAGAGCATCCTCGTGGTCGACGCCAGCAAGCTCGGCAGCCTCAAGCCCGCGTTCTTCTCCGACGTCAGCTCGTTCTCGCGGATCATCGTCGGCGGCTCCGTGCCGGCAGACACGCGCAAGCACTTCCGCAGCCATCCGGTCGAATACGTCACCAGCGCAGCCTGATCCGGGCGTGAGCTGGTTCGCCAGGATGAGGTCCGCCGAACAATGCGCGGTCCCGCGGGACCACGCATTGTATGACAGGCTCAGTTGCAGGCAGGCTTCGCCTTGTTGCAGGCATCCGCCAGCTCGGCCGGCGGATCTTTCTTGAACACGATCTTGTAGGACTCCAGCACATTCGACTGCGTCACCGGCAGCGACTGCACACCGATCCAGCCAGGCGTTTCCTTACCCAGCAGCGCGTTCATCATCGCCATCGCCTCGGCGACACCCTGGTCGTAGGGACGCTGCGAGCCGGTCGCCTTCAGCGGCCCGCCCTTGGCGATCTCGATGGCCGATTGCAGGCCGAGGTCGACCGTCGTCATGGGAATGTCGATGCCCTGGGCCCGCATCGAGCTCAACGTGTCGAGCGCCGGTTGATCCCACACCGCGTACAGTCCTTTGACGTCGGGATTGCCGGTCAGGAAGTCGCCGGCGATCTGCGAGACCTTCGGCGGATCGGTGAAATCGACCTGCTTCATCTTGATGTCGGGCCGGTTTGCTTTCATCCACTCCCGCACGCCCTTGGTGCGCTCGTTGGTGCTGAAATAATCGACGCCGAAATTGACGAGACCGATGGTGCCGCCCTGCGCCACGCAGGACGCCAGGATCTGTGCCGCGATCTGGCCGTTGCCCTGGCTATCGGCCGAGACCATCGTCGCATATTCCTCGGGATGCTTCAGGCCGGTCGGGATGCTGTCCATCAGCACGAGCTTGATGCCGGCTTTGGCGATCTTCTTGTAGGTCGGCGCGGTCGCGGTGAAATCGACCGGGATCGAAATGATGCCGTCAGGATGCTGCTGTATGGTGTTCTCGATATCAGCGATCTGCTTGTCCACCTGATATTCGGCGGATGCGACACCCGTCACCGTCACGCCGTACTTCTTCAGCGTATCGGTGATGCCCTGGATCTGGAGCTGCGACCAGTCGAGGTTGACCGTCTGCATGGAGATGCCGACCTTGAAGTGCTTCTCCTTGACCTTGGCGGCGTCGGCCTCCGACAGCGCGAGCATCTCGGGGGAAGCCGCCTTCTCGCCGTGGGGGCCCTGGCCGACGATCGATTTCGGCCCGAGCGTAGCGAGATCGACGCCCTTGACGCAGGTCGCGGGCACTTCGGCGCGGGCCGAGGGGACGATCGAGACGACCGCAGCAGCGGCCATCAACACAGTCAAAGGCAAGGTCTGTCGCAAGATTGGTTTCATTGTTTCCTCCATTTTTGGTCGCCGATTCACCGGAGGGCCAGCGACCTTGCCCCTACCCACGCAGCGCGATGAACTTGTGGCTCATGCGCCGCGCCTGACTTCGACTAGCGTTTCGTGAAAGCAACGGCGGCCACGATGATCGCGCCCTTGATCACGAGCTGCATCGGCGAGCTCACGCCGAGCAGAACAAGGCCGTTGTTGAGCGTGCCAATGATCAAGCTGCCGAACAGCGTTCCCAGGATGTAGCCGCGCCCGCCGAACAGGCTGCAGCCACCGAGGATCACTGCGGCGATGACGTCGAGCTCCATGCCCTGCACGACATCTGGCCGCGCGGCATGTGAACGCGCCGACAGCACCAGCGCCGCTAGTCCGGCCAGCGTGCCGGTCAGGACAAAGGCCGCAGTCGTGATCCGTTTGGTGTTGATGCCGGAATAGAGCGCCGCGGTCGGATTGCCGCCAACGGCATAGATGCGCCGGCCGAACACATTGTAGTGCAGCAGCAGGATGCCGATGATCATCGCCGCCAACGTCCAGGCGATCGGAACCGGCATGCCGAGGAACGTGCCTTCCCCAAAGATCGCGAAATAGGTCTCGTTGGTGATGATCACCGGCTTGGTGTTGGTCACCATCATCGCCAGTCCCCGCGCCATGCTCAGCGAGCCCAGCGTCACCAGGAACGACGGGATCGATAGCTGCGTGGTCAGGATGCCATTGAGCAGCCCGACCAGCGCACCGGTGCCGAGCCCGGCCACGGCGCCCACGATCCAGCTGTTGTCGATCTGGCTCATCGCGAGTGCGGCCGCCATGCCTGATAGCGCCAACGTCGAGGCAACCGACAGATCGATCTGACGCGCGATGATAATGAAGGTCATGCCGACCGCGATGATCGACACCAGCGTGGTCTGGCGCCCGATGTTCAGGAAATTGTCGACCGAGAGGAACCAGGGCGAGGACAGGCTGAACACGACCAGCAGGATCACGAAGGCGATGTACAGCATATATGGCCGCTCGCCGCGCAGCAGATTCTGGAGAATCTTGCGGCGGCGATCGGATCGGGTCGACGAGGCGACCACGTTGGGAGCAGTCAGTTCTGTCATGCGGGAAGCTCTTGCAAGTGGCCTGGCCCGGAGGCCTGGTAGATCTGGAGGAGATGATGCAGCTCTTCGGCATCATCGATCTCGCCGCGCGAAAGCGTACGAGCCACGCGCCCGTTGACGATCACGGAGATGCGGTCGCAGAGCTCGATCAACTCGACGAGATCGGACGAGACGACCAGGACCCCGCTGCCGTCGCGGACGGCATTCCGGATCACGGCATAGATCTCCTCGCGTGCGCCCACGTCGACGCCGACCGTCGGTTCGTCCAGGAGCAGCACGCGCGGCCGCGGATCATTCCATTTTCCGAACACGACCTTTTGCTGGTTGCCGCCGGAGAGTGTCCTGACCAGGCTGAACACGCCCGGCGCTTTCACCGAAAGCCTGGCGACCGCGGTTTCGGCCCGCCTGGCAGCGGCGCGTTGCTGCATCCAGCCCCAGCGCGAGAAATGGGGAATCCGCGGCAAAGTGACATTTCGTTCGATCGAATGGTCCAGGACCAGACCCTGCACGTGCCGGTCTTCCGGCACCAGCGCGATGCCCTGCTCGATCGCATCGGCAGGTCCTCCCGGTAGCCATCGCCTGCCCTCGATCTCGATTGCGCCGCTCTCGAGCGGCCGGAGGCCGAACACTGTCTCCAGAATCTCCGTGCGTCCGCTGCCGATCAGCCCGGCGAGGCCGTGGATCTCGCCCTTCAGCACGGACAGATCGACAGCGCGAAGCCGGTCGTTGGACACATCCGACAGCGACAAGACCGGCAACGGATCCAATTCACGCTTCGCGGCGGGTTCGGTGCGCGGGCCCGTGGGCGCCGATCGATCGGCTCCGACGATCGCGTTCACCAGCCGCTTCATGTCGGTCTCGGTGGTGACGAACGTGCCGGCGTTAGCGCCATCGCGGAGCACCGTCACGCGCTGCGAGATCTCGAAGACCTCATTGAGCCGATGGGTCACATAGATCACGCCAACTCCACGACGCGTTGCCTTCCCGATCGCATCGAACAGGATCCGGACCTCATCCGATGTCAGCGAAGAGGTCGGCTCATCGAGGATCAGAAGCCGAACCTCGCCCATCAGGGCCTTGGCGATCTCCGTCATCTGGCGATAGGCGAAAGGCAGCGAGCCGACAGTCGCTCTCGTATCCAGGGGAATGCCGAGCTCGTTCAGGAACGCCTCGGCCCTGGCCATCAGCGCGCGCTGCCGCACGAAGCCGAAACGCGCACGCGGCTCACGGCCGAGCAACAGATTGTCCGCGACGCTCAAGGATTCGACGAGGCTGAGGTCCTGATAGACGACGGCGATCCCCGCCTCGCGCGACTTCGCCGGGCTGTCGAATTCCACCGGCCTGCCGGCGATCTCGATCGTGCCGCTGTCGAGGGCATGAACACCGCTGAGGATCTTGATCAGCGTGGATTTTCCCGCACCGTTCTCGCCCAGCAGCGCGTGCACTTCGCCGGAGCGAACCTCGAGGTTGACGTCGCGCAGCGCTCGCACGCCGCCAAAACGCTTGTTGATGGCACTGACCATCAAAAGCGAGGTCGACGTCCCTGGCTCTGCCGTACCCGAACCGGACAATTCCAAACCTTCCTCCCGTCGCCCTGCGAGATGCTGGTACGATGGTGACATATTGTTATTTTTACAACTTATCTTGTTATAATTCTATCACCTCGGGCGGCCTGTCAATGGCAGATCGCGTATTGAAGCCGACTGAATGACTGCCGCCCCGATCGGGCTTCGGGCGGTGAGGAACGATTTGCGACGCACCATTCAAAATGAGACTGCCCGTTAAGCCGCGCATGGCTCCGACGCGTGCGCCGCATCCGAGTTCGGTTAGCCTCCACCTCAAGAACCGTTGGCCTTGCAAAACGTCGCACCGCGCGGCGGACGCGCGAGGATGCGGTGAAAAACAACGAGTGAAAAACAACGACAAGAACGCCCCAGGGAGGAGAGCAATGTTGAAAGGCAGTCTAGGACTGATCGCGTTGAGCAGCCTGTTGTTGTCGGGCACCGCCTTCGCGCAGGAGAAGATCAAGGTCGGCGTCACTGCGACGCTCGAAGGCACCTATACCGTGCTCGGCGAGGACGGCATCCGCGGCTTCCAGACCGCGCTCAACGTGCTCGGCAAGAAGGTTGGCGACAAGGAGCTCGAATTCGTCATCGCCTCGACTGACGCAACGCCGGACTCTGCGGTCCGTGCGGTGCGAAAGCTGATCGAGCAGGACAAGGTGCAGATCCTGCTGTCGCCGCTGTCAGGCGACGAGGGCATCGCGGTCAAGAATTTTGCAAAGACCCATCCCGAGCTGACCTTCATCAACGCGGCCTCCGGGGCCCAGGAAACGACCTATGTCGATCCGGCCCCGAACTTCTTCCGCTACAATATGGACGGCGCGCAGTGGCAGGTGGGCCTCGGCAAATACGCCTATGACGAGAAGAAGTATCGCAAGATCGCGACCGTCGGTGAGGACTATTCCTTCATCTATACCCAGGTGTTCGGCCTCGTGCTGGAGTTCTGCGGCGCCGGCGGACAGGTCACCAACCGGCAATGGGTGCCGCTCGGCACCAAGGACTTTGCCTCGGTCATCGCCGCCCTGCCCGACGACGTCGATGCGATCTATCTCGGCCTCGGCGGCGCCGACGCCGTCAACTTCCTCAACCAGTACCAGCAGGCCGGCGGCAAGGCGCATCTAATGGGCGGGTCGATCATGATCGATCAGACCATCCTGTCGTCCAAGGGCAATGCCAAGAACGCGCTGGTCGGCACGCTGGCCGCGAGCGGCCAGGCCGACACCTGGGAAGATCCGGGTTGGCAGAAGTTCGTGAAGGACTATCAGGACGCCTTCCCGCCAAACAAGCGCTTCCCGAGCCCGTCGCTGCTCGCCACCAACTATTACGGATCGACTATGGCGCTGATCCTGGCGCTGCGTCAGGTCAATGGCGATCTCAGCGACAACCAATCCAAGTACAAGGCTGCACTGGCCAAGATCGAGCTCGATGCGCCCAACGGCAAGATCAAGCTCGACGCCAACCGCCAGGCGATCGGCACCAACTTCGTCACCGAAGTCGTCGACGACGGCAAGGGCGCGCTGTTCTCGAAGGTCGTGAAGGTGATCCCGAACGTGAACCAGACGCTGGGCTACGACCCCGCCGTGTTCGCCAAGATCGGTTTGCCAAGCCGTACGGTACCGGAATGTAAGAAGTACTGACGTAGTCTTATCAGCAACGCCATGACTGACCGGGGAGAGATTTGCAAAGTGCGCGATACGTGCGCCCTTGCATTCTCTCCTTGGTTGTTGAACGCTATCAAAAAAAAGACGAGAGCTTCTGGGAGAGAAGGCATGAGCCGGGCGCTCGCCGTCTTCCACGGCCGCTTTGGCCGGGCGACGGTCTATCAGTTGAACCGCCCTTTCAACATCCACGCACATCGCGAAGGTCATTTGATCTTCCATGTCGGGGGGCGTCCCGCATGCATCGATGTCAACGATGGACGCTACGAGCTCACCGAAGGTTCCGTGGTCGCAGTCAATCCATGGGAGCCGCATAATTTCCTGCCGTCCGATCTCGACGGCGGCGCCGTGTTCTTCGTGCTCTATGTCAATGCAGAGTGGTTCGCGCCCGACGCGCCGGGCGCCGACCGCCTGCGGTTTGGCCGCACCCAGCTCACGCGGTCGGTTGCGCTGGACAAGCATATCAGGCACGCAGCCGCCCTTGTGTGCGGCGCACCCTCGCTGAATAGCCTCGATGGCGAGCTGAGAAGCCTGATCGACATCTGCTACGACGAAAGCTGGCAGCAGGCCGAGCTCACGCGGGATCCACGCGCGAGCGGCTCCGTCACCGATTTTCGCGTGCGCAAATGCATCAAGATGATGTCGGAGAGCCCCGGCGCCGAGATCGAGCTCGACACCATCGCGCGCGAATCCGGCCTGTCGCGCCCCCATTTCTACCGCCTGTTCCGCACCCAGACCGGCGTTACCCCTCACCTCTATCTCAACACGCTGATGATGGAGCAGGCGCTGGAGGCGCTGGTGGCGAGCGAAGCGCCGATCGCCGATATCGGCTTCGATCTCGGCTTCTCCTCGCAGAGCGGCTTCACCCGTTTCTTCGCCGCCAATGTCGGAATGGCGCCGACCGATTATCGCCGCGCGGCCAAGGTTTTGCGCGGCTGACGAGCACGCGAAAAGATACTCACGATCAAACGCGCTCCCGTGCGTCCCACTAGGATATGCAGAACGCGATCCCGACAAGAGGATCGCGGTCGATAGGGAGCGTACGTTCATGGCAGGGCTTGCGGCCGCCAACGGTCTGCGTGCGACCTCGCCTCGCTTGAAAGCAGAGGGCTGGAGGGACGTGACGACGGAGCGGCGATCATGACCCGCTTTGTCGAGCGCCATCCTGCATGGGCGCTGATTATCATCATCGCTGTCGCAGTGGCGCTGTGGCTGATCTTCGCGGTATGGCCACCGGGACTTGAAGAGGCGATCGGCCGCAAACGGGTGTTCCTCAACGCGCTCTTCAACGGCATCACGCTCGGCGGTCTCTATTTCCTCGTCGCCAGCGGCTTCACGCTGATCTTCGGCCTGATGCGCAACGTCAACCTCGCCCATGGCTCGCTCTATCTGTTCGGCGGCTATGTCGGTTACGCCATCAGTGCCTCGACCGGCTCCTGGATTCTTTCGTTCATCGTTGCCTTCATCCTGACGGCGCTGGTCGGCGTCCTGCTTCAGCTCCTTGTGTTCCGCCGCATGGAGGGCCAGGATCTGCGCCAGACCATGGTGACGATCGGGCTTTCGATCGTGTTCGCCGATCTCATGCTGTGGGCCTGCGGTGGCGACTTCTATCAAGTCCAGACACCGAACTGGCTGATCGGTCCGATTGAGCTGCCGCTGATCACCGCAGTGAAATCCTCGGGCGAACCGGTCTACCTGCGCTATCCGCTGGTGCGGCTTGTGATCTTCCTGGCATCCGTGATCATCGGCGTCGCGATGTGGCTCGCGCTCAACCGCACCCGGATCGGCATGATCATTCGCGCCGGCGTCGACGATCGTGACATCCTCGCCGCAACCGGCGTGCGCATCCAGATCGTCTTCGTGCTCGTCTTCGCGCTCGGCGCCGGGCTTGCCGGCATCGCGGGCGTCGTGGGCGGCACCTTCCAGTCACTCTCCCCCGGTGAGGACATCCGTTTCCTGCTCGCGTCCCTCGTGGTCGTGATCGTCGGCGGCATGGGCTCGATCCCGGGTGCCGCGCTCGGCGCGCTGATCATCGGCCTCGCCGAGCAACTCGGCTCGGTCTACATCCCGACCTACGCCATCGTCGTGACGTTCCTGATCATGGTGCTGGTGCTGGCGCTTCGGCCGCAGGGCCTGCTCGCGAGGCGCTGACATGTCCGTCACCCACGACGCTCGCGTCCAGATCCACAACCCCGCCGCCGCGGCACAGCGGCCGGCCGCGCGAAGCTGGCCCGACGCCAACAATCCCGCGGTCTGGATCGTGGCGGCCATCCTCCTGATCATGCCACTGATCGCCAACGGCTTCTTCCTGATCGAAATTTTTGCGACGACGCTGATCCTCGGCACCATCGCGCTCAGCCTGATGTTCCTGGCCGGTTATGGCGGCATGGTCAGCCTGATGCAGCTCACCATCGCCGGCTTTTGCGCCTACATGGTCGCGGTGTTCGGCGTCAGCGGCAATGCCAATATCAGCCTGGGCTGGCCGTGGTGGCTGGCGGTGCCGATGGCGCTGACGCTCGCGACCATCTTCGGCACGCTCGGCGGCGCCCTCGCGGTGCGGACCGAGGGCATCTACACCATCATGATCACGCTCGCGATCGGCGCTGCTTTCTATTACTTCACCAACCAGAACTGGGCGATCTTCAACGGCCACACCGGCATCAACAATGTCTCGACGCCGCATTTCTGGGGCGTCGACTGGCGCCGGGATATTCCCTTCTACTATGTCGTGCTCGCGGTCGCCGCGATCTGCTACTTCGCCGTCGACTACATCTCGCGCGCACCGTTCGGCCTGGCGCTGCAGGGCGTGCGCGACAATCCGCGCCGCATGGCCGCGCTCGGCTTCAACGTCAATGCGCACCGCGTCGCGGCCTATGCGGTAGCGTCCTTCATCGCAGGCCTTGCCGGCGTGCTCCAGGTCTGGAACTACCGCCAGATCTCGCCCGGCTCGGTCAGCGTCGGCGCCTGCATCGACATTCTCATCATCGCCGTCGTCGGCGGCATTACCCGGCCGATCGGTCCCTATATCGGCGCACTGGTCTTCGTCCTCCTGCGCACGTTTGCGCTCGATTTCCTGGTCAGGATCGGGCTCGACGGCAACCGGTTCCGGCTGTTGATTGGCCTCGGCTTCCTCGCCATCGTGTTCTGGTCGTCAGACGGCGTGATCGGCCTGTGGCAACGCTGGCGCCAGAGCCAACGTCCGCAGTCAGATCACCCGGGCGGAGGGCGCGGCCATGGATAGCGTCGCCCGGCGTCTCTCCGCGGTCGGTGCCGGTGCAGCACTCGAGCTGCGCGGCGTCACCCGGCTGTTCGGCGCGCTGGCGGCGCTGACCGACGTCACCATCACCGTGCGCCCCGGCGAGCGGCGCGCCGTGCTCGGCTCCAACGGCGCCGGCAAGACCACACTGTTCAACTGCATCACCGGCGACTTCCTGCCGACATCGGGCACGATCCGCTTCTTCGGTGAGGACGTCACGCACTTCCCGCCCTATGAGCGCATCCGCCGCGGGCTGAGGCGGACCTATCAGATCTCCGCGCTGTTCCCCGGCCTCACCGTCCAGGACAACGTCTATCTCGCCTGCCGTGGCGTCTCGCGCGGGCGCTTCTCGTTCCTGCGTCCGGGCCAGACCGATGCGCTGATGCACGCCGCTGACAGTCTGGTGCAAGCCGTGCACCTCGCCGCGGTGAAGGATCAGCGCGTCGCCGAGCTCGCACACGGCCAGCAGCGCCAGCTCGAAATCGCGCTGGCGCTGGCGGGCGCCCCGCGGTTCGTGCTGTTCGATGAGCCCGCCGCCGGCCTCTCACCGACCGAGCGGGCCGAATTGGTCGAGATCCTGACCTCGCTGCCGGCGCATATCGGCTACATCATCATCGAGCACGACATGGACGTGGCGCTACGCGTCGTCGAGAGCGTGACGATGATGCACAACGGCCGCATCTTCAAGGAAGGCGTGCCCGAGGAGATCCAGTCCGACCCCGAGGTGCAGGAACTTTATCTCGGAGGCGGCCATGAATGAGGTCCGCCGCTCCCCCGCAGCGCTCGAGGTCCGCGGCCTCGACGTCTATTACGGCCATTCGCACGCGCTGCAGGGTGTCGACCTCTCGCTCGATGCCGGCGTTTTTTCCGTGGTCGGCCGCAACGGCATGGGCAAGACCACGCTGTGCAAGGCGATCATGGGCCTGGTGCAGGTGAGCGGCGGCTCGATCCGAATCCGCGGCGAGGACATCACACGGCGGCCACCCGCGCATATCGCGCGGCTCGGCGTCGGCTATGTGCCGCAGGGCCGGCGGCTCTGGCGCTCGCTCAGCGTCGACGAGCATCTGCGGCTCGCCGGCGGCATGCGGTCCGGTGCCTGGACCGTCGAACGCATCTACGAGACCTTTCCGCGGCTCGCCGAACGCCGGGATCATGGCGGCGGCCAGCTCTCCGGTGGCGAGCAGCAGATGCTCGCAATCTCGCGCGCGCTGCTGACAAATCCGCAGCTGCTGATCATGGACGAGCCGACCGAGGGGCTCGCGCCCGTCATCGTCGCCCAGGTCGAGGAAATGCTGCAGCAGCTCGGCGAGGACGGCGACATGTCCGTGCTTGTGATCGAGCAGAACATTGGGGTTGCGACTGCGATCTCGCGCAATGTCGCGATCATGGTCAACGGCCGCATCAACCGCATCATCGACTCTGGCCGGCTGTCCGCCGACCGCGAGCTGCAGCGGCGCCTGCTCGGCGTCGGACTGCACGCCGAGCTCGAACCCGAAATCGATGTGCCGGCTGCCAGCAGTGAAACGAAGCCGCTCCCGCAACCGACGCGCGCCAGCGGACCGATCCGGATCTACATCTCCAATCCGACGCCGCCGACACGGTGGTCGCAGCCGGTCCCGATCGGGCGCATCGAGGCCGCCGCACGCACGCTCTCGACGCAGGATCCCCGCCTCGACGAGACCGCGCGGCGCAAGCGTGAGCCGGTGACGGCGCAGACCTCCGGCCCTCCGGTCGTATTGGTCGTCGGCACGCTCGACACCAAGGGCACGGAACTTCGCTTCATCCGCGAGATCATCGTGGAAGGCGGCCTGCGTACGCGGCTGGTCGACGTCTCCACCAGCGGCAAGCACGCAACCTGCGATGTCTCCGCCCAGGAGATCGCGCTGAACCACGGTCGCGGCGGCTCGGCCGTGTTCGGCCCGGATCGCGGTGCTGCAGTCACCGCGATGGCTGACGCGTTCGCCAATTGGATCAAGCGGCAGGGCAATGTTGCCGGCGTGATCTCGGCCGGCGGCTCGGGTGCGGCATCTCTCGTCGCACCCGGCATGCGCACCCTCCCCGTCGGCGTGCCGAAGCTGATCATCTCCTCGGTCGCCTCCGGCGACGTCGGGCCTTATGTGGGGCCCGCCGACATCACCATGATGCATTCGGTCACCGACGTGCAGGGCCTCAACTCGATCTCGCGCGCGGTGCTGTCGAACGGCGCCAACGCCATCGCCGGCATGGTCAAGGCGCGGCTCGACCAGCGCGAGAACAGGGAACGGGCTGCCAGCGCCGCGCTGCCGTCGGTCGGTATCACCATGTTCGGCGTCACGACGCCGGCGGTACAGAAGATCGCGGCCGATCTGCGCGAGGATTTCGAATGCCTCGTCTTCCACGCCACCGGCGTCGGCGGCCGCTCGATGGAGAAGCTGGTCGACTCCGGCCAGCTCGCCGGCGTGATCGACCTCACCACCACCGAAATCTGCGACCTCCTGATGGGCGGCGTATTTCCGGCGACCGAGGATCGCTTCGGCGCGATCATCCGCACCCGCCTGCCCTATATCGGCTCGGTCGGCGCGCTCGACATGGTCAATTTCGGCGCGCCCGACACCATCCCCGAACGCTATCGCGGCCGCAAATTCCACGTCCACAATCCGCAGGTAACGCTAATGCGGACGACGGTGGAGGAGAACGAACGCATGGGCCGCTGGATCGGCGAGCGGCTCAACCAGATGGATGGGCCGGTGCGTTTCTTCCTGCCCGAGGGGGGCGTCTCCGCGCTCGATGCCCGCGGCCAGCCGTTCTGGGATGGCGAGGCCGACGCCGCCCTGTTCCGCACGCTGGAGCGCACGGTGCGTTCGACGGGCAACCGCCAGCTGATCCGCGTCAAGCAGAACATCAACGATCCCGAGTTCGCCTCGACCATCACAGCTGCGTTCCGAACATTGTTCGGCCGCGCCGGGGCACGCCGGAGACTAGCGAGGTGACCGATGGCCCGGTTTGAACGCGCACCATTGTTGAGACGGTTTCACGAGATGGCGAAACGCGGCGAGCCGATCGTCGGCGGCGGCGCCGGCACCGGCCTGTCGGCCAAATGCGAGGAGGCCGGCGGCGTCGATCTCATCGTGATCTACAATTCCGGCCGCTACCGCATGGCCGGCCGCGGCTCGCTTGCCGGGCTGATGCCCTATGGCGACGCCAACGCCATCGTGCTGGAGATGGCCGGCGAAGTGTTGCCCGTGGTCAGCAAGACGCCGGTGCTCGCCGGCGTCAACGGCACCGATCCATTCCGCGACATGGATGTGTTTCTCGACCAGCTCAAGGCGCTCGGCTTTGCCGGCGTGCAGAACTTCCCGACCGTAGGCCTGATCGACGGCGTCTTCCGCGCCAATCTCGAAGAGACCGGCATGTCCTACGCGCTGGAGATCGACATGATCGCCAAGGCGCGCGAGAAGGACCTGCTGACGACGCCTTACGTCTTCAGCGAGAAGGAAGCCGCCGCGATGGCGATCGCCGGCGCCGACATCATCGTCTGCCATCTCGGGCTCACCACCGGCGGCACCATCGGCGCGCAGACCGCACCGAAGCTGAAGGACTGCCCGGCGCGCATCGACACCTGGGCGTCCGCCGCGCTCAGCGTCAATCCGGACATTCTCGTGCTTGCCCATGGCGGCCCGATCGCGGATCCGGCGGATGCCGATTTCATCATGAAGAACACCCGCTACTGCCACGGCTTCTACGGTGCCTCCTCGATGGAGCGGCTGCCGGTGGAGCGGGCGTTGACGGAGCAGGTACGCAAATTCAAGGCGATCGGCGCGCGATAACGCCTGTAAGATTGAGGGAGGGAAACATGTCAGGGATCCTGGTCGGCGAGCTTATTCTCTGGCTGATCGTCGCGATCATCGTGATCGTGGTTGGCGTCTACATCGTCAACTGGCTCTACCACCGCTCCTCCAAGGAGGTGTCGTTCGTCCGGACCGGTTTCCTCGGCGAACGCGTCGTGATCAACGGCGGTGCCTTCGTGCTGCCCTTCATTCACGATTACACGTCGGTCAACATGAACGTGCTGCCGATGGGGATCGTGCGTTCGCGGCAGGACGCCGTGATCACGCGCGATCGCATGCGCGTCGATATCGAGGCCGATTTCTATGTCAGGGTCCAGGCCACTCGCGAAGCCGTCTCGATCGCCGCCGCAACGCTCGGTCGCCGCACCATGGAGCCGGAACAGCTCCACGCGCTGCTGGCCGGCAAGTTCATTTCCGCGATCCGCTCGGTCGCTTCCGAAATGACCCTCGAAGAGATGCATGAACGTCGCGGCGACTACGTCGCGCGGGTCAAGACCAATGCGGCCGAGGCGCTCGCCCAGAACGGGCTCGAGCTCGAATCCGTCGCCATCACCGATCTCGACCAGACCGACCTCGAATTCTTCAACCCCTCGAACCGCTTCGACGCCGAAGGCTTGACCAAGCTGATGGAGGACATCGAGGCGAGGCGCAAGCTGCGCAACGACATCGAGCAGGACTCGATGATCAAGATCCGCACCCGCAATCTGGAGGCCGAGCGACAGGCACTCGAAATCGAGCGCGAGAGCGAGACGGCGCGGCTGGAGCAGGAACGCGACATCGAGATGCGCCGCGCGCTCCAGCGCACGGAAGTCGCCCGCGAACGCGCCCTGCGCGAGACCGAGGCCGAGCAGGCGCAGATTTCCGCACGCGAGGCGATCGAGCGCTCGCGGATCGCCAATGAACAGGCGATTGCCGAGGCCCGTATCGCCTCCGAGCGCGAGACCCGCCAGAAGGAGATCGAGCGCACCCGCACCATCGAGGAGAAAGAGCTGCTGGCGCGCGAGGAGATCGAGAAGACGCGGATCGCCAACCAGCGCTCGATCGACACGACGCGCATTGCGTCGGAACGCGAGGTCCGCCAGCGCGAGATCGAGCGGATGCGGACCGTCGAGGAAGCCGAGATCGCCGCGCGCGAGGCGATCGAGAAGGCCCGGATCCAGCAGGACCGCGTCGTCACCGATGCCCGCATCGCCAACGAAGAGGAAACGCGCCGCCGCGAAATCGAGCGCACCCGCGCCATCGACGAAGCCGAGATCGCCGCCCGCGAAGCTACCGAGAAAGCGCGCATCGCCCAGACGCTGATCGTCAATGTCGAGCGTATCGCGTCAGACGAGCGCACCCGCGCGCTGGAGATCCAGCAGGTCCGTACCATCCAGGAGGCCGAGATCGAGGCACAGCGCGCGGTCGAGGCGGCCCGCATCGCCCGCGAGCGGATGCTCGCCGCCGAGCGCATCGCTGCCGAGCAGAACACGAGGCAGCTGGAGATCGAGCGCAACCAGGCCCTTGAAGTTGCCGGCATCTCCGCACGCGAGACGACGGAAGCGAGCCGCATCGCTCAGGAGGAGCGCGTGCGTTCGCTGGAGATCGCGCGCAATCGCGCCGTCGAGGAAGCCGACATCGCCTCCCGCGAAGCGATCGAGGCGGCCCGCATCGCGCAGGAGAAGGCCGTTGCGGCCGAACGCATCCAGGCCGAGCGCGACACACGCTCGCTGGAAATCGAGCGCACGGGCGTACTGGAGGCCGCCGAACTGAAACGGCGCGACGCCATCGAGCGCCAGCGTATCGTGGTCGATCTTGCCCTGGAAGCCGAACGGATAAACTCCTCCAAGAAGCGCGAGGTGCTCAACATCGAGCAGAAGAAGGCGATCGAGATCGCCGACGAGGACCGCGTCATCGCCCTCTCCGCCAAGAAATCGGAGCGGATCGATGCCGACCGCCAGGTCCGGCAGGCCGAGATCGTCGCCCGCAAGGAGGTCGAGACCACCGACGTCTCGCGCGAGCAGGCGCTGGAAGCTGCCCGCCTGGAGCGCCGGCGCGCTATCGAGCAGCTCGAGGTCGCCCGGGTCCAGTCGTTGCAGGAGGCCGAGATCGCCTCCCGCGAGGAGGTCGAGCGCGCGCGCATCTCCTCCGACCGCGGCCTGGACGAAGCCCGCGTCGGTCGCGAGCGCGAGCTGCGCAAGCTCGAAGTCAACCGCGAGAAGGAGGTCGAAACCGTCCTGATGGAGAAGGCAATCGCGATCCATCAGAAGTCGCTGGAAGAATCCGCTGCCAAGGCGATGGCCGAGGAAGCGCGGATGCGGGCCACCGAGGCAACCGAGCGCGTCATCACCGCGCGCGAGAGCGAGATCGCCAAACGCCGCAAGACCGTCGAAATCATGATTGCCGAGAAGCAGGCCGAGGAGACCCGGATTGCGGCGGACGCCGAGCGTGTCCGTGCCACCGTCGAAGCGGAAGCCCAGCGGATGCTCAACGAGGCCGAGAACGTCCTCACCGACCAGGCCCGCTACTCGCTGTTCCGCAGGAAACTGCTCGACCGGATCGAGGGCATCGTGCGCGAGAGCGTCAAGCCGATGGAGAAGATCGAGGGCATCCGTATCCTCCAGGTCGACGGGCTCAATGGCAATGGCCATGGCGGCAATGGCGGCCGCAGCGCCACCGACGAGGTGATCGACTCGGCGCTGCGCTACCGCGTGCAGGCGCCGCTGATCGATTCGCTGCTGGCGGACATCGGCGTCGAGGGTGGCAGCCTCGCAAAAATGCCCGGCCTGATCCGCGAGGCCCGCGACATGCAGGGCATCAAGGAGTCCGCGCGCAAGGGCGGTGGCGGCGACAAGACCGCAGCCCCTCCGCCTGCAGCTGAGGGCGGCGAACCGCCGGCCGAGCGTGGTCCGCGGAAGAAGAGCTGAGGTCTGACCCATGCCCCGCGTCTACGTCTCCACCGTCGTCAATGCGCGCAATGACCGCGTCTGGGCGCGCGTGCGCGACTTCAATGGCCTACCGAACTGGCACCCGGCGATCGCTGAGAGCCGCATCGAGGGCGGCGAGCCCTCCGACAAGATCGGCTGCGTCAGGGATTTTCGCCTGCGCAACGGCGACCGCATCCGCGAGAAGCTTCTGGGCCTCTCCGACTACGACATGTTCTGCACCTACTCGATCCTGGAATCCCCGATGGGCGTCGAGAACTACGTCGCGACCTTGCGGCTGACGCCCGTCACCGACGGCGACCAGACCTTTGTGGAATGGACCGCCGAGTTCGACTGCGCGCCGGAGCGGGAGACGGAGCTCGTCGGCAACATCGGCGGCGGCGTGTTCCAGGGCGGCTTCGATGCCCTCAAGCGCGTGTTCGGAGGGTGATGGCGGTGCCGCATATCGTCAAAAGCACGATCCTGGACGCGCCGACCGATGCGGCGTGGTCGTTGCTGCGCGATTTCAACGGGCACGACCGCTGGCATCCGGCGGTTGCGACCTCCTCGATCGAGCGCGCACATTCCCCGGACAAGATCGGCTGCGTCAGGCGGTTCAAGCTCAAGGACGGCGCAGAGCTGCGCGAGCAATTGCTGGCGCTGTCCGACCTCGAACAGAGCTTCAGCTACTGTCTGCTCGATACCCCGATCCCGATGTTCAACTACGTCGCCCATGTCCGCCTGCTGCCGGTCACCGACGGCGATCGCACCTTCTGGCATTGGGAGTCGCGCTTCACGACCAAGCCCGAGGACCGCGACCGCATCACCCACATGGTTGCCGAAGACATTTATCAGGCCGGGTTCGAGGCAATCCGCCGCCATCTGAAGGAGGCCGCATAAATGGGCGTGACAGTGAAGACTTTCACCAGCGCCAGTGAGGCGGCGGGCGCGCTGTCCACCGACCGCAGCGCGCGCTATCTCGGCGGCGGCACGCTGGTGATGCGCGCGCTGAACGAGGGCGACGTCACAATCTCGACCGTCGTTCGTGCCCAGGACCAGGCGCTGACCCGGATCGATGCCTCCGGCCCGCGCATCACGCTGGGCGCCGGCGTCACTTTCGCGCGCGTCCTTGCCGAGCGAGATCTCGGCTTCCTTCACGCCCCTGCCCGTTCGATTGGTGGCCCGGCCGTGCGCAACATGGGGACTGTCGGCGGCAATCTCTTCGCCCCGAACCCGTATGGCGATTTCACCGTCGCGCTGCTGGCGCTCGATGCCACCGTCGCCGTGCAAGGCAGCTTTGGCGCGCGCGACATTCCGATTGAGGAGTTTTTGCAGGCCCGCGACCGTCAAGCCGGCACGCTGGTCCTGTCGGTCTCCTGCACCCGTCCCGCAAGCACCGAAGCGTTTCGGTATCGCAAGATCGCGCGCATCAAGCCGAAGGGCGGCTCGGTCATCACGCTGGCCGCGCATCTGCCGATCAGCGGCGGCCGGATCGCTGGCGCGCGGATCGCGTTGGGCTCGATGGCACCGACCCAGATCCGGGCCCGCGCCGCCGAGCGGGCGCTGGAGGGCCACTCGCTGGATACCGCAACCATAGCGGCGGCCGCATCCGCCGTCACGGAAGGAACATCGCCATCCGACAATGCGCTTGGCAGCGCCTGGTATCGCCGCGAGATCGTTGGCGTCCATCTGCGCCGTCTGCTGTCAGGACAGGAATAAACGGTCATGTCCAAGATCCCCCTGCAATTTCGTCACAATGGCCGCGACGTCGCGATCTTCGTCGACGGCGGCACCAATCTGCTGGTCGCGCTGCGCGAGCTGATCGGCGACATGACGCCCAAATTCGGCTGCGGCCAGGGCGGCTGCGGCACCTGCAGCGTGCTGATCGACGGTGAGCTTCACCTCTCCTGCCTGACGCTGGCGGAAACCGTCGCCGGCCGTTCGGTGGAGACGCTTGACGGCATGAAGCAGGGCCCGAACCTGCATCCGCTCCAGCGCGCCTTCGCCGACAATTTTGCCGCCCAGTGCGGCTATTGCACCCCGGGCATGCTGATGGCCGCAAAGGCCCTGCTCGACCGCAACCCGTCGCCGAGTCGCGACGACGTCATTGAAGCCATCTCCGGCAACATCTGCCGCTGCACCGGCTACGAGCCGATCATCAACGCCATCCTCGCCGCCGCCAGCGGCCGGGTCAGCGCCTAAGGGAACGTGACCATGCTGGAACTGCGCAAGGACATCTTCGCCGACGAGCGCGACGACAATCTGAAGGAAATCGGCAAGGGCACCCAGCGCCAGGACATGCTCGGCCATGTCACGGGCACGTCGAGCTATTTCAACGACCACATGCTGCAGGGCATGTTGCATCTGAAGGTCGTCCGCTCGACGCAGGCGCATGCCAGAATTCGCCGCATCGATACCACCGAGGCCGAGCGCTCCGCCGGCGTACGCCGGATCATCCGCGGCACTGATGTGCCGGTTAATCTCAACACGCTTCTGAGCCTGATCAATTTCGGCAAGGACGACGAGCCGTCGCTCGCGGTCGACAAGGTCCGCTACAAGGGCGAACCGATCGTCGCCATCGTTGCCGACAGCGAGCGCGAGGCCTTCGAGGCCATCGCAAAAGTCAAGGTCGACTACGAGCCGCTGGCGGCGGTGTTCGACGTCGAGGATGCGTTGAAGCCCGGCGCGCCCGTCGTCAACGAAACCTATCCCAAGAACACCTTCACCTATCACGAGACCTACGACCACCAGAGGCTCCGCTTCGGCGATGCCGACGCGGCGTTGGCGACCGCCGACCACGTGCTGGAGCAGCGCTACCAGATGTCGCCGATCGAGCACGCCCCGACCGAGACCAACGGCGCGATCGCGGCGCCGGACACCAACGGCCGTTATGTGGTCTACACCTCGACCCAGGCGCTGTTCTTCTCGGTCGACACCTGCGCCAAGATTCTGGACGTGCCGTCCAACACCTTCCACTTCATCGGCGGCACGGTCGGCGGCGGCTTTGGCGGCAAGGTGGACACGCTGACCGAGCCGCTCGCCATTCTCGGCGCGATGCTGACCGGACGGCCCGTGCGCTATGTGTTCGGGCGCGAGGAGGAGATGCAATACGGCCCGCCGCGCGGCGCCGAGCGCATCTATATCAAGGACGGCGTGATGCGCGACGGCCGCGTCGTCGCGCGCAAGATCCGCTGCTACTTTGACAGTGGCGCCTATACGCGGCTGTCCAGCTACGCCGCAGTGAAATGCGCAGCGCATTTGCCGGGTCCCTACACCATCCCCAACGTCTACGGCGACGTCTACTGCGTCTTCACCAACCGCACGCCGGCGACCGCCATGCGCGGTTTCGGCGTGACCGCGATGGACTTTGCGATCGAGTGTCAGATGGACAAGCTGGCGCACCTCGTCAACATGGATCCGATGGAGTTCCGCATCCTCAACGCCTATCGCGACGGCGACATGAAGGCGCACCGGCGCGAAGCCAAGAACACCGCGCTGATCGAATGCGTCCAGGTCGCGGCCGAGAAAGCCAAGTGGCCGCTTCGCGAGGAGTTCAAGCGAGCATCCTCGCGCAAGGACGGCGGCGGCAGCCGCGCCGTGATCCCGCCGACCCCGACGGATTCTTCGCGCGTACGGCCCACCACTCCGGCGCAGCAGCGCACCAGCTACGACCGGCTTCCGCCCACCGTCACCCGCGAACCGCCGCGCGAGCCGCCACCACCTCCTCCGCCGCCGCCGCCGCCCTCGCCGCGGCCGGCCACGCCCTCGCATGGCGCGACCCGTTTCTCCTCCGTCTTTGGCACCAGGAGGCGCTAGATGACCCGGCATCGCGGACGCGGCATCGCGTCGATCAACTATCCCATCGGCATGAATCTGGGCGGCGACCCCAGCCAGGCGCTGGTGCATTCGAATCCCAGCGGCAAATTCACGGTGGCGCTGTCGTCGATCGACTTGGGACAGGGCATGAAGTCGGTGACGCGGCAGATCTGCGCGGAGACGCTGGGCGTGCCGGTCGAGGACGTCTATGTCGACACCGCGGATTCCGACACCGGCCCGCATTGCATGGGCTCGTTCGCCTCGCGCGGCACCCATCGCGTAGGCAACGCGGTGATGGCGGCGGCCCGCGAGGCTCGCGGTGTCATGATGGAAGCTGCGGCCGAAGAGCTCGAGGTCAACGCCGCCGATCTCGAGACCGACGGGCGCGGCAACATCCACGTCAAGGGCGCGCCGCATCGCTCGATCTCGACCAAGGACGTCGCGATCGCCGCGCAGTTCAAGCAGGGCAAGACCATCTCGGGCCGCGGCATCTTCCTGGTGCCGCTCTCTGAAGTGAATCCGGAGACCGGCGAGATGTCGCCCGCCACCTGCTACGCCCATGCCTGCCTGGTCGCCGAGGTCGAGGTTGACGACGAGACCGGCGAAGTTGCGATGGTGCGGATGGATTCGGCCTACGAGCTCGGCCGCGCGCTCAACCCGCGCCTGGTCGAGCAGCAGCTTGTCGGCGGCGCCTGGATGGGCGTCAGCCACGCGCTTTACGAGACCCCGGAGCCATATTATCCCGAGCCCGTGCACGGCCCGCGCGACTTCGTCGAATATCTGATGCCCGGCCCCGGCGACATCTGCCCGCATGACATTGCGGTGCTGGAGCGCCCTGCCCCCGACGGTCCATTCGGCGCCAAGGGTCCGGGTGAGATGTGTGCGAACCCCGTGCTGCCGGCGATCGCCAATGCGATCTTCAACGCGGTCGGTGTACGCATCGACGATCTGCCGATTACGCCGGAAAAAGTGTTGCGTGCGATCAAGGCCCAGGGCGGCACGCGGCCGCAGGCGCGGCGCTAGAGGGCCCGGTTCATGGCGGTCCGCAGCAACATCGTCGGCATCGACAGCCCGGAGGCGCTGGAGAAGGCGCTGCGCGCCGCCTATTACCTCGCCGACGAGGGCCTCGCGACTGCCGCCTACCTCGGCCTCGCGCTTGGCAAGCCGCTGCTGCTTGAGGGCGCGCCTGGCGTTGGCAAGACGGAAGCCGCAAAAGCCATCGCCGCCGTGCTCGGCCGCCGGTTGATCCGCCTGCAATGCTACGAGGGGATCGACGCCTCCGCGGCGCTCTACGAGTGGAACTACCCGCGCCAAATGCTCGCGATCCGCCAGGCCGGCGACGAGAGCATCGACATCTATGGCGAGACATTTTTGATCGAGCGTCCCATGCTGGCGACCCTGCGGGCGCCGGACTCGACCGTGCTGCTGATCGACGAAATCGACCGCGCCGACCAGGAGTTCGAGGCCTTCCTGCTCGAATTTTTGTCCGACTTCCAGATTTCGATCCCCGAGCGCGGCACGGTGCGCGCCACCGAGCGACCCGTCGTCGTGCTGACCTCGAACCGCACACGCGATTTGCACGAGGCGTTGCGCCGCCGCTGCGTCTACCACTGGATCGACTATCCCACCGAAGAGCGGGAGGCACGCATCGTCATGCTGCGGGCCTCCAGCGTTGCGGAGGCGACCGCGCGCGCCGTCGTCGCGGCCGTCGGCAGGCTCCGTCGCGAGCCGCTAAGCAAAGCGCCGGGCATCGCCGAAGCCGTCGACTGGGCCGAAGCCGCAACGCTGCTCCACAAGGGCGGCGCCCGCTGGCCCGACGCCTTCAGGCGCTCGATCGGCGTGGCGCTGAAGGATGAGGAGGATCTGCATTTCATCTCGCCCCGGCTCGACGCCATGCTCGCGGAGGCAACCGCATGAGCACCGACCTCCAACTGCCACAGGCCGCCCGCATCTTCGTCTCCTTCGTTGCACTCATGCGCGCCAACAGCTTTGCCGTCGCCCCGGAGCAGACCACCGCGTTCCTGACCGCGATCGAGTTGCTCGGCCCACGCGACCTCGGGGATATCAGACAGGCGGCACTGGCCACTCTCGCTCCACCGCCCGAACGCCGCGCGAGTTTTGACCGCCTGTTCGACCTCCACTTCCGCGGCAGCGAAGCGTTGGAGCGCGTCGATGATGGCGAGGACGACGAGACCGTCAGGCTACAGGAAGAGGGCCGCGGCGACGAGGAGCCGCTGCTCTCCGAGGAGGCCAATGAGTCCGGCCTGACCGCCACCCGCACCGAGGCGCTGGTTGAACGCCGCTTTGCGCAGCTTTCCACGACAGATGCACTCCGCCGCCTGTCGCGCGAGGCTCCCCGGCGGCTGCCGCGGCGGCGCGGCCATCGCCGCATGCGCGCCCGTCGCGGTCCCTTTGCCGATCTCCGCCGCAACTTGCGCGACTCCGTCCGGAATGACGGCGAAATTCTGCGGCTCGGCCATATGAAGCGACGCCAGCGCCCGCGAAAGTTCCTGCTGCTGATCGACGTCTCCGGCTCGATGAAGAGCCGTACTGAGGAGAACATGAAACTCGCTCATGCGCTGGTCCAGGCTACGCCCAATGTCGAGGTCTTCACCTTCGGCACCCGGCTGACCCGCGTCACCCGCTCGTTGCGACTGAAGCGGCGCGAGCAGGCGTTGAGTGCGGCCGCGCATCTCGTCAGCGACTGGGACGGCGGCACCCGCATCGGCGACGCGCTGCGGGCCTTCCTCGCAGTGCCGCGGTTCGGCGGGTACGCGCGAGGGGCGGCCGTGGTCATCGTCTCGGACGGGCTGGAGCGGGGCGAACCCGATGCCCTCCGTGACGCCGTGGCCAAACTGTCGCGGCGCGCGTGGCGCGTGAGCTGGCTGACACCGCTCGCGACCGGGCCGGGTTTCCGTCCGCAGACGGAAGCGCTGGTTGCCATCGAGCGTTTCGTCGACGACCTCGTCGACGGCGGATCCAGCGCGTCGATCGTCGCGCACGTACTGGCACTGGGACGAAGGAGAGTTGCGTGACCGGAATTGTCGACGGGCATCATCACATCTGGCGGCAGACCGATCTGCCCTGGCTGGTCGGCCCAATGCAGCCGCGCATCTTCGGACCCTACGAGGCGGTCCGGCGCGACTATCCGATCCAGGAATATCTCAACGACCTCGAGGGCAGCGGCGTCACCCGCTCGGTCTACGTCCAGACCAACTGGGCCAACGACCGCTTCGAGGACGAAGCCGCCTGGGTGCAGCAGACCGCCGACGAGCACGGCTGGCCACATGCCATCGTCGCCTATGCCAATTTCGCGGTCGACGACGTGCGCCCGCAGCTCGACCGCCTGAAGCGCTATCCGCTGGTGCGCGGCGTACGCATGCAGCTGCACTGGCACGAGAACCCGCTCTATCGCTTCGCCGCAAAGCCCGATCTCTGCATCGATCCCATGGTCCGTCGCAACATTGCGCACCTCGCCGACTACGGCTGGAGCTTTGATCTCCAACTCTTCGCGCCTCAGATGCCGGATGGAGCGCAGCTTGCGGGGTCCTGTCCCAAGGTGACCTTCGTCCTTCAGCATGCCGGCATGCACGAGGACCTTTCGCCTGGGGGGCGCGCTGCCTGGCGCGCCGGGATGGCCCGGCTCGCGACGTGTCCGAACGTGGTCTCCAAGCTGTCGGGGCTCGGCACGTTCATCCATCGCAACGACCCCGCGCATATCGCCGCCGTCGTCACCGACACCGTCGCGATCTTCGGCGCCGAGCGCTGCCTGTTCGGATCCAATTTCCCGATCGAGAAGTTGTGGACCAGCTATCGCGAACTGGTCGACGCATTTCGTACAGCGGCAGCCCCGCTGAGTGCCGCGCAACGAGATGCGATCTTCAGAGGCACCGCAACGCGTGTCTATCGGCTTTGACAGATAAAAGCAGAACAGGGAGGGAAACGAATGGCGCTGGAGATCAAGATCCTCGACTACGGCGATATCGAGCTGGAATCGAGCTTCCTGGTGCTTGGCCGCGACTGCGGCCGCACCCGCCGCGTCCTCACGCTGGGCTTTTTGATCCTCGGCGGCAAATATCCGATCGTGGTCGACACCGGCTATCGATCCAACCAGATCACGGAAACGCTGGGCATGCGCGGCTTGCAGTACCACGAGAACATGATCGAGAACCAGCTCGCACGCCACGGTGTGCGCATGGGCGATGTCCGCTTCGTCTGCCACACCCATCTGCACATCGACCATGCCGGCAAGGACGATCTGTTCCCTATGAACACGACTGTCGTCCTCAACCGCAAGGAGCTGGAATATTCGGTTTCCGGCCTGATGCATCCGCAATATCCGGCACCCGACATCAAGCACCTGATCGACCGCCTGCACACCAAGAGCGCGCTGCGCTTCCTCGACCTCGAGATCACCGGCCCGATCGAGCTGATGCCCGGCGTCTATTGCGACGCCGCCAACGCCCATACCGAGGGCTCGATGAACATCATCGTCGAGACCGCCGACGGCATCGCTACCATCTGCGGCGATGTGATCTACGATATCAATGACCAGATCGTCACGCCCTTCAACGAGATCCACGACTGGGAGCCGCGCACGACCGGCAATCACGGCACCAGCAAGCGCGCGGAGAAGGCCGCGATCAAGAAGCTGCTCAGCAACTCGCGCTATCTGCTGCCGGTGCACGACCGCCCCGCCAAGATCGAAGGCGGCAACGTCGTGGGCCGTCTCCAGGACCAGGTGCCGGGCCCGATCGTGCAGTCCCTGCCCGCGCGGAACTGGTTTCCGGCTTGAGATGATCTTGAGGACCGACCGATGACACACGTCACCTTGCGCTCCGAATTCGAGACGCTGATCGACCCTTACGCGCCGGTCGGGCAGGTCGGCACAGGTTTTGACTTCACGGAAGGGCCGATCTGGCATCCCGTTGATCACTACCTTCTGTTCTCGGACATGCCGGGCGACGTGCGCCGGCGCTGGGATGCGCGGCGCGGCGTTGCCGAGGTCAAGCGTCCGTCGAACAAATGCAACGGCATGACTTACGATTCCGAGCTCAACCTGATCGTCTGCGAGCACGCGACCTCGTCGCTGATCCGCGAGCGGCCGGACGGACGGCGCGAGGTGCTGGCCTCGCACTTTGGCGGGCAGGAGCTCAACAGCCCCAACGACGTCTGCGTGCACTCGTCCGGCGCGATCTATTTCTCGGATCCCTGGTACGGCCGCATGCCGGTCTACGGCGTCGAACGGCCGCGCCAGCTCGGCTTCCAGGGCGTCTATCGCGTGGTGCCCGGCAGCGAGCCCAAGCTGGTGGTCGACAGAACCCTGTTCGATCAACCGAACGGACTGTGCTTCTCGCCCGACGAGACATTGCTTTATGTCAACGACACCGTGCAGGCGCTGGTCCGCGTCTTCGACGTCAATGCCGACGGCACGTTGTCAAACGCGCGGGTGTTCGCAAGCGGCATCCGCTCCGAGCTGGAGCCGGGCCTGCCCGACGGCATGAAGTGCGACCAGCACGGCAATGTCTGGGTCACCGCACCCGGCGGCGTCTGGGTCTATTCGCCGCATGGTGAGCTGCTTGGAAAAGTTCGCGTGCCCGAGCTCGTCGCCAACCTCGCCTGGGGCGGACCGGATTTCCGCACGCTGTACCTGACCTCGACGCATTCGGTTTATGCCATCCCGACCAAGGCCGGCCCGCGCCACGAGCCCTACATGAGCGGCAGGCGCAGTGGTGGCGGCACCACGAGCGCCGGCCCTGCCGCCGCGGCGCCAATCCTGGCCGATGGCGAGTTGCGCCTCGATCCAAACCGCTGCGCCATGATCATCCAGGACCTCCAGAACGACGTCATCATGGACGGCGGCGCCTTCGCCGAGTCCGGCGCGCCAGGGCACGCGAAGCAGCAGCATGTCGTCGAGAATGTCCGCCGCCTCGCGGAGGCCGCGCGTGCCCGAGGCGTGGTCATCATCCACGTCTGGTTCGTGGTCGAGCCCGGCGCACCCGGCGTGACGCTGAACGCGCCGCTGTTCGAGGGTCTCGTCGACAGCAAGGCGATGGTGCGCGGCAGCTGGGGCGCGGCGCCGGTCTCCGGCCTCGAGCCGCGGCCCGGCGACTTCGTCGTCGAGAAGATGCGGATGAGCGCCTGGGAAGGCACGCGGCTCGAGACGATCCTCAAAGCCACCGGCCGCGACATGATCATCAACACCGGCGCCTGGACCAACATGTCGGTCGAGCACACCGCGCGCACCGGTGCCGACAAAGGTTATTTCATGATCGTGCCGGAGGACTGCTGCTCGACCATGAATGCCGACTGGCACTCGGCCTCGATCAACTTTGCCATGCAGAACGTCGCGGTGGTCACCCGCGCGGACGCCGTCATTAGAGCGCTGGGATGAGTGGCGGTGAAGCTTCTGCACCTCTCCTGCTCCCCACGCGCCGATTCCGAGTCGAGCGCCGGTGCACGGACGTTCCTTGACGGCTTTCGCCAGGCCCGCCCCGACTGGGACATCGACCTCGTCGATCTCTGGCGCGAGCGCATGCCGGAATTTGCAGGCCCCATCGTCGAGGCCAAATATGCGCGGATGAACGCGCTGGCCTTCAACGACGCGCAGCGGGACAGCTTTGCGCAGGCCGAGCGGATGGCGCTGCGCTTTTCGCTGGCCGACCGCGTGCTGATCTCGACGCCGATGTGGAATTTCGGCATCCCCTACAAGCTGAAGCAGTGGTTCGACATCGTCATCCAGCCCGGCCTGACGTTCCGATTCGATCCGGCGCAGGGTTACCTTCCTTTGCTGAAGGATCGGCCGACGATCGTCATCCTCGCCTCTGGCAGCGACTTTGCCACCGGCATGAACCGCGGCCGCATCGACATGGCGACTCCGTACCTGCGCGAGGCGCTTCGTTTCATAGGCGTCAGCGACGTGCGCTTCGTGCCGATCGGCCCGACGGCAGGCCCGGCCGAGCCGATCCGTGCCGCCCGCGACACCGCCCACCGCCGCCTTGCCGAGATAGCGAAGCGGTTCTGAGCTGCGCTCTTGTCACCCTTGCAGCGACTGAAGATCCGGCATCCCCGATTCAACGGCGGTCGGGATATCAGGCGCGCTGCTCAATCGCTTGTCGGGTGTGACCGCGAGTAGCCGTATCTTGCCCGCCTGACTCAAGAACCCTTGGCCACCGCTAGCCTCCCGCAGCCGCCGCACGTCGCGGCAGCTTCCAGTCCGGCCGGATGAAATGGCAGGTGTAGCCGTCGGGATAGCGTTCGAGATAATCCTGATGCTCGGGCTCGGCCTCCCAGAATTCGCCGGCGGGGGCGACTTCCGTCACCACCTTGCCGGGCCACAGGCCCGATGCCTCGACATCGGCAATAGTGTCTTCGGCGACGTGCTTCTGTTCATCTGACGTGTAGAAAATCGCGGAGCGGTAGCTCGTGCCGAGATCATTGCCCTGACGGTTGAACGTCGTGGGATCGTGGATCTGGAAGAAGAACTCAAGCATGGTCCGGAAGCTGGTCTTCGCGGGATCGAACATGATCTCGATTGCTTCGGCGTGGCCTTCGTGATTGCGATAGGTGGCGTTCTTCACCCGACCGCCGGTGTAGCCGACCCGCGTCGAGATCACGCCAGGCTGCTTGCGGATGAGATCCTGCATGCCCCAGAAACATCCTCCAGCCAAAACTGCGCGCTCTGTCGTCATTTGATGCTCCATCTGCTTCATCGGGATTGCCGCGATTCAAGCGGAAACACCCCATCCTCGACGGCCTCTCGCCCAGGACTTTGCCTTCATCAGGCCGATGCCGGCAAGTCCTGGTGCCGGCAAATCCTGGTGCCGGCAAGTCCTGGTGTCGGCAAGTCCTGGTGTCGGCAAGTCCTGGCGCCGGCAAGTCCTGGCGCCGGCAAGTCCTGGCGCCGGCAAGTCCTGGCGCAGCTCCCAATATTCGGCTAGGTCAATTTGGCGTCGAGCGTAATCGTCGCGTTGAGCACTTTCGACACCGGACAGTTCTTCTCGGCCTCGCCGGCGATACGGGCAAAACCGGCGTCGTCGAGGTTGGGCACTTTGGCGCGCAAGGTCAGCGCCGACTTGCTGATCTTGAATCCCTTCCCTTCGGGATCGAGGGTAACCGCGGCCTCGGTGGAGAGCTCAGTCGGCGTGAAGCCAGCGAGCTGAAGACCGAAGGCCAGCGCCATCGTGAAGCAGCCGGCGTGGGCCGCTGCGATCAATTCCTCGGGATTGGTGCCCTTCTCGTTCTCGAACCGCGTCTTGAACGAATAGGGCGTCTCGGCGAGCACGCCGGATTCGCTCGATAGATGGCCGGTCCCATCGCGGCCGGTGCCCTGCCATACTGCCTTTGCCTTGCGGATCATCTCTTTCTCCTGGTTTTGCTTGCCTGCTTGCGCACCGCGCCGACGGAAGGCTATCCCGGCGTCACCGCGGTGTCGCCCTTCAACCGTTCGAGCGCCGGAGCGGTTCCGTCAAATACCGACCTGTCCGGCGTGGAAGCCTAGGCCTAGCCGGATTTCGACGTCGCCCGCGCGGTGGAAACCACGCGCCGCTCCAGCCGGATGTCTTCAGCCGCGACAGATGATCAGCTTGCGATCGACGTTGGCTGAAGAGGTTCTTTATCCCGCCGGCAGCGCATCGAGGTGGCAGGCCACCCACTGTTCGCCCCCAGCCGAACGAAGCTGCGGCTCTTCGGTCCGGCAGCGATCGAACACGTAGGGGCAGCGGGTGTGGAAGCGGCACCCGCTCGGCGGATTGATCGGGCTCGGCACGTCGCCGCCGAGGATGATGGGGTTGCGCTGCGCACCGGGCTCCGGCAACGGAACTGCCGAGAGCAGCGCCTTGGTATAGGGATGCCTGGGCGCCGCAAATATCTCCCGGCGCGGCGCCACCTCGACGATCTTGCCGAGATACATCACCGCAACGCGGTGGGTCATGTGCTCGACGATCGCGAGGTCATGGCTGATGAACAGCAATGCCAGCCCGAACTCGCGCTGAAGATCCTGCAAGAGGTTGACGATCTGCGCCTTGACCGAGACGTCGAGCGCCGAAACTGCCTCGTCGCAGACGATCAGCTCCGGCTCGGCCGCGAGCGCCCGTGCAATGCCGATGCGCTGACGCTGGCCGCCGGAGAATTCGTGTGGCCTGCGGTTGAGCGCTTCCCGCGGCAAGCGCACCGTGTCCATCAGCGCGGTCACGCGCGTCTCGAGGTCGGCCGCGGATTTGGCGAGGCCGAAATTGCGGATTGGCTCCGCGAGGATGTCGCGCACGCGCATGCGCGGATTGAGGCTCGAGAACGGATCCTGGAACACCACCTGCATGCGTTGCCGCATCTGGCGCATCGTGCTCGGATGCGCGTCGTCGATGCGCTGGCCATCGAGGATCACCTGGCCCGACGTCACGTCGAACAGCCGCAGGATTGCGCGGCCGACCGTCGACTTGCCGCAGCCGGATTCGCCGACCAGCGACAACGTCTCGCCGCGCGCAATCTCGAACGACACGCCGTCGACCGCGTAGACCCATTCGGACTTGCGCCCGAACAGGCCGGTCTTGACCGGAAAATGCTTCTTGAGGTCGTTGACCTGGAGCAGCGGGGGGCTCATGCCGCAACCGCTCCCTTGGCGGCGTAATGGCAGGCAGCGATGTGGCGCGGCGCCTTTTCCTCGAGACCCGGCGCATATTGCCGGCAGAGATCGGTCGCGAGCGCGCAGCGGCCGGCGAAGACGCAGCCGGTGATGGGCTTGCGCAGATCGGGCACCTGTCCGGGAATCTCGGCGAGCCGCCTCGCGGCGCCGGTCAGCGAGGAGCCGAGCCTCGGCACCGCGCCGAGCAGGCCCTGCGTGTAGGGATGGCGCGGCGAGCGGAACAGCTCGGCGACCGGCGCCTCCTCGACTTTACGGCCGGCATACATGACCATGACGCGTTCGGCGATTTCGGCGACCACGCCGAGATCGTGCGTGATCAGGATGATCGCCGCACCGACACGGCGCTTCAAATCCAGCATCAGCTTCAGGATCTGTGCCTGGATTGTGACGTCGAGCGCGGTGGTCGGCTCGTCCGCGATCAGGAGCTTCGGATTGCAGGCGAGCGCGATCGCGATCATCACGCGCTGACGCATGCCGCCGGAAAGCTGGTGCGGATATTCGCGCACGCGCCGTTTCGGCTCGGGAATGCCGACCAGCGTCAACATCTCGATCGCGTGCGCCTCGGCGGCCTGCTGGTCCAGCCCCTGATGGATCATCAGCGTTTCACGGATCTGACGGCCGACGGTCAGCACCGGATTGAGGCTCGTCATCGGTTCCTGAAAGATCATCGAGATGTCGTTGCCGCGGATCGCGCGCATCTCGCGATCTGAAAGCTTCAAGATATCTTTGCCCGCGAAGCGGATGGCGCCTGCGATCCTGCCCGGCGGCTCCGGGATCAGCCGCATCAGGGACATCGAGGTCACCGACTTGCCGCAGCCGGACTCCCCGACGATGGCCAGCGTCTCGCCCTCATTGACGTGGAAGGATACGCCGTCGACCGCGCGGTTGATGCCGCTGGGCGTGCGGAAGTGGGTCTGCAGATTCTCGACTTCGAGCAGTGCCATCGCGATCAGCCTCGATACATCAGAGGCTCTTGGCCATGCGCGGATCGAGCGCATCGCGAAGGCCGTCGCCCAGCAGGTTGACCGCGAGCACGGTGACGGACAGGAATGCCGCCGGGAAGAACACGATATAGGGCTTGACCTGCCACAGCGCGCGGCCCTCGGCCATGATGTTGCCCCAGGACGGAATGGTCGGCGGCGTGCCGGCGCCGATGAAGGACAGGATCGCCTCCGTGATCATCGCGCTGGCGCAGATATAGGTCGCCTGCACCAACATCGGCGCCAGCGTGTTGGGCAGGATATGGCGCAGGATGATCATCGGCGTGCGCGTGCCGCAGGCTACCGCCGCATCGACATAGGGCTGTTCGCGCAACGACAGCACGACGCTGCGGACGAGGCGCGAGACGCGCGGGATCTCGGCAACGGTGATCGCCAGGATGACGTTACCGACGCTGCCGCGCGTCAAGGCCATCAGCGCGATCGCCAGCAGGATCGGCGGGATCGACATCAAACCGTCCATGAAGCGCATCAGGATGCCATCTGCCCAGCGGATGAAGCCGGCGACGATTCCGATGGCAAGACCCGCCGCGGAGGCGAATATCGCAACGGACAGACCGACCGTGAGCGAGACCCGCGCGCCAAACAGCACGCGCGAGTAGATATCGCGGCCGAGCACGTCGGAGCCAAACCAGAAAACAGCCGAGGGCGCGCGGGTCCGCTTGGCTGGCGCGAGCGCGGTCGGATCGACCGTGCCGAGATAGGGCGCAAAGACCGCGATAAGAACTAGCATCAGCAGCAGCGCGCCGCCGATGGCGACCGTCGGATGGCTGCGCAGAAAACCGACGACGCCACGCCGGATCACGACGGGCCGAAGGATTTCGGGCAGTTGAGGCGCGACGACGAGGCCGGCCGGGAGCGCGTGCGGGTTGACGGTCATGTCGGTCAATAGCGGATCCTCGGGTCAACGATCGTATAGGTGACGTCGATCATCAGATTGACCAACACGTAAACAAAGCTGAACAGCAGCACGATGCCCTGGATGACGGGATAGTCGCGGCGCAGGATCGCATCGATCGTCAGCCGCCCAAGGCCCGGGATCGCAAACACGCTTTCAGTCACGACCGCCCCGCCGATCAAAAGCGCGATGCCGATCCCGATCACAGTGACGATCGGCACGGCTGCGTTCTTCAGCGCATGAACGAAGAGGATGCCGCCCTGCCCCAGGCCCTTGGCCCGCGCCGTGCGGATATAGTCCTGCTGCAGCACTTCGAGCATGGTCGCGCGAGTAATGCGCGCGATCAGCGCGATGTAGACGCAGCCGAGCGCGACCGCCGGCAGGATCAGATTTTGCAGCCAGGGCCAGAACCCCTCCGTGAGCGGCGTGTAGCCCTGCACCGGAAGCCATTCGAGCTCCAGCGCGAAGATATAGGCAAGGACATAGCCGACAACGAAGACCGGCAGCGAGAAGCCGAACACGGCGAACGCCATGATGGCGCGGTCGATCAGGCTGCCAGCCTTCCACGCGGCCACGACCCCGAGCGGCACCGCGACCACGATCGTGAGCAGCAGCGTGACCATCATCAGCGACAGCGTCGGCCCCAGACGCTGGCCGATCATCGTCGAAACCGGCAGGTTGGTGAAGATCGAGGTGCCGAGATCGCCATGCAGGATACGCCAGACCCAGCTTCCGAACTGGATCAGGAAGGGTCGATCGAGGCCGAGGCTCTGGCGGATGCGCTCCACATCCTCCGGGCTTGCCTGGTCGCCCGCAATCACCACGGCGGGATCACCCGGCGCGATGTAGAGCAGGCTGAACACGAACAGCGCGACGATTGCCATCACTGGCAGGGTCGAGACGATGCGCCGGAGGATGTAGGAGAGCATCTGGCTTCAGCGCGCGGTCATGCGGATTTCGACACGCCCCAGAAGAACGGCAGCGGCCCTTTCGCGATGCCGGAGATGTTCTTGCGCCACGCCGTGTAGCTCAGGAAGAAGCCGGTCGGGGCGTAGACGACGTCATCGAGTGCGGCCTTGTTGAGGCGGCCGATGGCGGCCTTCTCCTCATCGAGGTTCTTGGCCTCGAACCAGGACGAGACTTCCTTCTCGGTATTGGGGCTGCTGGGCCAGCCGAACCAGGCCTTGTCACCGTTGGCGCGAATGGCGGTGTAGGGCGCGGGATTGATGCAATCCGCGCCGGCGTGCCAGGTGTGGAACATGTTCCAGCCGCCCTGTCCCGGCGGCGTCTTCGCCGCACGACGCGAGCCGACCGTGCCCCAATCGGTGGCGACGAAGTCGACATTCATGCCGAGCTGCTTGAGGAGGTCCGCGGTAACGTCACCCTGCGCCTTGGTGATCGGCTGGTCCTGCGCCACCAGGCACGTCACCGGCTGGCCGGAATAACCGCTCTCGGCGAGCAGCTTCTTGGCCGCATCGAGATCGCGCTTGCCCTTCAGGATCTCGCCGCCAATCTCGGAATAGAGCGGCGTGTCCGGCGTGAAGTAGCCGGGCAGCGGCTTCCACAGCGAATTGTCGTCGCCGACGATGGCGCGCATATAGTCTTCCTGGCTCATGGCCATCAGCACCGCACGTCGCGCCCGCACGTCGTTGAAGGGCGGGTACAGGAAGTTCATGCGGAACGAGCCGATATTGCCGAGGGGATCGCCGATATCGACGCTGATGTTCTTGTTCTTCTTCAGGACCGGAACGAGGTCGGCGATCGGGCTCTCCCACCAGTCGACTTCGCCGTTCTGCAGCGCGGCCGCTGCGGTCGCCGCGTCCGGCATCACGATCCATTCCACGCGATCGATCAGGATCTGCTTGCCGCCGGCGAGCCACGACGCCTTCTCTTGCCGCGGCGCATAATCGGCGAATTTCTCGAACACGGCTTTCGCGCCGGGGACCCACTCGCTCTTGGCGAACTTCATCGGCCCGGAGCCGACATAGTCACCAATCTGCTTGAACGGGTCGGTCTGAGCGATCCGCTCCGGCATGATGAAGGCGCAAGGCGAGTTGTTCTTCGCGAGCGCGTAGAGCAACTTCGGGAAAGGCTGCTTCAGCACCCATTTGAAGGTGCGGTCGTCGACCGCGGTGAGCTCCTGCTGGAGCGCCTTGATCATCAGACCCATCGGATCGCGCGCCGCCCAGCGCGCAAGACTCGCGACGACGTCCTTGCTCAGCACCGGCTCGCCGTCATGGAATTTGAGCCCCGATCGCAGCTTGAACGTCCAGGTCGTGCCATCGTCGGTTACTTCCTCGGATTCGACCATCTGACGTTGCGGTTGAAGCGAAGAATCGATGCCGTAGAGCGTATCCCAGACCAGCGCCGCCGCGTTGCGCACGACATATTGGGTGCCCCAGATCGGATCGAAATTGGCGAGATTGGCCTGTGGCACGAAGCGCAGGGTGCGGGCTGAGGCGCCTTGTGCGATCGCAGGCGCCGAGACGCCACCCGACAATGCCAGACCGCCCGCGCCGGCCAGTCCCTTCAATACGGTCCTGCGATCCATGAAATCCTCCCGGTAATGCCGTGATGCCGGCCGTGTTGGCCAAGGGCAGGTGAAACAGAGCCCATTTGCGTGCAAATGGTATGCCAGTAACCGCGGGGCCGCCAGCGGGTTCTCATCGCCTTTTGGGCCTATCGTTGCGCAGCAGCACGGACGAGACCGCGCCAAGGACACGCGAGGTGCTGGTCCGCGACGATCCTCATCGCGCGCGGTCCGCGATCACAGCAGTTTTGCTCCGAAATTCCGCTCAGGATCCATGTCCGCCACCAGCCGGCCCGTCGGCTTTGCCGCCTCGCCGCCGCTCCGCGCCAGGAATTTGCCGCTGCCGGCGCTGGCGAGGCACTTGTCGCCGTCGACGATCACGCGGCCGCGCGAGAGCACCGACATCGGCCACCCCTTCAGCTTGCGGCCCGCAAACGGCGTGTAACCGGCAAGATCGTGCATCATGTCGTCCGCAATCGTGGTCTCGCGATTGGGATCCCAGATCGCGATATCAGCATCCGCGCCGACCGCGATCGAGCCCTTGCGCGGATGCAGATTGTAGATTTTTGCGGGTGCCGTCGCGGTCAGCTCGACGAACTTCTCAAGACCGAGCCGTCCTTTCGACACCATCGCGTCGAACAACAGCGGCAGCCGCAGCTCCAGTCCCGGCAGGCCGTTCGCGACCTGCTTGAAGTTCGGATTGGGGCCAGCACGCAGCTTGCCGGTCTCGTCGTAACGATACGGCGCGTGGTCCGATGAGATGGTCTGGAGATCGCCGAGCGAAAGCGCCTGCCACAGCGCCTCCTGGTCCGAATGCGTGCGCGGCGGCGGGCTGCACATCCACTTCGCCCCCTCCGCGCCGGGCTTGTCGAGATCATCAGCCGTGAGGAACAGATATTGCGGACAGGTCTCGGCAAACACCTTGAGCCCCTGCCCGCGCGAATCGCGGATGACCTTTGCGCCCTCGGCGGTCGAGACATGGAAGATCATGATGGGCTGATCGATCAGCGCCGCCATGCCGATCAGCCGGGTGAAGGCTTCGGCTTCAGACACACGCGCGTGGCTGACGGCGTGGTATTTCGGCATCGTGTAGCCGCGCACGAGCAGCCGCTTCACCATCCAGGCGATGATGCCGTGATTTTCGGCATGGGCGCACAACATCGCGCCGGACTGGCGTGCGGCGAGGAGAATGTCGAGCAGCGGCTCGTCGTCGACCTTGAGCCGGTCGTAGGTCATGAAGATCTTGATCGAGGCGTGCCCCTGCCTCACCAGCGCCGGAATGTGCTCCTCGACCGTCTCCCTGGTCGCGTCCGCGATGATCATGTGAAAGGCGTAGTCGATCACGGCGCCTTTCTTTGCAAGCGCGTGATAATCCTCCACCACCTGCGGCAGCTTCATGCCGACGTGCTGGGCCGCGAACGGGATCACCGTGGTCGTACCGCCAAACGCCGCCGACACGGTCGCGCTTTCAAAAGTGTCGGCATTCATGATGCCGGCCGCGGACAGCTGCTCGATATGCGCATGACTGTCGACACCGCCGGGCAGCACCAGCTTGCCGCGTGCGTCGATCTCGCGCTTGGCGGACGGAAGCCCGCGGCCGATGGCTACGATGGTCTCGCCGGAGATTGCCACATCGGCCTCGAACACATCGGTCGTGGTAGCGACGCGGCCGCCGCGGATAATCAGATCGTAAGTGGGTTCAGTCATGAGGCACTCCATGATAGGCCTGAGCGAAATGATTGCCAGTTTGCAGGAAGACCATGGGCATCATTTCTCCGGCGGCGGCACCGCGCCGGTACGGCTGGTGATCAGGCCGTAATGCTCGATGCGACGGTGCTGTGCAAAATTGAAGATCGTGGTTTTGCCGAAGGTGGTGGCCTCGAGATCGCAAGGATGGACAAGTAGCTCGTCGCCGTCCGTCCGGGCTTCGGCAACGATCTCGCCGTCGGGATCGACGATCAGACTGCCGCCAAACAACGCATGGCCGTCCTCGACGCCAGCCTTGGCCACCGCGACCACCCAGGTTGCGTTCTGATACGCGCCGGCCTGCACGGAGAGGCGGTTGTGAAACAGGCGCTTCTCGACGCCCTCCTCGCTTCGCTCCGCATTCACCGATGGCGTGTTGTAGCCTATCAGCACCATCTCGACACCCTGCAGGCCCATGACGCGATAGGTCTCCGGCCAGCGGCGGTCGTTGCAGATCGCCATACCGATGATGCCGCCCAGCTCGCGCCAGACGTTGAAGCCGAGATCGCCCGGCTCGAAATAGCGCTTCTCCAGATGCTGGTGCGACCGATTGGTGTCGTATTCCGCATGGCCGGGCAAATGGACCTTGCGATATTTGCCGACGATCTTGCCAGACTTGTCGGTGAGGATCGCCGTGTTGAAGTGGCGGCCGTCGGGCGTCAGCTCGGCATAGCCGAAATTCATTGCCATCTGATGCTGCGCGGCACGCTCGAACAGCGGCTTGGTCGCAGCGCTCGGCATCTCGCGTTCGAACCAGCTGTCGAACTCCGCCCGGTCCTCTGCGTACCAGCGTGGGAAGAACGTTGTCAGCGCCAGTTCCGGATAGACGATCAGGTCGGCGCCTTTGGCCTTGGCTTCGTCCATCAGCGCGATCATGCGCTTGACCACGGCCTCGCGGCTGTCGGCCTTCTGGATCGGGCCCATCTGGGCGGCGGCAACATTGACGATACGCATCAGCGAGTTCCTGATTATTTGAAAAATTTCTTGGCGAGGCTGGGGATCGCAGCTTCTGGGGGGCGGCACGCGCAGCATAACGCAGCCTCACGCCATTTTTCCAGCCAAGCAGCTTTCATGCCGCGCCCTCCGTTCAGCGGACAAGCCGCTCCATCCGAGTTACAAGCATGCGGAACCTCTCTCTTCGCTTCGGTTTATACCTGCGCCCCCCTCTCCTCTTCCCCAATCCCCTCCGGAGCTTTGCGAATGACATCAGCCGACCGTCCGGCGACGCGGCTCGCCACGCGCCTCTCGTTCCTGGTCGCCGGCTTCGGCATTGCGTGCTGGGCGCCGCTGGTGCCGTTCGCGAAGCAACGGCTCGCGGTCGATGACGCGGTCCTTGGCTTGCTGCTGCTCAGCCTCGGTATCGGCTCGGTCATCGCGATGCTCGCAACCGGCATCTTGAGCGCACGCCACGGCACCAAGCCGATCATCATCGCGGGCGGAATTGCCCTCGCCCTGGTGTTGCCCCTGCTGGTCATCGCCGGCACGCCCCTGACATTGGCGATTGCCTTGCTCGCATTCGGCGCTGCGCTCGGCTCCATCGATGTCGCCATGAACATCCATGCCGTCGAGGTCGAACGCGCGGCAGGACAACCGCTGATGTCGGGCTTTCATGCGCTCTTCAGCATTGGCGGGTTCGCCGGATCCGCGGTGATGACGGCGCTGTTGTCGTTTCATATTGGACCGCTCGCGAGCGCATTGATCTGCGCCGTGCTGATGCTGATCGCGATGGCGCTCGCCTGGCCGCGCCTGCTGCGTTCGGCGCAGGCGCAGGAGGGACCGCTGTTCGTGCTGCCGCATGGCATCGTGCTGCTGCTGGCGTTGCTGGCGGCCATCACCTTCCTGATCGAAGGCGCGATGCTCGACTGGGGCGCGTTGCTCGTCATCGGGACGGGCCTCGTCAGCGAGGCCCAGGGCGGGATCGGTTACATCGTGTTCTCGATCGCGATGACCATTGGCCGGCTCGGCGGCGACGCCGTCGTGGCACGCATCGGCGATCGCACAACGCTGGTCGGGGGAAGCCTGCTTGCCGTCGCGGGCCTTGCAGTGTTGTTGCTCGCGCCGAGCAAGGCCGTTGCCATCGCCGGTTTCCTGCTCATCGGTCTCGGCGCCTCGAACCTCGTGCCGGTGCTGTTTCGTGGCGCAGCCATGCAGACCGCGATGCCCACGGGGCTCGCGGTGGCATCGATCACCACCGCCGGATATGCCGGCGTTCTGGTTGGCCCCGCCGGCATCGGCTTTATCGCCCACGCCACCGGGCTGCCGATGGCATTCTGGATGCTCGCGGCGCTGATGTGCCTCGTCACGCTGTCCGCGCGCGCCGTGACCACAAAATAGCAAAGCGCGCCACAGCATCATCTTCCCGTCACACCAGGCTCGACTTGCCGCGGCTCAGCACCTCGCCCGCGCCCTTATCGCCGACGATCCTGCCCTGCTCGTACACGACCCGGCCCCGCGCGATGGTGGTGACAGGCCAGCCGGTGACGTCAAAGCCTTCCCAGGGCGTGTAGTCGGAGCCGTGGTGCAGATCGACCTGCCGGATCGGCTTCTTGAGCTTCGGGTCCCATAGCACGATATCGGCGTCGAAGCCGATTCCGATCGAGCCCTTGCGCGGATAGAGCCCGTAGATGCGGGCGTGGTTGGTCGCGGTCAGCTCGACAAACTTCTGCAGCGTGATCCTCCCCTTCGAGACTCCCTCGGAGAACAGGATCGGCAGTCGCGTCTCGATGCCGGGGATGCCATTCGGCACCCAGCGGAACGAGGTGCGGGCATTCGGCGTCAGCTTGCCCTTGGGATCGTCGTAGCGGAACGGGCAGTGGTCGGACGAGAAGGTCTGAAACACCCCGGTGGTGATGCCTTCCCAGATCGCCTGCTGGCTCTCGGCATCGCGCGGCGGCGGCGAGCAGACATATTTGGCTCCTGAGATGTCCATGTTCAGGCCCTTCATGTCGTCGGCCGTCAGCGTGATGTATTGCGGGCAGGTTTCGGCATGCACCGGCAGGCCGCGCTGCTGGGCCCACCGTATCTGCTCCATCGCCTCGCGCCCGGAGACGTGGACGATCATGATGGGGACGCCGATCACCTCGGCATGGCTGATGGCGCGATGCGTCGCCTCGCGTTCGACGGCCTGAGGCCGCGAGCTGCCATGATAATAAGGCGCGATGTGGCCCTCGCGTTCGAGCTTCGTGGTGAGGAAGCGGATGGCATCATAGCCCTCGCAATGGACCATCACCAGCGCCTCCTCGCGGCGTGCGACATCGAAGACCTCGAGAAGCTGCTTGTCGCTGAGCACAAGGTCGTCATAGGTCATGAACACCTTGAACGAGGTATAACCGTCCTTGACCAGCGCCGGCAGCTCCTGGCCGAGCACGACCGCGGTCGGATCGGAGATGATGAGGTGGAAGGCGGTGTCGATGTAGCACTCGCCCTCCGCGAGATTACGGTAGTTCTCCACGCAGGTCCGTAGCGACGTCCCCTTCTCCTGTAGCGCGAAGGGCAGCACCATGGTGTTGCCGCCAGCTGCGGCTGCGCGCGTCGCCGAGGCGAAATCGTCGGCCATCACGACGTCGGGGCCCTGGGCTTGAGAGATGTGGACGTGGCTGTCGATCCCGCCCGGCAGCGCCAGCAGCCCCGACGCGTCGATCTCGCGTGCCGCGCCTTCGATGCTGTCGGCGATGGCGACGATCTGGCCGTCGCGAATGCCGATATCGGCGCGAAACTCGTCGCTGGCCGTCACGATGGTGCCGCCGCGAATGGTGAGATCGAGCTGCGTCACTTGACCTTGAAGCACTTGCGTCTCCGTCACTTGATGATCGGCATTGTCTGGAATATGCGCCCCCACGACATAAGGGTCGCGATGTCGCCGCCGGCGAGGCTGAGGCTTCGCCACAGCGTGACTGCAACGGAGTCAAGCACAACGATATTCAGCTCCTGCTCGAGCGAGGCCGCAAGCGCGGCACCGTCCAGATTGGTGCAAAGGATGACGACGGCGTCGGCGCCCTCCGCCGCCACCACGCGGATCATGTCCGCGATCGTCGCGGACGCGACCTCGCCAAAGGCGAAGTTATCGCGCAGGCCGAGGTGACGCTCGGCGTGTGGCGCGATGCCCTCCTCGGCCCAGACCTCGCCAATCCGCCGCTGCACGTCATCGGTATAGGGCGAGACCAGACCGACACGTTTGGCTCGAAGCGCGCGGACGGCGTCGATGCAGGCCAGCGTCGAGGTCGTTGCCGGCACGCCAGTGCGCGCCGTGATCGCGTCGCAAAGGCCCCTGTCGCGGCCGATGCCGAGCCAGCTCGCCGACGTACCGTTCCAGGCGATGGCGTCGACCTTGGCATCGGCCAGCAGGTCAGCGGCCGGCAGCATCACCGATGCATCGAACTGGCTCAGCGCTGCCACGTCGAGCGCGATCTCGGTGACGCGGAAACGGGAGAAATGGGCGGTAACGCCGTCGATGCCCTGCAGCATGGCGCAGGTCGCGGGCTCCAGTACCGAATTGGAGGACGGCGTGATCATGCCGAGACGCTTGCGCAGGACTGACATCGATCACGGACGCTCCATTGCGAAGGCGCGATTGCGCCCCTCGAAAGATCATCCTTGCCGGCATCGCGCTGCGCAAGCCGCAATCTGCATGCTGCATACAATTTATTCGATATGCATTTGTTTTGAGCCACATACGTCGCAAATTTGGGCACCGCATTTGGTGGGGAGTGGATAGGGTCATGCGCAGGCAGGAAGCCCGCGTGCAGCAGAAATCCGAACCAAGCCCCGGACGAAAATCGCCCAAGCTCAAGAGGAGGGGCTTGCATGAGCGCGCCGCCACGCGGATGCGGACGATGATCATTCGCGGCGAGCTGCCGCCGGGAGCGCAGACCCAGGAGACAAAGCTGTCGAAAGAGCTGGGCGTATCGCGCACCCCTTTGCGCGAGGCGATGAAGGTGCTCGCCGCCGAAGGATTGATCGAGCTCCGTCCCAACCGCAGCCCGCGCATCGCCGATATCGCGGTCGACGGCATCTCGGAATTGTTCGAGGCGCTGGCCGGCATCGAGCGACTTGCCGCAGAGCTCGCCGCGGAGCGTGCCACCGAGCGCGACCTTGCCCGCTTGCGCACGCTTCAGACCCGGATGGAGGGTCATCACCGTAACGGCAAGCTCGACGACTACTTCGCCATCAACGGCGAGATCCACAACACCATCGTCCGTATGGCCCGCAACAAGCCGCTGCGCGAAGCGCATGAGATGCTGATCTCCCGCGCCGAGCGCGCGCGCTACCTCGCACTCGGTGCCGACCGCCGCTGGAGCAATTCGGTCGACGAGCACGCCGCTATTCTTGCCGCGCTCGAGGCGCGCAACGGCGAGGCGGCCGGCCGCCTGCTCGGCGCTCATGTCGCACGCACCGGGACGGCGCTGCTCGAAGTCCTCGCCAAATCCCAACCCAGGCGGACGGCGTCGCAATCATGAAGCTTCTGCTGCTCAACCCGAACACCAGCATCGAGGTCACCCGGCTGATGGCGGGCGTCGGACAGCGCGCGGCGTCCCCCGGCACCGAGCTGATCCCCTGCACCGCGACGCGCGGTGTGCCCTATATCTCGACGCGCACCGAGGCCCAGATCGGCGGCGCCATCGCGCTGGAGATGCTGGCCGAGCAGCAGCGGAACGTCGACGCCGCAATTATCGCGGCTTTCGGTGACCCCGGCCTGTTCGCCGCACGCGAGACCTTTGACATTCCCGTGGTCGGCATGGCGGAAGCAGCGATGCTCACGGCCTGCATGGCCGGACGCCGCTTTGCCATCGTCACTTTCGCACGGGCCTTGGGGCCCTGGTACGAGGAATGCGTCCGCGCCCACGGGCTGTGGGAGCGCTGCGCCGGTATCCGAATGCTCGATACGCCGTTTCAAGCGATCTCGGAGGTCGGCACCGAAAAGGAGGATGTGCTCGTCGATCTCGCCCAACGCGCGATCGACGAGAACGAGGCCGACGTCCTGATCTTTGCGGGCGCCCCGCTTTCGGGGCTTGCCGAGCGCGTCGCCCACCGCGTCCCGGTTCCTGTGGTTGATCAAGTGGTCGCCTCAGTGAAGCAGGCCGAGGCGCTGGTTGCGCTGCGCCTGCGCAAGGCTACGGCAGGGACGTTCCGAAGGCCCGCTGCCAAGCCAACCATTGGCCTTGCCGAGGTGCTCGCCGCCCGGCTCGAGCATCGCGACAATGAGTGAGAAGGGTCTGACGATGCGAGAGGTACGATCGGTCTTCAATCGCACGGCTGGCGGCAGACTGGGGCACGAGACTTGCTTTCTTTCCGGGGAGAACGGGAGGCAACACCATGGCTGATACGCCAGGCGGGCGATCGCTCGTCGTCGACGCGGTAACCCATCGCTATCACAGCGGCGCGCTTGCCGTCGAGAACATCAATCTCGACATCAAGGGCGGCGAGATCATCGCACTGCTCGGGCCCTCCGGCTGCGGCAAGACGACACTGCTGCGCATCATCGCCGGCTTCATTGCACAGACCCAGGGGCGGATCATCATCGGCGATCACATCGTCGATGCGCTGCCGCCCAACCGCCGCGCCGTCGGCATCGTGTTCCAGAACTACGCGCTGTTTCCGCACCTCTCGATCAGCGAAAATGTCGGCTATGGCCTCGCCGCCCGCGGCGTCGACAAGGCGTCGCGCCAGCGTGAGGCGCAGCGGCTGCTAGAACTCGTGCAGTTACCCGCAATGGCGGAGCGGCTACCCCGGCAACTCTCCGGTGGCCAACAGCAGCGTGTCGCGCTCGCCCGTGCGCTCGCGATCAAGCCGTCGATCCTGCTGCTCGACGAGCCCTTTGCCGCGCTCGACAAGAATCTGCGGCTCGACATGCAGATCGAGGTCAAGCGGTTGCAGCGCGTCTCCGGCATCACGACGCTGATCGTGACGCATGACCAGGAAGAGGCACTATCGATGGCCGACCGTGTCGCCGTGCTGAGCCATGGCAAGCTCGAGCAGTTCGGATCGCCGTCGGACGTCTATGACCGTCCGCAGACCTTGTTCGTCAACACCTTTGTCGGTTCCAGCAACCGCATGCCGGGCGTCGTGGTGTCCGCGGACCGCACGGCTGCAAAGGTGCGGCTCGACGCCGGCGCGGAGATCATTGTGCGACCCGCGGCCACCCTCACCGAAGGCGGCCGCGTCACGGTGTGCATCCGCCCCGAGCATCTGCAATTCGTCGGCGACGAGACGGGCTTTGCCGGCGTGGTCGGCATGTCGCTGCCGCTGGGAGCCACCGTCGTGCACGAAGTGACGACCGCCGACGGCTCCGGCGTCAAGATTTCCCAGGCGCGCATCGGCGGGACGCGCGCGCTGGAAAACGGTGCTGCGGTGCGCCTCGCGCCGCTCGCCCCGTCGCTCGCCAACGCCTTTCCCGCAACGCTTTAGATCCGGACATAGTCCACAGGGAGTTCGACATGATCCTCAACCGCCGAAGCCTGATGACAACCGCACTCACCCTCGGCGCCATGAAGGCGTTTCCGGGGCTGAGCTACGCCCAGGCCCGCCCACTGGTGTTTGCGACCTTCACCGGAAGCTGGGAGGAAGCGCACAAGGCCGTGCTGGTGCCGGCGTTCCGCAAAGCCAACGCGGACGCGGCGATCGTGCTCGATCCGATGCTGTCGGTCGACCAGATCGCGAAGATCAATGCCGCCAAGGCCAATCCGCCGATCGACGTGATGCTGCACGATCCCGGTCCGGCGCTTGTCGCGATTGGCCAGGATCTCGCAGAATCCTATCCGGTCGAGAAGAGCGCCTATTTCAAGGACCTGATCTCGGAAGCGCAGGAGCCGATGGGCCCCGCCCCATTCTTCCAGGTCGTCGGCCTCACCTACAATCCGGAGGCTATCAAGACGCCGCCGACCTCCTGGGCCGATCTGTGGAAGCCGGAATTCAAGGGCCGCGTCGGCATCACCAACCTCAATTCGACGCTCGGCACCGGCTGGCTGGTCGAGATCGCCAAGATGCGCGGCGGCTCGGAGGCCAATGTCGATCCCGCCTTCAAGGCGCTCGAAGAGCTGAAGCCCAATCTGGCCGCGGTCGCCGCCAATCCCGGCGCGCTCGCCACCCTGTTCCAGCAGGGCCAGATCGACATCTCGCCCGGCAATTTCAACGCCATCCAGATCCTGAAAGCCCGCGCCGTGCCGGTCGAGTTCGTGGCGCCGAAGGAAGGCGCGATCGCCTTCAAGACCACGATCCACATCGTCAAGAACTCGCCCAACCGCGAGCTCGCCTTCAAGCTGATCGAGGCATCGCTGAGCCCGGAGGTGCAGACCGCGCTGATGAACTCGCCCTATCTGATCGTGCCGACCAATTCCAAGGTGGCGATGGGCGGCGAGATCGCGCGTGTGCTCGCCAAGGACACGGCCGAGCTGAAGCAGAAATTCGTGTTCCAGGACTGGAAGAAGATCAATGAGCAGCGCTCAGCCTGGATCGAGCGCTTCAACCGCGAGATCAAGATCTAGCACCATGGGCACAGCACCGGCATCACGGGACGTGACGTCCTACGGAATGGGATTGGCAGCGCCGCTGGCGCTGTTCTTCCTGGTCTTCTTCGTGGCGCCGCTGCTGCAACTGCTCTGGCTCTCGCTGCACAACGACACGGCCGGGCTCCATTGGGGGCTCGGCCAGTACCTCCACTTCCTCACCGATCCCTTCAGCCTCAGCGTGCTCGGCTCGACGCTGTGGCTGGGTGCCGAGGTGACCGCCGTCTGTCTCGTGCTCGGTTTTCCGATCGCCTGGCTCTACCAACGGGTCGGGCCGCGGCTGCAGACAATCATCATCTTGATCGTGCTGCTGCCGCTCCTGACCAGCGTCGTGGTCCGCACCTTCGCCTGGATCGTCATCCTGGGCCGCCAGGGCATCATCAACGCGACGCTGCAATCGCTCGGCATCGTCGATACGCCCTTAAAACTGCTCTACACCCAGTTCGGCGTGGTGATCGCGCTGGCGCAGGTGCAGATGCCACTGATGACACTGCCGCTGATCACCGCGCTCGGCAGGATCGATCCCAATCTCGACGACGCCTCCTGCTCGCTCGGCGCCGGGAGCTGGCGCACCTTCTTCAGGATCGTGCTGCCGCTGTCGCTGCCCGGCGTGATCGCCGGATGCACGCTGACCTATGCCGCTGCTATCACCGCCTTCATCACGCAGTCGCTGATCGGCGGCGGGCAGATGCTGTTCATGCCGATGTATCTCTATCAGCAGGCGTCCACGCTGCAGAACTGGCCGTTTGCGTCCGCGATCTCGATCATCTTCCTGCTCGCCGTGCTCGCGGTCGTCTCCGTCTTCACCACGCTCGGCCGCATGTCGCGCGGCTATGGAGGGGCGTGATGAGCGGACGCAAAAGGACCCTTGAAGCGATCAGCTTCGAATTTGTCATGACTGTCATCGCGATCATCGCGTTGGTCATCATCATTGCACCATCGTTGGTGGTCCTGATCGTCTCCTTCACCAGCGGCTTCTCGCTGCGGTTCCCACCGCCGGGTTATTCGTTGCGCTGGTACGCCGAACTGTGGAACGCCTGGCAGCTCCATTTCGCGGCGAAGAACAGCCTGATCGTCGCGCTATGGGCAACGGGCCTGTCGATCGTGCTTGGCGTTGCGGCGGCACTTGCGATCTCGCGATCGCGCGCGCTGTCGGCGCGGCTGCTCGATTCCCTGTTCATGTCGCCGCTGGTGCTGCCGGCGCTGGCTTTCGGTCTGGCTGCGCTGATGCTATTCTCGCTGGTCGGTCTGCCGGTGTCGCCGCTGACGCTGGTGATCGGCCACACCGTGGTCTGCGTGCCCTATGTCGTGCGCAATACGGTCGCGGCTCTTGCCCAGCTCGAGCCGACGCTCCTGGAGAGCTCGGCGGTGCTGGGCGCGAGCCGCCTCTATACGTTCCGGCGCATCGTGCTGCCGCTGATCCGGCCGGGCATCATTGCCGGGGCCTTCATCGCCTTCATGTCGTCCTTCGACAACGTGCCGGTCTCGCTGTTCCTGCGCGATGCCGCAACCGACATGCTGCCGATCCGGATGTGGCAGGATCTCGAGGGCAAGCTCGATGTCACCATCGCAGCACTTTCGAGCGTGCTGATCATTGCCACAGTCCTGCTGGTTGCTGTCATGGAGCGCGTCACCGGCCTGTCGCGGCGCTTGGCGAACTGATCAGGCGCCGCGGAACAGCGAATATCCCCAGCGCGTGAATTTCAGCGGCAGATGAAAATGTTCGTCGACATTGTGGATGCGGAAGCGGAACGGCGTCACGGTCAAGAAGCCGTCGCTGTCCGCGAAGAACTCGCCGAGATGAAACAGCACCTCGTACTCGCCGGCCGTGACGCCTTCGCCGCGCGTAACGGGGTGATCAAGCACGCCGTTGGCACCGAGCCGCCCGTCGGCGATCCGAGACGAATCCGGATCAATCCGCCAGATCTCGACACGCAACCCCTGCGCGGGCCGTCCGCTCGCCACATCGACCGCGTGAATGGAAATGCCGCCTGCCACAATGTTCCTCCCGTGAGCGCGCCGCCATGGTAGACGGAAACGCGGCGGTTCGGCCAGTGCCTGCACTGCCGCCGGCGTTCGGCGCAGCGTGCCTCGCGCTCTGCGCCACACTGGCGTTGATCCGGGGAGGCCATGACAAATCCGGCACATAGCGCGCGCGAGATTGCGGTCGAGGTCAGCGCCGGACGGATCAGTGCGGTAGAGACTGCCAAGGCCGCCCTCGCCCGCATCGAGGCTGCGAAAGCCTTGAATGCGGTCGTCACGATCGATCCCGAGCGGACGCTCGCTGATGCGGCAGCGGTCGACGCACGCTTGCGCAATGGCGAGGCCATGTCGCTCGCCGGCGTTCCCGTCATCGTCAAGGACAATATCTGGGTCGGCGGCTGGCGCGTGACGCAGGGCTCGCGCCTGTTCGCCGATTTCATCGCGCCGCAGGATGCCATTGCGATCGAGCGGCTGCGCCGCGCAGGCGCTGTTGTCGTCGGCATCGGGGCAACATCCGAGTTCGCCTGCAAGGGCGTGACGACGTCGTCGCTGTTTGGGCCGACACGGCATCCGCAAAATCCCGCACTGACGCCGGGCGGCTCTTCGGGCGGACCCGCCGCGGCCGTTGCAGCCGGCCTTGTGCCGCTCGCGATCGGCACCGATGCCGGTGGCTCCAGCCGCAGGCCGCCGGCCCATGTCGGCGTCGCCGGATTCAAGCCGTCCTATGGCGCGATCCCCTATGGGCCCGGTTTCGTCGAGCCATTCTTCGGCCTGTCCGTCATCGCGCCGATCGCCATTGATGTCGGCGACATCGCCCTGGCGTTCGAAGCCATGGCCGGCGACGATCCGCGCGATCCGGACTCAGCGAACATCGCGCGAGATGCCAGTGACATCTCCAGCCTGCGCATCGCGTCCTCGCCGCGTCTCGGGCTCGACGTCGCGGTCGACGATGTCGTCGCGAATGGGCTCGCCTCCGCGGTTGCGCGTCTCGCCACCGCAGGCTTACCCGTCGCACAACGCGATCCCGTCTGGCCCCCGGGTGCGACGGAAGACGCTATCATACCGCTTCAGCACGCGGGCCTTGCCGCTCTCTACGGCGATGGCTTTCGCAAGGATCCAGCCGCTTTCGATCCTGACATCGCCAAGCAGGTCGAACGCGGTCTCGCCTGGTCAGGCAGCGATGTTGCCCGGGCGCTGGTCGCCAGCACGTCGATCGCCCATACGTTTGCGACCTTCTTCACCGAAATCGACCTGCTGCTGGCCCCGACGGTGCCCTGCGTCGCCTGGCCGTTGACCCAGCTCGGACCCGACATGATCGGCGGCCGCCCGGCGAGCCCTCGCGGGCACGCCGTGTTCACGCCCTTCGTCAATCACGCCCGGCTGCCGGCGATCTCGATCCCGTGCGGGCGTGACAAGGCCGGACTTCCTTTCGGCCTCCAGATCATCGCCCGGCGCGGACAGGATCGCACATTGCTACGCGCCGCACGACATATCGAGGCGGTGCTGCGGGCGTAGGTCACGTCACGAAGGTCGACCGCAAACGGCTCCAGCCGAGCACGATGCCCGTGACGGAGAACACCAGGCCAAGCGCGCAAAGTCCGACGATCAGGACATCACGCAGACGCGGATGGGCCATCAGGACAGGGAAGTCGAGCGTGTGCAGCGCGCCATAGAGCCAACGATAGGCTCGCCGCGAGGCATCCAGCCGTTGCAGCACGCTGCCGTCGGCGCCGTCGATGTCGAACCAGAGATCGCCGCAGCGGGCGCGGTAGACGGGCGCGCCGGGAACGATGGACTGCGCGGGATAGTCATCCTTGTAGGCGACAACGGACGCCGCGCCGCAGCCTGTCGCCAGGCGCGTCGTCAGGCTGAGGAAGTCCTGCTCAGTCAGGAACGCCGCTTGCCGAGCCGGGGCCGGCTCGCCCGCCCTGGTCAAGGTCTGACTGTTAAGGCCGGTCCGATCGCGCCGAAAGACGCTCCCCTGGAAGGCAAACCATTCGATTTCACGGACCGGGGAGGAAATGGGCTGCTGATCGAGCGACGGAGCTGCGCGCCAGTCCGGCACGGCGTTCGTCACGGCGGCCTCGGCCGGGGTCAATTGCCCACGCGAGAACAGCCGGCCGTGATCCATCGAGAGCCAGCCGCTGAAAATCCAGGTCAGCACGAAAACGGTCGAAACGAGCCCGATGATGTGATGCAGGGCGTGCCAGCCGCGATAGGGCGACGCGATCTGGCGCCCGCGGATCCTGATCCTGATGACACCGAGCACTGCGCCCAGCACCGCTGCGGTCAAGGCCACCAACGACAGTGTCGAGACCACCTGGTCCCACAGCGGCCAGTTGCTCCTGAGCACCGTCGGATAGATCCAGTGCACGACGCTGCCGACCCAATTCCATCCGCGCTCGCTGCGGATCGTGTCGAGCACAACCTCGCCGGTAGGCGACGAGACATAGATTTCCGTTCCCGCCGCATCGCCGAGCGCGACCCGAAACAGAGGCCGATGGCGATCGAAACCGTTGGGGACGCTCCATTGATCGTAATCGGCACGCGCCGCGATCGTGGCGTTTGCGGCATCGAGCCCACGTCGACGAGCATGATCTTGCGCAATGGCGAGCGCGACGTCGGGAAACTCCACCGATGCATCGGCCCCATCGGACGCATGAGCCGCCCGCACACGCGATGGTCCCGACACCACATAGACCGGCCCGTCGCTGCGCTGGATCAACCGCACACGCGTGGCGTCCGCGATCCCACTGGCGGCGACCGCGTCGGCCACCGACATGACCGGCTGCGCGCGCTCAACTGGCGCGAGCCCGGCAAAGCGCTCCGCCTCCGTCAGCGACGGAAACGGAACGAAGTGCATCACGATTCCGCTCGCAAACCACATCGCGAACAGGAAGCAGAACGCGATCCCGAGCCAGCGGTGCGAGAGGACGATCGCGCCCATCATGTGGTCAACACCCTACCATTTGAACGCGGCGGAGATTTCATAGGTCCGCGGTGCACCCAGCAGGATCTGGTCGGGATAAAACGGGTCGCCCCAGATCGCGTAGCGCTTGTCGGTGAAGTTGCGCACCCGGAAAGTCAGGCGGGCCTGGTCGGCCGCATTGAAGACCGTCTTGGGGATATCGACGAAGGCGTAGAGATCGCCGACGGTGTAGGCATTCATGGTCACGGTGTTGGCGTCACTGTTGTAGCGGTCGCCGACATGGCGGCCGGTGATGCCGACCTCGACAGGCCACGGCGTGAAGAAGCGCCAGGACGCGCCGGCATTGGCGACGATGCGCGGCACGTTCGGCGGTGTGTTGCCGGAGAACGAGCCGCCGACGAAATCATAATCGGCATAGCGCGCATCGACATAGGCGATGTTGCCCCAGAGACGCAAAGGCTCGATCGGGCGGACCGATCCGGCAAGCTCGACACCCTTGGATTCCTGCCGTCCCGCGATGTTGAGCGTCATGCCGCCGGCCGCCGCATAGACATTTTTGCGCACGATATCGTAGGCCGAGAACGACCACTCCGCCCTGTTGTCCCAGAGCACATGCTTGACGCCAGTCTCGTAAGTGCGCGCGGTCGTCAGGTCGAGGTTCTGGGTCGGAGCAAGCAGGAAGATATTGTTGGCCGAGACGTCCGCGCCGGTGGCGTACTGGCTGAAGAAGGTCAGACCCGGAACGGCTTCCCAGGTGTAGCCGATGCGGCCGGTGACGGGCGCCCACGACTTCGAGAACGGGAAGCCAGCGTTTTCCAGACCGAACTGGTCTGTCGAGTTGCGGTCGAGCCCGATATGCTCGACCCGCAGCCCGCCGATCAACGCAAAGGTCCGTGTCAACTTCAACCGGTCCTCGAACGACAGCGCCTCATTGTCGATACGCGCGGTCTGCTGCTTGGTCGTGAGCAGGCCGTAGAAGCCGCGGTTGGGATCGACGAGATCAACGGAATCGCCGGGAAGGTTGGCGGCGCCGGGCCGAACAAAATCGAGATAGCTCGACGACAGCGTTGTGACGAGACGATTGTCGAAGCCTGCGATATTCGCATCCCAGGTCAGATCGGTGATGTTGCCGACCAGCCGCTGGTTGTGCGCCACATAGAAGCGGCTGCGATCAACCGTGTTGGTCGCGGCGTTGAATGCCTCGACCTCGTTGTTGAACCACGAGCGCTCCGCGCCGTAGGCATAGGCCTGGCTCTTCAACGTCAGGTCGGGGGCAAGCTTCAGCTCGAAGCCGCCGCGCAGCCAGACCTCCTGCGCCACGTTACGGTTGTCGAGGACGTTGTAGTTGGTGTTGAAGGTACGGTCGTCGATGGTGATCGGCCCGAGATTCGACGGGTTGAAGCTCGATACGTAGCTGCCCGAGACGATGCCAGCCGTCGCGTGCGAGCCGCTGAACGCCACCGGCACCAGTGGCGCGCCCCAATATGCCCTGGAGCGGTCCTCGCGATATTCGATCGCGCCCCAGACCTTGAGGCTGTCGGAGATGCGATAGTTGAGCTGGCCGGAGACGTCGAGCGTCCTGGTATTGGTGTCGTCGGCAAAGCCGTTGAGCGTGGAGCGGCTGACGTCGAAGCGGTAGTCGAGCCCCTCGACATTGGTGCTGCCGCCCGAGCCGTAATGCGCGCGGAAGGAGTTCAGGGAGTCGTATGAAAAGTCAGCCTCGTTCCGGATCGGCCCGGTGTGCGGCTGCCTGCTGACGAAGTTGATCGCGCCGCCGGCGGCGCCCTCGCCCGAGATCAGCGAGGCCGGCCCTTTCAGGATCTCCACGGCTTCGAGATTGGCCGTGTCCATGATCCGCGAGGTCATGTTCTGCGGGCCGATCTTGATGCCGTTGTAGAGCGTGTTGATCTGGCTGTTGGTGAAGCCGCGCATCGAGAAGGCTGAGGGCTCGGCCGGGTTGTCGCCCGCGGTGACGCCGACCGCGCCTTGCGCGACGTCGGAGACGGTGCGGTAGCCCTGCTCGCGCATGGTTTCCGCCGAGATCACCTCGACGGTCGCGGGCGTCTCGCGCACGGTCAGGCCGAGGCGCGAGGCGCTTTCGGCAACCGCGTTGCTGTTGAGCGGCGTCGGCGCCGAAGCGTTCGGCGCGACCGGCTTGGGCGCGGCCACGGCGGGCCTGCGCGCTGCTGTGCGGCGCACCGTTGCCGCATCCCGGCCGGCCGGCTTGGTCTGCTTGCGGGATTGCGGCGGCGACACCTCCACGGGCGGCAAGGGTTCGCGGACCTGCTGCGCCAGGGTGGCCGGCATGTCGATGGCGACAAAAGATGTGACAGCGGCGGACGCCAGCAGGAAACGGCGTGGTCGTACAATATGGCTAGAAGACACGGTCTTGGACCTCGGTGTGACGTCAGTGGCACGTCACCGCGAACCAAGGTCCCATCTTCCGGCTCATAAGCCTTCCGATGAAGCCGAATGTCTGTACTCCCCGACCGACATCTTCGCGTGTGACCACGGCTGACGGCAGGTCTCCTGGCTCGCGGGTCGTGACCACTTCGTCGCCTTCCCGGGACCGAGGACCCAGTGGCTTCTGACGAAGGATTCACCGCTTACAGTTGCGGGGGCAGCTACGGCATTGGGGACAATGTCCCCGCACCGCATTCCCTTTTCATCCCCTCTCGGGGAAACCGTCAAAGTCATCTAGGGTTACGATCAAGACAGAGTCAATGTACAAGCTGCGTCGTTGTTGCCGCAGCGCCCAACTTCTTTGGAGATAAGCATGGAAGGCGAGACCTTCCTCTGGCTGATCCGGCATGCGCCGGTCGACGGCGTCAAAGGGACGATCCACGCCGCCGACGCGCCCGCCGATCTCGGCGACCGCGCGCAGCTGGAGACGCTGCGGCAGCGCTTGCCGCAGGATGCCGCAAGCTATGCCAGCCCGTCACGACGTACGGTCGAGACGGCGCGCGCTCTAGGGCTAGAGCCGGCGTTGGTCACCGAATTCGGCGAGCAGCATTTTGGCGGCTGGACCGGCCGGCGGCATGACGAGCTCGCAGCTGACGGAGGCCAGGCCTATGCGCAATTCTGGAGCGATCCGGCGCGCGGACGGCCGCCAGGCGGCGAGAGCTTTGAGGATCAGGTCGCGCGCGTCCGGCTGGGGCTAGCGCGGATCGGCACAGCTCACGCAACGCTCGTCGTGCATTCAGGCACCATCCGTGCCGCGCTCTGCCTCGCACTGGATCTGACGCCGCAAGCGGCGTTGCGCTTCGTGATCGATCCGCTGTCGCTGACCCGGATCGATCGGCTCGCGACCGGCTGGCGTGTCGTCTCGGTCAATCAGCGCGTGGCCTGATCAAACAGGCCGATCCGGCACGTTGGCCTGCGCGAACGTCGCCATGTCGTTGTGAAGGTGACATGCCGATCGCACCAGCGGCAGCGCGATCGCGGCGCCCGATCCCTCACCAAGCCTGAGATCGAGGCTGATCAGCGGTTGCACGTTCAGCGCGCGCAACACCAGCCGATGCCCCTGCTCCGCCGATTGATGCGATGGCAGCAGGAATGGCTGGCACGACGGGTTCAGCCGCACGGCCGCGAGCGCAGCAACCGAAACGATGAAACCGTCGATCAGCACGGGAATGCGCGCCTGCGCAGCCGCGATGATTGCGCCGGAGATCGCCGCGATCTCGAGGCCGCCCACGGCGCAGAGGATCTTTTCGAGCGCTGCGCCCGCAACGCCATGACGTGCGATCGCCGCATCGATCACGCGCACCTTGTGCGCCCGGCCCACCGCATCGACACCGGTACCCGTGCCCGCGATTTCCTCGGCGCCGATGCCGAGCAGACTCGCGGCGATTGCTGCCGAGGTCGTGGTGTTGCCAATGCCCATCTCGCCGAAGATCAGGAGATCGGGCTGATTGGCCTGCGCCCGCGCCACTGCGCGCTGGCCGGCCTCGAAGGCGAATGCCAGCTCGGCCGGCAAGAGTGCTGCGTCGATGCTGAAATCGCGGGTGCCAAAGCGCGGCTTGTCCGTGACGATATCAGGCATCGCCACTTCAGCCAGCGTTCCGGCATCGACGACCTCGAGGGTAGAGCCGAGCTCGCGCGCCAGCACCGAGATCGCGGCGCCGCCGGAGGCAAAATTCGCCATCATCGCGATGGTCACGGCCTGCGGATAGGCCGACACGCCCTGCGCGACGATGCCGTGATCGCCGGCGAAGATGACGATCGGCACGCGTGCGGCGCGAGGGCGTTCGGTCGCCTGCAAGGCGGCAAGCTCGATCGCAAGCTGCTCCAGCCGCCCCAGCGCTCCGATCGGTTTTGTCAGTTGCGTCTGCCGCGCGATCGCGGCCTCGCGATGAGCGGCGGAGATCTCGGGGCATTTCCGGGTGACCCATTCGGGGAGCATGCTGCCTCGCTTACGGCCTGCGCTTGAGAATGTAACTGTCCATGATCCAGCCGTGCCGCTCGCGCGCGGCCTGCCGCGATGCGACGATGCGCGGGCCCACTTCGGCGAGCGCCCCGGACATGAGGATCTGATCGGCCATGCCGAGATAGGCGCCCCACCAGATGTGAAGCCCTTCGGGATCGAGCGACTGGAACGCCGTGCCGCCGTCGAGCATCACAACGACTGTATCGACGCCCACGGGCCAGCCGCCTTCGCGCAGGCGGCGTCCCGTCGTCACCAGAAACGGCTCGCCGATGTCGTTGAGCGGCAGTGCATGCGCCGCGCACAGCGCCTGGATCGACGTGATGCCGGGCACGACCTCTATATCAGGCAACGGATGGAGCCGCCGCGCGATGCGGAGCGAGGAATCGTACAGCGAGGGATCGCCCCAGATCAGCAGCGCGACCTTACCGTCACCGCCGGGATGATCGGCGATCGTCTGCGACCAGGTCGCGGCGACCGCGTCGTGCCAGTCGTCGACGCCCTTGCGATAATCGGCCTCGCCGGCGTCGCGCATCGGGAGATCGAACTCGGCGATACGCGTGGTGTCATTGGTGAGCACATCGGCGCAAATCGTCCGTCTGAGATCGGCAAGATCGGATTTTGCCGTTCCCTTGCGTGGGATTAGAACGAGATCGGCGGCATTTATTGCGCCAATCGCCGCACGCGTGAGCTGCCCGGGATCGCCGCAACCGATGCCGATCAGGGAGAGCGTCATCATGACGATCCGCCCTCCGCCAGCGCGCCGAACACGATCACAGCCGCCGTGGAAGCCGCACCGCCGCGCGCGAGCTGCTCGGCAAGCTCGGAAATGGTGGTGCGCACCAGCCGCTCGTCGGTACGGCCGAGGGACTCGGCGAATAGCGCCGGCGTATTCGGCGAAAGCCCGTGCTCGATCAATTTCGCGACCAACGCCGGAAAGGTGCGCCGGCCCATATAGACCACGGTCGTCGCATCAGGATCGGCCAGCGCGGCCCAGTTCAAATTCTGCGGCAGCTCGCCGGTGACATCGGCGCCGGTCACGAACTGCACCCGGCGCGAGGTGTGGCGACGGGTCAAGGGAATGCCGGCCTGCGCGGCGGCAACGCAAGCCGAAGTGACGCCGGGAACGATCTCGTAACCGATACCGGCCTCGCGCAGCGTCTCCAGCTCCTCCTCGAGCCGGCCAAAAATGCCGGCATCGCCCGATTTGAGCCGCACGACGCGCACGCCCGTGGCAGCGTAGTCGACCAGCAAGCGGTTGACGTGGTGTTGCTTGGTCGAGGGCCGCCCTGCCCGCTTCCCGACCGCGACGAGATTGGCGCCCGGGCGCGCCAGATCGAGGATCGCGCCCGAGGCAAGGTCGTCATAGAGCACGACGTCCGCCTCGCGCAGCCGCGCGGCGCCCTTAAGCGTGAGCAGCTCAGGATCGCCGGGCCCGGCGGAAATGAAGGTGACAAAGCCGCTCACCGATCCTCCGCAATTAGATGGAAGAACGTGCCGGTGGCGTGGCCGCGCCACGAGCCGGTTTCGGCGATGACCGCTCCGGTTGCGTCGTGCACGACTGCCAGCGGCGTATCGGGCTGGGCGACGATCGTCGAATAGTGGAATTCATGACCGCGCAGGCGCGCGCCAACCTGATGGCCCGGCATTGGCGCAGCGAGCGCGGCGAGACGATAACCCAGATGCATCCGGCGCTTGGCAAAGCTCGTCTCCAGTCCGAGCAGGCCCGTCATCTCATGACTGATACCGTCGGCGTCGGTCAAAGCAGTTCCCAGCACCATATACCCCCCGCATTCGCCGTGCACGGGTCGTGTCTCGGCGAAGGCGCGCAAGCCGCTGCGGAAGCGCGCATTGGCGGCGATCTTGCCGGCATGAAGCTCGGGGTAGCCGCCGGGCAGCCAGCACACGTCGGCGCTCGCGTCGGGCGCTTCATCCGCCAGCGGCGAGAACGTCGAGATCTCCGCACCCGCCGCGCGCCAGGCCTCCAGCATATGCGGATAGACGAAGGAGAAAGCGGCATCGCGGGCGAGTGCAATGCGCTGCCCCGGCGGCGTCACGTTCAGGCCGTTCGCCGCTGGTTGCACAGACCAGGCGGCCGCGGACCGCAGCACGGCATCGAGATCGACATGCTCTGAGACAAAGCGCGCGGCCTCGTCGATCAGCTTTCCGATCTCGGCCTGCTCCTCGGCCTGCACCAGGCCGAGATGACGTTTTGGCAGGCTGATCTCGGCATGACGCGGCAGCGCGCCGAACACGGCGATGCCGGCGTCATTGAGCGCGCGACGCACGAGGTCCTCGTGACGGGGGCTCGCGACGCGGTTGAGCACCACGCCGGCAAGGCGCACGCCGGCGCGATAATCACGAAGCCCTGCTGCAATCGCCGCCGCCGTCTGCGCCTGCCCGGATGGGTCGATCACCAGCACCACCGGCCAGCCCAGCATCTCCGCGATGTCAGCGGTGGCGCCGGTTCCGGAGACGCCGCACGCGGCGACGCCGTCGAATAGGCCCATCGAGCCCTCGGCGAGCACGATATCGGCATCGGTGCCCCGGCCGACGAGATGTGCGATCGTGGCGCGGTCCATCGCCCAGCTGTCGATGTTGACGGAGGCGCGGCCTGTGGCGGCGGCATGGAAGGCGGGATCGATGTAGTCGGGCCCGCTCTTGAAGGACTGCACGCGCAATCCGCAATTGCGCCAAGCGCGCGCGAGCGCCAGCGTCAGCGTGGTCTTGCCGACGCCGGACGCCGGCGCGGAGATAACGAGGCCCGCCGGCATCACGACGCCTCCGGAAAACGCGGCTCGGCACCAACGGGCCGGTAGCGGCGGTCATAGTCGGCGGCGTAAAGCCGGCTCTCGTCGAAATCCGCAGCGCCAATCGTCTTTCCGACCAGGATGAGTGCGGTGCGCTCCATCTCGGCAGCCACCGCTGCATCGAGCGATGCGAGCGTGGCGCGGACGATGCGCTGGTCGGGCCAGCTCGCGCGCCAGACGATGGCGACCGGGCAGTCCGCGCCGTAATGCGGCGTCAGCTCGGCGATGACCTTGTCGAGGAGATGGATCGACAGGTGGATGGCGAGCACCGCGCCGGTTGCGGCGAATGCCGCAAGCTTCTCGCCCTCGGGCATCGCGCTGGCGCGGCCCGGCGTGCGCGTCAGCACCACCGTCTGGGCAAGGCCAGGCAACGTCAGCTCGGCCTCGAGCGCCGCCGCGGCCGCCGAGAACGACGGCACGCCGGGCGTGACGGTGAAGGGAATGCCGAGCGCGCGCAGGCGGCGAAGCTGCTCGCCCATCGCCGACCAGATCGAGAGGTCGCCGGAATGCAGCCGCGCGACGTCCTTGCCCTCGGCATGCGCGGCAGAAATCTCGGCGATGATCTCGTCGAGCGACAGCGGCGCGGTGTTGATGATGCGCGCGCCGGGCGGGCAATGCGCCAGCACGCCCTCTGGCACAAGCGAGCCCGCATAAAGGCAAACCGGACAAGCCGCGATCAGGTCGCGTCCCCGCAACGTCAGCAAGTCAGGCGCGCCCGGCCCGGCGCCGATGAAATGTACCGTCATGGGCCCGTCTCCTTCCGCGATCGCCGCGGTCGCGGTGCGATCCTGCGAGATCGCGCGCGTCGTGATCAATCGCGCGCGAGGGCCAGCGGCTGCCAGCGCTGCCGCTTCGGCGACGGATCCCGTGCCGAACTTTTCAGTGATCAGCTGCGACTGTGTCGGCGTCGCGATACCGGCCAGCATGTCGGCAGGGACGGCCTTGATCGGGACACCACACTCGCGCGCGAGCAGTTTTAATGCCTCTGAATCAGCCTTGTCGCTGATGGTTGCCACGGCCGCGAGGCCATCGGGACCGCCGGCCGCCACAAGCGCTTCGCGCAACGAGGCCAGCGTGACATCCTTTTTGAATCCGAGCCCGGCGACCTTCATCGGACCGTACTCCACTGCACCACCGGCCGCGCCGCCTCCCAGGAGCGGTAACGGCCAAGCGGCGCGGCATGCGCAATCTCAGCCCGCATCAGGTCACCGCTATGCTGCTGGTGCAACTCGCCGAGCAGCGCTTCCGTCTCCAGCGTCACGGCATGCGCGACCAACCGCGTCCCGGGCACGATGCGCGACCAGACGGCATCGAACATCGCGCGATCAAGACCCCCGCCGATGAAGACGGCGTCGGGCACGTCCAACGTCGGGAGCACTTCCGGCGCCTGTCCCGCGATGACGGTAATTCGGTGCGCCAATCCGAACGCCGCTGCATTGCTGCGGATGTTTACGGCGCGGTCCTCGCGCGGCTCGACCGCAATCGCGGCACCCCCGCACAGCGCCCATTCAACCGAGATCGAGCCTGAGCCTGCGCCAATGTCCCACAGCCGCTCGCCGGCACGCGGCGCCAGCGCTGAGAGCGCCAGCGCGCGCACTGGCCGCTTGGTGATCTGGCCGTCGTGGACAAAGAGATCGTCCGATAATCCCGAGCCGCGAGGAATGGCCTGTCCTCCCCACGCCTGCACCGCCAGCGCAACCAGATTGCCGGCAATATCCTCGGCAAAGAGATCAGCGCGGTGCTGGTCGATGCTTTCGCTTGGGCCGCCAAGCGCAACGAGAGTCCACACGAGTGAGGCGCCCCATCCGCGTTGCGTCAGCCACTTCGCGAGATCGCGGGCCGCCTTGCCATCGCGCACGAGACAAATGATGCGCGCACCTCGCGCCAGATGCGGCACGAGACGCTCAAACGGCGCGGCGTGGAGACCAAGACAGGCGGTTGCTTCCAGACGCCAACCCAGCCGTGCCGCCGCCAGCGAGAAGGTTGACGGCGCCGGATGTGCGATCCACTCATCCCCGTCGAGCTTCTCGGCCAGGCTCGCGCCGGCGCCGTGCCAGAACGGATCGCCGGAGGCAAGCACCACTGTCGGTCGACCGCGTCGACTCAGCACCACATCCCCGTCGAACGGCACAGGCCACGGGCGGCCGCGCCCGCTCACGCCTGCAAGCGCGAGATGACGCTCGCCGCCGAACACGGTTTCTGCCTTGGCTAGCGCCTTTCGGCTTGCATCGGACAGCCCGGCAAGGCCATCTTCGCCGATACCGATGATGGTCAGCCAGGGATCAGCCATGATGCGCGCCCTTATATTGGGCGGAATTGCCGATGCGAGCCTGCTTGCCGCGGAGATCGCACGCGCAGGGATCGATGCCGTGTATTCCTATGGCGGCCGCACCCGCGCGCCCGCCGATCAGCCGCTGCCGACCCGCAGCGGCGGCTTTGGCGGCGCGGGCGGGCTTGCCGATACCATCAGGCGCGAAGGCATCACGCACGTGATCGATGCGACGCATCCCTTCGCGGCCGGGATGAGCCGCAATGCCGTTGAAGCGTGCGCGGAAACCGGCACGGCGTTGATTGCGCTCGAACGCGCGCTCTGGGCAAAAGCGCCCGGCGACAACTGGATTGAAGTCGGCGACGTCAACGCCGCGGTTGCCGCCCTTCCCGAAGCAGCCGCACGCGTGTTCCTCGCCATCGGCCGCCAGCACATCGCGCCGTTCGCGGCGCGGCCCCAGCACGCCTACACGCTGCGCTTCGTCGATCCGCCCGAAGCGCCCCTGCCCTTCGCAGCCGATGTGATCGTATCGCGTGGACCGTTCACCCTTGATGGCGAGCTGGAGATGATGCGCATGCGCGGCATCACATGGATCGTCGCCCGTAATTCCGGCGGCGACGGCGCGCGTGCCAAGATCGACGCGGCCCGGATGCTCGGCCTGCCCGTGGTCATGATCTCCCGACCGCGGCTGCCCGAAAGGCCAAGCGTGGAAAGCGTCACTGAAGTGATGCAGTGGCTCGGTCATCGAACCTGCCTCGGCGCATAGACCCAGCGGCCGACCCGGCGCGTCTGCGAATTTCCGACGATGACGAGCGTGCGCATGTCGGCCATCTCTGATGTCGCGTCGTTCAGCGTCACGGTCACGATCTTCTCGTCAGGTGCGCTGATCGCGCGCGCGAAGATCACGAGGCGCTCGCCGCAGCCGGCACCTTTCAACGCCGCGAGCGCACGGCCAAATCCGTCCGGCCGGCTCGCCGAGCGCGGATTGTACAGCGCAATCGCAAAATCCGCTTCCGCGGCAAGCCTCAGCCGCTTCTCGATGACCGCCCAGGGCTTGAGATTGTCGGAGAGATTGATCGCGCAGAAATCGTGGCCGAGCGGCGCACCCGCGCGCGCGGCGGCGGCCAGCATCGCGGTGATGCCCGGCAGCACGCGGATCGGCAGATCCTGACATTGCGGCGCCCGTTCGAGCGCCTCGAAGACGGCCGAGGCCATCGCAAACACGCCGGGGTCGCCGGAGGAGACGACGACGACCTGTCCGCCTTCGGCAGCCAGACGCAACGCTTCGCGCGCGCGCTGCAGCTCTTCACGGTTGTCGGACGGATGCAGGGTGAGACCGGGACGCGGCGCGACGCGCGCGACATAGGGAGCATAGCCCAGAATATCGGTCGCGGCGGCGAGCGCGGCGGACACCTCCGGCGTCACCAGTGCATCATTGCCCGGCCCGAGGCCCGCGATGGTCAGCGTGCCCGTCATTCGGCGGCGTCCGGATGCCGGCCCTTGCCGTGCACGAGCACGATCGCAAAGTAAGGACAGTCAGCGGTGTCGATCTCGGCGAGCCGCACGACGCGCTCGCCCGGCATGGTGCCGCGCTCGACCAGCCAGGCATCGTCCAGCCGTCCGGCGGACGCGAGCGCACGGCGCACCTTTGCGAGATTGCGGCCGGTCTTCATGATGACGAGCGCATCGGAATCGCGCATGCGGCGTTCGAGTTCGGCCTCAGTCAGCGTGCCCATCAGCACCGTCGTCACGTCGTCGCCGAGCGCGATCGGCTGACCAACGCCGTTCCAGCAGCCGACCATGCCGGGAATGCCGGCGATCACCTCGATCTCGACGCGGCCTTGCAGCCGCGTGTGCAGATGCATGAAGGAGCCGTAGAAATAAGGATCGCCCTCGCACAACACGACGACATCGACGGCGCGCGCCAGTCGCGCCAGGCGCTCGGCCCATTCGTCGTAGAAGCCGGCCAGCAGCTGGACATAGTCCGGGCTGTCGAAAGCGATCTCGGTCGTAACCGGATACTCCATGGGATATTCAGTGACGCCGCTTCCGAGCATACCCTCGACGATGCGCCGCGCCTGGCCGGGCCGGCCCTTCTTGCGGAAATAGGCGACATGCTTCGCGCCGCGCACGGTCCGATCGGCGCGCACGCTCATCATGTCAGGGTCGCCGGGGCCGAGACCGCAGCAGACGATGCGTCCCATCGCTATTCGCTCCGGCTTGCGAGCGCGTTGACGGCGGCGACCGTCATCGCGGAGCCGCCGAGCCGGCCTTCGACCGTCAACGCCGGCACCGGCGGATCGGCCATCAATGCGGCCTTGGATTCGGCCGCACCGACGAAGCCGACGGGGCAGCCGATGATCGCCGCAGGCCGCGGGCAGTCGCGGTCCTCCAGCATATTGAGAAGATGAAACAGCGCCGTCGGCGCATTGCCGATCGCGACGATCGCACCGTCGAGATGCGGGCGCCACAGTTCCAGCGCCGCGGCCGACCGTGTGTTGCGCATGGATTGCGCCAGCGCCGGAACAGTCTCGTCGCCGAGCGTGCAGATCACGGTGTTGGCCGCAGGCAATCGCGCGCGCGTAATTCCCTCCGAGACCATGCGCGCGTCGCACAGGATCGGCGCGCCCTTCTGCAGCGCTGCGCGCGCGGCGGTCGCCATATCAGGCGTGAAGCGGATATGCGCCTCGAGACCCACCATGCCGGCGGCATGGATCATCCGTACCACGACCTGCTCCTCATCAGGCGTGAAGCGCGCCAGATCGGCCTCGGCCCGGATGGTCGCGAAGGACTGCCGGTAGATCGCGGCGCCGTCGGTCTCGTAAGTATGCGGCATCAGTGCCCTCCCATCAGGATGGAGGGATCGCGAACGATATCATCGCGGTCGAGCCCGCGCAGGATCGGCTCATCGCGGGTCGACCCGCCGCGCACGAGATCGAATCCTGCTCCTGTCGCAACCAGCGTGATCGCGGCGGTGCCGGAATGGGCACAGCCCTTGGCGCAGCCCGAGACGTGAAGCCGCGAGGCCGCGCCGATGTTCGGTGCCAGCGCCGCGGCAAGTGCGCGCGTGTCGGCATGGGCCTCGCGGCAGCGCGGCGCGCCGCTGCAGGCAATGACGCGGAGCGCCGGATCGTAGGCCTCGGTGATCAGGCCGGAAGCGGTCGGCATCGTCCGCTTGCCCTCGCTCAAGACCATGCGCCATGGCGTCATCCGCAGTGCATGCCCGCAGCCGGACAAGCGATTGAGCGTCGCATGCGGCATCTGCCCGAAGGCGACGCCGACCATGGCTCCTTGCGGATAAAGGCCGGGGCGCGCTGCCGCCATGATGGGCGCCGGCTCCGCCTCGCTGCGCAGCAGCTCAGGTAATTCCGCGCCAGCCGCAAGATGCTTTGCCATGCGCCCGCGCCCGCCGCTGACGCCACCGGAGGCGATGAACCAGCTTGCGAAAGCGAGTGCGGTCGTCACAGCCTCGCCGCGCGCGACGCTGCGGCCGAGCCTGGCGCCGTCTGCGCGCACGATGAGACCGCCTGCAGCATCACGCTCGATCCGCACATCCGCGGAATTGCCGGCGAGCACGCGTGACTTGCCGTCATCGATGGCGAAGCCGAATTTCGTCGGAAGCTCGAGCATCGAGTCCGCCAGCACCTCTTCGAGCTCGGCCGCAAGCGCCTGGGTCTCGTCGCCATCGCGCCAGAACGGCGTGACCAGAATGTTGCGCCGGGATTCGGTGTCGGCGTCGGGGTCGAGCAGCGTCAGTTGCGCAAGACCGTCAAGCAGCAGCCGGTGGCTGGTGTCGGTGACGCCCCTGATCTGAAGATTGGCGCGGCTGGTCACGTCGATCAGGCCATTGCCGTGGCGCTCGGCGAGATGCGCAAGCCCGGAGGTCTGTGCTGCATCGAGCCGGCCGCCGAACGGGCGCACGCGGACCACGAGCCCGTCGCCCGATTGCATCGGCCGCAGCGCGCCGGGACACCAGCCCTTCACCGAAGCCGCGCTCATGACGCCTCCTTCAGCGCAGCCGCAATCGAATTACGGCGCGTCCGCCAGAGCGAGGCCTCGTGCAGCCGCGTGAAGCAGGTCTCCATCGCAGCGAGCGCGGGTGGATTTTCGCGCGCCATGAAGGCACGGACATCGGCGTCGCCGAGCGTCGCGTCGTAGTAGAGATCGAACAGATGCGGCGGCACGGCATCAGCGAGATGGGCGAAGGCAGCCATGTGCTCCAGCGTCGCGGTGATCTCGGCGGCACCGCGAAAACCGTGGCGCATCATGCCGGCGATCCAGGCCGGGTTGGCCGCGCGCGCCCGCACCACCCGCGAGATCTCTTCGGTCAGCGTGCGCGCATGCGGCTCGTCGGGGCGCGTCGTGTCGAGATGATAGAGCGATGGCCCCGCCGCACCCAGATGCGCGGCGGCTGCGGCGATGCCGGCTTCATGCGCGGCATAGTCGGCGGCGAGCAGCAGATCGGTTTCCGGCAGATCCTGGAGGTGGACGAAAGCATCGGCCGATGCGAGCCGTTGTTCGATGCCGGCGCGATCCGGCTTGATCTCGCCATCGGCGGAGAACGCCCAGGACGATGCCGCCAGCCAGGCCTCGCCGGCGGCATCGCGCGTCTCCGGCGTGAAGGCATCCGGGATTGCCGAGAGGCCGACGCCGTATTGTCCGGGGCGCGGCGCGAACACGCGCGAGGCGCGGTGGCGATAGGGATTCTCCTCGCCCTCGTCTTGGCGCGATGCCAGCGCCTCAGTGGCGGCTTCGAACAATTGCGCAAGGCCTGCGAAGACATCGCGGAACAGGCCTGACACGCGCAGCGTGACATCGATGCGGGGACGGCCAAGCTCGGCCGGCGCGATGATGTCGTAGCCGGTGACGCGGCCGGAGGCGTGATCCCAGTGTGGCGCGAGACCGGCCAGATGCAGCGCCATCGCGAACTCCTCGCCCGCGGTGCGCATCGTCGCGGAGCCCCAGAGATCGACCACGAGGCCTTTCGGCCAATCGCCGTGATCCTGAAGATGACGACGCAGCAGCTCTTCGGCGAGTTTTATCCCCTGCGCATGCGCCGATGGCGTCGGCACCGCACGCGGATCGACGGCGAAGAGATTGCGTCCCGTCGGCAGCACGTCCTGACGTCCGCGATAGGGCGAGCCTGACGGGCCCGGCGCCACGCGCCGGCCCGCAAGTGCGGCACGCAACCCGTCCCGCTCGGCCTCGCCACAGACGCCGCGGCCGAACACGTGCAGGCCATCGCCGAACTGGCTTTCCTTGAGATCGCAGACGAAGCGATCGATCCGCGGGATCGCTTCGGCCGGCGCGGCCGAGGCATCCAGGCCGAGATCGTCCTCGAGGCCTGCCGTGCGCGCCTCGTCGCGGATCGCAGCGATCAGGCGCTGGCGGCGGGCGGGATCGAGACCATCAGCGGTCGAATATTCGTCGAGCAGACGTTCAAGCCGGCGCAGGTTATCCGGCACCGCGGATTGTTCAAGCGGCGGCGGCAGATGGCCGATAGTGACGGCACCAATGCGCCGCTTGGCCTGCGCGGCCTCGCCGGGATCGTTGACGATGAAGGGATAGATGACAGGCAGAGCGCCGATCAGCGCTTCCGGCCAGCAGCGCGACGACAGCGCCACGGATTTCCCGGGCAGCCATTCCAGCGTGCCATGCGCGCCCATATGCACGACGGCATCAATCTCCTGCTCCCGGAGCCAGAGATAGAACGCGACATGGGCATGGCGCGGCGTACGGGCGAGATCGTGATAGTCGGAATCGCGCGTGGTCGCGTCGCCACGCTCGGGCTGGACTGCGATGATCGAGTGACCGCACTGGATCGCAGCGAAGTGGAACGCACCATCGCGGCAGCTCGGATCGTTCTCCGGCGTCCCCCAGGCCTGCGCGAGATCGTCCTGCAAACTTAGCGGAAGGCGCGAGAGCGCTGCCCGGTAGTCAACGACGCTCCAGGTCAATTGCTGCTTGAGCAGTGTCGCGCCCAGCGTTTCAACTGGCGCAACATCGAAGCCGGCATCAGTGAGATCGGACAGCAGCGCCTCGACCGAGGCGAGCGCGTCGAGACCGACCGCATGCGCGATCTGGTGCGGACGGCCGGGATAGTTCGAGAGCACGATGGCCAACCGCTTCTCGGCAGCCGGTGTCTCCGCAAGCCGCCGCCAGGCCACCACGCGGGCGGCGACGGCTTCCACGCGCTCTTGATCCGGCTGATGAGCCAGATGCGAAAATTGCAGATCGGGATCGCGAGCCGCGGCCGATTTGAAACTCACCACGCCCGCGAACAGGCGACCGTCGACCTCGGGCAGCACCACATGCATCGCGAGATCTCCGGGCGACAGGCCGCGCAGCGATTCCGCCCAGTCCTCGCGTCGCGCCGATGAGAGCGCGACCTGGAACACCGGACATGACGCGGCATCGAACGGCGTCGTGCCGTCGTCGCCCATCGCCGAGAACGCCGTCGCATTGACGATCGCCGCCGGAGGATTGTTCGCGAAATACGTCCTCAGCCAATCCGCAACGCCTGCGGCCTTCAGGGAGGTGACGAACGCGCCGTGAGCGTCAAACCCCTGTTCGCGCAGCGCCGCGATCAGCGCATCGACCGGACCGGTGTCGGCAGCGGTGAGATAGGAGCGATAGAACGTCACCAGCGCGCGTGGCTTCCCCTCGCTCGGCACCGGCGCGCCGATGACGCCGCGTGCGGGATCGTAAAAGCCCATCTCGGGAACGGTCATCTCGCCGACGACCGGCCCGGCATAGAGACCCGATGCCAGCGCGAGTTGCGCGATCGCGGCTTGCGCGGCGACGGGGCCGCCGGTGTCGCAGAGCACTTTCAGCCGGCGCAGCGTCGAGACCGGCAAGGTGGAATAGGCATCGAGCCGCGTGTCGTCACGACCATCAGCCGGCAGCACGGCGAGCACGATGTTGCGATCTTTTGCCAACTGCTGCAGCGCAGCCAGCCCGTACGGCCAATAGGACTCCCCGCCGATCAGCCGCACCAGAATGCCGCGCGCCCGCGACAACGTGCGCTCGATATAGGTATCGACCGAGAGCGGATGACACAATTCCGCGAGGTTCGCCAGCCGCAGTGACGGCAGGCTGGTGCGGCCGCGGCGCCAGCCTGCCGCGAACGCCGCAAGATCGGAATCCGAGTACGAGAGCACCACGAGATCGGCCGGGTCCTGGCCGATGTCCCTTGGCGTCGCGGTCTCCTCGAGACCGCGGCTCTCGCGGAAGACGACGTGCATCAGACTCCCAATCCCGCCTTGATCGCGGCCGCGTCGATATCGCCGTGCTCGCCGATCACGACGAGCTTTGACTGCCTGTGACCCGCGCCCCAGGGCTTGTCGAACTGATGGCGCACACGCTCGCCGACGGCCTGCAGCAGCAGGCGCATCGGCTTGCCCGCGACCGCGATGTAGCCCTTGACGCGCAGCACGTTCTGCTCGCGCGCCAGACGCTGCACCGATGCGACCAGTGCATCGATGTCAGCGACCTCAGGAAGATCGATCACGACGGAGGCAAAATCGTCGTGCTCGTGGTCCTCCTCGCCATCATGATGCGAGGGGCGCGCGGCGAGATCATTCTCGGCGGCGGCGGCGAGACCAAGGATGACGCGCGCATCGATCGCGCCGTCGGTGATCGGCAACATCGGCACGCGGCGCGGCATCTCGGCCGTGATCGCGGCCCTTGCGGCCTCAATGCCGGCTGCGCCCGCCAGATCGGCCTTGGTCAGCAGCACGATGTCGGCGCAGGCGATCTGGTCCTCGAACACTTCCGACAGTGGCGTCTCGTGATCGAGATTTTCGTCCGCCGCGCGCTGCGCTTCGACCGCAGCCGGATCCGGCGCAAAGCGGCCGGCGGCGACCGCCTCGGCATCGGCGAGCGCGATCACGCCATCAACCGTGATGCGCGAGCGGATCTCCGGCCAGTCGAACGCCTTGAGTAGCGGCTTCGGCAGCGCCAGCCCCGAGGTCTCGATCAGGATGTGATCAGGCCGCACCGGGCGCGCAAGCAGCTTCTCCATGGTCGGAATGAAATCATCCGCAACGGTGCAGCAGATGCAGCCATTGGCGAGCTCGACGATGTTCTCTTCGGGGCAGTTCGCATCCGCGCAGGACTTCAAGATCTCGCCGTCGACGCCTTCGCTGCCGAACTCGTTGACAAGCACGGCGAGCTTCTTGCCGTTGGGATTGGCGAGCAGATGCTGGATCAGCGTCGTCTTGCCGGAGCCGAGAAAGCCGGTGACCACCGTCACAGGGACTTTTGCGAGCGAGTTCATTCGGCGGCCTCCGGCAACACGGCAATGGGGGGAATGCGGGCAAGCGACTGCTTGCGGAAGATCTCAGGCCTGCTGCGCCACGGCACGAGGCCATCGGGCGCGGCGGCATAGGCGGCAGCGCCCGCGACCACGTCCTGCGCGTTGGCATCCGACAGCCGGCCATAGACATAGGACCAGCGGCCGGGCGCGCTGAGCGCCACCGAGCAGCCCTGGCTGCATGCAGACAGGCATTCGACGGGAACCACATTGACGCCGTCGGGCACGCCGGCCTCGAGGATCGCTCCATGCAGGCGCTTGCCGGGTGTCGCCTCGCCTTCGCTCGGCGTCTCGCCGGCACGGCAGGTGATGCAGACGTGAAGTGTAACGGTCATCGCCTCTTCCAGAAGTATCTGCGGGAGGCGAAGAGGCACACGAACCGTTCTTGCGAAGGCCCGTTTCCCCGTCGCGGAACACCCCGTCCGCCGGTTCAAGAATCGTCCGCGCTGGCAGGTCTCCCGGCTTGCGGAGCAGGGTTTCCCCTTCGATCCCCGCCTTCCCGATCCGCAAGTAGGATCAGTGGCTTTGGGCATCTCTCCGGTCACGGTCGCGGGGGCGGCTGCAGTTTGGACCCAAATCTTGCCGATTCGGACCCTATCGCATTCCCTCTTCGCCTGTCATAGGACAGGAACCAACGCCGGGTCACCATTTGCCCCCGGCCGCCTCTTGTCAAGCCGAAGGACCGGGTACGATGACGCCTGAACCGGATACAAAAACGGCCGCGGAAGCCGACGCCAGGCACGCCGCAAAAATGGCGAAGATCAAGGTCGCCCGCGACAAGATCATGGCGACCAAGAGCGGCGAAAAAGGCCTCATCATCGTCCACACCGGCGCCGGCAAGGGCAAGTCCTCCTCCGCCTTCGGCATGATCGTGCGCTGCGTCGCCCATGGCTTCCCCTGCGCGGTCGTGCAGTTCATCAAGGGCGCCTGGGATACCGGCGAGCGGCGCCTGCTCACCGGCCACTTTGGCGAGCTCTGCCAGTTCCACGCGATGGGTGAAGGCTTTACCTGGGAGACGCAGGACCGCACCCGCGACATCGCGGCCGCACGCGCCGGCTGGGACAAGGCCAAGGAACTGATTCTCGATTCGAGCCTGCGCATGGTCGTACTCGACGAGATCAACATCGCGCTGCGCTACGACTATCTCGACATCGCGGAGGTCGTCGATTTCCTGAAGACCTCGAAGCCGCCGATGACGCATGTCGTGCTCACCGGGCGCAACGCCAAGGACGAGCTGATCGAGATCGCCGATCTCGTCACCGAGATGACGCTGGTGAAGCATCCGTTCCGCTCTGGCATCAAGGCGCAGGCCGGCGTCGAGTTCTGAAGACACCAAGCTCTGAAAAAACCAAGCTCTTAAAAAAACCATGGCGCGCGCATTGATGATCCAGGGAGCCGGCTCGGACGTGGGCAAATCGCTCATCGTCGCCGGTCTCGCGCGCGCCTTCACGCGCCGCGGACTCCGCGTGCTCCCGTTCAAGCCGCAGAACATGTCGAACAATGCCGCCGTCACCATCGATGGTGGCGAGATCGGCCGCGCCCAGGCGCTGCAGGCGCTCGCCGCCGGCGTCGAGCCGCACACCGACATGAACCCGGTGCTGCTGAAACCCGAGACCGATGTCGGCGCGCAGGTCATCGTGCAGGGCAAGCGCATCGCGACCGCGCGTGCACGCGAATACGCGGCGATGAAGCCTTCCTTGATGGGCGCGGTGCTGGAGAGCTTTGAGCGGCTGAAGGCGCGCACCGATCTGGTGCTGGTCGAAGGCGCCGGCAGTCCGGCCGAGGTGAATCTGCGCAAGGCCGACATCGCCAATATGGGCTTTGCGCGCAAGGCCGGCGTGCCCGTCGTGCTGGTCGGCGACATCGACCGCGGCGGCGTCATCGCACAGCTCGTCGGCATCAAGACGGTGATCGACCCCGACGATGCCGCGATGATCCAGGGTTTTGTCATCAACAAGTTTCGCGGCGATCCGACGCTGTTCGACGACGGCTACAAGCTGATCGAAGCGAAGACCGAATGGCGCGGCTTTGGCGTGCTGCCCTGGTTCGCGCGCGCCTGCGAGCTGCCGGCCGAGGATGCGATGGGCTTAAGCGACGCGCGCAAGCCAGGCCAGTGCAAGATCGCCTGCCTCGCGCTGTCGCGGATCGCCAATTTCGACGACCTCGATCCGCTGAAGCTCGAGCCGGGTGTCGATCTCGTGATGGTGCGTCCGGGCGAAGCGATTCCCGGCGATGTCAGGCTCGTCGTCATCCCCGGCTCGAAATCCACCCGCGGCGATCTCGCCTTTCTGCGCGCGCAGGGATGGGACATCGATCTGCTCGCGCATCACCGCAGGGGCGGCCATGTGCTCGGCCTCTGCGGCGGCTACCAGATGCTCGGACGCAGCGTCGCCGATCCCGATGGCATTGAGGGGCCTGCGGGCGACACGCCGGGTCTTGGCCTGCTGGATGTGGAAACGGCGATGAGCCCGCAGAAGACGCTGACGCGGGTGACGGCCGTGCATGCGGCGACGGATCAGCCGATCGAGGCCTACGAAATCCATATCGGTCGCACCGATGGACCCGATCGCGCGCGGCCATTCGCAAAACTGAACGGCGAGCCCGAAGGCGCGATCTCACGCGATGGGCGCGTGCAAGGCAGCTATCTGCACGGCCTTTTTACGTCGGACGCATTTCGCAGGGCATTCCTTGCAAAGCTCGACATTCCCGCGGGCGACGAGCCCTATCACGCCAGGGTCGACAGCGCGCTCGACGCACTCGCCGATCACATCGAAAAGTATCTCGACGTCGAAGGCCTGCTCGCGCTAGCGCGCTAGGACCTCGGCAAGGCGCAACCATTCGGCCTCAGCGCCCGGAAGCCCAAGGCGCAGCCATGTCGGCTTTTGCGCGAAGACGCGGGACCAGATCTGGCCGCGTGCCAGCTTTTCCTGCGCAGCACGCGCATCCGGCGCCTCGTAGAGGCGAAACAGTGGCGCACCGCCAACCAGCCGCCAGCCTTGCGACTGCGCGATGTCGTCGAGGCGAACGCAGTCGCGGGCAAGCCGCGCTGACGTCGCCTTGGCCCAGGCGTCATCGCGCAAGGCGCGGCAGCCAATCGCGATCGCAGCTCCAGAGACCGGCCATGGACCTGACGCCGCCGCGATTCTGCCGATGTCATCCGCATGGCCGATCGCAAAACCGAGCCGCAGGCCGGCAAGACCATAGAACTTTCCGAAGGAGCGCAGGATCAGCAGCCCCGGCCGCCCCGCTTCCGAAGCGAGCGAGAGCTCGGGAATGCCGTCCGCAAAACTCTCGTCGATGACGAGGTGACCGACGCGCGGCAACAGCGCGAGCAGATCCTTCGGCGCATAACGGCGGCCGTCGGGATTGTTGGGATTGACGACGATGGCAAGGTTCGCCCCCGCCAGCGCGTCGGGCGCCCTCACCTCCTCGACCTCCCATCCCGCAGCCGACAGAACGGGAGCATATTCGTTGTAGGTCGGCGCGAGGATGCGCGCCCGGCCGCGCGGCGCGAGTTGCGGCAGCAATTGAATGGCGGCTTGTGCGCCGCTCATCGCAACGATCGGCGCCCTCGTGCCATAGGCGTGCCGGGCGGCGTGATGCAGCGCATCGATCTCGGACCGCGACGGCAACGCCTGCCAATGATGCGCGGCGATCTCGCCCACCGGATAAGCCAGCCGGTTGATCCCGGTCGACAGATCGATCCAGTCCTCTGCGTGGCCGCCAAAATGCCACCGGGCGTGATCAAGATTTCCACCGTGCTCGCGCATGCCCTGTTCTTTCACGCGCAGGCCAGGATCGCAAGGAGCCCCGCGAGCAGCAGCATGGCCCGACGGTAGACGGTCAATCCCTCGCCGATGTCGGCCGCAAGCGGATCGCGCGCTCCTCCGTTCAGCCAGGGCTCGGCGGTGATGCTGCCGTGATAGATGCGAGGGCCGCTGAGCCGCACGCCGAGCGCTCCCGCCATCGCCGCCTCCGGCCAGCCGGCATTGGGCGATCGATGACGGCGCGCGTCGCGTGTCATGCACGACAGCGCCTCGGATCGCTTCCGCGCCAGCAGCACGAACAGAAAGCCGGTCAGACGGGCCGGAACGAAATTCGCGACGTCGTCGATGCGCGCCGCGGCCCAGCCAAAGGCTTCGTGCCGTTCGTTGCGATGGCCGATCATGGAGTCCAGCGTGTTGATCGCCTTGTAGCAAAAAATACCGGGCAGGCCGAACAGCGCCCCCCAGAACACCGGCGCGACGATGCCGTCGGACGCGTTCTCCGCGAGGCTCTCGATCGCCGCGCGCGCGATGCCGGCTTCATCGAGCGCGGCTGGATCGCGGCCGACGATGCGCGAGACCGCCGCGCGGGCCGCGGTGATGTCGCCGCCCAGCAGGGGATTCGCGACGGCAGCGACGTGATCATACAGGGAGCGCAAGGCGACCAGCGGCCAGGCCAAAATGCCGGCCAGCACGATTCCGATCCAACTCGGGGGAAGCAAGGACTGGAGCAGCCAACCGAACGCAACCGCGAGCGCAATCACCAGAAGCGCGCCGGCGGCGCCCGCAGCGCGGCGGAGCGCCGGCGGGTCAGACTCGCGATTCCAGCCGGCATCGATGGCGGCGATCAGCCCGCCCAGCCAGGTCACGGGGTGGCCGATCCGCGCAAACAGCTTTGACGGCCAGCCCAGCAAGGCATCCACCGCCATCGCCACCACCATCGCGCCCGCAAAACCCACACTGGCCTCCTGTCCCGCCCCTGTTGCGCAAAGCGAGCGGCGAGCGCAAGCCCCCGGGTGCCTGATTTCGGCTTTGTCTTTGGCCGCGATTGGTGATTAGTCAGGCCCACAGGAGACCTTCATGGCCGTCATCTTGATCACGGGCGGAGCGCGATCGGGCAAGAGCAGGCGTGCGGAAACGCGCACGCGCGCCTTTCCCGGGCAGCCCGTCTATGTCGCGACGGCCGAGGCGCTCGATGCGGAAATGGAGGCGCGCATCGCAACACACCGCGCGCGCCGCGGAACCGACTGGATCGAGCGCGAGGTGCCGCTCGATCTCGTGCCCGCGCTGGTCGCAACCGATGGCGGCGGCGCGCGGCTCGTCGACTGTCTGACGCTGTGGCTCTCCAACCTGATGCATGCGGCGCGCGACTGGGAACGCGAGGTGACCGAGCTCGCCGCCGCCCTGCCCCGCCTCGGCAGCCCGGTGGTTTTCGTCACCAATGAGGTCGGTCTCGGCATCGTGCCCGACAATGCATTGGCGCGCAGCTTTCGCGACGCCGCCGGGATCATGAACCAGACCATTGCGGCGGCCGCTGACGAAGTCGAGCTCGTCGTTGCCGGCCTGCCGATGAAACTGAAATGATGCCGCGCGCCGCCATTCTGAAAGACGTGGTCGCCGATCTCAGGATCGCGGCGTCCTTTGTCACGATCGTGCCGGTGGCATCGTCAAAGCCGGCCGGCGATGGTGACATCGCGCGCGCGACCTGGGCGCTGCCGATCGCGGGATTGCTGGTGGGCCTTGCAGGCGCAGTATCCTATGCGCTTGCGAGCAGACTGGGACTGGCACCAGGCATGGCCGCCCTGCTCGCTCTCGCGACAACGACCCTCATCACCGGCGCGCTGCACGAGGACGGGCTCGCAGATACCGCCGACGGCCTCGGCGGCGGACGGACGCGCGAGCGCAAGCTCGAGATCATGCGCGACAGCCGGATCGGCAGCTATGGCGTCTGTGCGTTGATCCTGTCGTTCGGCCTGCGCTGGAGTGCGCTCGCCGCAATCGCCGATCCATGGGCCGTGATGCTGGCTTTGTGCTCAGCCCACGCTGCGGCCCGCGCCGGCGTGCCGGCCTTCATGTCGTTGGTCGCCCCGGCGCGTCCCGACGGGCTCTCTGCGCGCGCCGGATCGCCGCCGGGCCGCAGCGTGGCGATCGCCTTCGCTGTTGGAACGCTCGCCCTCGCCGTTGCGCTCGGACCGGCCAAGGCGCTGGTCGGCCTGGTCCTGCTCTCGCTCGCCGGGCTGATCCTGGCGCAGCTTGCCATCCGTCAGATCGGCGGCCAGACCGGCGACATCCTCGGCGCTTTCGAGCAGGTCGGGGAGATCCTGATCCTGCTGGTGGCCGCAGCCTTCCTTCACGCGGGAGGATGATCGATGGTCGAGTTCGGCGACGCCTTCCGCCGGCAATTGCGCGAGCTGTTCGTGTGGCGCCGCGACGTGCGTCGCTTTCGCACCGATGCACTGCCCGACGGTGCCGTGGAGCGGCTCATCGAGACGGCCTGCCTGTCGCCATCGGTCGGCCTGAGCCAGCCATGGCGCTTCGTCACCGTCGATGATGCGGTACGGCGCCGCGCCGTGATCGACGATTTCAGGACCTGCAACGCCGACGCGCTGAACTGCTACTCCGGCGAGCGCGCCGCGCGCTATGCCGCGCTCAAGCTCTCTGGGCTCGAACAGGCACCTCGCCATCTCGCAATATTTGCGGACAAGGCCAGCGAGATCGGCCACGGCCTCGGCCGCGCGACCATGCCGGAGACAACAGAGTATTCCGTGGTCGCGGCGATCACCGCCATGTGGCTCGCCGCACGCGCCGAGGGGATCGGGCTCGGCTGGGTCTCGATCCTCAATCCGGAGCGCATCGGCGGCGTGCTCGACGTGCCCGCGTCCTGGAAATTCATCGCCTATCTCTGCATCGGCTATCCCGAGGCGGAGTGCGATCAGCCCGAGCTCGAGCGGGCGAATTGGGAGCACCGGCGAGGCGCGGACGAATTCACGCTGCGGCGCTAAGCGAGCTGCGTCTCGGACCTAGCCGTGAAGCTGCGAGTTGAGGCCGTCCCAATTTGGAGTACGCCTGGTTGCCTCAAGAGCGCCGCTCTGGGAATTACGACGAAAAAGCAGGCCCCTCTCACCCGAGAGCTCTTTGGCTTTCAGCACCCGGCCATCTTCCAGAAGGATGCGCGCGCCTGCCGTGACGTAACAGCCCGCCTCGACGATACAATCGTCACCCAATGAAATGCCGATACCGGCGTTGGCTCCGATCAGGCAGCGCTCACCGACTGTAATCCTCTCTTTGCCTCCTCCGGACAGAGTGCCCATGATCGAGGCTCCGCCGCCAACGTCGCTGCCACTACCCACAACCACACCGGCGCTGATCCGCCCTTCGACCATGCAGGGGCCGAGCGTACCTGCATTAAAATTGCAAAAGCCTTCGTGCATGACCGTCGTGCCCGGAGCCAGGTAGGCTCCGAGCCTTACCCGATCCGCATCGGCAATTCTCACGTCCGCAGGCGTCACGTAGTCAGTCATGCGCGGGAACTTATCCACGCCTGTCACCTCGAACGCCAGGGCACGCGTTCGTGCGAGGATTCGTGCTTCCGGTACACGAGGGCATTCACAGGGCCCGAGGGTGGTCCAGGCAACGTTAGGCAACAGACTGAAAATTCCCTCGAGGTTCAGGCAATTGGGCTGGACGAGCCGGTGGCTCAGGAGATGGAGGCGAAGATATGCGTCGTGCACATCAATCGGCGCGGATGCAAGAGAGTCAATTTCTGTCTGGATTGCAACGATACCGACGTTGCGGACGTCGTCGTGCCGCGCATATCCGTCTGCCGACTCACCGAGCGACCTCTTGATCTCGTCCTTCGTCAGCAGCACCGTTGCCGACTTGCCGGCCTCCTCAACCAGGCGCAGCTGAAGGAACCAGGAATCCAGCACGCGACCGTCGGCGGTCACCGTCGCAAATCCCTCGCCTCTCGCGCCCCTCAGCTCCATCGTCATTTGAATTGCTCACAGTATGACCTACAGCTAGTGCATACGCGAGTTCTCCTGGAATTGGCAACTTCTGCATAGCAATACGGTATCGGGCTGCCCGTGGCTGCGAATGAACATTCACAAGGGTATTTTTTCATCAATTGTCGCCGTCGGACTTTCGCGTTATGCACATGCCCAGGGACAACTTTTGCGAAACATTTCATGACTGAGCGGCCTGCTCCTGCCCGCGTTGTGCCGGCGGTCGCCCGCCGCGATTTCATTCGCCTTGCGGGCGCAACAGCCGCGGGATTCTTTACGCTTGGCGCAGCGTCGGATCGCATGCGGGTCGTCGCCTCGATCACCAGCCTGTCGCTCGACGACGAGCTGACCAGACGGAGCATGAGCGAAGCTGCAACCACGCGGCTTGGCGGGCTCGTTGCGGGCCTGAGGCAGCGTGGCTGGGTCGAAGGGGTCAACTACCGTTTCGAGATCCGCTCGAGTTTCGGCGGACCGGACAAGATGAAGTCCGCGGTCGCCGAGCTCATCGACCTCAACCCGGATGTCATCCTCACCGGCTCGACCGTCGAAACCGCAGCCGTCATGGCAGCCACCAAGACCATCCCGATCGTTTTCGCGACATCCAACGACCCCATCGGCAATGGCTTCGTTCAAAGCCTCGCCCGTCCCGGCGGCAACGTCACGGGCTTCACCAGCAGCACCCCCGAGATGGGTGGCAAATGGCTTCAGCTGGTCAGGGAGGCCGTGCCGGATATCCAGCGCGTCGGCGTCCTGTTCAATCCGGCGAGCACGCCCCGCGCCGGGCGCTTCTATCTTGACTCCGTCGAGCAGGAGGCCGCGGCCTCGGGCGTGACCGTGGTCCTCACCCCGATCAGCGCGGCAGCCGAAATCGACGGCGCGATCGGCCGCTTCGCCGGGCCGCCGAAGGCGGCGATGATCTCGCTCGTCGACAGCTTTCTGGTGGTGAACCGGCAGGCGATCGTCGCGACGACCGCGAAATATCGTGTGCCGATGATCTATCCGTTCCACTACTTCATGGATGCCGGCGGGCTGATGAGCTACGGGCCGACGCTGGAGGTGCGCTCGGCCGATTACGTCGATCTCATCCTGCGCGGCACCAAGGCCGGCGATCTCCCGGTGCAATCGCCGCGGAAATACGAGCTGTTGATCAACCGCACCGTTGCCAACGCGCTCGGGCTGACCATCCCGTTCACGCTGCTCGCGCGCGCCGACGAGATTCGCGAGTGAACGAGGCGGTCGACCAGGGACATTTGCGGACGCCTCCGGGCCGGCTGTTCCGCAAATATCTCTACTCGATCGCAGCCCTCGCCTTTGCCGCGCTCGCCATCAACACCGGCTTCGACGTCTGGTTCTCCTATCGCGAGCAGAAGCAGCTTCTCGCGGCGACCCAGCGCGAGCAGGCCGCAAGCGCGGCCATTCAGATCGGCCAATTCATCGGCCAGATCGAGAGTCAAATCAGATGGCTCTCGCGCCTGCCTCCGGAGCTGTCGAACAACGAAGACGAGCGCCTGAACGCCATCCGCCTGCTGCGCCTTTCGCCCGCGATCGCCGAATTGACCGAGCTCGATGCGCAAGGCCGCGAGCAGGTGCGCGTGTCGCGCCGTGTCGCGGACAGGATCGGCAGCAACGCCGACTACTCCTCCTCTGCCGCCTTCCGCGGCGCCAATGAAAGCCGGGCCTATTACGGGCCGGTCTACTTCTTCGGCGACACCGAGCCCTTCATGACGATCGCCACCCGCGGCACCGGCCGCGAGCCCCATGTGGTCGTCGCCGAGGTCAATCTGCGCTTCATCTGGGACCTTGTCGCCGGGATCAGGGTCGGCAACACCGGCAAGGCCTATGTGGTCGATCGCCTTGGCGTGCTGATCGCGCATCCCGATTTGTGGCCGGCGCTCCGCCGCAGCGATCTCTCCGGGCATCCGGATGTGCGCGCCGCGCTCGACGGCGTAGGCCCGCCCTCCGGCGGCCTGATCAAGCAGGATTTCTCCGGGCAACGCGTGCTGTCGACCTATGCGACGGTCCCCTCGCTCGGCTGGCTGGTGTTCGTCGAGCTTCCGCTCAGCGAAGCCTACGCGCCGATCTACGCCTCGATCGGACGGTCGACATTCCTGCTGATCGTCCTGCTGGCCTTCGCCGCCCTGGTGTCGCTCTGGCTCAGCCGGCGCATGACCGTGCCGATCCAGATGCTGACGCAGGGCGCGCGGCGGATCGAGAGCGGCGATCTCGGATTGCGGCTCGCGATCAGGACGGGTGACGAGCTCGAGGCGCTCGGCGACCAGTTCAACCGGATGGCCGCGCATTTGCGTGAATCCTATGCGACGCTGGAGCGGAAGGTCATCGAACGGACCTCCGAGCTCGAGAAGGCGCGCGATCACGCCCTTGCCGAGCACGATGCGGCCGAGCGCGCGCGCAGCGTAGCGGTTACGGCCAACGAGACCAAATCGCGCTTCCTTGCCGTGGTCAGCCACGAGCTGCGCACGCCGCTCAACGGCGTCATGGGCGTGCTGCAGCTGCTCGACGACGGCCGCCTCGGCGAGGTCCAGCGCCGCCACCTCGCAACCGCCGCCGCCTCGGGCGAAACGCTGATCGCGCTGGTCGACGCCATTCTCGAATACGCCCGTCTCGAGGCCAGCACTGAGGCGCTGGAGACGCGCGACTTCCGTCTCGACCGGCTGGTCGAGACCGCGGCCGATCTGATGCGGCCGCAAGCCTTCGGCAAGGGATTGCGCTTCGACCTCGCCTGCGATGCGACACTCGGCACCTCCGTGCACGGCGATCCCGTCAGGCTCAACCGCATCCTGCTCAACCTGATCGGCAACGCCATCAAGTTCACCCCGAGCGGCGGCATCTCGCTGAGCGCGACAGCCGAGCGGCACGACGATCATGCCCTGCTTCGCCTCGTCGTTCGTGACACCGGCATCGGCATCGCGCCCGACATGCACGAGCGGATTTTCGAGGATTTTGTGCAGGCCGATGACAGCATCGCGCGGCGGTTCGGCGGCACCGGCCTCGGACTTGCGATCGCGCGCCGTCTCGCCCGGCTGATGCACGGCGAGCTGACGGTGGCGAGCACGCCGGGCGCCGGCAGCGTGTTCACGCTTCTCGTTCCACTGGGCTATGCCGGCAGCGGCGTCGCGCAAGGCGCGCCTTCGCCGCCATCGCGGCAGCGCCGCGTGCTGCTGGTCGATGACGACCCTGTCAATTGCGAGGTCGGCGAAGCGATTCTGAACCGGCTCGGCCACCGTTCCAGGATCGCAAGGAATGGTGCGGCCGCGGTCGCGCTCGCCGGCAGCCAGCCGTTCGAAATCATCCTGATGGATCTGCACATGCCCGATATGGATGGCGTGGAGGCGGCCGCGCGCATCCGACAGCTTCCGCTGCAGCCGATGCCGCGGATCATCGTCGTGACTGCCGACGTGTCGCGCAGCACCCGCGAGCGGCTCGCAGCCGCCGGGATCACCAAAATCGTCAGCAAGCCGATCCTGATCAACGCGCTTCGCGAGGCGATCGAGGACGAGCCCGAGCACCGCTCGACCGACGCGCCGCTTGCGGCCGGCGCATTGATCGACCGGCACTTTCTCGACGACCAGCAGGAGCTGCTCGGCGCCTCGCAGATCGCGAAGCTTCATGATCTGCTGGACCAGACCGGCGAAAAGCTGATCGCCGACATCACCGCGGCGGCCGCAGCCGGCGATCACAGCCAGCTCGCGCGATCCGCGCACCAGCTCGGCAGCGCGGCGAGCGCCCTCGGCCTCGTCCGCCTGTTCGAGCGCTGCCGTGACATCGAGCTGGCCGCGCCGACGATGCCGCTCGCCGAGTGCCAGGATGCAGCGCGCGAGCTGGCCGTGCTTCGCGCGGCGTCGATGACCGCGCTGGACGATCTGCTCGCGCCCACCGAGCAGCGGTCGGGTTAGCTAGGACTGGATAGGCGCGCGAGACAGGAGCGCGTCAGCAAGCCGATTGTCGCGTATTTCGATCACGCCCCGGCCAAAAGCGGGCTCATTGTGCTCGTCGGTAGTTGCTTCTGGTTTTGACCCAAAGGAGACCAGGAGCTATTGCAACTTGCGGCGGCATTTCATTTCTGCTTACTGCTGCTCTCTAGGTGGAAAGCCAATCTCCCAATTGAGGTCTGCGCCAAATGCTCACCGTTTACGGCCGCAAATCGTCATTCAACTTGCAGAAGGTGATGTGGCTAGTCGGTGAGCTCGGCATCGCGCACAAGCATGTCGAACTTGGAGGCTCGTTCGGCGGCCTCGACACGGATGAATTCCTAGCCATGAACCCGCATGGCCGCGTTCCGGTGATTGATGACTCTGGCATCATCGTCTGGGAGTCGCACGCCATCTTAAGGTATCTTGCGGCCAAATACTCTTCCGAAACTTCGTTCTGTAAGGCGAATCCGGCTGAGCGTGCGAACGCAGACCAATGGATGGACTGGTCGCAAACCGCGTTGCAGCCAGCATTCATGGTTGGCGTATTTTGGGGCTGGTACAGGACGCCCGAAGCGCAACGCAATTTGGTTGCTGTCGACAAAGCTCTGGAACAGACCAACCGTAATCTGAAGCACATCGACCATCAGTTGAAAGGCAGGTCTTTCATGCTGGGAGACCACTTATCACTCGCCGATATTCCGATAGGGACCCATCTTTATCGCTACCTCAATCTTGACCTTCCGCGCCCGAACTTGCCGAACGTTGAGCGCTGGTATGAGCGGCTGCAATCGAGATCCGCGTACCGCGAGCATGTGTGCGTGCCATTCGACGAACTCTACGGCCGGCTTGATTTTTGATTTCCACAATTACGAAATTACGGTGACAGTGCTGGACTGCACTCAACTCGGCTTGACCAATTATGTGCAGTCCAGCACTGTCACCGTAATTCCCCTTAGCCTTTTAGCGGTCGGTCGCTCCATCTATCGGCGTATGCTGCATCGGTCCAAAAGAACTCGTGAATGGCAATCACTTCACAGCCTTCCGCCTTGGCGAGCCCCATTGCTTCTACCGTGAAGTGTTGACCTGCGAGCAATATCGGGCCGCGCGGAGTTGGTATTTTTCCTAGCGCATGCGAAACCGCGCGCCCGGTGACAACGCCGTCGGGGAATTTGAGGACGAAGGCGTACTTCGGCACCTTGGGATTTGCAGAGTACTGCTTGGCCAGCTTGGGACCGATGGCCTTCTTTATCGAAGAGACATCGGCCGGAACGTTACAAATGACGGATGGCTTTAGGGTCACGTTACCCTCACCTGCTTATCGCCGACCCCTTAACCCCAGAGAGTTAAAGGCCATTTGAACAGAATACATAAAGCTTGGCGAATAATCGCGCCATGTCCGCTAGTGTGAAGGTTTTCATGGCCTCGTCGGTCATGGGGATGCTCCTGTCTTGAGTGAGGTTGTCGAAACCCCTCGATCTCAAGACAGGACGTCCCGCCGCGCTATCCTCTTGGCTCCGTCGGCAGCCGCGGAGTCCTACCGCGCAAGCGGTTTAGTCCTGTGGCCCTTCTTGGACTCATGCAAATGTCCGCTCCTCCACCGCTGCCAGGAGACAAGCGGACATCGCGGATTTCATGAGCGCGCGCCTGCCTCCTCCTCGCGCCCAAACCGCTCCACCAGAAAATCAATGAACAGCCGCACCTTCACCGACAAATGCCGCGTCGGTGGATAGACCGCATAGAGCGCAAGCGGCGGCGCAAAGTAGTCGTCCAGCAACGTCCGCAGTTCGCCCTTGCGCAAAGCATCCGCGGCAATGAAGTCGGGCAGCAGCGCGAGCCCCCTGCCTTTGATCGCGGCATCGCGCAGCACCTCGGCATTGTTGACGCAGAGCGACCAGGCCGGCTGGATCCAGTGATCGCCGTCGCGGCCGGTGAGCTTCCACTGGTTGCCGGTGAGCAGGAAGCCGTAGGTGAGCGAGGCATGCTCGCGCAGATCCTGCGGGTGCTTGGGCGTACCGTGGCGCGCGAGATAATCCGGCGATGCGCAGATCATGCGCGCCACCGGCATGATTTTTCGCGCGATCAGGCTCGAGGATTCCAGCTCCGCGATCCGCAGCGTCACGTCAAAGCCGTCCTGGACGGGATCGAGCAGATCGTCGCTGAGCACGATCTGGAGCTGAAGCTCCGGATATTGCTTCATGAAGTCCGCGAGAACAGGCCCGAGCCGCATCGTGCCGAACGACATCGGCGCGTTGACACGCAACAGTCCTCGCGGCGCCGACTGGGCCTGCGCCACCGCCTGATCGGCGGCCTCGATCTCCGAGAGGATGACGACGGCGCGCTCGAAATAGCGCTGGCCGTTCTCGGTCGGGCTGGCGTGGCGGGTGGTCCGGTTCAAAAGCTGGACGCCGAGGCTCTCCTCGAGGTCGGCGATGTATTTGCTGATCGCCGAGCGCGACAGCCGCAGCTGCCGGCCGGCTTCGGCAAAGCTGCCGCTTTCGACCACCTTCACGAAGGCCCGGAGGCTGGCGACCTTATCCAAGGACCAGCCCCGATTGTTTCCAAATCGTAGACATAGACGTCATATTTGCATGGATTGTCTCCAATCCAAAGCGGAACGATATTTCGCTCCAGAGCAAGACCGCTCCCCGAATTCTGGAGGACGACAATGTCTGGACTGCACCACGTCACCGCGATTGCCGGCGATCCCATCCGCAATTTCGGCTTCTACACAAGGGATCTCGGCCTGCGCTTCGTCAAGAAGACGGTCAATTTCGACGATCCCGGCACCTATCACTTCTATTATGGCGACGAGACTGGCCGCCCCGGCACCATCCTCACCTTCTTCCCGTGGGCCGGCGCGTCGGCCGGGCGTCGCGGCGTCGGCGAGACCCACCAAACTGCGTTCCGCGTGCCGCAGCGCTCGCTCGGCTACTGGACGCAGCGCTTCGTCGAGAAGGGCATCGCCTACGAGGCGCTCGAGAAGCGCTTCGGCGAGTCCGTGCTGCCGTTCACCGACCCTGACGGCATGGCGCTCGCGCTGGTCGGCATTCCCGGCGCCGAGAACGAGCCGGGTTGGAGCAATGGCGACGTGCCCGCCGAGCATGCGATCCGCGGCTTCCACGGCGTGACCTTGCTGCTCGATAGCGCCGCGAAGACGGCCGCCGTCCTTACCGACGTGTTCGGCTTCAAGGAGATCGGGCGCGAAGGCTCGGTGATCCGCTTCAAGGCCTCGGGCGATGCCGAAGGCAGCGTCGTCGACATCTACGAGGCCAAGGGATTCCTGCGTGGACATCAGGGCGGCGGCTCGGTGCACCACATCGCGTTCCGCGCGGCTGACGATGCCGAGCAGGGCAAGATGGCGCAAAAGCTCGTGAGCAATCACGGCCTGCACCCGACCGAGCAGCGAGACCGCAACTACTTCCGCTCGATCTATTTCCGTGAGCCGGGCGGCGTGCTGTTCGAGATCGCGACCGATATCCCCGGCTTCGCCGTCGACGAGCCCGTCGCGACGCTCGGACGCGACCTGAAGCTGCCGGGCTTCCTCGAAGCGCATCGCAAGCAGATCGAGGGCGTGCTGCCGAATCTGGAAGAGACCGCGTCATGACCGACTTCACCCATCGCTACGAGCCCGCCACCAAGGCGGGCTCTCCTCCTCTTCTGCTGCTGCACGGCACCGGCGGTGACGAGAACGATCTGCTCGGGCTCGGCAAGATGATCTCGCCCGGCTCCGCCCTGCTCTCGCCGCGCGGCCGCGTGCTCGAGCACGGCATGCCGCGCTTCTTCCGCCGACTTGCCGAAGGCGTGTTCGACGAGGAGGACGTGGGTCGCCGCGCGCTCGAGCTCGGCGAGTTCGTCGCCGACGCACGGAAGCAATACGGCATTGGCGCGCCAGTTGCGGTCGGCTTCTCCAATGGCGCCAACATCGCAGCCGCACTGTTGCTGCTGAAGCCGGACGTGCTTGCAGGCGCGATCCTGCTGCGCGCCATGGTGCCGCTGTCGGATCCGCCCAAGGCCAACCTTGCAGGCAAGCCCGTTCTGTTGCTGTCCGGCCAAAGTGACCCGATCGTGCCGGCGGCCAATTCGGCAAGGCTTGCGGCGCTGTTGTCGGAAGCAGGCGCGCGCGTCGAGCACAAGGTCTTGCCGGCCGGCCATCAGCTGTCGCAGGCCGACGTCACGCTCGCCCGCAGCTGGATCGGCAGCGTCGAGGCGAAGGCGGCATGAAGCGGCCAGCGTCGCATCGTTTTCGGACGGTGCGCTGCCGTCTCACTCGAACCAGCCGCGCCGCTTGAACCAGATCAGCGGCAACACGCCGCTGGCGACGATCACGAGCAGCGACAGCGGATAGCCGAACGTCCAGCTCAGCTCCGGCATGTTCTTGAAGTTCATGCCCCAGACACCGACCAGGATCGTGGGCGGCACGCCGACCACGGAGACAATTGTCAGGACCTTGAAGATCTCGTTCTGCTGGATGTTGATGAAGCCGAGCACGGCATCGAGCAGAAGCTGGATCTTGTCGGACAGTCGCGTCTCGTAATCGCTGAGCGAAGCGACGTCCTTTGAGACCGCCTCGAGGCGCTTCTTCGACGCCGCCGTGATCCACTCGCTCCCGACATTGTCGGCATAGGATGCAATACGCCCGACGCCGAGCAGGACATCGCGCGACTTGGCGAGACGATCGGCCAGCTCGCCGACATTCTCCAGCGCCTCGCGCATCCTGCGGCTGGAGCGAACCGGCCGCCTGGTGCGAATGAGACCGCCCTTGAAGACGCCGCGCGAGAGCTGGTCGAGCTTCGCGCCGAGGTGCTCGAGGGCATCGGCGCCGCGGTCGATCATGGCCTCGAGCAGGCTGGTGAACACGCACATGCCGTTCTCGAGGCTGTCGTCGGAGCCGACACGCTTGCTGATCTGGTCGAAGATCGGCAGCTCTGCAAAGCGCACCGTCACCAGCACATGCGGGCCAATCACGAACCCCACCGGCGTGATCTCGGCCTCGTTGTCCTCGTTGACCCGGACCGCCGGCGAGCTGAGGTAGAGCGTGCCGTGCTCGAGGATCAGCCGGCTCGACGCCTCGATCTCGCTGAGCGATTCCTCGGACGGAATCCGTATCTTGAGCATTCGCTCGACGAATTGCTTTTCGCCTGCGGTCGCGTTCAGGAGATCGGCCCAGATGATCTCCGAGGGCATTTCCGCGCCGATGCCTTGCCAATCGTCGGACGGCCATCTGTGCAGCTTCAGCAATGACCGAACTCCGTTTGTCCTCGCCCCGGCTCGCACGGCATGCGGCCATCCTGCGCCGGGCCAACGCATGAGGGTTTCAATCGTTCAAGCGGCGGGGATCAAGAGAAGCGGCGCTGCCAAATGAACATGGGCGACGGCTTTCTCCGACGATGCCATCATGCCAGTGTTTTGCCCGACGGGTCAACGTTCACGGCCGACATGCGCAAGCCATCGAGCGGGTCGCGCAAGCCATTGAAAGAACTAGCCCCGGCTACTGTGCATGGGGTTGTTTTGCGGATTTTGCTTTGAGCAGTTAAAAAAAGACCTCTCCCCGACGGGGAGAGGTCGAAATCGAGATGCCTGATTTGACCTGGATATTTAACTTGGACGCCCGGGTCTACTCCCAGGACCAGGCCGAGAAATCGTTCTCGAACTGCGGGACCTCCTTCCAGACGCCCTTTAGCTTCTTGTTGATGACCGTGGGCCATTGCGGCTGGAACAGGAAGCCGGCCACCGCGTCGGTCGCCAGCATGCGCTGGGCATCGCCGAGCAGCTTGGCGCGGCCGGCCTCGTCAGGCGTCGACACGATCTGCTTGTAGAGCGCGTTGAACGCCTCGCTGTTGTAGCCGAGATAGAAGTCGGGCTCGGTCAGCTTGACGAGATCGAACGGCTCGACATGGGAGACGATGGTGAGGTCGTAATTGTGCGGTCCGTTGGGGGCGAACGCCTGCGACAGCCACTGCGCCCATTCGACGTTCTCGATCTTGGCGTTGATGCCGACTTTGGCGAGCTGGGCTGCGAGGATCTCGCCGCCCTGCCGCGCGTAAGGCGGCGGCGGCAGCTTCAGGCTGAGCTCGAGCGGCGTGGTGATGCCGGCCTCGGCCAGCAGCTTCTTCGCCTTCTCGGGATCGTACGGATTGACGGCGGTGGTGTCGACATAGCCGAGCGAGCCCGGCGTGTAGAAGCTGCCGATCGGCGTGCCGAAACCTTCGACCGCGCCGTCGATCATCGACTTGCGGTCGATGGCGGCGAGGATCGCGCGGCGCACTCGCACGTCGTCGAGCGGCTTCTTCTTCTCGTTGATGGCGACGATGGTCTTGGCCTTGGAGCCGCCGACCAGCACGGTGAAGCGCGGATCGCTCTTGAACTGCGCGACGCCGCGGGTGGTGACGCGCGGGAATGCGTCGACGTCACCGGACAGCAGGGCCGCAATCTGCGCGGCGGGATCGCCGATGAAGCGGATCGTCACCTTGGACAGCTTGATCGCGGAGGCGTTGCGATAGTCGGCCCATTTGTTGAGCGTGAGCGAGGAGCCCTTGACCCAGGCCCCTAACTGGTACGGCCCGGTGCCGACCGGCTGCGTCACATTGGTCGCAGCACTCTTCGGCTCGACGATCGAGCCGCTCGCCTGCCCCAGCAGGAACGGCAGGTTCGGCTCGGGATATTTCAGCGTGAGCAAGATCGTGTCGGCGTCCGGCGCATCGACTTTCTCGAAGGCCTGGAACAGGCTCTTGTCCTTGTTGGTGCTGTTCGCGGCCGCGTTGCGCTCGAACGAGAATTTGACGGCAGCGGAATCGAAGGCCTCGCCGTTCTGGAATTTGACGCCCTTGCGCAGCTTGAACGTATAGGTCTTCAGGTCGGGCGAGGCGGTCCAGCTCTCGGCCAGCAGCGGCGCGACCGAGCCGTCCTCGTTGATCTTGGTCAGGGTCTCGTAGATGTTGTAGAGCGTGACCTCTGCGATCGCAGCCGCAGCGGCGTTGGTGGGATCGAGCCCCGGCGGCTCCAGCGTCATGCCCATGACGACGCTGTCCTTCTTGCTCTGCGCCAGCACCGGCAGCGGCGCCGCGGCCAATGCCGCGGCAAAAGCGACGATCGTTAGCTTCTTCAACATGCCTGACTCCCCAGCCTTCTTCTGTCGTTTGAGGCTACGCCAATCTCGTAGCCGACATTAATCTTCCATGGCCGCCTGCGGCAATGCCATCACGGCCTCCGCCTTGTGGCAGGCGGCGAGATGTCCCTCGCCCACCCTGCGTAGCAAGGGCGGAACCTCGCGGCAATGCTGGTCGGCGAGCGGACAGCGCGGCGCATAGGGGCACCCGGCAGCGGCCGCCGATTGCGAGGCGATTGCCTGGGCGCCGCGCCGGCGCCGGCCCCCGCCGGCACGCGCCCGCGGTATCGCGTCCAGCAGCGCCCGCGTATAGGGATGGGCGCAGCGCTCGAACAGATCCTCCGGCCGCCCCTGCTCGACCACCCGGCCGAGATACATCACCGCGACCTCGTCGCAGAGATAATCGACCACGGCGAGGTCGTGGCTGATCAGGATGTAGCTCAGGCCGAACTGCTCCTGGAGGTCCTGCATCAGATTCAGCACCTGCGCCTGCACGGAGACATCGAGCGCGGAGACCGGCTCGTCCGCGACGATGAGCTTCGGCTGGGTGATCAGCGCACGCGCGATCGCGATGCGCTGGCGCTGTCCGCCGGAGAACTCGTGCGGGTATTTGTCCATGTCCGCTTCGCGCAAGCCGACCTGCTTCAGCACCGCAGCGACGCGGGCGCGGAACGTGCTGCGGTCAGCGTCATCAAGCACGGTGAGCGGCTCGGCGACGATACGCGCAATCATCTGGCGCGGATCGAGCGATCCATACGGGTCCTGGAACACCATCTGGATATCGCGCCGTGCGCGGCGCAATTCATCGGGGGAGATGCGGTTGAGGTCGCGACCGAGCAGCGTGACCCGCCCCGCACTCGGCCGCTCCAGCGCCATCACGACGCGCGCAAAAGTGGATTTGCCGGAGCCGGACTCGCCGACGATGCCGAGGCTCTTACCGGCGGCGACCTGCGCGCTCACCCCGTTGAGCGCGCGCACCTCTCCGGGCGATCGGAACAGGCTTTCGCGCGGCAGCGCGTAGCGCTGCTCGAGATCCTTGACGTCGAGAAGCGGTGCTGCGGTCATGCGGACAGCGCCCCGACATTGGCGGCCATCGAGACGTCGGTACGCACGCAGCGCACGACGTGATTGGGACCGACCTCGACCATTGGCGGCAGCGCCGCGCGGCATTTGTCTTCGACCAGCGGACAGCGTTCGCCGAAGGTGCAGCCCGCCGGCAGATCGGCGAGCTCCGGCACCGTGCCTGAGATCGTCGTCAGCCGCGTCCCCTTGCGCGCGCCGAGCTTCGGGCGGGCGCGGAACAGCCCCTGCGTGTAGGGATGCCCCATGCGGCGGAACACCTCGTCGGTCGGCCCGCTCTCGACGACCGTGCCGCCATACATCACCATCATGCGCTGCACGTTCTCGGCGATGACGCCGAGATCGTGCGAGATCAGGATCATCGACATGCCGCGTTCCTCGACGAGGTCGGCGATGAGATCGAGGATCTGGCCCTGGATGGTGACGTCGAGTGCGGTGGTGGGCTCGTCAGCGATCAAGAGATCCGGCTCGCAGGCAAGCGCCATCGCGATGGTGACACGCTGGCGCTGGCCGCCGGAGAACTGGTGCGGATAGGCGTCGATGCGCTTGGCCGGATCGGGCAGCCCGACGCGGTCGAGCAAGGCGATCGCCTCTGTGCGCGCCTGCCCAGCGGAATATTTCTTGTGACGCCGTAGCGGCTCGGCGACCTGATGGCCGATCGTGTGCATCGGGTTGAGCGCCGTCATCGGCTCCTGGAAGATCATGCTGATGCGGTTGCCGCGCAAGCCGCAATAATCAGCATCCGGGAGCCGCGCGAGCTCGCGTCCATCCAGCTTGATGCTGCCGGTGAGGACCGCGCTGTCCGGCAGCAATCCCATCAGCGACAGCGCCGTGACCGACTTGCCGCAGCCGGATTCGCCGACGAGCCCCAGCGTCTCTCCGCGCTTCAGCGCAAAACTGACGCCGCGCACGGCCTCCGCCGGGCCGCGGCTGGTGTTGAGGCGAACTCCGAGGTTTTCGACGGCGATCAGCGGCATCGTTGCGGGATCAGCCATCGTCACCGCTCCCGCGCCAGTCTGGGATCGAACAGATCACGCAGGCCGTCGCCAAGCAGGTTGAGGCCGAGCACGGCGATCGCGATCGCTGCCCCTGGATAGACCGCGAGCATCGGCGACTGGAACAGCATGGTCTGCGCGTCGTTCAGCATGCGGCCCCAGGACGGCTGCGGCGGCTGCGTGCCGAGGCCGAGATAGGACAAGGCGGCTTCGGCGAGAATGGCGAGCGCAAACTGAATGGTCGCCTGCACGATCAGGATCGACAGGATGTTCGGTAGCACGTGCTCGATGGTGATGCGGAAGGCACCCTTCCCCGAGGCGCGCGCCGCCAGCACGTATTCGCGCGCCCAGATCGCGTTGGCCGAGCCGCGCGTCAGCCGGATCAGCGTCGGGATCTGGAAGATGCCGATCGCGATGATCGAGGTCAGCATGCCTGGCCCCGCGACCGCGGCGAGCATGATTGCGGAGAGCACGGCCGGAAAGGCGAAGGTGAAATCCGAGAATCGCATGATGATCTCTTCGGTCCAGCCGCGCTTGGCCGATGCGATCAGGCCGAGGCAAACGCCGAAGGTGAGACCGATGCTGACCGCGATGATGCCGACCAGGATGGTCGCACGCGCGCCGGCAAGCAGCAGCGAGACGATGTCGCGGCCGAAGGTATCGGTGCCGAGCCAGTGCGCGGCCGAGGGCGGCTGGAGTTTCGAGGCGATATCGATCTCGTAAGGCGACCACGGTGTCCACACCAGCGAGAGCGCGGCCGAGGCGACCACCAGCAAGCTGAGCACGCCGCCCAGCACGAAGCTGCGATGCCGCAGCGCTCTGCCCCAGAACGTCTTGGCCGGCAGAGGATGCGGTGCGATCGGCAAGTCGACTGAAGTTGTCAGGGGCGCGCTCACAGGTCGTGAACCTTGATGCGGGGATCGATGAAGGCATAGAGCACATCGACCACGAAATTGACGATGACGACCATGGCGGCGAGCAGCATCACGCAATTGCGCACCACGATCAGGTCGCGGTTGGCGATCGACTGAAAGATCAGGCGGCCGAGGCCCGGCAGGTAGAACACGTTCTCGATCACGATGGTGCCGGCGAGCAGATTGGCGAATTGCAGGCCCATCACGGTCATCACCGGGATCATGGCGTTGCGCAACACATGGCTCCACAGCACCTCGCGCTTGCCGAGCCCTTTTGCGCGCGCCGTGCGGACGAAGTCTTCGCGCAGCACCTCGAGCACGGCCGAGCGGGTGACGCGGGCGAGGATCGCGGCCTGCACCACCGCAAGCGAGATCGACGGCAGCAGCAGCGATTTGGCGCCGGGCCAGATGCCGTCCTCCCAGCCGGCAAAGCCGCCTGCCGAGAGCCATTGCAGCCGCACGGCGAACAGCAGCACGAGCAGGATCGCGAACCAGAAGTTCGGCAGCGCGATGCCGATCTGGGTCAGCGACATCACGCCGACATCGCCGAGCTTGTTGTGGTTGGCCGCAGTGTAGATGCCGGCCGAAAGCGCCAGCGTCACCGTGATCAGCATCGACATGATCGCGAGCGGAATGGTCAGCACCAGCCGCTCCGCAATCAGGCTGCCGACCGGAGTGCCGTAGACATACGAATTGCCGAGATCTCCGACCAGCAGCCCCTTGATCCATTGCAGATAGCGAACCGCGAGCGGCTGGTCGAGCCCGAGCTTGACGGTGAGCGCGCGGACCGCGTCGGCCGATGCATCCGCGCCCATCAGCATTTGCGCGGCATTGCCGGGCAGCGCATCCAGCACCAGGAAAATGATCACGGATGCGCCGACCAGCGTCGCCAGCAAAGTCAGGACACGTCGGAGGACAAATACGCTCATGCGCGGTCGGTTTCAGGGCTCATCGGCGGCACGATCAACATGTCCGGACCCCGGACGCAAGCCTTTTGCGGCCCATCGTGGACCCCTCAAGCCGGCCGGCGGGCGAGAAGGTCGTGCGAGGCCTCGAACAGCGCGCTGACGCGCAGCAATTCCGCGTCGGCCCGGAAGCGGCCCACAAGCTGGAGCCCGATCGGCAGGCCGTCGCGACCAAAACCGCAGGGCAGGCTGATCGCGGGGTGACCGGTCATGTTGAATGGCATGGTCCAGGGGAACCAGTGCGGGCGGACGCTGTCAAACTGTCGGCCGTCGATCTCGATGGTGCCGAACAGGTCCTGGTCGATCGGCAACGCGGTGCGGGTGATGGTGGGCATCGCCAGAAGGTGTCCATGCGCAAGCAGGGATTGCACGCGACGAAACAACGCCGTGCGCGCGAACATCGCCTCTTGATAGTCGACGCCGCTGACATTCGTCGCCAGCGCAATCTGCCTGACGAAGGTCTCGCTGAGGACGTCGCCATGCTCCGCCACCAGCTTCGAGAAGCGCGAGCGCCAGACGGTGTGGTTGATGGCGCGCCAGATCGGCTCGACGTCGTATTCCTCGCCGGAGAATTCCTCGAGCTCGGCACCCAGGCTCGCGAGCCGATCGAGGCTCGCCTTGAACGCTGTGGCAACATCCGCCGACACCGGGCGGCCGGGCGGCGAGGCGCAGAACAGGATTTTCTGCCCGCGCAGATCACCGCGCGGGGCAGCGGAGCCTATGAAATCGGGCACAGGCACACCGATCGACCAGGGATCGCAGGCATCCTCGCCGGCCATCGCCTGCATCATCAATGCCGTGTCGGCGACAGTGCGCGTGGTCGGTGTGACATAGGTCTGGTTGCCGAACGCATCGAGCGCCTGGCTGTGCGCGATCACGCCGTTACTCTGCTTCAAGCCAACGACGCCGTTGCAGGCGGCCGGAATCCGCGTCGAGCCGCCGCCATCGGTGGCAATCGCCAGCGGCGCGATGCCGCTCGCCACCGCAACGGCCGCCCCGCCGCTGGAGCCGCCGGACGAACGCTCCGCACTCCACGCATTGCGGGTGCGCCCGAACAGCGGTGAATCGGTCAGGCACTTGCTGCCGAACTCCGGCGTCGTGGTCTTGCCGATCAGGATCGCACCTTCCGCGCGTAGCTTTGCGACCGCGACGGCATCCTCGGTGGGGACGTTATCCTTGTAGGGAACGGCGCCAAAAGTCGTCTTCACGCCGCGTGTGTTGACGATGTCCTTGACGGTGACGGGAAGCCCATGCAGCAGGCCGAGCGGCTCGCCGGCCATCACCTTGCGCTCGGCTTCGCGCGCCGCTGCCATCGCCTCATCGCCACAGAGCGTGATGAAGCAGTTCAGCTCAGGCTGGAGCGCTTCGGCGCGCGCGAGCACGGCACGGGTGATCTCGACCGGCGAGATCTGCTTGCTGTTGATGCGTTGGCGCAGTTCGGTGGCAGAGAGGAAACAGAGATCGTCGCTCATCAGGGCGGGCTCGCGTCAGGACGGGCGGACCTTGCCAGCGATGACTTGCCCTGTCCATTCGCCTGGCGCATGGCCGTAGTCCGCCCTGACACGCGGGGCCTCGCATGTCTACTAGCTCCAATTGATCTCGTGGCTCCAGGGCGGATCGGCACCCGGACGGGTGCAGGTCAGGCCGGCGCAATTGGCGGCAAAGGACAACGCGCGGCGGAGCTCGTCTGCGCCGATGTTCTTCAATTGTTGCCGGGCGAGGCGCCCCTGCTTGTGCAGGGCGAACAGCAAAGCGGCCTGAAAGCTGTCGCCGGCGCCGATCGTGTCGGCGACCTCGATCTGCGGCGCCTCAACCTCGATCTGCCCTGCCTTTGCATGCCAGGCGATGGCGCCATTGTTGCCGCGGGTGACGACGACGAGACTTGTGCCCTGCGCCAAGAGCGCACTCGCGCGTTGCTGATGAGGCTCCTCGCCGAAGAGATAGGCGAAGTCAACGTCCGACATCTTGACAAGGTCGGCGCTCGCGGCGAACTCGGCCATGCGCGCAAGATAGGCCGGCTTGTCCTTGACCAGATTGGGCCGGCAGTTCGGATCGAAGGAAATCGTTGATGAGGCCCGCGCATCTGTGATCAGGGCCTTGGTCTCGGCAGCGCCCCGGTCGTTGACCAGCGTGGTCGAGCCGACATGGACGGCCTCGACCGTATCGAACGGGATGGTGCCGCGCCGAAACGTCCAGTTCCGCGTCGCAGTCCCGGCGTCGTAGAAAGCGTAATGCGATTCGCCGGCGACGATGCGGACGAAGGCAAGCGTGGTCTGATGATCGCTGCGGGTGGCGAGACCAAGCTCGACGTTCGAGGCGGCGGCGTGTTCCGCGATCATGCGCCCGAACAGATCGGTCGAGACGCCGCCGACGAAACCGGTCGGTGCGCCGAGCCGCGCGATGCCGATTGCGACGTTGAGGCAGGAGCCGCCGACCGCCGGCATCACCGCTTCGCGGCCATCGGCGTTTTTCGTCGGCACAAAATCGATCAGCGCATCGCCGCAGGAAATCAGCATGTCTCTTAACCCTTGGCGATGTCGCGCATCGCCGCGCGGCTGCCGCGATCGACCTCGCGCAGCAGCTTGTAGACCTCGCGCTTGCTGGCGTGAAACGCGGCCATGTCGGGCGCCGTGGGCTCGCTCTTGCGTCCGAGCGCCGACATTTTGGCCATGGTCTCGCCGATCGAGGCATAGGCCCCACCGGCAACCGCACCCAGCATCGCGGCACCCAGCAGCACCGGCTCCTTGGTCTGCGGCAACGCGACAGTAAGCCCGGTGGTATCGGCCATGATCTGCCGCACCAGCGGACTGCGGCTGGCGCCGCCGCCCATGATCATGATGCCTGCATGCACGCCATGTGCGGCAAAGGCCTCGATCACCTCGGCGAGCCCATAGGCCAGCCCGCAGAGACCTGCAATGAACAACCGCTCCATCGAGCTGACATCGGTGTCGAGATCGAGACCCGCGATTACCGCGCGCGTATCGGGATCGGCGTAAGGCGAACGGTTGCCGATGAATTCAGGAAGCACATGGACGTCGCGGGCGAGCAGCGCGGCGCGGCTGGCATCGCCTGCGCGCGCGATGATGCGGCGCTCCAGGAATTCGATGAGGTCGACGCCCTCGCCGCGCGCTGCCGCGCTCGCTTCCGAGTGGCCGGGATGCGACTTGAGGAGATGGTCGATCGCCGCGCCCGCAGCCGACTGGCCGCCTTCATTGAGCCAGAAGTCTGGCACCATGCCGGAATAATAGGGGCCCCAGACGCCGGGCACGAAGCACGGCTCTTTCGTCGTCGCCATGATGCAGGCCGACGTACCCATGATGTAGGCCAGGCGATCGCCGACATCCGTCGTTCCGCCCGATCCGTCACGCCCGCCGATCGCGCCGATGCCGCCGGCATGGGCGTCAATCAAGGAGGCACCGACCGGCGTGCCAACGGACAGGCCGAGATCGGTGGCGGCCACGCGGGTGAGACCGGCGCCGAGCCGCGTGCCGGGGGCGACGATCTCGGTGCCGATGCGGGCGTATTTCTCGCTGACGAAGTCAGACAGGCCAATGCGCTGAAAGAACGGCGCACTCCAGCCGCCGCCGTCATGCGCGAGGTAGTTCCATTTGCAGGTGACTGTGCAGGTCGAGCGCTGCAGCGAACCGGTCGCGCGCCAGGTCAGATAGTCCGCCAGATCGAAGAAATGCCCGGCGGCGTCAAAACTCGCGCGCAGATGCCGCTTCAGCCACAACAGTTTTGGCATCTCCATCTCGGGCGAGATCGAGCCGCCGACATAGCGCAGCACTGAGTCGCCGGTCTCGTTGATCAGCCGCGCCTCAGCGATGGCACGGTGATCCATCCAGACGATGACGTTGCGGTGCTTGTCGCCGGAGGCACTCACCGTGACCGGCTCGCCCTGGCGGTCGAGCACCACCAGGGAACAGGTCGCGTCGAAACCGATGCCGCCGATGCTGTCGGGCGCGATTGCCGCCTCCGCCAACGCCGCCCGCACCGATTTGACGCAGGCCTCCCAGATGTCCTGGGACGACTGCTCGACGACGTCGCCAGCCTCTTGCCAGACCCGGATCGGATGCTTGGCGGTCGCCAACAGCGAGCCGGCCTCGTCAAACACCCCTGCCCGCGTGCTCGTGGTCCCCACGTCGACGCCGATATACGCTTGCGGCATAGTCGCTCCTGGTCGCTCTCGTCAGTTTTGACGCAAGCCTACCAGCAAGTATAGCCGCCATCCACCAGCACGATGCTGCCAGTCATGAGGCTCGCAGCCTCGGATGCCAGGAATAGGACCACCGAGGCGATCTCCTCGACCTGCCCCATCCGCCCCATCGGGGTTCCACCGATCCAGGCGTCGTACATTCTCGGGGTGCTCTTCACGAAAGCGTTGAGCGGCGTGTCGATATAGGTTGGCGCCACCGCATTGACGCGGATGCCGCGCGCGCCCCATTCGGCCGCCAGCGACTTGGTCAGATGGTGTACGCCGGCCTTGGAGGCGTTGTAGAAGCACTGCTCCTGCGGTTTGTTGACGATGAAACCGGACATCGAGCCGACATTGACGATGGCGCCGCTCCTGGCCTTGAGCATGTGCTTGCCGAACTCGCGGCAACACCAGAAGGTGCCGTTGAGATTGACGTCGATGACGTTGAGCCAGTGCTCGTCGGTGACGGTCTCGGCCGGCGTTTCGCTGCGCGCAATGCCGGCATTGTTGACGAGGATGTCGACCTTGCCGTGCCGAGCGACGAGATCATTGGCGACCTCCGCCACGCGCTTGGTGTCGGTGACATCCATGATCGCAGTCTCGATGTCAAAACCCTTCGCCTTCAGGCTGGCCTTGGCGTCGCTGGCGACCTTGCTGTCGCGGTCGCCGATGATGACCTCGGCTCCGGCCTCGGCCAGCGCCTCCGCGCAGGCAAGCCCAATGCCCTGCCCGCCGCCGGTGATGAACGCGGTCTTGCCGCTCAGCTTGAATTTTTCCAGGTACATGGTCGTATTCCCGTTTCTTGTTAGTTCCGAAGCGCGTTGCCGCTGGCGTCGAAGCGGTGAATGCGCGCGGGGTCCGGCACCAGCGACACGCGGTCGCCAGCATGCAGGCTCAATTCGCCGATGTAGCGTGCCGTCAGCATGCCGAGCGGCCCGGCGTCGACATAGAGAAAGGTGTCGCTGCCGAGATGTTCAGCGACCGCGATCGTGCCCGGCCAGCCACCGGCGCCGTCGCGCTCGATCTTGATGTGCTCGGGTCGTACACCGATGGTCGCCGCCCCCTTCTGCGCGGCGCTTTCGCCGGTGACGAAATTCATCTTGGGCGAGCCGATGAAGCCGGCGACGAAGAGATTCGCGGGCTGCTCATAGAGCTCCAGCGGCGAGCCGTATTGCTCGATCTTGCCGCCGTTGAGCACGACGATCTTGTCGGCCATGGTCATGGCCTCGACCTGGTCGTGGGTCACGTAGACCGCGGTGGTGCCAAGCTGCTTCTGCAGCCGCGTCACCTCGATGCGCATCTGCACGCGCAAGGCCGCGTCGAGGTTGGACAGCGGCTCGTCGAACAGGAACGCCTTGGGCTCGCGGACGATGGCACGGCCGATCGCGACGCGCTGGCGCTGGCCGCCGGAGAGTTCGCGAGGCTTGCGGTCAAGATAGGGCGTGAGGTTGAGCGTCGCGGCGGCGGCCTCCACCTTGCGGTTGGTTTCGTCTTTGGAGAGGCCCGCCATCTTCAGGCCGAAACCGATATTGCCGCGCACGCTCATATGCGGATAGAGCGCGTAGGACTGGAACACCATCGAGAGCCCACGCTTCGCGGGGGGCGTATCGACGACGTTCTTGCCGTCGATCAAAATCTTGCCGCCGCTGACGTCCTCGAGCCCGGCGATCAGCCGCAGCAGCGTGGTCTTGCCGCAGCCGGACGGTCCCACGAACACCACGAATGAGCCGTCCGCGATCTCGAGATCGGCGCCCTTGATGATGTGCACGGGGCCGAACGATTTCTGCACGTCCTGAAGCGTAATCTGACCCATGATCCGGCAGCCCCTTTACTTTACCGCGCCGAAGGTGAGCCCGCGCACGAGCTGCTTCTGGCTGAACCAACCGAGGATGATGATGGGCGCGATCGCCAGCGTGGAAGCCGCCGACAGCTTGGCCCAGAACAGTCCTTCCGGACTGGAATAGGACGCGATGAACACCGTGAGCGGCGCGGCATTCGAGGTCGACAGATTGAGCGTCCAGAACGCCTCGTTCCAGGCGAGGATCAGATTGAGCAGCATGGTCGACGCCAACCCCGGGATCGCCATCGGCGTCAGCACATAGACGAGCTCGCGGCCGATGGTGGCGCCGTCCATGCGCGCGGCTTCGAGGATGTCGCGCGGGATTTCCTTGAAATAGGTGAACAGCATCCAGATCACGATCGGCAAGTTTCCGAGACAGAGGATGAAGACAAGACCGATGCGGGAATCGAGCAGGCCAAAGCTCTTGTAGATCAGGTAGATCGGCACCAGCACGCCGACCGGCGGCATCATCTTGGTCGAAAGCATCCAGAGCAGGATGTCCTTGGTGCGCTTGGTCGGCGAGAACGCCATCGACCAGGCTGCGGGGATCGCGATCAGCAGCGCGATCAGCGTCGAGCCGCCGGCGATGATGATCGAGTTCATGGCATGGAGCAGATAGTCGCTGCGCTCCTGCACGGTCGCATAGTTTTCCGTGGTCCAGTGGAAGAACAGGAAGGACGGCGGAATGGCGAAGGCCTCGAGCTCGGTCTTGAAGCTCGCCAGCACCATCCACAGGATCGGGAAGAAGATCAGGAAGCCGAAGAACCACGCTCCGATCGTCGAAACCACCACCCGCTGCGTCGTTGACTTGCGCGCCATGATTTTAGGCTTCCAGGTTGCGGCCGACGATGCGGACGAGGAAGAAGGCGACCACGTTGGCGATGACGACGGCCACGAGGCCGCCCGCCGAGGCGCTGCCGACGTCGAACTGGATCAGCGCCTGCGAGTAGATCAGGAAGGCGATGTTGGTGGTTTGCAGACCCGGTCCGCCGCCGGTGGTGACGAAGATCTCGGCGAACACGGTCAGCAGGAAAATGGTCTCGATCAGGATCACCACCGTGATCGGGCGTGCCAGATGCGGCAGCGTGATGTAGATGAAGGTCGAGACGGCGCTGGCGCCATCCATCTCGGCCGCCTCCTTCTGCTCCTCGTCGAGCGATTGCAGCGCGGTGAGCAGGATCAGCGTCGCGAACGGCAGCCATTGCCAGGCCACGATCAGGATCACGGCAAACAGCGGCGCGTCGGTGAACCAGTCGATCGGCGTCGCCCCGACCAATCTTGCGAGCCAGGCAAACAGGCCGGATACCGGATGCATCAGCAAGTTTTTCCAGACCAGCGCGCTCACCGTCGGCATCACGAAGAACGGCGCGATCACCATCAGCCGCACGATGTTGCGGCCGATCACCGGCTGATCCATCAGCAGCGCCAGCGGAATGCCTAGCAGGATCGTCAGCGCCAGCACCGAGCCGACCAGCACCAGCGTGTTCTGGAGTGAGGCGAGGAAGGCGGGATCGGTGAGGAAGTAGCGGAAATTCTCAAGCCCGACGAATGATTCCGAACCAGGATCGAGCAGGCTGTAATGCAGCGTGGAGAAATAGAGCGTCAGCGCGAGCGGGACGATCATCCAGATGAACAAGAGCCCGACGGCCGGGGTCAGGAGCGACCGCGCAAGGAGCTGCGTCTGCCGGGTTGCCATCCTCAGGCTCTCCGCTTGGAGGAAGAAGGCGGCCATCCATCCGGGGTTGGAGGATGGCCGCAAGTTTGAGCTCAGGGAGAGCTCGGGTTCATTTGATGTAGCCGGCGCGCTTCATCTCGCGCTCGGTGACGGATTGCGCGGCGGTCAGCGCCGCATCAACGGTCATCGAGCCCGCAAGCGCCGCGGAGAATTGTTGCCCCACCTGCGTGCCGATGCCCTGGAATTCGGGGATCGCGGCATATTGCACGCCGACGTAAGGCACGGGCTTCACGGTCGGCTTGTTCGGATCAGCCGCGTCGATCGAGGCCAGCGTCAGCTTCGCGAACGGCGCGACCTTCAGATACTCATCGTTCTTGTAGAGCGAGGTGCGCGTGCCGGGCGGCACGTTGGCCCAGCCCTCCTTCGACGCCACGAGCTTGGTGTAATCTTTGCTCGTTGCCCAGGCGATGAACTTCTCGGCCGCCTCGGTCTTCTTCGAGCCGGCTGGGATCGCGAGATTCCAGGCCCACAGCCAGTTGGCGTTCTTGCCAAGCCCGGTGTTGGGCGCCAGCGCAAAGCCGACCTTGTCGGCGACCTTGGAATCCTTCGGATTGGTGACGAAGGACGCCGCCACCGTCGCGTCGATCCACATGCCGCACTTGCCGGCGTTGAACAGCGCCAGATTCTCGTTGAAGCCGTTCGAGCTCGCACCTGGAGGTCCGGCGTCCTTCATCAGGTTGACGTAGGTCGTGAGCGTCGTCTTCCATTCCGGCGTGTTGAATTGCGGCTCCCACTTCTCGTCGAACCAGCGCGCGCCGTAGGAATTGGCCATCGCCGAGAGGAACGCCATGTTCTCGCCCCAGCCGGCCTTGCCGCGCAGGCAGATGCCGTAGACGCCACCGTTCTTGTCCGTGAGCTTCTTGGCGGCGTCGATGACGAAATCCCAGGTCGGCTTTTCCGGCATCTTCAGGCCGGCCTTCTCGAATAGATCGGTCCGGTACATGATCATCGAGCTCTCGCCGTAGAACGGCGCGGCATAGAGTTTGCCGTCGACGGAGACCGCATCCTTGATCTTCGGCAGGAGGTCGGCGACGTCGTAATCGGCGCCGAGATTGGCGAGCGGCACCAGCCAGCCCTTCTTGGCCCAGATCGGCACCTCGTAGGTGCCGATGGTCAGCACATCGAACTGGCCGCCCTTGGTGGCGATGTCGGTGGTGACGCGCTGGCGCAGCACGTTTTCCTCGAGCGTCACCCATTTCACCGAAATGTCGGGGTTCGCCTTGGTGAATTCGCTGGTCAGGCCCTGCATGCGGATCATGTCGCCATTGTTGACGGTGGCGATCGTCAGGGTCGTTTCGGCCATCGCGGGGACGGCAAGCAGTACGGACGCGCCGCAGACGGCGCCCAAAAATTGTTTCACGGTGACCTCCCTAGCCCGCGCTTTTGAGCATATGCCCACGCGTTGGGCGTATGTTCGGACGAGGGGCGGCGCTTGTCAAGCAGGCTCGCAGCCTTCCCCGCAACTTATGAGTGCTGCGGTGCGGCAACCTTTCCGTCATGCCCCGCGAAGGCGGGGCATCCAGTAATCCGTGCAGTCAGTTGGTTTGCCCCAAGCTGGGCCGCGGCGTACTGGATCATCCGCTTTCGCGGATGATGACAGCGGCTCAAGCGGCGAGACAGCCCGCCCTACCGCTCCAGGATCGCCCTTGCGGTGGCCTCGTCGGTGATCAGGCCGTTGATCAGACCCCCGTTCAACGCAGCCGCGATCGCCGGCACCTTGGCCGCACCGACCGCGGCGCCGATGGTCGTGGTCTTGGCCGGGACCTCCGGCGGAATGCTGGTGAGGCGCTTGTTGGTGCCGGCCTTGAGCACGCGTCCCTTGGAATCATAGGCCCAGCCGGTGATCTCGCCGATGGCGCCCTGCCGCATCATCTCGAACAATTCATCGCGCGTGACGAAGCCATCGACATGGACCTGCGCCTTCTGGTCCATCTGGCCGATGCCGACGAGGCGTAAGTCCGCCTTGGCCGCCACCGCCTTGACCTTCGCGATCGGCTCGATCCGCACCATCTTGTTGCGCTCGTCCTCCGACGACATCAGGAACGGCAGCGGCATCGGGTAATGCCGCGCACCGGTGCGGTCGGCGAGCCGGCCGACGGTGTCATAGAAGCTCGCCGAACCGTCGGCGGAGATGTTGCCGACCAGCGAGACGATCTGGTGGTTGGGCCGGTCGATCGGCGTGACGCGCTCGACAGCGGCGCGCACCGCCCGCCCCGTGCCGAGCGCGACGATGACAGGCGTCTCCGAGCGCAGCGTCGCGTCCAGCAGATTGGCGCAGCGCTCGGCGATGCCGGCGGTGGCCTGAGGCGCCGCAGGATCGGCCGGCACCACCTCGCAATAGCTAAGGTCAAACCGCTCCTTCAGCTGCGCGGCCAATTCCATGCAGGCAGCGATCGGATGTTCGAGCCGGAACGTGATCAGCCGCTCGGCGAGGCACAGCGACACCAGCCGCTGCGCCGAGGCGCGCGACACCTGGAGCATCTTTGCGATCTCGTCCTGGGTGTGGCCGGCAATGAAATAGAGCCAGCCGGCACGCGCGGCGTCGTCGAGCCTGGATTTTTCGTTCTCGACGGCCATGCGGCCTCACGCCTCCCAGAATTCGCTCATGCGCGCGAAGACCCGATCGGCTCCGGCGGCGGACAATATAGCGCGGCCATCGCGCGCGCGATAATGGTCACCGCCGACAAATCCCCAGACCATCATGCCTGCCGCCTTGGCAGCCTGCACGCCGCTGACACTGTCCTCGATCACCAGCGTGCGCGCGGGATCGGCCTGCATTTTCCCGGCAGCGTGAAGAAAGAGATCCGGCGCCGGCTTCCCGCGCCTGACCATCTCTGCGGTGTAGAGCCGGTCGCCGAAATGCCGCGCGAGGCCGGTGACGTCCAGCGACAGCGAGACGCGGTCGAGGTCGCTCGACGACGCCACACAGCGCGGCGTCTCCAATTCGGACAGAACCGCGCCGACGCCGGGGATCGGCTGGAGCGCTCCCGCAAAGGTCTCGAGCACGCGCGCCTTCAGGCCCGGAAAGAAATCGTCAGGCAGGGTGTGCCCGAGATCGCGATAGTGCTGCTCGATCGCCTTGGTGCTGCGCCCGAGGAAGAGTTCGAGCGCCTGCTCCACACTGAGCCGAAGGCCGAACTCCGCCAGAACCTCGGAGAGGCAGCGGCAGCTCAACAACTCGCTGTCGACGAGCACGCCGTCGCAATCGAAGATGATCAGATCGGGCTTGCCTGGATCCATCGCCGCATTCGATCATATACTCATTCACTGGGCAATAGCTCAGCCACTGGCCGATCTGTCGAGGACTATCAGGGTACGTCAAGCGACGCGCGCCCATTTCCTCCGCGCAACATCGAGCAAGCGAGAATGGGCACGGCGCAAATGCACCTTTGTCCGGCAGACGCGCACCGCCGGTATCGATCATCGGCGACTATGCCTGAAGACCGCCCTAACGCTTCCGTTCGAGCTTGGCGGCCCGATGCTTCTGCGAAACCGGATGAATGCGCTGGATCGGAGCGCGAGCGACCGCATCGCGGGCGCGGCGCGCGATCTCATGCATCAGGGCGCGGCCGTCCCAATCGACCGGCCATCCCCGCCAGAGCCGCAAGCGGCCTGCGACAAACACTGCCACGATCTGGTCGCGGTTGCCGAGCCGCACCAGTTCCCACGTCAGATCCCAGGACGGGCTGAACTCCGGCACATCGATGTCGACGAGCAGAAAATCCGCGGCAAGGCCGGGCGCGATCGCGCCGGTGACACCGGCGAGTCCCGATGCGTCCGCGCCTCGCTGGGTCGCGTGCTCGAGCCAGGTCCAACCACCGCCACAGGATGAGTCGCCGTTGGCAAGCCCGAACGCAAGCCTCTGCGCAGCCTCGGCCGCATCGACCAGACGGAAGGCGTCGCTGCGCGTGCCGTCGGTACCGATGCCGAAGCGAATGCCGAGGGTCGCCATCAGCGTCGCCGGCGCCACCGCATTGCCCTTCCATTGCGAGGCAACGGGATTATAGGCGACCGCCGTATTGGTTTCCCGCAGCATTGCGAGTTCCGTGGGCGTGACCAATGTGCCGTGGGCGATCAAAACATGCGGGCCGAGCACGCCCAGATCGTAGAGGTATTCGAGCGGACGTCGTCCCACCTGCGTCAGCGAACGCTCGACGGCAGCAAGATGCTCGTTGACATGACTCTGGAATACTGCGCGAGAACGCGCAGCCAGGAACGACGTCTCGCGCAGCATGTCGGCGGTGGCGGCCTCGGGAATCGAGATTGCCAGCGATGGATGCACCAGACTGTCGGCGCGCCAGCGTGCGAGATGCGCTTCAGCGCGAGCCAAGATCGTGTCGCGATCTGCCGCCGCCCCGCCGCCACCAAGATCGTTGCAAATGAAGCCGAGGACACAGCGCAGGCCGGCTTCTTTGGTGGCCTTTGCGACCGCCGCAACGCTCCCCTCGGCGCGCGTCCCGGCATCGACCACCGCGGTGAAACCACCACGCAGCGACTCCAATGCCGCAGCCTTGGCGGTGAGGTAGACGAGCTCGTCGTCGAGCACGCCTTCGAGCGGCACCCAGATGCGCCGGAAAATCTCCGACGGTTCGCCGAAGGCCAGCGCCTTGCCAAACGTCTGGGTCAGATGGTGGTGCGCATCGACGAAGCCGGGCATCAAGAGCTTGCCCGGCAGCAGCAGCTCGGCGAGACCGGGATGACGCGCGCGGACCTGCATCCGCGGGCCGACGTCTGCGAACTTGCCGCCGCTGACGACGACCGCATGGTCCGGGACGGGCCCGTCGCCGAGCATCAACTGGTCCGGGGCCAGCATCAGTTCTCCGGCGGTCAACTGGTCCGGACTGAGATCGGGAGGCATGACTGAACCTAGACTGGTTTGGAGCGGCGAGCGGAAATCGTTACTCGGCCGCCACTTGCGTGTCGGGCGCAATTGGATCGGCAAGTTCGCCGGCGGGCTCTGCGTGGCCGAAGGCAAATTTCGGGCGGACATGATGGAACAGGATGTTGAGGAGCACCGCGACGACGGTTCCGGCGGCAAGCCCGTTGCCAAGGATCATCTGCACACCGGCGGGAAATTTGCTGTAAATGCCGGGCACCAGGATGGGCAGCAAACCGACTGCGAGCGCAGCAGCGAGCGTGAATAGGTTGCCGTGCTCGCGCAGATCCACCTTGCGCAGCATATCGATGCCCATCACCGCGATGATGCAGAATACGATGATCGCGGTGCCGCCGACGACGGCGCCGGGGATCGCGTTGACCAGCCGGCCGAGCGGCGCCAGCAGGGCGATGACGAGCAGGATGATCCCGCTCGTCGCGGTCACGTAGCGCGACCGCACGCCGGTGGCGCGGACGATACCGATATTTTCGCCGCTGGTGATGATGAGCGACGTCCCGAAGCATCCCCCCAACAATGAGATCAGCGCGTCGCCGCGAATTGTCTTCGACACATCGTCACGCGGCACGATCTCCTTGCCGACCACATCCGCTATCGCCACCGTCTGTCCCGTAGCTTCCGCCATAGAGATGATGCTGAAGACGATCAGCGGCACTGCCGAAACGAGGTCGAAGTGCGGCACTCCAAACGGAAACGGCTGCGGCAAGGCAATGACGGGACCCGACAGGATGCCGTCGAAACTCATATTGCCGGTCAACGCGGCAGCGATCGTCCCGATCAACAGGCCAAACAGGACGGACAACTGCCCTGCGATGCCGGTGAACAAGCGCGCGAATATCAGCGTGAAGCCGACCGTGCATAGCGCCAGGAGGACGCCCTTCGGAGCTGCGAAATCCGGTGAACCAGGCGTGCCGGTGATGATGCCGCCATATACCTTGACAAGGTTGATGGCGACGAGCAGCAGCATCGTACCGATGACAAGCCTCGGGAAGTAGATCACGCAACGCGCGAACACGGGCAGAAACACAAAATAGAATAGCGCCGTGAGGATGACCGCGCCCGACGCGGTCTGGATGTCGGTCTGCTGCGCGATCGTAAGAAAGATCACGATCGGAGCACCGCCCGGCACCATGATGAACGGCAACCGCGCACCAAACCTAAACGGGCCGATGCTCTGCAACAGCGAGCCGAGCCCGCACATCAGAAACGTGGCGCTGATCAGGTTGACGGTGAGGTCAGATGACAGATGGAGCGCCCTGCCGACCAGAAACACGGCGGTGATCGGCGAGGCCGCCATCACAAGCACATGCTGCAGCCCGAGCAGGATGAGCCGAGACACCGGCAGGACTTCGTCGACGGGATCGGTAACGGCAGCGGGCATCTCACGGGTCCTTGCAATCCCGTAAAACGAAGCAAATGTTGTGCCGCCACTCGGTGGTATTGCCGTGTTCTGGCCGAAGCGTGACCTAGGCCCCGCATGGCTGGCGGACGTCAGCCGACGACCCGTCCGACATCCATCGCCACCCGATACCGCCCCTCACCGTCGCTGATTATACACGTCGATGCACACCGCCCCGAGCAGCACCAGTCCTTTGATCACCTGCTGGTAATCGATGCCGATGCCGAGGATGGACATGCCGTTGTTCATCACGCCCATGATCATGGCGCCGACCACGGCGCCGCCGACGCGCCCGACGCCGCCATAGGCCGAGGCGCCGCCGATGAAGCAGGCGGCGATGACGTCGAGCTCGAAGCCAAGGCCCGCTTTCGGGGTTGCGGTGTTGAGGCGCGCGGCAAAAACCAGGCCGGCGAGCGCGGCCAGCGCGCCCATGTTGACGAAGGTGAAGAAGGTCAGCCGCTCGGTCTTGATACCCGACAGGCCTGCAGCCTTGGCGTTGCCGCCGACGGCATAAATCTGCCGGCCGATCACGGTGCGGCGGGTGACGAAGCCATAGAGCGCGATCAGGGCGCTCATGATGACCAGCACGTTGGGCAGGCCGCGATAGGTCGCGATCAGATAGGTGAAGTACAGCACCGCACAGGCGAGCACGACGCTCTTGCCGAGGAAGAACGCGTAGGGCTCAACCTCGATGCCGTGTGACACCTCACGCGTGCGGCTCTTGGCGCTGGCATAGACCAGCCCCAATGCCAGTACCGCGCCGATCAGCATCGAGGTCGGATGCAGCGTGCCGGCCTCGGGCAGCACCTCCGGAATGAAGCCCGACGACAGCTTCTGGAAGGTCGACGGAAACGGCCCCAGCGACTGGCCCTGCAAAACGGCAAGCGCAAGGCCCTTGAACACCAGCATGCCGGCCAGGGTCACGATGAAGGACGGAATCTTGAAATAGGCGACCCAATAGCCCTGCGCGGCGCCGATGGCCGCGCCGACAGCGAGGCAGATGATGAAGGCGAGCGTGTAGTCGACCTTGTAGGTCACCATGAGGAGAGCGGCGACCGCACCGACGAAACCCGCCACCGAACCGACCGACAGGTCGATATGGCCGGTGACGATCACCAGCAGCATGCCCAGCGCCATGATGACGATGTAGCTGTTCTGCAACACCAGGTTGGTCAGGTTGAGCGGCTGCAGCAGCGTGCCGCCGGTCATGACCTGGAAGAACAGCATGATCGCGATCAGCGACATCAGCATGCCGTAGTTGCGCAGATTGTTCTTGATGAAGCTGCCGTGCCGGCGCTCTTCGGGCAGCGAAACCGTCTTGTCGGTCATGGCTGCGATCCTCCCATCTCCGCGGCCTCGACCGCGCCATTTCCATTGCTTCGTTCGTTGCGCATGATGGCGCGCATGATCTTTTCCTGTGTCGCCTCAGCGCCCGGGAACTCGCCCACAAAGGCGCCGTCGTTCATGACGCAGATGCGGTCGCAGATGCCGAGCAGCTCTGGCATCTCCGAGGAGATCACAACCACGCCACGGCCGGCTTCCGCAAGCTCGTTGATGATACAGTAAATCTCGTATTTGGCACCGACGTCGATGCCCCTCGTCGGCTCGTCCAGAATCAGGACCTTGGGGTCGGTCATCAGCCATTTCGACAGCACGACCTTCTGCTGGTTCCCGCCGGAGAGCTGGCCGGTCTCCTGGTAGACGTCGGAACAGCGGATCCGCATGCGGGTACGGTAGTCGCTGGCGACCTTCAGCTCGGCGATGTCGTCGATCACCCGCCCCGGCGCGACCTGCTTGAGGCTTGCCAGCGTAATGTTCTTGCGGACGTCGTCGGCCAGGATCAGCCCGAGCTGCTTGCGGTCCTCGGTGACATAGGCAAGGCCGGCGTCGATCGCGGCGGCAACGCTCGTCAGCGCGATCTCGTGGCCTTCGAGGGCGATGCGGCCGCTGACATTGGTGCCCCAAGACCGGCCGAACAGGCTCATGGCGAACTCGGTGCGGCCGGCGCCCATCAGCCCGGCGATGCCGACGACCTCGCCGCGCTTGACGCCGAAATTGACGTTCTTGATCACCTGCCGATCGGGATGAATGGGGTGATAGACCGACCAGTTCGAAACCTCGAGCACGGGCTCGCCGATCTTGGCGCTGCGCTCGGGGAAGCGATGGGCGAGATCGCGGTTGACCATGCTGCGGATGATGCGGTCTTCCTGGATCGGCTCGGCGCGGCAGTCGATACCGTCGACGGTGCGGCCGTCGCGCAGCACGGTGATGTGGTCGGCGACGCGGGCGACCTCGTTGAGCTTGTGCGAGATCAGGATCGAGCCGATGCCCTGCTCGCGGAATTTCATAAGGCGTTCCAGCAAGGCTGCGCTGTCGGCCTCGTTCAGGCTCGCGGTCGGCTCGTCCAGGATCAGCATCCGCACGCGCTTGGACAGCGCCTTCGCAATCTCGACCAGCTGCTGCTTGCCGACGCCGAGATCGGTGATCAGCGTATCCGGCGATTCCTTCAGTCCGACCTGCGCAAGCAGCTCGCGCGTCCGCCGGTACACCTCGTCGCGATCGATCACGCCGAGCTTCGACGGCGGATGCGACAGGAAGATGTTTTCCGCGATCGACATCAGCGGGATCAGCGCCAGTTCCTGGTGGATGATGATGATGCCGAGCGCTTCGGAATCGTTGATGTCGCGGAAGCGGCGCTCTTCGCCTTCGAAGACGATGGTGCCTTCGTAGCTGCCCGCCGGGTAGACGCCGCTCAGCACCTTCATCAGCGTCGATTTGCCGGCGCCGTTCTCGCCGACAAGGGCGTGGATCTGGCCGGCCTCGACCGAGAAGTTGACGTCGCGCAGCGCCTGAACACCGGCAAAGCTCTTGCTGACGTTGCGCATCTCCAGCATGGCGGTCATGATTTTCGTCCTCGATCGATGCTGGTTCCCTCTCCCCGCAAGCGGGGAGAGGGAACAGGTCTCTTACTGGAACTGCGCCTTCTTGTAGTAGCCGCTGTCAACCAGGGTCTTCTCCCAATTGTCCTTGTACACCACGACCGGCTTCAGGAGATAGGACGGGATGGTCTTGACACCGTTCTCATAGGTTTTGGTGTCGTTGACCGTCACCTGCTTGCCGGCGAGCGCGGCGTCGACCATGTCGGCGGTCACCTTGGCGAGATCGCGGGTGTCCTTGAAGATGGTCGAGTACTGATCGCCGCGCAGCATGGCCTTAATCGAGGGCACCTCGGCGTCCTGGCCCGAGATGATCGGCATCGGCTGATCGGCGCTGCCGTAGCCGACACCCTTCAGCGAGGAGATGATGCCGATCGAGAGGCCGTCATAAGGCGACAGTACCGCGCTGACCTTCTTGTTGCCGTAGTAGGCACTGAGCAGATTGTCCATGCGGGACTGGGCGGTGGCGCCGTCCCAGCGCAAGGTCGCGACCTTGTCCATGCCCATCTGACCGGAGGCGACTACGAGCTTGCCGCTATCGATATAGGGCTTCAGCACGCTCATCGCGCCGTTGTAGAAGAAGTAGGCGTTGTTGTCGTCGGGCGAGCCGCCGAACAGCTCGATGTTGAACGGACCCTTGCCTTCCTTGAGACCAAGCCCCTTCTCGATCGATTCCGCCTGGAGCACGCCGACCTGGAAATTGTCGAAGGTCGCATAATAGTCGACATTCGGCGTGCCGCGGATCAGGCGGTCATAGGCGATCACGGTGATGCCCTTGGCCTTGGCCTGCTTGAGCACGTCAGACAGCGTGGTGCCGTCGATCGCGGCGATCACCAGCGCCTTCGCGCCCTTGGTCACCATGTTCTCGACCTGCGAGAGCTGGTTCGGGATGTCGTCCTCGGCATATTGCAGGTCGGTGTTGTAGCCGCGCTCCTTCAGCACCTTGACCATGTTGTTGCCGTCGTCGATCCAGCGCGCCGAGGATTTCGTCGGCATCGAGATGCCCACGGTCGCCTTCTCCTGTGCGGAGGCGGTGACGCCTGCGGCCATCGTTGCGGCGCCGGCCAGCGCCAATGCGAGAAATGTCGTCTTCAATTTCAACATGCTTCACTCCCTTTGGGTATCAGACTGATTCTTAGTGTCGTCGAGAACAGAGGTAAAGGTCGGCGTCGGCTTCGGATCTCCTATGCGAGCTTGACATCGGGCTCCGCGCGACCGCGCGCGGAGGCTTGTAGCAGAAAGGTGCAGCCGGCCTGCGGATCGGCGGCGCGCGCCTCGGCATCCATATCCTGCCACGCCGAGGTGACGAGCAGGCGCGACAGATCGGCGCCGACGAAAGCGGGACAGCTCGCCTGCCTGGCCGGCACGCGCAGCGAGCGCAGGCGCTCGCCTTGCGGCGAGTAGACGTCGACGCGGCCCGCCCCCCAGCAGGCGTTCCAGATTTGCCCGTCGGCGTCGCATACCGAGCCGTCGAGGCCGCCAATGCCAGTGTGATGCAGCAGCACCTCCGGTTCGCCGCGCGGCAGGCCGGTGGCGGGATCGAGCGGCACCGCATAGAGCACGGCGCGCGCGGTGTCGGTGAAATAGGCAGTGGTGCCGTCCGGCGAAAAGCAGATCGAGTTGGGAATGCTGATGCCAGGAAACAGCGTCGAGATCTTGCCGCGGTGGAGCGCGTAGATCGCTCCTAGCTCCCGCTCGGCTTTGCGTCCCATGGTGCCGATCCAGAACGTGCCTGATTGATGCACGCGGCAATCGTTGGAGCGCGTGGCGGGATTGTCCGCTTCGAGCGGGCAGAACAGCGTCATCGCGCCGTCGGCCACGCTGCGGATGTAACAACCATCTTCCGCGACAACCAGCTGGTGTTCGGCATCGATCCGCCCAAGCGCGCTCGCCATCCGGCCAAGCGCATGGATGCGGATCGCGCCACTGCCAAGATGCGCCTCGAACAGGCGCCCCTCGCGAATATCAAACCACCACGCTGTATCGGTGGTGACATCATAGGTCGGGCCTTCGCCGAGGTGACAGTGGTCGGCGGAGAGAACAGAGGTCAGCACCTCCTCCATCATGGCGTCCTCACGGCGAAGCGATAGACGGTGTGATGCCGATAGACGCCACCGGGATCGAGGCGCGGGCTCGGGAAATCAGGCCGGTTCGGTGAATTGGGCCACATGTGGGGCTCCAGGCACAACGCGTCCGACTGCCGGATCAGCTTGCCGCCCTTGCCCGAGATCGTGCCGTCGAGATAGTTGCCGGAATAGACCTGGAGGCCGGGCTGATCGGTCAACAGCTCCATGATGCGACCCGAGCGCGGCGCCTCCAGCCGGGCCGCGAGCGCGAGCTTGCCGTCGCGCGCGAGACAATAGGTGTGGTCGTAGCCCCTGCCGTTGCGCAATTGCTGATCGCTCTCGCGAATGCGCGCGCCGACGGCGTGTGCCTCACGGAAATCGAACGGCGTGCCGGCCACGGCGCGCGGCGGCTCCGGCAGCGGAATCGCGGTGGGATCGATGGCCAGGAAATGCTCGGCCTTAACCGTCAGCCTGTGATCGAGGGTGGGCGTGCCTGAGGTCGCGCCTTCCAGATTGAAGAAACTGTGGTTGGTCAGGTTGACGATGGTCGGACGGTCGGTCCGTGCCTCCATCGTCAACGACAGCTCGGCCGGCCCGGTGACGCGATAGGTCAGGCGCACATCGAGCTTGCCGGGATAATTCTCCTCGCCATGCGGGCTGCTGTAGGTCAGCGTAACCGCAGGACTAGCGCCATCGTCGAGCTCGGCTATGTCCCAGAGCTTGCGGTCAAAGCCGTCGAGGCCGCCATGCAGCGCATTCGGGCCGTTGTTGATTGGAAGCTGGAAGGTCTCGCCATCGAGCGAGAACTGCCCGTTGGCGATGCGGTTGGCGTAGCGGCCGACGGTCGCGCCAAAAAACTTCCGTTCGGCGAGATAGCCGGCAAAGGCATCATGGCCGAGCACGACGTCGTCGTAACCGCCCTTAGCGTCCGGCGCGATCAGCGCCTGGATCACCGCGCCATGAGTGATGATGCGAGCCTCAAACCCGCCCTCGCCGCACAGCACGATGCGCTCGACCTTGCGTCCGTCTGGCAGCGTTCCAAAAACGTCTTTTGTTATTTTCGAGCCAGCCATGTCTAGTCCACAAATGGTTCGACGATGTTGCGCTTGCAGAGCAGGAAAGCGTCGGCAACGAGGCGAAGCGGTGCCAGATCGACGTCGCTCGTGCCGCTCGCGGCAAGCTTGACGAAGCGCCGATACAACTCGCGATATTCCTCATCGGGCGCGTCGGCAACAACCTTGCCGTCGACCGCCATGATCCTGCCTCCGCGGGACAAGGTCATCCGGCCCTCGTCGGTTTCGACCAGGATATCCCAGCTCTGCGGCCCGGTCTGGCGGAAGTCGAATTCGGCCGTGATCGGCAAGCCGCCGATGTCGGTCAGCGTCAAATTGGCGGCAATCGGCGACTGGCAATTGGCCGGAAAAGCGAGCTCAGCCGCGATGACAAACACCGGCCTCGGCAGGATGCGGGTCAGGATCGATAGCGCGTTGATACCGGGATCGAACACGCCGAGCCCGCCCGGCTCCCAGATCCAGGCCTGGCCGGGATGCCAGACGCGGACGTCTTCCTTCCAATTGATGTGCACCGATTTGATCCGGCGCGCAGCCAGCCATTCGCGGGCCGGCTCGACCGCGGGTGCATGGCGCGAATGCCAGGTCGCAAACAGGGTCCGCTTTGCCTCCGACGCCATCGCGATCAACGGATCGAGCTCGGCAACGCCGATGCCGGGCGGCTTCTCCAGCATGACATGCTTGCCGGCGGCGAGAGCCGCGGCGGCCTGGCCACGACGCACCTGCGGCGGCGTGCAGAGCGACACCGCGTCGATCTGCGGTCCCTTATCCAGCAGTTCCTCGACGGTCGCGAAATGCGGCAGGCCCGGCAGCGAGGCGTTGCGGCTCGCAATTGCGGCGAGCATCGCGCCTGGCACTGCGGCAATTGCGCCGACATGCTGGTCGCGCGCAATCTTGCCGAAGCCGACGATGGCGATGCGAAGTTCAGTCACGCTTATTCTCCACTTTCGCGGACGGCAGCGGCTCGGCAGGGGCCGTCTCGATCACAGTGCCCTCATGGCGGCGCATGCCGTTGTGAATGACATAGACCATCGCCTCCGACGCCATCCCGGCATCGCCGCACGTGATCGCATCGACGATCTTCTGATGCCAGAGCAGCACGGTGTCGCGGTCCTCCGGCTCGACCGGGGCACTGAGCAGGAACGAGGCGCGCAAGGCGGCCTCGATCACATGCCCGATCGAGCGCATGAACAGATTACCCGATGCCCGCGCCACCGCAACGTGCAGCGCGAGGTCGGCATCGGCAAAGCTGACGGAATCGGAAGCCTCGAGCCGCATCCGTTCCATGCTGCGGCGAAGCTCTGCGATATCCTCCTCGGACCGGTGCGCCGCCGCCAGCGCTGCGGCGCGCGGCTCGACCGCGAGGCGGATCTCGGCAAGGTCGTCGAGGAAGCGCTTGTCGATGCCGGCGTCGAGATGCCAGGCCAGCACGTCGGCATCGAACATGTTCCAGGCGGCGCGCTCGCGGACGACGGTGCCGACCCGCGCCTTGGTAGTCAAAAGCCCCTTGGCGACCAGCGTCTTCACGCTCTCGCGCAGCACCGGCCGCGACACGCCGAACATCGCAATCAGCTCGGCATCGCCCGGAAGCCGCGCCCCTTCCGCATAGCGGCCAGCGATGATATCGACGCCGATCGAGCGAGCCACTTCCGCGTGGTTGGAATGAGCCCGCCTTGTCGGGATGATGACGATGCGCGAGGTCATGAGACGGCTCCCGCGCGTTTCGCCACCGGCCGTCGCGCCAGTGCGACCAGCCCCTGCTGCAGGGCGATGAAGGCGAACAGCAAGACGCCGGTCGCGATCTTGGTCCACCAGCTCGACAGGGTCCCGTCGAAATTGATGTAGGTCTGGATCATGCCCTGGATCAGCACGCCGAGGAAGGTGCCGATCACCGAGCCCTGCCCGCCCGTGAGCAGCGTGCCGCCGATGACCACGGCCGCGATGCTATCGAGCTCGACGCCGACGGCGGAGAGAGAATAGCCGGCGCTGGTGTAGAAGGAGAACACGATGCCGGCTAGCCCTGCGAGCACGCTCGACAGCATGTAGATCTTCACTGTCATCCTGCCGACCGCGACGCCCATCAGGCTTGCGGTGGCCCGGCCGCCGCCGAGTGCATAGACATTGGCGCCGAACCGGGTGAGACGCAGCAGCAGAACGCCGCCAATCACGATGGCGAGCATGATGATCGCGATCGCGGTCAACCGCCCGCCCCCGGGCATGCGCAACGCGAAATCCGACACGGTTGAATAGACCGGCGCCGTGATTGGCACAGATTCCGTCGAGAGCAAGAAGCTCGCGCCGCGCGCCAGGAACATGCCGGCAAGCGTGACGATGAACGGCGGCAGGTCGAACACGTGAATGATCGCGCCCATCGCGGCGCCAAAGGCCGCCGAGAGCACGATGATGGCGACGAAAGCGACCAGCGGCGGCACACCCCAGCGCTCGATTGAGAGCGCCACGAACACGGTGGTGAAGCCGATCACCGAGCCGACCGACAGATCGATGCCGCCGGAGATGATGACGAAGGTCATGCCGGTTGCGACGATGCCAAGAAAGGCGTTGTCGGTCAGGAGATTGCCGACCACGCGGGTCGAGGCGATGTTGGGAAACTGCAGCGCGCAGAGGGCGAAGCCTGCGACGAGGACGAGGGCCGTGATCAGGACGGGCGGCAGGCCTTTCATGGTTTCGTCCCCCGCAGCCACGCCATGATACCGGCAAAGCCGGACAGTTTTGGCGATTGCAGCAGCAGCACCGCGAGCACCACCATGGCCTTGACCAGCAGGTTGAACTCCGGCGGATAGCCTGACAGCAAAATGCCGGTGTTCATGGTCTGAATGATCAGCGCACCGAGCACCGCCAGGACAAGGCTGAAGCGGCCGCCGAACAGCGAGGTGCCGCCGATCACCACCGCGAGGATGGCGTCGAGCTCGAGCCAAAGGCCGGCATTGTTGGCATCCGCGCCCATGATGTCGGCCGCGGCGATCACGCCGGCGAGCGCGGCGCAAACGCCGCACCAGACATAGACCGCCAAGATCATCGCGCGCGTGCCGACGCCGGCAAGCTCGCTCGCCCGCGCATTGCCGCCGGTCGCCTCGATGAGGAGCCCGAGCGCCGAGCCGCGCACCACTGCGCCGGTGAGGAGCAGCATGCCGAGCGCAATCGCGATCGGCACCGGCACGCCGAGAATGGCGCCGTTGCCGAGCCAGACCAGATCCGGCGACGTGAAGGTCACGATGCGACCTTCGGTGATGAGCTGGGCGATGCCGCGACCGGCGACCATCAGGATCAGCGTCGCCACGATCGGCTGCATGCCAAGCACCGCGACGAGGAAGCCGTTCCACAATCCGCAGACGAGCCCCGCGCCGAGCGCCGCCGCCAGCACCACCGGCAGGCCGTGGCTGTCGGCGAGGCTCGCCGCGATCGCGCCGCAGATCGCCATTACCGCGCCGACGGAGAGATCGATGCCGCGCGTCGCGATCACCAGCACCATGCCGAGCGAGAGCAGCGCCACCGGCGTGCCGCGGTTGAGCACGTCGATGATGCTGCCGAACAGACGGCCGTCCTGGAGACGCAGGTCGAAGAATTGCGGCGACACCACGCGATCGACTGCCAGGATGACGATCAGCGCAAGGATCTGGGCAAGGCCGCGGCGCGGCAATAGCGCTGTCATGCCCGGGCCTCTTGCATCGCTGCGCCATCGGCGGCGATGGCCGCGAGAATGTTGGTGACGTCGATGGCCTCGCCCGAGAGCTCCTCGACATGGGCACGATCGCGCAGCACGACCACACGGTCGGAATAGGTCACGATCTCGTCGAGTTCCGAGGAGATCACGAGCAACGCCAGCCCATCGTCGCAGAGCTCGCGGATCAGGCGGATGATCTCGGCATGCGCGCCGACATCGATACCGCGCGTGGGTTCATCCAGCACGAGGAGCCGCGGCGAAGTCGCGAGCCAGCGCGCCAGCAGAACCTTTTGCTGATTGCCGCCGGAGAGCAGGCCGACGGGCCGTTCGGCATCGGGCGGGCGGATGTCGAGCATCTTGACGTAACGGCGCGCGATCTCGTCCTGCTCGCGACGCGACAGCGGCCGATGCAGCCCGCGCTTGGCCTGAAGCGCCAGCACGATATTCTCGCGCACGGTGAGCTCGGCGACGATGCCGTCGGTCTTGCGCTCCTCCGGGCAATAGCCAAAGCCGTGGCGCACGCCATCTCGCGGCGACCGCAGCCGCACGGAAGCGCCTTCCACCCTCGCCTGCCCGCCATCGGCGCGCTCGGCGCCGAACACCAGCCGCGCCGTCTCGGTGCGACCCGAGCCGAGGAGGCCAGCGAGGCCAACGACCTCGCCACGGCGCAGCTCGAGATTGAACGGGGCGACATAGCCGGCCTTGCCGTAGTTCTCGAAACTCGCACAGATCTCGCGAACCTTGTGCTCGCCGACTGCCGCCCGCGCGCTGGTGGTCTCGGCCAGCTCGCGGCCGAGCATCATCCGGATCAGCTCGAGCCGTGGCAGCGAAGCGGTCTCGCGCTCGCCGACCAGGCGACCGTTGCGCAGCACGGTGATGCGGTCGGATATCTCGTAGACCTGGTCGAGGAAATGACTGACGAAGACGATGCCGAAGCCGCGCTTGGCCAACTGGCGCATGATGCCGAAAAGTATCTCGACCTCATGACGGTCGAGGCTCGCGGTCGGCTCGTCCAGGATCAGCACGCGGGCGGAAAGATCGACGGCCCGCGCGATCGCTGTGACATGCTGTACGGCCACCGAATAATGGTCGAGTGGCGCTGCGACATCGATATCGAGGCCGAACTCCGTGAGCAGCGCTTTGGCGCGGCGACGCATCTCGCCTTCGCGCACGATGCCGAAGCGCATCGGCTGGCGGTCGAGAAACAGGTTCTGCGCCACCGACAGGTTCGGCAGCAGGTTGACCTCCTGGTAAACGGTGGCAATACCGGCCTGCAGCGCGGCCTTGGCAGAACGCGGCGCGACCTCTTCGCCGCCCAGACGGACGACACCGGCATCGCGCGGGAACACGCCGGTGATGACCTTGATCAGCGTGGATTTGCCGGCGCCGTTCTCGCCGAGCAGAGCATGGATCTCGCCAGGACGAAGCGTGAAGTCGACCTCCTGCAACGCGCGCACCGCACCGAAGCTCTTGCTGATCCCGCGCGCCTCCAGCAGGCAAGAAGCCGGATCAAGGCTGTTCTCCATAACGACGTCACTCCCACCGGCGCCCGCTTATGCTGCGGACACCCAGCCTATTCGTTCGTGCGGCGGATGCGAAGGGGGGTTGCCGGACCGCAAAGCGCGATCCGGCAAGGTGCCCGCCTCAGTAACCGAGGCCCTTCTTGCTGTCGTATTCCTTCTGCGGATCGTCGGCGACGGTGAGAAGCCTGGATTCGGTCTGGATCCACTTCGGCGGAACAGTGCCCTTCTCCTTGAACGCCGCGACGGCATCGAAGGCCGGGCCCGCCATGTTCGGCGTCAGCTCGACCGTCGCGTTGGCCTCGCCCGCCACCATCGCCTTGAAGATATCGGGAACCGCGTCGATCGAGACGGTGAGGATGTCCTTGCCCGGCTTGAGGCCGGCTTCCTTCATCGCCTGGATCGCGCCGACCATCATGTCGTCGTTGTGAGCATAGACCGCGCAGATCGTCTTGCCGCCGCCTTCGGCCTTGATGAAGCTCTCCATGACTTCCTTGCCCTTGGCGCGGGTGAAGTCGCCGGTCTGGCTGCGCACCACCTTCAAATTGGCGTGCTTGGCGATGGCGGTGTCAAAACCCTTCTTGCGGTTGGCGGCGACGCTGGCGCCGACCGTGCCCTGCAATTCGACGACGTTGCAGGCCTTCTCGCCTACGGTCTTGGCAAGCCATTCGCCGGCGACCGCGCCTTCATGCACGCTGTCCGAGGTGACGGCGGTGAGATAGAGGTCCTTGCCGGACGGATCGATGTCGCGGTCGAGCAGCACGACCGGGATCTTGGCTTCCTTGGCTTCCTTCAGCACCGAATCCCAGCCGGTCGAGACCACGGGCGCGAGGAAGATCGCATCGACATTCTGCGCGATGAAGGAGCGGATCGCCTTGATCTGGTTCTCCTGCTTCTGCTGTGCATCGGCGATCTTGAGATTGACCTTGCGCTTGGTGGCCTCCTGCTTGGAGACCGAGGTCTCGGCCGCGCGCCAGCCGGATTCCGATCCGATCTGCGAGAAGCCGATGGTGAGCTCGGCCGCATTGGCCGGCAGCGCGAGCAACAACGCGGCCGTGGCGCTGGCCGCAAAAAGGGCTTTGAAGGTCATCAGGCGTGTCTCCCAAAATGTTGTCCGGGGCGCCGATTGGTAGCATGGCACCCTCAAGCCGGCCTTTGAGGGCGGCGGGAGGCACTATTTCACGGAAGTTTACGTCCGTATAGTCATATTATCTGACTATTTAGCCGAATGAAGAGAGATGCCGAGTTGGCGGAGCAGATCACACGCCAAGCGGGACTTTCGTCCACTGATGCAACGTGGAGATGACGGAGTTAGTTAGTGTGGGGCCACCGTGCGCCGTGCGGATGGCGACCTAGTCGACGCGCGGAGACGCGAAGCGCTAGATCAACTTCCGCTGCGCCAGGTTCTTCATCAGTGCGCCGATGCCGAACGTCCAGGGCTCGCACACGTCGCTGGTGCGCATGCGGTTGACGAGCTTGCCGAGCTGAGGTGCGGCGATGGTGACGATGTCGTCGCGCTTGTGGGTGAAGCCCTGCCCCGGCGCGTCGCGATCCTTGACCGGCGCGAACATCGTGCCGAGGAACAGAACGAAGCCATCAGGATACTGATGCACCTTGCCGATGGTCTGCGCGACGAGATCGGTCGGATCGCGGCTGATCATGCTGATCGAGGAATGGCCGTCGAGAACGAAACCGTCCGCGCCCCTCACGTTCAGGCTGATATTGAGCTTGCGCGCGTCGTCGAGCGTGAATGTGTCGTCGAACAGGCGTAGCAGCGGTCCGATCGAGCACGAGGCGTTGTTGTCCTTGGCCTTCGACAACAGCAGCGCCGAGCGGCCCTCGAAGTCACGCAGATTCACGTCATTGCCGAGCGCGCCGCCGACGATCTTGCCGCGGCTGGAGACGAACAGCACCAGCTCCGGCTCGGGGTTGTTCCAGGTCGACTTCGGATGCAGCCCGGCGTCCATGCCGGTGCCGACCGAGGACAGGGTCGGCGCCTTGGTGAAGACTTCGGCATCGGGGCCAATGCCGACCTCGAGATACTGGCTCCAGGCGTTCTGGTCGATCAGCACCTGCTTTAGATGCATCGCCTGGTCCGAGCCCGGCTTGAGCTTTGACAGATCGTCGCCGATCAATCGTGTCACTTCCTTCCGGATCGCGTCGGCCGAGGCCGGATTGCCCTTGGCCCGCTCCTCGATCACGCGTTCCAGCATCGAGATGGCGAAGGTGACGCCGGCAGCCTTCAAGGTCTGGAGATCGACCGGCGCGAGCAGCCAGGGCTTTTTCGTATCGCGCCCATCCGGCGCCGTGTTGGCGACAATGGCTTCGAGATCGCCGATACGCTCGCCCTTGGTCGCGGCAAGCGACTTGGCCGGATTGTCCTCCTCGCAGAGGGCGCTGACGGTCGGGAATTTCGCGGTGACGTCGAAGACGCCGTCGCTGCGCACGGCGACCACCGCCGGACCGTTCGCCTGCGGCAGCCAGACGCGACCGACCAGCGTCCCCTTTGTTCCATCCTCGGGGAGAAGGTCTTTAACGGACAGTGTCGTCATGGCCGGCGTCCTCGCTGTTTTTCGGACCGGCCGCGTTCAATCAGAAGCCGGTCACGTTGGCGAAGACAAATAAACGTCTGGCAGGGGAAGTCCAGACCGGCAGCGATGAGCCGCTATGCCCCTGCCCGCGCCTTTTATGTGCCTGCTCGCGCCTTCCGGGCCGCGATCTGCTGCAAGGCCCAGCGTGCGTTCTTGCGGACATCCGGATCGGCATCGTCGGCGATGACGGCCAGGAATGCTTCACCGTCGGGATGGGCGATCTCACCGAGTGCGGCGGCCGCTTCCTTGCGCAAATTCGCCTGATCGTGGTTGATGCAATTGCCGATCGGCCGCACCGCGCGCTCGATCTTCATCTTGCCGAGGCTGCGGATCGCCTTCAGCCTCACCTGCCAGAACCCATCAGCGAGCGCACCGACGAGCTGGTCGGCGGCGATCGAACCGTTGACGTTGAGACCGAGCGTTTCCGCCGCCATCTCGCGGACCATCCAGTCGGCGTCCTTCAAGGCTCGCGTAATCGTCTCAGCCGCGGGCTTCATCTGCGAAAAGGCCAGCGCGCTCACGGCGGCGCGGCGGACATGCGCATCGGGATCGTTGATCAGCGCGGTCAGCGCGGGGATGGATTCCTCCAGCTTCAGGAAGCCGATCACGCCGATCGCCTGCACCCGCACGGCGGCATCGGAATCCTGCAGCGCTTCCAGCGCGGGCTTGAGCGTATCCTTGCGCCGTAACTCCTTGAGCGCGCGCAGCGCGCCCATGCGGACGAAGGCGTGGGCGTGCTTGACCAGCGGCAGAATGATTTCAGCACAAGCCGGATCCTTGAACTCGGCCATGCTGTCGGCCGCGGCCGATGCCACGATCCTTTCCGGATCGACCAGCAGCTTCACCAGCGCGCCTGCCGCTTCCGGCCCGTCGAACTCGCCCAGCGCCATCGCGACCTGCTGGCGCACGCCGGCATCGGGATCGGTTACGATACTGGCGAGATGACCAACCGCGGCGGGGTCGCCGGAATGACCGAGCGCGATGATCGCGACGCGGCGCTCGGCGGGATCGGCGGCCTGAAGCCGCTCGTCGGCGTCTTCGAGATCGTCGTAGGATTCGAACGGGCTCGACATGCTCACCTCAACAGATAGGGAATGTTGACCGTGACGGCGCCGGTCGGGCAATCGGCCTCGCAGGGCATGCAGTACCAGCACTCGTCATAGGCCATGTAGGCCTTGCCGGTCATGTCGCTGATGCGCAGCACGTCGAGCGGGCAGACGTCGACGCATACGGTGCAGCCCTTATCGGCAATGCATTTGGCGTCGTCGACGACCACCGGAACCGATGTCTGATAGGACGCGAGAGGCATTTTATGTCTCCTGTTGCTAGGGTGCGGTGGATCAGGCAGTGGCGCGGATGCGCTGCTTGTCGTAGAGGTCCTTCTCGTCGTCGGCGATCGGCACGACATAGGGCTCTACCGCGCGCTTCTCGCTGGTCATCTTGCCGTTCTGCTTGGACAGCAGCGTATGGCAGAACCAGTTCTCGTTGTCCTTCTCCGGAAAATCCGTGCGCCAGTGATAGAGGCCCCAGCGGCTTTCCTCGCGATACAGCGAGGCATGCACCGCCATGTCGGCGCAATCCATGATCGACTGCACTTCGAGGGCGCGGAGCAGCTCGTGCGCGTTGCGTGCGATCATATGCTCCTGCATGTCCTGCCGCGTCTCGGCGAGACGGCGCATGCCGAGCTCGTATTTGCGCGTGACCTTTGGCGGCTGGAGATAGTCGTTGACAAGGCGGCGGGTCTTGTACTCGACCTGGTTCGGCGGAATGCCGTCCTCGCGCCTGGTCGGCGCCAGCACACGGTCACGCTCCTTTGCGACGTCCTGCGCATCGAACTCCGCAAAGTCGTGATTGTCGGCAAACTCCATCGCATCGATGCCGGCGACCGAACCGTTGGTGAAGGCGCCGAGCATGTAATTGTGCGGCACGCTCGCCATGTCGCCGGCGGCGTAGAGGCCGGGCACGGTGGTGCGGGCATTGTCGTCGACGAACACGCCCGAGGCGCTGTGGCCGGAGCAGAAGCCGATCTCGGAGATATGCATCTCGATCGAGTCATTGCGGTAGTCGACCCCACGCCCTTGCTGGAACAGGCCGCGCGTCGGCCGCTCCACCTTGTGCAGCGTGGACTCGATCTCGGAGATCGTGTCAGGATGCAGATGCTTGAGCTGGAGGAACACCGGGCCCTTGCCGGACAACAGCTCGTTGTAGAACTCCAGCATCATCTGACCGGACCAGTAGTCGCATTCAATGAAGCGCGAGCCCTCGTTATTGGCTGTAAATGCGCCGAACGGACCGGCGACATAGGCGCAGGCCGGGCCGTTATAATCCTTGATCAGCGGATTGATCTGGTAGCATTCGAGGTTCGCGAGCGCCGCACCCGCGTGATACGCCATCGCATAGCCGTCGCCGGAATTGGCGGCGTTCTCATAGGTGCCGAACATGTAGCCCGAGGTCGGCAGACCGAGCCGGCCGGCGGCGCCCATGCAGAGGATCACGGCCTTGGCCTTGATCACCAGGATCTCGGCCGTGCGGGTGTTGACGGAAATCGCACCGGCAATGCGACCGTCGGACGATTTGAGCAGCCGCGTCGCCATGTAGCGATTCGAGATCAGGATGCGGGCGCGGCGGAGCTGGCGGTAGAGCGCCTTCTTCACGGTCTCGCCGTTCGGCATCGGCAGAACATAGGTGCCGATATGGTGCACCTTCTTGACGGCGTAATCGCCGTTCTCGTTCTTCAGGAAGCGGATGCCGAAACTGTCGAGCTCCTCGATGATCTCAAAGCAGTTCTGGGCATATTTATAGACCGCCTTCTGATCGACGATGCCGTCATTGGCGATGGTGATTTCCTTGGTGTACTGCTCCGGCGTCGCATAGCCAGGGATGACGGCGTTGTTGAGCCCATCCATGCCCATCGAGATCGCGCCGGAGCGCTTGACGTTGGCCTTTTCGAGCAGGACGACATTGGCCTTCGGGTTCTTCAGCTTCGCCTTCAGCGCCGCCATCGGGCCGGCTGTGCCGCCGCCGATCACGAGCACATCGCAGGAAACTTCCGAAAGTCCGTCGACGATCTGATCTAGTGCCATCGCTTGCTCCTGGTCCGCCGATCCGGCGCCTTTGCATCAGATTTGTTCAGGTGACGTGCCGGCGATAGCAATTAGTTGTCGCCGGGCTGCGATTTGCGCCTCAGCGCTCGACAAAAGCCTTCTCGATCACGAAATGGCCGGGCTGGCTGTGATTGCCCTCGACGAAGCCGCGCGCGGCAAACATCGCGGGGAGTTCCTCCAGCATTGCCGGGCTGCCGCAGAGCATGATGCGGTCGGTCTCGATATCAAGGCCGGACTGCCCGATGTCGTCGAACATCTGGTTGGAGGCGATCAGGTCGGTGATGCGGCCCCGATTCCGGAACGGCTCGCGGGTCACGGTCGGGTAGTAGACCAGCTTGTCGCGGATCAGAGGGCCGAAGAATTCGTGATCTCGCAGACCGCAGACAAGGTGCTCGCCATAGGCGAGCTCCGAGACCTGCCGGCAGCCATGGGCGAGCACGATGGTCTCGTAATTCTCATAGACGTCAGGATCCTTGATCAGGCTGGCGAACGGCGCGAGGCCGGTACCGGTCGAGAGCAGCAGGAGGCGCTTGCCGGGAATGAGATTCCCGGTGATCAGCGTGCCGGTCGCCTTGCGGCCGACCAGGATGATGTCGCCTTCCCTGATCTTCTGCAGACGCGAGGTCAGCGGACCGTCCTGCACCTTGATCGAGAAGAACTCGAGCTCTTCCTCATGATTGGCGCTCGCCATGCTGTAAGCGCGCATCAGCGGCTTGCCCTCGACTTCGAGCCCGATCATGGCGAACTGGCCATTCTGGAAACGGAAGCCGGGATCGCGCGTCGCGGTGAAGCTGAACAGGGAGTCGGTCCAGTGCCTGACCGACAAAATCGTTTCCTTCTGAAATGCGCTCATGGTCTCTCCTTGCCGTCGATGGCGCACAAAGTTTCGGAGAGACGGGATTCCGGCAACGCGGAATTGAAAATCCCGGTCGATTAGTTTCACAATTCGCGAGCGGTGATTGAAGAGATGGCACGTGGGCCACGTCCGCGCCGGCAATTAGTTGCTATTCGCGCTCGCCGGCATCGACGTAAATGAGAGCCGGAGATACCTCATGACCATAGCCCTGGTGGCACCGACCGTGGCCGACTATGAAGCCAGCGCCGATCTCGCGACGCTCCTTGTCCGCACCACCGAGGGCGATGCGCTGAGCGTCCCTGCCGAAAAACTCCGCCTCTCCTGCAAATGCGCCCACTGCACCCGCGCCCGCTTCGACGGCCGCTTCCCTGAAGCTTTTCCTGGGATTGCGATTACCGAGATCGGCGATCTCGGCTACGGTCTGAACATCTCGTTTTCAGACGGACACAATCGGGGGATTTACCCCAAGCCGTATTTGCTGAGCTTGGCGGGGCGTTAAGGGCTCGATCTCCCCCGCACTCCGCTGTCATTCCCCGCGAAGGCGGAGAATCCAGTACGCCGCGGCCTATCCGTATCCCTTTGACGTCTCTGGAATACTGGATCGCCTGCACTTCGCGGACGATGACAGCCGAGTGATTGGCACGGACATTGCTCCTCTTTAGAACGATTTGAACGTTCCGGAGGCAGACGATGTTGCAGGCAGCGAATGCGGTTCGCGGGACTGTTTCCCCGACAATCCGGCCTGCGGGCAGTTCCTCGCTGCTGCTGACTGAGAACCAGCAATGGATTGGTGGGCCGCCACCACTGATGGACAAACTTTCTCCGCGCGAGCGAGAGCTGGTGCTGAAGCAGGGCCGGCGAAAAGTGCTCAACCGCGGCCAGACGCTGTTCAGCCAGGGCGGCAAGCACGACGGCATCTGGCTGATCGAGAGCGGCCGCATTCGCGTATTCTATACCTCTCCGCTCGGACGCGAGATTACCCTCGCCTACTGGCATGTCGGCAATTTCGTCGGCGGGCCCGAAGTGTTCGAAGGCACCGTGCATCAATGGTCCGGCGTCGCATCCAGCAATTGCAGCGTGGTGCACCTGCCCGGAAAGGAGCTGCGGTCGCTTGCCGTCGAGATCCCGAACCTCGCGATTGGTCTGATCGAGGGCCTCACTTTCAAGGGCAAATGCTATTCCGCGCTGGCCCAGATGCTCGGAACACGCTCGATCACGCAGCGCCTTGCGCATCTGTTGCTGCATCTGGTCGATCTCTATGGTGTCGAGGATGCCGACGGCCGGGTGATCGCCGCCGCCTTCACCCATGCCGACATCGCCCACATGGTCGGCGCCACCAGGCAATGGGTCACGATCAGCCTGAAACGCATGCAGGAGAAGGGAATCGTCGTGACCAAGCGATCGCAGATCGTGGTCTGCCGGCCCGACGTGCTGGAAGAGATGCGCGGCCAAGGCGCCGACTGACGCCGGTGCACAGGCAAGCGGCTTTATAGTGCAGGACTGCCCAAGGAGTATGCAATCAGCTTTTCCCGGCAACTAATCGACTGCGGCGTTCATTCCGGATTTGCCCTGTCCACGCCCTCACCCAATCATGGCAACCACAGCACATCCAACCGAATGAGGATGAGAATGGTCCGCCATCTTCCCACGCTCTCGATCGCGATGTCGGTGACGTCGCTGGCGTTACTCCTCGCGCAGCCGGCTTCGGCGGAAACCGTTACCCTCGGCATCGGAACACAGGACACCACGACCAACACGGTGACCGCGGGCGTCGTCATCCGCCAGCTGCATCTCCTCGAAAAATACCTGCCGAAGGACGGCAAATACGCCAACATCAAGTTCGAGCTGGAGTGGCAGAACTTCACTTCCGGGCCGCCCGTCACCAACGCGATGATGGCAAACAAGCTGCAGATCGGCATGATGGGCGACTACCCGCTGATCGTGAACGGCTTCACCTTCGACAGCAATCCCGAGAGCAAGAGCCGCCTGATCGGCATCGCCGCCTACAGTCTCTCCGGTTCCGGCAACGGCATCGTCGTTCACAAAGACTCGCCCTATTACGATCTGGCCGATCTCAAGGGCAAGCTTGTCAGCGTGCCCTTCGGCTCCGCCGCGCACGGCATGGTACTGAAGGCGATGCAGGACCGCGGCTATTCGTCCGATTTCTTCCAGCTCGTCAGCCAGAGTCCCGAGGTCGGCTCGACCAACCTGCAAGAGAAGAAGATCGACGCGCATGCCGACTTCGTCCCCTTTGCCGAGCTGTTGCCGTTCCGCGGTTTTGCACGAAAGATCTTTGACGGCGTCGAGACCAATCTGCCGACCTTCCACGGCATCGTGGTTCGCACGGACTTTGCCGAAAAATATCCGGAAGTCGTCATCGCCTACATGAAGGCGCTGATTGCCGCCAACCAGTGGCTGCACGACGATCCCAAGCTTGCCGCCGAGAAGATCCAGGAGTGGACCGGCATCAACAAGGAGGTCGTCTACATCTTCCTGGGTCCGAGCGGCAACATGACCACCGACCCCACGGTCAAGCCGGCGCTGGTCGATGCGGCCGCCACCGACGTCAAGGTGCTGCAGAATCTCGGTCGCATGAAAGAGTTCGATCCGAAAAAATGGGTCGACGACAGCTACATCCGCAAGGCCTATGCCGAGATGAAGCTCGACTACGACGCGCAGCTTGCGAGCACCAAGAACTACGAAATTTCCGGTGAGGACAGCTTCTGCAAGAAGCCGATCACCGATCCGCGCAAGGCCGGCGAGGTCTGGGTCGACGACGCCGGCATCCTGCCGTTCTCGTCGGCGAGCTGCACGTTAGGGGCCTATGCCGACTTCAAGGCCAAGGGCAAGAAGATCAACGTCGCCTACGTCTTCGACACCACGCGCGGCATCAAGCTGTTCGCCGACCAGGCCTTCTTCGCGGTCGGCAATGGCGATGTCGCGCCTTTCCTGCTGAAGAAGGATGCGGAAGCCTATGCCGCCAACATCAGCGGCAAGGTGCTCGGCTTCGAGGACGCGGTCAAGGCGGCGGTCAGCGGAGGCAAGACGTGAGCAGTCCCGCCATCCTCAGACATTCAGAGGACAGCAGCATGCCAACAGCCGTTGCCGAGGCGGCCCCAACGCCCGCCGTCACGTCCCCCGCAACACCGCCCTCCTTCGGTACACTGGCACTGCGCTGGTACCGGCTGAACCAGGGCCGTCTGCGCGCCACCGCGGTCGGCATCATCTCGCTGCTCGCTTTCCTGCTGGTCTGGCACCTGCTCACGACCTATCGCGTCGTGTTCTTCGTGCGCTTCACCAACGTGCCCTCGCCGCTCGCGGTCTATGCGAGCTTCACCAAGGCGATCCACGATCCCAAATTCCTGCTGCACATCGCGCTGAGCTGCCGGCGCATCTTCATCGGCTTTTCGCTGGCAGCGATCGCCGGCGTGCCGCTCGGCCTGGTCATGGGCCGCTTCAAGCTTGTCCACGAGATCATCTTCCCCCTGGCCGAAGTGCTGCGGCCGATCCCGGCGATCGCCTGGGTGCCGATGGCGATCATGCTGTGGCCGACCAACGAGCAGAGCATCGTCTTCATCACCTTCCTCGGCTCGTTCTTCCCGATCCTGGTCAACACGCTGCACGGGATGTCCTTGGTCGATCCCGTGCTGGTGCGCGCCGCGCAATGTCTCGGCGCGCGCGAGCGCTCGATCTTCCGCGAGGTGTACTTTCCGGCCTCGCTGCCACACATCTTCACCGGCCTCACCGTCGGCATGGGCGTCGCCTGGGTATCGTTGATCGCGGCCGAGATGATCTCGGGCCAGTACGGCATCGGCTATTTCACATGGGAGGCCTATTCGCTGGTCCAGTATCCCGACATCGCGCTCGGCATGATCGCGATCGGCGTGCTCGGGCTGGGATCGAGCCTGCTCATCAGAGGCGCGGGACACCTGGTAATGCCGTGGAGGTCAACGAGGTGAGCGAGATTCGGACGAGCGAACCGAAAGGTCATATCGAGGTCAGAAACTTCTCCCTCAGCTATGACAGCATCGAGGGGCCGGTTCAGGCCGTCACGGACACGCAGATTCATGTGAAGCCGGGCGAGTTTGTCTCCATCGTCGGCCCCTCCGGCTGCGGAAAGTCGACGCTGCTCAATGCGGTCGCGGGATTCCTTAAACCCACCACCGGCATCGTCACCGTCGATGGCGAACGCGTGAACGGCCCCGGTGCCGAGCGCGGCATGGTGTTTCAGCAATATTCGCTGTTTCCATGGAAGACTGTGCGGGAGAATGTCGAGTTCGGCCTGAAGATGCGCGGCATGGCGCGTTCGCAGCGCGAACGCGCCGCGCGCACCCTGCTCGGACTCGCCGGCCTCGAGGCCTTCGAGAAGCATTATCCGGAAAAGCTCTCGGGCGGCATGAAGCAGCGCGTCGGTATCGTCCGCGCACTCGCGACGGGACCGAAGGTGCTGCTGCTCGACGAACCCTTCGGCGCGCTGGACGCGCAGACCCGGGTCATCATGCAGCAGATCCTCACCAATATGTGGCAGCGGCTAAAGATCTCGGTGCTGTTCGTCACCCACGATATCGACGAGGCCATCTTCCTCTCCGACCGCGTCTACTGCATGACCGCACGTCCGGGCTCGATCAAGGCCGAGATCCCGATTCCCTTAGAGCGCCCGCGGCAGCAATCGATGATGATGTCGTCGGAGTTTTTGGCGCTACGCCGCGGGCTGATGTCGCTGATCCGCGAGGAAAGCCTGAAAGCCATGGGCGGCGAGATCAACGACATGGGCATGCAGGGGCTCAGCATCGAGCTGCATGGCCATTCGCTGGCGGATGTGATCTGATTTAACCTCGCCCCGCTTGCGGGATGACAGGTTTCGTAGGGTAGGCAAAGCGAAGCGTGCCCACCATTTCTTTTCCGATCGCGGTAAGAACGGTGGGCACAGCGCTACGCGCTTTTGCCCACCCTACGGCAGCTTCGCTCGCCTCACTTAAACCAGTGCACCAGCACGATACTGATCCCTAGCAGCAACATCAGCGACAGCGTCACCGCGGCCGTCACCCTGCCGCCGACATTGGCGAGCACGCGCACGTCGACGCCGAGGCCGAGCGCAGCCATTGAGACCACCGTGAGGAAGCTCGTGATCTTCGTCACGGGCCCTACGACTGTCGCCGGCACGATCTCGAGCGAGCGCAGCGTCGCAAGCACAAGGAAGCCGAGGATGAACCACGGCACCAGACGGAAGAAGCCGACATTGGTCTTCTTGGCGCCGGTCTGCCAGCGCGAGGCGACCAATGAGAGACCGACGACCACGGGCCCCAGCATCAACACGCGCATCAGCTTGACCAGCGTGCCGATCTGCGTCGAGACGAGTCCGGCCGGCACCGTCGCCGCGAGCACCTGCGGCACTGCATAGACGGTCAAACCTGCGAGGATGCCGTATTGCGTGGCGGTGAGCTGCAATAGCGGGATCAGCAGCGGCAGGCCCAGCACCATCATCACGCCGAGGATGGCGGTGAAGGAGATCGAGGATGCGATCTCGTCGCTGGTGGCGCCGATGATCGGCGCCACCGCCGCGATGGCAGAATTGCCGCAGATGGAATTGCCGCAGGCAATCAGGATCGAGAGCCGCGTCGACAGACCAAGCAGGCGGCTGAGGCCGAAGGAGACGGAGAGCGCCACGACGACGACAGCGGCGATCGATGCCAAAAGGGCAATGCCCGAAGCTGCGATAGCGGCGAAACTGATGGAGGCGCCCAGCAGCATGACGGCGACCTCGAGCAGCTGCTTGGCGCTGAAAGCGATGCCGGCCTGCCAGCGCGTCGCCGGCTTCCAGAAGCTGCGCAGCGCCATGCCGAGCAGGATCGCCATCACCAGCGCTTCGACATAGGGGTGCTCGAAGACGCCCAGTTCGGCCCGCTCAAGAGAGGCCGAAACGCCGGCCACGGCGATGCAGAGGAGAATGCCGGGAATCAGCGCCGCAATACGGCTCGCGACGGTCGCCGGCTTGGCATCGGCCGGGCTGGATGCTTGATTCTGCGGCACAAATCTCTCCTAGGGAGAAGGATTTATACGCAGGGTCGCTGGACTGGGAAATAAGTTTTCGACATATCAGGGCCGAGAGAAGTTATATCCTCAGCCCGGAATAACCGGCTTAGAACAGCAGGTTCTTGGCGATCGAAGCCACGTGGCTGAAGCTGTCGTAGACGCCGGGCTCGAAGAAGGCCGCACGCGCCAGGACGATGGCGGCGACCAGCGACCAGAACAGGCCGGTGCCGGCCCGCAACACGAGCTTTGCGGCGCGCGACTTCGGCTGGGTGTCCGTCGCGGACACCAGCTGCTCGCCGAACGGCTCAAATCCAGTGCGTTCCATAATGGGCCAATCCATCAATCTGTGACCGAAATGTCGTCGTTTCGGCCTCAAACAGCAATGGAAGCGATTAGCGTTTTTGCCCCCCGGCGGGGAAACTCCTTCCGCCGGACTAGCTTGAGGCAATAGTTTTCTTCTTTTGCCGGGTTGGAGGGCCCATGGCGTCCACCCGGACGTGCTCGACGACGACCATGAGCACTTACTACCGCAACTCGAGCGGCCGCGCGTTTTCGGCGATGCCATGGCGTTGGTGGACTAATCGCGCATGACGCACGATCCGGACCTCGGGCCGCACAGGTCGACGAAGGCGTAGGTCTGGCGACTCTACGCCGCCAGCCCGCTTCCCACCGGTGCAAAATCCATCCCGAGACTTTCCGCCACCGCTTTGTTGGTGATGCGGCCGCGATGGACGTTGAGCCCATTGCGCAGATGCTGATTCTCCAGCACGGCAGCAAAGCCCTTGTTGGCGAGCATCAGACCGAACGGCAGCGTCGCATTGTTCAGCGCCTGGCTCGACGTCACCGGCACCGCGCCCGGCATGTTCGCTACACAATAATGCACGACGCCGTCGACCTCGTAGGTCGGCTCCGCATGCGTCGTCGCGTGCGAGGTCTCGAAGCAGCCGCCCTGGTCGATCGCGACGTCGACCAGCACAGCACCCGGCCGCATCGATTTGAGCATCGCACGCGTCACGAGCTTTGGCGCGCTCGCGCCCGGCACCAGCACCGCACCGATCACGACGTCGGCGGCGAACACCTCCTCCTCGACGGCCTCGATGGTCGAAAAGCGGGTGCGCACCCGCCCGAGGAAGACATCATCTAGCTCGCGCAGACGAGGAATTGAGCGGTCGATCACGGTGACTTCAGCACCGAGGCCTGCGGCCATGCGCGCGGCCTGCGTTCCTACCACACCGCCGCCGAGCACGACGACGCGCGCCGGCTGCACGCCGGGCACGCCGCCGAGCAGCAGCCCGCGACCGCCGGCCGATCGCCTGAGCGCGGCGCCAGCGGCCTCGATGGCGAGGCGGCCGGCGACTTCGCTCATCGGCGCGAGCAGCGGGAGGTGACCGGCCGCGTCGGTGACGGTTTCATAGGCGATCGCTGTGCAGCCGGACGCGAGCAAGCCCTTGGCCTGTTCGGGATCGGGCGCGAGATGGAGATAGGTAAACAGTATCTGGCCTTCGCGGAGCTGGGTCCACTCGCTTTTCTGCGGCTCCTTCACCTTCACGATCATGTCGGACTTGGCGAAGATGTCGCGCGCACCGGCGGCAATAGAGGCCCCCGCCCGCTGATAGACCTCGTCGGACGCGCCGATGCCGCTGCCGGCTCCAGTCTCAACCGTGACCTGATGCCCAGCCGCGATATATTCGCGGACAGCGCCCGGGGTGAGCCCGACGCGATATTCCTGCACCTTGATCTCCTTGGGCACACCGACACGCATCCTGGGCTCCTTTTGATTCACCCCATGATCGTAGCGGCGCAAGCAGTTTGGTTTCGTGCAAATATCCGCTAGTTTTGGCCGTCCCGCGCCGGTTTCGGTCGCGGAAGTGTCCTTTCACGCTGGAAACAAAACCTTGGCCCTCGACCGGAAAGATCTCGCGATTCTCGCGGAACTTACGACCAATGCACGCGCCAGCCACACCGAGCTCGCCAACAAGGTCGGCCTCTCCAGCACCGCGCTGGCACGGCGGCAGAAGACGCTGGAGGATGACGGCTACATCCAGGCCTACCAGGCCGCGCTCGATCTGGCGCAGTTCGGCCTGACCACGACGGTGCTGGTGCGCATTGCGCTGGAGAGCCAGAGCGACGAGGCGCTGAAGGCGTTCGAGGCGGAGGTGGTAAAGTGCCCCTCCGTCGTGCGCTGCTTCCTGATGTCGGGGACCGACGACTACATCCTGATCGTGCTCGCCCGCGACATCCAGGATTTCGAGCGCATCCACCGCACCGAACTGTCGCGCCTGCCGCGCGTGGCGCGGGTACAATCGAGCTTTGCGCTGCGCGAGGTCGTCAATCGCGCGGTGCCGACGGTGGTGTTCGGCGAGGCGAAGCGGTAGCGTTTCCCTCGCCCCGCAAGCGCGGGCTGGGGCCATCCCGCGCACCGTCATAGAACTGTCATCGAATGTGCCGAGACCTGTCAGTCTCTGCACATTCGGGACACGTCATGGACTATTTCAAGCGCTTCAACTTCCTGTTCGCCGCACCTGTATTCGACGCCGACGACCTCGAAGGCGTCCGTTTCAACCAGATCATCGAGGAGATCCAGCGCTCCGGCTTCGAGGTGGTCCGGGCCCGCAAGCTGGAGGACGCCGAGATGGCGGTGCAGACCGACGCCGCGATCGGCTGCATGGTGGTGGATTGGGGCAAGAAAGGCCTGGAGGGCAAGACATCGGCGCTGATCAATCTGATGCGGCGCCGCGGCCTCGACTTCCCGATCATCCTCCTGATCCGGCGCAAGCGGTTCGAGGATCTCCCGGTCGAGGTGCTCGACTTCATCGATGGCTATGTCTTCCTGTCGGAGGAGACGCCGACCTTCATCGCCAAGAACCTGATCAGCCGGCTCAAGCAATATGCCGAGACGCTGAAGACGCCGTTCTTCGGCGCGCTGGTCGATTATGCCGAGGAAGGCAACCAGCTCTGGACCTGTCCGGGCCACAATGGCGGCGTGTTCTACAACCGAAGCCCGATCGGCCGGGTCTTCGTCGAGCATCTCGGCGAGTCCGTCTTCCGCGACGACCTCGACAATTCCGTGCTCGATCTTGGCGACCTCCTCACCCATGAGGGTCCGGCGCTGAAGGCGCAGAAGGAGGCCGCCGCGATTTTCGGCGCGGAGAAAACCTACTTCGTGCTCAACGGCACCTCGACCTCGAACAAGGTCGCGCTCGGCGCGCTCGTCACAGACGGCGACCTCGTGCTGTTCGACCGCAACAACCACAAGGCCGCCCATCACGGCGCGTTGATGATCAATGGCGGAATTCCGGTCTATGTCCCGACCATCCGCAATGCCTGGGGCCTGATCGGTCCGATGCGCTGGGACGCGCTCGACGAACGGGCCCTGCGCGAGACGATCCGCAACCATCCGCTGGTCACGGACAAGGACGCCTGGCGCAAGGAACGGCCGTTCCGCGTCGCCGTGGTCGAGCAATGCACCTATGACGGCACGATTCACAATGCCGAAATGATCCTGAAGCGCATCGGCCACCTCTGCGAATACATCCTGTTCGACGAGGCCTGGGCCGGCTTCATGAAGTTCCACCCGCTCTACGTCGGCCGCTTCGCGATGGGGCTTGCCAATCTCCCGCCGGAGGCACCGGGCATCATCGCGACGCAGTCGACCCACAAGCAGCTTGCCAGCTTCTCGCAGGCCTCGCAGATCCATATCAAGGACCGCCACATCCGCGGCCAGAAGCGGCGCGTCGAGCACCGCCGCTTCAACGAAAGCTTCATGCAGCACGCCTCGACCTCGCCGTTTTATCCGCTGTTCGCCTCGCTCGACGTTGGCGCGCAGATGATGAAGGGCCGCTCCGGCGAAGTGCTATGGGACGACACCATCCGCCTCGGCATCGAGCTGCGCAAAAAGATCCGCGCCATGCGCCGGGAGTTCGAGGAGAAGGAACAGAACCCGGACCGGCGCTGGTTCTTCGAGCCGTTCGTGCCCGATCGCGTTGCCATCCCCGACGTCAGCCGCCCCGGCGCCGCGCATAACGTTGCCTGGGAGACGCTGTCGACCGACGAGCTCGCGACCAATCCCGCGCTGTGGCAGCTCGGCCCTGACAGCAACTGGCACGGCTTCCCCGGCACGGCCGAGGGTTTTGCCATGACCGATCCGAACAAGCTGACGTTACTCACGCCCGGCTTCGACCGCACCACCGGCGCCTATGCCGAGCACGGCATCCCCGCCCCGGTCGTCGCGCAGTACTTGCGCGAAAACCGCATCGTGCCTGAAAAGAACGACCTCAACTCCCTGCTCTTTCTGCTCACCCCCGGCGTCGAGGCCAGCAAGGCCGGCACGCTGATCTCCGGCCTCGTTGCCTTCAAGAGACTGCACGACGACAATGCGCTGCTGGCCGACGCGATCCCGGAATTCCATCAGCGGCGGCAGGCGCGCTATGCTGGCGTGCGACTGCGCGACCTCTGCGGCGAGATGCACCGCTTCTTCCGTACCGCCGATGTCAGCGCGCTTCAGGCGCGACAGTTCATGCCGGAACACATGCCTGAGATTGCCATGTCGCCGCGCGATGCCGCGCGCTTCCTGTTCAAGAACGACGTCGACTATCTGCCGATCGAGGCGATCGCCGGCCGCATCGCGACCACGCCCTTTGTGGTCTATCCGCCCGGCATCGCCACCATCGTCCCCGGCGAGCGGCTGACGGAACGAGCCAAGCCCATGGTGGATTATCTCAGGATGTTCGAGACCTGCTTCAATACGTTTCCGGGCTTCGATGTGGAAATCCAGGGCGTCTACAAGGAGGTCGATGCGCGCGGCCGGATCGGGCTCTATACTTACGTCGTTGCCGAGTAGGGGCCGATGAACGAAACAGCGATTGCACGCGCCGATGACGAGCCGGTTCTGGTCCGGCCGTCACGCGAGAGCGATATCGAGGCGATGCTGCGGATCTACCGCCATCACGTCCGCAATGGCGTGCCGCGCGATGTCGAGGGAACCGGCGCGCCAGAACCGGACGACCTGCGCGACCGGCGCAAGAACCTGAAACAGACCCGCCTGCCGCATCTGGTCGCGACCTATCGTGGCGAGGTGGTCGGCTACGCCTATGCGGTGCTGTTCCGCAAGCGTCCGGCCTATCGCTACACGGCCAAGCACTCGATCTATGTCCACCACGGGCGTCTCGGCCGCGGCGTCGGACGGCTGCTGCTCCAGGAGCTGATCGATGCCTGTGCGGCGGCCGGCTTCCGCCAGATGATCGGCTATATCGATGCCGACAACGCCCCTTCGCTGGCGCTGCACGAAAAATTCGCCTTCGCCCGCGTCGGCCTGTTGTGCGGCGTCGCTTACCGCCACGGCGGCTGGTCCGATACCGTCATGGTGCAGCGTTCGCTCGGCGCCGGCGTCACCGCGCCGCCGCCGATCGCGGCGCCCGGGCTGGGCCCTACGAGGTAAAGTCAGCCGGTCTGACCTGGATGCGATCGGCATGCAGCGACCAGTGACGCAACGCCTGGTCCTTGCAAAACCTCGCCTTCGCCCGCTCCTTGGCTTCGTCCTCGTCGGCGGCGTCGATCTCGAGTGCGCCCTGACAGACCTCGATCTGCCGGCCGTACTCGCCGAGCACGTCCTTCATGAACCTGACGACATAAGTTGACATGGGACCTCCCTGCTGCCCCGGCGGCAATCTAATCCCATTTACCGGGTTGCGGGGAGACAGATTTTGACGGAGATCAAGCCGGCGCTGGTTCCAGCCGCCAATTGAGGCGTCGGTACGATCGGTCAGCCATCAAGTCTTGATATCGAGGAGTGACTCCGTCGTTTCGGAGTAGGCTTGAATGACCTTCGCATTGGCGATGAAGCTGTACTTGGCAGCCGCCATTTGAACGAACTCATTGGCGAGATCGACATTCGGCGCGGCGACCAGGCCGTCCTGGTCGGCGAACGCAGTGCTCGGGTCGAATTGTGCGGCATAACTCGGCGACACTGTCGACACCGTTGCGATAGTGCCGCCGGGCGTCGAGCCGCTCGACTGGTCGACCTGATCGACTCGCAACGGCACATAAGCCGCGGGATAAGTCGAGCTCGTGCTCACACTGCCGGCACCGGCCGATGTGCTCGATCCGCCCGACGCGGGTAGCGGGCCGGTGGTGCGGACATTGGCGATGTTGCTCGCGGCCACGCTCACACGCAAGCTCGCCGCAGAAAGTCCGGATGTCGCAATCGAAAGTATGCTCATGGAACCTGATCTACAGGACAAGTCATACGCGTTCATTCACGCCAACGATAAGATGCGCCGCATTGTATTTTTACCGTGGTAACCAATGATCAGCGCGCGCAACAGTCCCTCGCGCGCGCTACCCAGGCGCAACGCCAAAGGCCTGCTTGAAGCGCGCGGCATAAACAGGCCAGACCTCGGGATTGATAATGCGCGGCGGCCGCTTGCCATCGAGCGTCTCCAGCACCTGCTCGGCCGCGATACGGCCCATGTTCTGGCGCGCCTCGATCGTGACGCCGGCCGTATGCGGGCTCGCCAGCACATTGTCGAACTGGAGCAGCGGATGCTCCGGCGGCGGCGGCTCCTTGGACCAGACGTCGAGGCCGGCGCCAGCGACACGCTTGTCGCGCAACGCCCCGAGCAGCGCGTCCTCATCATGGATGAAGCCGCGTGCGGTGGTGATAAAATAGGCGTGCGGCTGCATCAACCCGAACTCGCGCACGCTGATCATGTTGCGGCTGCCCTTGTTGAGCGGACAGGAGATCGAGACGAAATCGGCGCGGCGCAGCAACTCGTCGAGCTCGACCTTCTCGCCGCCCCGCTCGGCCATCACTTCGGGCGAAAGGTACGGGTCGTAAGCCAGCACCTTCATGCCGAGCAGGCCCTTGCACAATGCGGCGATGCGGCGGCCGACATTGCCGAGGCCAATGATGCCGACGGTCTTGTGTTCGACCTCATTGCCGACGAGCTCGTTGCGGTTGACATTGGGCTCACGGCGCAAGCGACGATCGGACTGAATGATGCGCTTGGACAAGGTCAGCATCATCGCCAGCGCGTGCTCGGCCACCGAATGCGCGTTGCCGCCGGACTGGTTGACGACCAGCACGCCTGCATTCGTGCAGGCCTCGACGTCGACGGGATCAAAGCCCGCGCCATTGCTGGAGACCAGCAGCAGGTTCGGCGTGCGCTTGAGGAAGGTGGCATCGACATGGAAGTGCGGCGCCAGCTCGTCGCGGGCGGCGCCGATCTGGTAAACATGGGCCGCGCTCAGGATCGGAGCGTAAAAGTCCGCGGGGCTCTCGTTCTCGATGCGGTCGAGCCGGACGTCGGGCCGCGCCTTCAGGATGTCGATGTAGATCGGGTTGGCAAGATATTTGACGTAGAAGACGCGCTTGCTGTTGACCGACATTAGGACCCTTCCGGCTCTCTCGTGGAGACCCGCAAGGTCAGCGCAATACGCGCCCCGTCCATGCGTCCTCCCGCTTTCTTATCCCGCTTATGACATGGCGGTGCCGGCGTTGGCAGGCCGTCTGGCGCAGATCACGGTGCCGGCCCGGGCATGTTGACAATCCCGCCCGCTCCGTCAAGTTCGGTAGAACGCCGCGACATTGGCCAAGACCAAGAAACATGCGCGGCTCAAGGGAGAACGCAATGGCGATTGCGGAGCAGCAGACTTCGACGCAGGCGTCCAGCGACAAGAGCTGGCACGGGATAGTCCTGCAAACCCTGAAGCGGAACGAGATCAGCCTCATCCCCTACGTGCCCGACCGCGTGCTGACCCCGCTGATCAAGAACCTCCACGCCGATCCATTCTTCACGACCTTCGCCACCGCCCGCGAGGAAGAGGCCGTCGGCATCGTCTCCGGCGCCTGGATGGGCGGGCGGCGCGGCGCGGTGCTGATGCAGACCTCGGGCTTTGCCACGCTCGCCAACACGCTCGCCTCGCTCGCGGTGCCCTACCAGATCCCGCTGATCATGTTCGTCTCCGAGCGCGGCACGCTCGGCGAGTTCAATTACGGCCAGTCGCTGGTCTGCCGCACCATGCGCCCGGTGCTGGATTCGCTGGCGCTCGAGCACCACACCATCACCCGGCTCGACGAGCTCGAATTCATCGCCGACCGCTCGATCAAGCAGGCCGTCACGACGCAGGCGCCGGTAGCGCTGATCCTCAACCCGCTGCTCACCGGCGGCAAGGTCTTCGACAAGTGAGTGCCGCCAAATGAGTTCAAAAACGAACACGCGCAATACCAAGGTGATGAACCGGTTCGATCTGACCTCGCGCCTGATCGCAAAGCTCAAGCACGAGGAAGCGGTAATCGGCGGCATCGGCAACACCAATTTCGACCTCTGGGCCGCCGGCCACCGCCCACAGAATTTCTACATGCTCGGCAGCATGGGTCTCGCCTTCCCGATCGCGCTCGGCGTGGCGCTGGCGCAGCCCGACCGCCGCGTCTTCGCGCTCGAAGGTGACGGCTCGCTGCTGATGCAGCTCGGCGCGCTCTCGACCATCGCGGCCTTGAAGCCGAAGAACCTGATCATGATCGTGATGGATAACGGCATCTACCAGATCACCGGCGCGCAGCCGACGCCGGCCGCCGGTGTCGCCGATCTCGTCGCCATCGCCCTAGGCTCGGGGCTCACCAACAGCGCCTGGGCCGCGGACGAGGAGGATTTCGAACGCCTCGTCGACGAAGCCATGTCGGCTGACGAGCCGAGCCTGATCGCGCTGCGCATCGACGATAAGCCCGGTGTCGGCACCACCCGCAGGGATCCCGTACAGATCCGAGAGCGCTTCATGCACGGCCTCGGCGTGCGCGACCCGCTTTAGGCTTTCGTCACTGACGACAGAGCCCCGCGGAGCGTCGCTCCGCGGGGCGCAATGTTCCAACTCTTACGCGTCGATCAATCGATGATCTTGACGACGCGGCGCGTGCGCGGCTCGACGATCACGCGGCGATCGTTCACGACCGCATAGCGGTACTCGGTGTAGTTCGGCACGGGGCGCAGCACCACGGTCGGGGGCAGCGGCTCGCCGACCACGACGCGCTCGTGAACCACGACGGAATCATCGCGCGGGAGTCCGCCGAGGATCGCATTCGGAATTTCCAGTCCAGCGCCAACGGCCGCACCGACGGTGCCGCCGACCATCGCGCCGACCGGGCCGCCGACGTCTCCGCCCGCACGTGCGCCATTCCTGGCGCCCTCTTCGGTTGTCGACTGGGCGAAGGCTGCACTCGACGCCAGCAGCGACGCGGCAACCAACGAAATCGCAAGACGGGTTTTCATGTCCACACCCTCCAGTGCTTGTTGATGCGCCTTCAACCGCCGGGCCGGGACAATTGTTCCGGTTCCCCCGCGGCGAAAGACGCGCCAAATCTGGAGAGTGTCACTGCGTAACACTTACGCCGCGGCGATCTCGTGCCCGGCCATCAGTTCCAGCGCCCGCAACATCGCCGAATGATCCCAACCCTTGCCGCCATGCGCGGTGCAGGACGAGAACAATTGCTGCGCCACCGCCGTGCTCGGCAGTGAAAGACCCAGCGCGCGCGCGCCTTCGAGCGCAAGATTGAGATCCTTCTGGTGCAGCTCGATACGGAAGCCCGGATCGAAATTGCGCTTCACCATGCGTTCGCCATGCACCTCGAGAATCCGCGACGAGGCAAAGCCGCCCATCAGCGCCTTGCGCACCAGCGCGGGATCGGCACCGGCCTTGGAGGCGAACAGCAGCGCTTCGCTCACCGCCTCGATCGTCAGCGCGACGATGATCTGGTTGGCGACCTTCGTCGTCTGGCCGTCACCATTGGCCCCGACATGCGTGACGTTCTTGCCCATCTTGTCGAAGACCGGCTTCATGGTAGTGAAGGCGCGCTCGGGACCGCCGACCATGATGGTGAGGCTCGCCGCCTTGGCGCCGACCTCGCCACCCGACACCGGCGCGTCGAGATAGTCCGCGCCAAGCGCCTCGATCTTCTTTGCGAACTCCTTGGTTGCCAGCGGCGAGATCGAGCTCATATCGACCACGATCTTGCCCTTGGAGATGCCGCCCGCCACGCCGTCCTTGCCGAACAGCACGGCCTCTACATGCGGCGTATCCGGCACCATGATGATGACGGCATCCGCCTCCTCCGCCACTTCCTTGGCCGATTTGCAGGCGACGCCGCCTGCCGCGATCAGCTCCGGCGCGACCGGCACGACGTCATGCAGGAGAACGCGATGGCCCGCAGCCAGAAGGTGGCCGGCCATCGGCCGTCCCATGGTGCCAAGTCCGATGAAGCCGATGTCAATCATGTCTGCGTTTCCTCAGGTCTCGAATGTCCGCGCCGCGTGCCACGAGAGGCCTTCCAGCGTCGTGGTGCGCGGCTTGTATTCGCAGCCGATCCAGCCGCGATAGCCGATCGCGTCGAGATGGCGGAACAGGAAAGGATAGTTGATCTCGCCGGTACCCGGTTCATGCCGGCCGGGATTGTCGGCGAGCTGGATGTGGGCGATCTGCGGCAGATATTCCTGCATGGTGCGGGCGAGATCGCCCTCCATGATCTGCATGTGATAGATGTCGTACTGGATGAACAGATTGTTCGACCGCACCTCGGCGATCAGCTGCACCGCCTGCTCGGTGCCGTTGAGAAAGAAGCCGGGAATGTCGAGCGTGTTGATCGGCTCGACCAGCAGCTTGATGTTCTCGCGCGCCAGCGTCGACGCCGCGAAGCGCAGGTTTCCGACCAGCGTCTCTTGCAGCTCGCGCGGATCGGCATCGACGGGCGCAATCCCGACGAGGCAGTTGAGTTGCTCGCAATCGAGCGCCTTGGCATAGTCGATGGCGCGGAACACGCCGTCGCGGAATTCGGCGGTGCGCTCAGGCAAAATTGCGATGCCGCGCTCGCCGGCAGCCCAGTTGCCAGCGGGCAGATTGTGCAGAACTTGCGTCAGCCCGTGGGCCTCGAGCTGCTCGCGCAGGAGCGCCTTATCGAGATCATAGGGGAAGAGATACTCGACCCCGGCAAAGCCTGCCGCCTTCGCCGCGGCGAAGCGATCGATGAACGGCATCTCGTTGAAGAGCATGGTGAGGTTGGCGGCGAATTTCGGCATGGCGCTCTCCCCTATTCCGCCGGCTGAAGCACGCCGGGGCGCGTGGTCCCGACCTCGTCGAGGGCTAAGTCCAGCACCTCCTCGAACTCGACGATATTGTCGATCTCGGTCCCCATCGCGATATTGGTGACGCGCTCGAGGATGAATTCGACCACCACGGGCACGCGGTGCTTCTTCATCAATTCGCGCGCCGTGGCGAAGGCCGCTTGCGTGTCCCTGGGATCGGTGACGCGGATCGCCTTGCAGCCAAGACCTTCGGCAACGGCAACATGGTCGACACCGTAGCCGCCCAGCTCAGGCGCGTTGATGTTCTCGAAGGAGAGCTGGACGTGATAGTCCATGTCAAATCCGCGCTGGGCCTGGCGGATCAGGCCGAGATAGGAATTGTTCACGACGACGTGGATGTAGGGCAGATTGAACTGCGCCCCGACCGCGAGCTCCTCGATCAGGAACTGAAAGTCGTAGTCACCGGACAGCGCCACGATGTCTCGATCCGGGCACGCCGCGCGCACGCCGAGCGCGGCGGGAAGCGTCCAGCCCAGCGGGCCCGCCTGCCCCGCATTGATCCAGTTGCGCGGCTTGTAGACGCCCAGGAACTGCGCGCCGGCGATCTGCGACAGGCCGATCACGGTGACATAGGTGGTGTCGCGGCCGAACGCCTTGTTCATCTCCTCATAGACGCGTTGCGGCTTGATCGGGACGTTGTCGAAATGGCTCTTGCGCAGCATGGTCTTCTTGCGATCGCGGCAGGAAGCGGGCCACGCCTGGCGCTCGCGGAGCCTGCCGGAACGTCGCCACTCCCTGGCGACGGTGACGAAGAGCTCGAGCGCGGCCTTCGCGTCCGAGACGATACCGAGATCGGGATTGAACACCCGCCCGATCTGGGTCGGCTCGATGTCGACATGCACGAAGGTGCGGCCCTTGGTGTAGGTCTCGACCGAGCCGGTGTGACGGTTGGCCCAGCGATTGCCGATACCGAGCACGAAATCGGATTCCAGCAGCGTGGCGTTGCCGTAGCGGTGGCTGGTCTGGAGGCCAACCATGCCGGCCATCAGGACGTGATCGTCGGGGATCGCGCCCCATCCCATCAGCGTCGGCACCACAGGCACGTTGGCGATTTCGGCGAATTCCACTAGCAGATCCGAGGCATCGGCATTGATGATGCCGCCGCCCGCCACGATCAGGGGACGTTCGGATGCATTGAGCATCTCCAGCGCCTTCTCGACCTGCTTTCGCGAGGCGGTCGGCTTGTAGACCGGCAGCGGCTCATAGGTCTCGTCGTCGAACTCGATTTCGGCGAGCTGCACGTCGAGTGGCATGTCGATCAGCACAGGCCCGGGCCGGCCCGAGCGCATCACATGAAACGCCTGGCTGAACACGCGCGGCACCAGCGCCGGCTCGCGCACGGTGACCGCCCATTTGGTCACCGGCTTTGCGATCGATTCGATGTCGACCGCCTGGAAATCCTCCTTGTAGAGTCGCGCGCGCGGCGCCTGTCCGGTGATGCAAAGGATCGGGATGGAATCGGCAATCGCCGAATAGAGCCCGGTGATCATGTCGGTGCCGGCCGGCCCCGAAGTGCCGATGCAAACGCCGATATTGCCGGCCGTGGCCCGGGTGTAGCCTTCGGCCATATGCGAAGCGCCCTCGACATGGCGCGCGAGGATATGGCGGATCGAGCCGCGCTTCTTCAGCGCCGAATAAAGCGGATTGATCGCAGCCCCGGGAACGCCGAAGGCGGTCGAGATGCCCTCCTTCTCCAGAATACGGACAGCTGCATCGATGGCTCGCATCTTCGCCATATCGGACCTCGCTTGGTTAAAGTCAGCGAGCGAGATCATCGGGTGCGCGAGATGCGATCTCAACGAGATCGATTTTATTTTCCACGATGCGGCAGCCGTGGGAAAAACGCGGCAGTCTCAATCAGTTACATTGAGAAACGGATGAAAGCAATCACTCGAACAGCGGCGCAAGCTCCATCTGCGGCACGAGCACGAGGCCCTTGTCGGTGATGCGAATTTCCGGAATGACCGATAGCGGAATCAAATTGAAGCCCATGTAGGGGATGGTACAGCCGGCCTCCGCCCATTCCGTCTTCAGCACTTTGACTTCTTCAGCGACTTCGGTGACGCGCTTGTCAGAGAGCAGGCCAGCGATCGGCAGCGGCACCAGCGCCCTCACCTTGCCATCGGCGACGACGCAGACGCCGCCCTGCTGCGCCTTGATGGCTGCGATCGCGACCTGCATGTCCCCCTCGTTGGTGCCGGCGACAATGATGTTGTGGCTGTCGTGGCCGACGCTGGAGGCGACCGCGCCGCGCTTCAAACCAAAGTCCTTCAGCAAGCCGTATGCGACGTTGCCGGCCGATTTGCCATGACGCTCGACCACGGTGACGAAGCACAGGCTGTAGCGCGCGAACAGCGACGGCCAGTCATTGGCCGGCTCGATCGCGACCTTTTCATGGATCAGCGTGATGCCGGGCAGCGCAGTCTTGATCGCGTTGACGGTGCAGGCCTTCGCCGGCAATTCCGGCGTCAGCTTCAGGTTCTCTGGTAGCTTCACGGTGACATAGGCCGCCTTCGGATATTGATAGCGCTGCGACAGCGCCTGATCGAGCCGCGGCGTGATCTTGCGGTTTTCGACGACCAGCTCGCCGCCATACCAGGTCGATTGCGGCTTGAGATTGTCGTCCATCAGCACGAGATCGGCGCGGCGGCCACCGCCGAGGCCGCCGATGTCGCCGTCCGTGCCGAAGCGAGTGGCGCCATGCAGCGAGCCCATCGACCAGGCCTGCTCCGGCGACATCCCCGCCTTGACGGCTTCGCGCACCACCCAGTCGAGACCGAACAGCAGGAGATCATCGGCGTCGCGGTCGTCGGTGCACACCGCGGTCCGCTTGTGCGAAGCCCCTAACTCGGTGACGGTGCGGATCGCCTGCGGCAGCGAATGCCAGGGCGTGGTCGGCGGTCCGCCGCGAAGAAAAACCCAAACGCCGGCATCGAGCAGATCATCGGCGATGTCGCGGTCGATCGCCTCATGGGTATCGGTCACGCCGCTTGCCGCATAGGCGGCGACGAATTCGCGGCCATAGACATGGCCGGAGACCGGCCGTCCGCGCTTCAAGGCCGCCGCGAGGATGGCGTGGCTTCGCTCGTCGCCCATCGTTACAGGCACGAAATCCATCTTTTCGCCGAGCGCCACCGCTTCGGGCCAGCGGTCGAACAGACCGGCTATCTTGTCGGGCGTGAGGTCGCCGCCGGCCGTCTCCAGTGCGGCCGAGGTCGCCGGCACGGTCGACGGCACCGTCAAGAAGATCGAGAGCGGCGCTTCGCGGGCGTCCTTAAGCATCGCCTCGACGCCGGCGACATCCATGACATTGCCGATCTCGTGGCTGTCGCAGAAGATCGTTGTGGTACCGTTGAGGAGCGCGGCCTCGGCATAGGCGCAGGCCGTCACCATCGAGGATTCGATATGGATGTGCGGATCGACCAGCCCCGGCGCGATGATGCCGCCGGCGGCATCATACACCGCAACGTCGCTCCAAGCTTTCCTGGCCGTGCCGGCGGCCTTCACCGCGGCGATGCGGCCGCCGGTGATCCACAGTTCCCGACCGGGATGGATCCGCTCGGAATAGGTCGAGAGCACCCGCGCGCCCGTGATGACGAGATCGGGCGCGAGGCGCGCCGAAGCGACGTCGGCAAGGCGCCGGGTCATTGCATGCAGCGGAGCGACGGCGAAGCGGGTAAGTTTGGTCATCTGGACCCTCGCGTGGCGTTACGGCCGCACGATGGTTACGCCCTGCTCCAAACCGGGCAAGCTCAAATATAACGGCACGCCCTGCTTACGCCTTAGGCGCCGACCCGCCTGCCGCCTCCGACCCTGCTGATCTCCGCGGCTTCCGCCTTCTTGGCGGTGGTGCGGCAGTGGGCTTGACTCGAATCCGCATCGACCGGCCCTTCGGCTCATCGATTTCGAAGGAATTCGTCTTTCGCACAAGATCGCTCAGCTTGCGGGAGCCGTAGGTTCTCGAATCGAAATCGGGGGCAAGGTTGGTAAGCCCTTTTCCGACTTCCCCGAGAGAAACCCATCCGTCTTCGCTTTCCATCTGGGCGATGACTTTCTTGATCATGGGGACGGCTGCGTCAGGCGGCTGAAGCGAGGCCGACCTCGAGGCGGCATCCTGGGTGTTCGCCGGGGCGGCAAGCAGGTTCTCGGTGTAGACGAACTTTCGGCAGGCCTGCCGAAAACTTTCTGGCGTCTTCTGCTCGCCGAACCCGAAGACGTCGACGCCCTGCTCCCGGATGCGGGCGGCGAGACGGGTAAAGTCGCTGTCGGACGAGACCAGGCAAAAGCCGTCGAACCGGCCGCTGTGAAGCAGGTCCATGGCGTCGATGACCAGCGTGATGTCGGAGGCATTCTTTCCCGTCGTATAGGCGAACTGCTGCTGCGGGATGATGGCGTGCTTCGACAGAATGTCGGCCCAGCCCCTGGATCGCGCATTGGAGAAGTCGCCATAGATGCGACGGACGCTGGCCTCGCCGATCTTGGCAATCTCCTCGAACAGTCCATCCGCGATCTTTGCGGAAGCGTTGTCAGCGTCGATCAGGACGGCGAGACGGGGCGAACGAAGCTCGGAAGGCATGATATTCCCCACGAAGGACGCGACAACGGTGGACGGATATACCGATGTCGGGGCTCTTAGCGCCAGGGCTGATTTCGCAGGGGGCACGGCCGACCGAATCTGGACTCAGGCTGTTTTCGGCTCCGGCACGACGCCGCCGAGCGCAGCCGTGAGCTCTGCGGCCACTTCGCGCACCATCCGGCCGACCTCAGGCAATCGATCGTCCGTGATTCGGCTGGTCATGCCGGACACCGAGATCGCGGCGAGCGGCTCGGCGAGCGCGTTGTAGACCACGGCGGCGACGCAGCGCAGGCCCATCTGCGCCTCCTCGTCATCGATCGCAAACCCCTGCTTGCGGACCGCCGCCAGCTCCTTGAACAGGTCGCTTGGCCGCACGATGGATTTTTCCGTCAACCTGGGCATGCCGTGATGGCGGATGACAGCGCCGACATCCTCGTCGGAATAGGTCGCAAGCACGGCCTTGCCGACGCCTGAGGTGACCATCGGGACGCGGCCGCCGACCTTGGTCAGCGAGCGCATGATCTCGCGGCTCTCCATGCGGGTCAGCACGATGATGAATTCGTCGTCAACCACGGCGAGATTTGCGGTCTCGCGGGTGAGATCGCGCAGCTTGCGCAAATAGGGAATCGCCTGCGCGGTGAAATTGCGCCGCCGCGCGAAGCTCGCGCCCACGGTAAAGCTGCGCACGCCGACATGCCATTTGGATTCGGCGCGGTCGAACTGTACGAAGCGGCGGCTCTCCAGCGTCGCCAGTAGGCGGTGCACGGTCGAGGCCGACAGCCCGGTGCGAACGGCGAGATCGCTGAGGCGATAGCCTTCGTCGTCCTCGGCCAAAGTCTCGAGGATCGACAGCGCCCGGTCGACGGACTGCACGCCGCCGTCGCGATCGACCTCCGATGCCGATCGGGTTTCGAGCGATTTGCGCCGGATCACGTTCCTGCTCATCGCGACCTGCACGTTCTCCCTCGCCCCGTTCTTACGGGGAGAGGATTGGGGTGAGGGGCTGCTTCCACGATCACGGTGACAAAGAGACTCGCGGAGAGTCCCCCTCACCCGGATTTCTTCGCAATCCGACCTCTCCCCGCACGCGGGGAGAGGTGAACAACTACCCGCTTCGGATCATGCCGAAGCGGCGTCTCTTCTCAGAGCAGCCCTGCGCCGCGCGCCCATTTGTACTTGGCGCCGAGCACCTCGACCGGCAGTTCGGTCGAATAGGCATAGGCCGGGATGCCGTTCTGGTAGAGGTATTCGGCGGCTTCCTCGACCTCGACGTCGCCGGCGAGCGAGGCCACGATCGGCTTCACAAAGCCCTTGGCCTCCATCTCCTTCTTCACCTCGACCATGTTACGGGCGAACACCATCGGCGGCGTAACGATGGTGTGCCAGTAGCCGAGGATCAGCGAGTGGATTCGCTCGTCCGACAGACCGAGCTTCACCGTGTTGACATAGGTGATCGGCGGCTCGCCACCGGTGATATCCACAGGATTTCCGGCCGCACCGAACGGCGGGATGAACTTGCGGAAGGCCGCATCGAGATCCGGCGGCATCGACATCAGCGACAGGCCGTTGTCGACGCAGGAGTCCGACAGCAGCACGCCCGAGCCACCCGCACCGGTGATGATCAGCACGTTCTCGCCCTTCGGCGTCGGCAGCACCGGCACGCCACGGGCGAATTCGAGCAGCTGCCGCAGGCTGCGGGCGCGGATCACGCCGGACTGCGCCAGCACGTCCTCATAGATCTTGTCGTTACCGGCGAGCGCGCCGGTGTGCGACGAGGCCGCCTTCGCGCCGGCCGAGGTGCGGCCGGCCTTGAGCACGACGACCGGCTTCTTCTTGGAGACGCGCTTGGCGGCTTCCGCGAAGGCGCGGCCGTCCTTGAGGTCTTCGCAGTGCTGGGCAATGATCGAGGTGTTCGGATCCTGCTCGAAGAAGGCGAGCAGATCGTCCTCGTCGATATCAGATTTGTTGCCGAGGCCGACGATCGCGGAGACGCCCATCTTGGCCGAGCGCGAGAAGCCGATAATCGCCATGCCGATGCCGCCCGACTGCGACGACAGCGCCGCGTGGCCCTTCACGTCGTAAGCCGTGCAGAAGGTGGCGCAGAGGTTCGCCGGCGTATAATAAAAGCCGTAGATATTCGGCCCCATCAGGCGAATGTCGTACTTCTTGCCGACCTCGACGATCTCGGCCTGCAGCTCCGGCGCGCCGGCTTCAGCGAAGCCCGACGGGATCAGCACCGCGCCCGGGATCTTCTTCTCACCGCATTCGATCAGCGCCGCAGCCACGAACTTCGCGGGGATCGCGAACACGGCGGTGTCGATCACACCCGGTACGTCCTTGACGCTCTTGTAGGCCTTGTAGCCGAGGATCTCGGCGGCCTTGGGATGGATCGGATAGATGTCGCCCTTGTAGCCGCCGTTGATGAGGTTCTTCATCACGGAGTTGCCGATCTTGCCGTCTTCGGCTGAGGCGCCGACCACGGCGACCGCCTTCGGCTGCATGATGCGGCTCATGGCCGCGACGATCTCTTCGGTCGGGCGCGGCTTCGGCTTCGGCTTGTAGGCGAAGTCGACGACGATGCGCACGTCGGCCGCGATCGCGTCCTTCGCCGTCGCAAACACCGGATTGAGGTCGAGCTCGACGATCTCAGGGAAATCGGTGACGAGCTGCGAGACCTTGACGATGACGTCGGCCAGCGCCGTGCGGTTAACGGGCTCGCCGCCGCGCACACCCTTCAGAATCTCATGCGCTTGGATGCCGTCGAGCATCGAAAGCGCGTCTTCCTTGGTCGCGGGCGCGAGGCGGAAGGTGATGTCCTTCAAGACTTCGACCAGCACGCCGCCGAGGCCGAAGGCGACCAGCTTGCCGAACGAACCGTCGGTGATCGAGCCGACGATCACTTCGGTGCCGCCGGCCAGCATCTGCTGGACCTGGATGCCCTCGATCTTGGCATCGGCCTTGTACTTCCTGGCGTTCCCGAGAATGGTCTCGTAGGCCTTCTCGGCATCCTGCGCCGTCTTGACACCGACGATGACGCCGCCGGCCTCGGTCTTGTGGAGAATGTCCGGCGAGACGATCTTCATCACCACCGGGAAGCCCATCGAGGACGCCATCTTGCCGGCCTCGCCCGCCGACTTCGCCACGCCCTCCTTCGGCACCGGAATGCCGTAGGCGTCGCAGACCAGCTTGCCTTCCGGGGCGGTCAGGCTGGCGCGGTTGTCGGCCTTGACCTGGTCAAGGACCTTGCGAACGACGTCTTTCGAATTGGACATATGGCTTCTCCCTTGACCTTCAGTTCTTGCTTTGCAAGGCGCGCGTGATGCGGCTGCCCGTGACACTTGCCATCGCCGCGCTCTGTTCCGTGCGGCGGAATGCAGCGGCAGAAATGCCTGGACTACACCGCCGGTTTGGATCAAAAATGGCTAGCGATGGCATTTGGTATGCCAGAAGCCAACTTGTCAAGTCAGAGAGCACCTTAGAACGCCGCAAAAAATAGGCAGCTTGACATTCTGGCATATGGTATGCCAAAAACTTTCCGGTAATATTCCTGTAAAAGACGACTCCCACTGGAGGAGAATCGTCGTGTCACTGCGGAAACCAACCAAGGCGTTGCCGAACATGGCCGAGGCAGACATCGCAATCGTTCGTATTGCCCCGGAGAGCAGCTTCAAGAACAAGGCGTATGATGCCTTGAAGGAAGCCATCCTCAAGATGGACATCTACTCGACACCCGAGCCGGTGATGCTGGACGAGCGCGCATTGTCCGAACGCCTCGGTGTCAGCCGTACGCCGATCCGCGAAGCCATCGCGATGCTCGAGCAGGACGGTTTCGTGAAGACCGTTCCGCGCCGCGGCATCATGGTGGTGCGCCGGACCAAGAGCGAGATCGTCGACATGATCCGCGCCTGGGCGGCGCTGGAGAGCATGGCCGCGCGCCTCATCACCACGACCGCGCGCAAGAAGGACATCACTGCGCTGCGCGACTACTTCAAGGACTTTGGCAAAGACCGCCTGCCCCAGGATCACGTCGAGGAATATTCGCGCGCCAACATCGCGTTCCATCAGGCGCTGATCTCGTTGTCGGAATCCCCGGTGCTGGTCGACCTCACCAACGATCTTCTGCTGCACGTGCGCGGCTACCGGCAGCTCACGATCGGACGCAAGGACCGCACCGCGACGTCGCTGCCCGAGCATCTCGGCATGATCGAAGCGCTCGAGGCACGCGACACCGAGCTCGCCGAGAAGCGCGCCCGCGACCACACCCTTGGTCTAGCCGCTTACGTCGAAGCGCACGGCCAGGAACTATTCACGTAGCTCTTCACCTAGCAACATTCACCAGAAGGGCGAAAAATTCGCCCCGTTATCTTGAGACCAGGGAGACAAGGCCCATGCTGAACACCGCGACCAAGTCCGAAGCACCGGGCACCGAGCAGGAACTGACGGATGGCTTCCATCTCGTCATCGACGCGCTCAAGCTGAACGGCATCAACACCATCTATAATGTGCCGGGCATCCCGATCACGGATTTGGGCCGCATGGCGCAGGCCGCCGGCCTTCGCGTGATCTCCTTCCGCCACGAGCAGAACGCCGGCTACGCCGCAGGCATCGCCGGCTACCTCACCAAGAAGCCCGGCGTCTGCCTGACGGTGTCCGCGCCCGGCTTCCTCAACGGCCTCACCGCGCTCGCGCACGCCACCACCAACTGCTACCCGATGATCCTGGTCTCGGGCTCCTCCGAGCGCGAGATCGTCGACCTCCAGCAGGGCGACTACGAAGAGATGGACCAGCTCGCGATCGCAAAACCGCTGTGCAAGGCGGCCTATCGCGTGCTGCACGCGCAGGATATCGGCATCGGTTTTGCCCGCGCCATCCGCGCGGCGGTCTCGGGCCGTCCAGGCGGCGTCTATCTCGACCTGCCGGCAAAGCTGTTCGGCCAGGTGATGAACGCCGAGGCCGGTCAGAAGTCGCTGGTCAAGGTGATCGACGCTGCGCCCGCGCAGATCCCCTCGCCTGCTTCGGTCAAGCGCGCGCTCGACGTGCTGAAGGCCGCAAAGCGTCCCCTCATCATCCTCGGCAAGGGCGCGGCCTACGCGCAGGCCGATGAGGAGATCAAGAACTTCGTCGAGAAGAGCGGCGTGCCGTTCCTGCCGATGAGCATGGCCAAGGGCCTGCTCCCCGACACGCATCCGCAATGCGCCGGTGCGGCGCGCTCGACGGTGCTGAAGGACTCCGACGTCGTCATGCTGATCGGCGCGCGGCTGAACTGGCTGCTGTCGCACGGCAAGGGCAAGAGCTGGGGCGAATCCCCGAAGAAGTTCATCCAGGTCGACATCGAGCCGAGGGAAATGGATTCCAACGTTGAGATCGTCGCGCCCGTGGTCGGCGACATCGGCTCGGTCGTGTCCGCCTTCAACCAGGCGCTTGCGTCGGGCTGGACCGCTCCTCCGGCCGAATGGACCAAGGCCATCGCATCCAAGCGCGACGAGAACGTCGCCAAGATGGCGCCGAAGCTGATGAACAACAAGTCGCCGATGGACTATCACGGCGCGCTCGGCGTGCTGAAGAACGTGATCAAGGATCACCCCGAGGCGATCCTGGTCAACGAAGGCGCCAACACGCTCGACCTCGCCCGCGGCGTCATCGACATGTACCGCCCACGCAAGCGTCTCGACGTCGGCACCTGGGGCGTGATGGGCATCGGCATGGGCCAGGCGATCGCCGCCGCGCTGGAGACCGGCCACCCCGTGCTGGCGGTTGAAGGCGACTCGGCCTTCGGCTTCTCCGGCATGGAGGTCGAGACCATCTGCCGCTACGACCTTCCGATCTGCGTCGTCATCTTCAACAATGACGGCATCTATCGCGGCACCGACGTCAACAGCGTCAACGCCGATCCGGCGACGACCGTGTTCGTCAAGGGCGCGCGCTACGACAAGATGATGGAAGCCTTTGGCGGCGTCGGCGTGAATGCGACCTCGCCCGACGAGCTCAAGCGCGCGGTCAACGAGGCGATGGCTTCACGCAAGCCGACGCTCATCAACGCGGTGATCGATCCGGCCGCGGGCTCGGAGAGCGGCCGCATCGGCAACCTCAATCCGCAGAGCGTTCTGCAGAAGAAGAAGTAATGGACCGCCGGGTCATTCCCCGCGCAGGCGGGGAATCCAGTAATCGCCGAACCATCCTTGAGGCGAGCACTGAGGCCCAATTGAACCTTCAGCGAATACTGGATGCCCGTCTTCGCGGGCATGACGGAAACAGAATGGTAACAGGAGCAACACGATGACCAAAGCGCTCGAGGGCGTTCGCATTCTCGACTTCACCCACGTCCAGTCCGGACCGACCTGCACGCAGCTGCTCGCATGGTTCGGCGCCGACGTGATCAAGGTGGAGCGCCCGGGCGTGGGTGACATCACCCGCGGCCAGCTGCAGGACATCCCGAACGTGGACAGTCTGTATTTCACCATGCTCAACCACAACAAGCGCTCGATCACGCTCGACACCAAGAACCCCAAGGGCAAGGAAGTCCTCACCGAGCTGATCAAGAAGTGCGACGTGCTGGTCGAGAACTTCGGCCCCGGCGTGCTCGACCGCATGGGCTTCCCCTGGGAGAAGATCCAGGCGATCAACCCGAAGATGATCGTCGCCTCGATCAAGGGTTTTGGTCCCGGGCCGTACGAGGACTGCAAGGTCTATGAGAACGTCGCGCAGTGCACCGGCGGCGCCGCCTCCACCACCGGCTTCCGCGACGGCCTGCCGCTCGTCACCGGCGCGCAGATCGGCGACAGCGGCACCGGCCTGCATCTGGCGCTCGGCATCGTCACCGCGCTCTATCAGCGCACGCATTCGGGCAAGGGCCAGAAGGTCACCGCGGCGATGCAGGACGGCGTGCTCAACCTCGCGCGCGTAAAACTGCGCGACCAGCAGCGCCTCGAGCGCGGCCCGCTCAGGGAATACAGCCAGTTCGGCGAAGGCATTCCGTTCGGCGATGCCGTGCCGCGCGCCGGCAACGATTCCGGCGGCGGCCAGCCCGGCCGCATCCTGAAGTGCAAGGGCTTTGAGACCGATCCCAACGCCTACATCTACTTCATCACCCAGGCGCCGGTCTGGGAGAAGATCTGCGACGTGATCGGCGAGCCAACCTGGAAGACCGATCCGAACTACGCCAAGCCGGCGGCCCGCCTGCCGCGCCTGAACGAGATCTTCGGCCGCATCGAGCAGTGGACGATGACCAAGACCAAGTTCGAGGCGATGGAGATCCTCAACAAGGATGACATCCCCTGCGGCCCGATCCTGTCGATGAAGGAGATCGCGGAAGACCAGTCGCTGCGCGCGACCGGCACCGTGGTCGAGGTCGACCACCCCACCCGCGGCAAGTACATCTCGGTCGGCAACCCGATCAAGCTGTCGGCCTCCCCGAGCGACGTGCAGCGCTCGCCGCTGCTCGGCGAGCACACCGACGAGATCCTGCGCAGCGTGCTCGGCTTCAGCGATCACCAGGTCGCCGATATCCACAAGTCCGGCGCGCTCGATCCGCCGCAGAAGCAGGCCGCCGAGTAAGCGGCACCACAACGCTTCAGACGAAAGGGCCGCCCTTCGAGGCGGCCTTTTTGCGTCAGACGCGCCGTACGGCCGCAAGCCCAAAGTAAAAACAAAAAACAACCCCATGCACAGTAGCGAACCCCTTGGCGGGTATAGGGAACTTCGTATTTTACGAATTTCCTTTGACGCGTCGGGCAAAACAGGGGTAGGATGTCATCATGCGAAAAGTGAGGGTCGGCCCATCGAAGGGCGTCTCGACGCAGAGGCTCGCCACTGCGGCGCGCCGACTTTTTCGAGGAACCAACGCGGTAGCCGTCAGTTGCTTATCCAGACCCGACTTCCCGCTCCAAGGACGACGCGCCGTTCACCAGCCCGCGAACGCGGACGGGACGTCAGCGCATTCGCGGAGCACACAGACAAAATCGAGATCGACATGCTGAAAGATCAAACCTCCGATCGCGCCAAGCGTGAGGCCAACAAGGCGTTCAAGCCTGCCACAACGCAGAAGCCGATGAATGACTACGCGAAGGACCAGCACTCCCTGCACGAGAACCGTGAGCGGCTGAAAGCGGAACGATTGGCCCGTGAGGCTCAGCCGAAAACACGCGAAGACTAGGACGCGGACAGGAGTTTTCCGGCAAATCGGATGTCCTGTGCCTCACCGGGGCTTAGCGCCAACCGTGCCGGCAGTCTTTTCCATCGACATTGGACCTGAACGGATATCAACCTGCGCCGCACCCTCCCGGTGAGTCCCAGCGGACCTTGCGGCACTTAGGCCAGAACGGCTTCTACGACGCTGACCGGTGATTGTGTTGCCACGACGCGACTGAGGCGGAAACCAGCCTTGTCCAGTAGACTGGCGTACTCGGTTTCCGTGCGCTCCTGCCCACCGATCAACGCCAGCATCACCATATCCAGTATCTTCCCCGGATGTGGAGCGTCACCGGGAGGCAGGACCATCTCGACAATGAGCAGTCGTCCATCCGGCTTCACGGCTCTGCGACAATGACCCAGAATTGTCAGGCACTGGTCATCGGTCCAATCGTGCAAGATATGCGACAAGATGTAAGCGTCGCCGCCCGAAGGCACGGACAGGAAAAAATCTCCAGCCTCGACGGTCACACGACCCGTAACGCCGTTCGCTTTGAGCGTTTTTTCAGCATCGATCACAACGTGCGGCTGATCGAACAACAAGCCTCGAGGCTCTGGGTATCGTCCAAGTATAGCACCGAGCATATTGCCAGATGCCCCTCCAACATCGACGACGGTCTGGAACATAGAAAAATCGTAGGCCGCCGCGACCGCTGGAGGTTCTCCTCCATGAAGCCCAACCATTGCTTCACTAAACACTGAAGCGTCTTCGGGATGTTGAGCAAGATAGTCGAAGAACGGCACCCCGTGTGCTTTTTCGAAGCCTGTACGGCCTGTTTCCAAGGAATGAAGCAGATTGGCGAAGCCACTTCCGACCCAACTACTTCCCGTCATGAGCAACGTCGATCTTGCCGAGCCCGGAGCATCCGACCTTAATGCCTCGCCGAGCTTCGTTAACGAAAATCGCAGTCGTTCGCCTTCCGTGAGAAGCCCCAGACTGGCCATCGTTCTCATCAATCTGTGCAAGGAGGGGGCATGCAGAGCTGATGGGCCGGCCAGCTCCACAGCACTCTTCGGTCCATCAGCAAGTTTATCAGCCAACCCAAGCTTCGCCGCGATGTGCACGACATTAGCAACCGCCCCGCCTGTCCCCATCTGTATCAGCTGAGCATGCGGCGGGAGGCACGGAGCAGCCGCCTGAATCGATTCCGACATAACCTGCTCCAAGTTCGAGCGTCTCTTCCGGGGGTATTTTCACTCAGACGAGAGTGCCAAGGCATGCGCGGGTACGCCTGACCTACGGCTTACTTTTTCTTTACCGGCGGCTTATTCTTGCGGGTGCGATCGGTGCTGGTGTCTCGACGATCGGAGGCCACCTGGGGGAACGGCAACTTGCGCTATTTGTTCGAGAATTACGTATTCGACACGGACCGCCGCGAGTTGCATCGCGACGCGGGAGTCGTCGCCATCGCGCCCAAGGTTTTCGACCTGCTCGATTATCTGATCCGCAACCGGGAGCGCGTCGTCAGCAAGGACGATCTCATCAATGCCGTTTGGAACGGGCGCAGCGTGTCCGACGAAGCGCTGACAACTCGCCTTAATGCCGCGCGAAATGCGATCGGCGATTCCGGTCAGGAACAGCGCCTGATCAAGACACTGCCGCGAAAGGGCTTCCGTTTCGTCGGACCCATTCTGCAAGCGCAAGGACCCGCCGGCGCGCCGATCTCCAACGACCGTCCGATGGAACACCCAAGACCCGTCCTTGCGCTTCCCGACAAACCTTCCATCGCGGTGCTTCCGTTCCAGAATCTAAGCGACGATCCGGAGCAGGAATATTTCGCCGACGGCATGGTCGAGGATATCATCACGGGACTGTCGCGATCGAAATTGCTGTTCGTCATCTCGCGCAATTCGAGTTTCACCTACAAGGGCGAAGCCGTCGACATCAAGCGGATCAGTCGTGAGCTTGGTGTTCGCTACGTCCTGGAAGGCAGCGTGCGCAAGGCCGGACGACGGGTTCGGGTGACCGGGCAATTGATCGATGCGTCCACGGACACGCACATCTGGGCGGACAGGTTCGATGGCGAGATCGAAGACATCTTCGATCTGCAGGACCGCCTGACGAGCGGCGTGATAGGCGCGATGTCTCCGCAGCTTGAGCGGGCCGAGATAGAGCGCGCACGGCGCAAACCGACCGAAAGCCTGCAGGCCTATGACTATTATCTGCGCTCTAAATTCAGCATCTACCAGTGGACGCGGGAGGGCAGCGTTGAAGCTCTCAGGATGACTAAGCTTGCCATTTCGCTCGATCCTGCATTTGCCGTCGCCTACGCCTCTGGAGCAAACATTTTCGGTCAGAAGAAAGGGTTCGGATGGATCGAGGACGCGGCAAAGGAGCGGGCCGAAAGCCGACAACTGGTCGAACGAGCGGTGCAGCTCGACCAGGACGATCCTCTGGTGCTTGCGCACGCAGCACATGTCTATTCCTACATGCTCGGAGAGCCGGAGACCGGCTCGGCTCTTGCAGCAAGAGCCATTGCACTCGACCCCAATCTGGCTATGGCGCGTCTTTGGGCAGGCTGGGCACAGGTTTTTCTCGGCAACCACGATGCAGCGATCGAGCAATTCTCGGCAGCAATTCGCTTGAGTCCGATCGATCCCCACCTGTTCATTCCGCAAACCGGGATGGCCTTCGCTCATTTCTTTGCCGAGCGGTATGAGGAAGCTCTGTCCCGCGCCACGAGCGCCATCCAGCGCCAGCCGAATTTTCTGGGTGCGCAGCGAATACTGATGTCGAGCCTTGCGATGGCCGGGCGCACCGCCGAAGCCCGTCGCGCCTGCGACGCAATCCTGCAAAGCGATCCTGCTTTGCGGATTTCCGGCATCAAAAGCTCGCCGTTTCGCCGGCTCGAAGATATCGAGAAATTGGGCCAAGCCTGGCGAATAGCTGGCGTGCCCGGATGACCGCTTTTGACGCATACTGCGCTGCGCGCGAATTTGGTCGCTATAGCGGCAAAGCCGGCGCAGGCATCTTCGTATCACGTCGTCGGGTTTATAGGTAAACGGCCTGGGATAGATGCGCGCTAGAGCATCGACAGCACAACGACGCCGTCTTCGAGCTCTCCCGAATCCAGCCGCGTCCGTGCGATGCGCTCGAACTCCGTGCGGTATTTTTGAAGGTAGCTGAAAGCCTGCTTCTGGGTCGCAAAGGTGGTCGCAAGCCGGCAGAGCTGCCGCCCGGCGCCGTGCGCGAGAAAGAAGGTGATGGTGCCACCGCCGTCCGGCTTGATCCTAGGCACGATCCGCACTCCCTGGCATGTGACCGGCCCTGTCGCATCGTTCGGCAGCGATATTGACGTCGGCTATTGCGGCGGCTTTCTCTTCCGCTTCGTCGGGGTCGGGGCCGGCAACGATGCCTGAAGGGTGGCATCGGCTGCTTCCCTGGCCTCACGCAACTGGCGAAGCCGCGCCATGTTCTTGCGCAGGTCGACAGCCTGCTTTTCGGCGTCCAGCATCGCTTGCGCGCCTTCTTGAGCAGCCAAGCGTTGGCGGTTGGAGCGCGCGATGCTTTCGGGTGACGGTTCGGCCGATTTCCTGGCGCTCATCTTTCACCCTTTCGGCAACAGACAAAACCCGCTCAATCCAGGGATCGAGCGGGTCGCATGGCCGTTTCAGTACATCCGTGAAACGGCACTGATGGACTTAAGCCAGCGAGAGATTCTCAGCGCTGACCTTGCCCCGCATCTTGTCGGTCTTGGCCTCGAAGTTGACCTTTTGGCCCTCGGCGAGACCACCAAGACCAGCCCGCTCGACCGCGCTGATGTGAACGAACACATCGTTGCCACCGTCGTCGGGCTGAATGAATCCAAAACCCTTCTGGCCGTTAAACCACTTCACAGTACCTGTTGCCATTTTTCTTCTCCAAAGAGCACAAATGTGCGTTCCGCGTGATACTCACGCAGAACCGTTTCAATTCGTCGATGTCGATGGAAAAGGAGCCCGCGGGCGCATTCAACAAGGCACAGCGGCTGAACGAACAACCCTAAGGTATACCTTGCCGTCGAAATTAGCAAGGCTTTGGCCGGATTTAATCGCGCCCCCCGGTATGGGGGCGCGTAATATCGCCAACGCTCCCAACCGAGTAACGCGGAACTGCACCAGACAGCGTTGGGATATGGTGACGCCAGGACTCTAACCGGGCGCCAGCGCCTGCCCAACCGCATAGAGCGAGCATTCCTTCCAGGCGGCCGCGCATTGGTGCATCGCCTCGCTCTTCGCATCTTCGATCGTCCGCTGCGTGGAGGTCACTGATGAACAATGGCCTTCGCGATTCCAGGCATAGGCTTTGAGGTCGGTCCACGCCTTTACATAAGAATCGAAATAGCCCGCGCACGCCGCGTTGAGCGGCATCGGCGCCGGGATAGCCGCAGGCGGCGGCAATTCGACCAGTACTGACGTCGGCAGGCGCAGTTGATTTAGAAAACTCTCGACAGCCGGCCACCAAAAGTCGGCGGGCCCCATCGGCACCATGGCATGCCCGTCGACACCGAAGGGCGGCAGCACTCGCAATTGCGCAGGCGCGCCGGAAGCGACGTAAGCATCGAACATGCGACGGCCCAACGCCGGCGGCGCACTGCGATCGTTCTCCGAATAAGCCCACAGCGCTGGAATTCGCGCCGTGCGGCCAAAGATGCCGGCGTCCGCCACAAGATGATCCGGACTGCACGTGCGCCCCGGGACAGAACCGTGAGCCCCCTCGAAGTTGAGAACACCGAAGACGCCCGCAGGATTGTCCGCCGCCGCGGCGATCACCGCAATGCCTCCGGTCGAATGCCCCATCAGCACGACCTGACCGGGCTCGACCCAGGGCTCGCTGCGGAGCGCGGCAAGTGCGCCGGTCACATCCTCGGCTGCGATCCGCGCAATGGCGAGATAGTCCCTGTTATCGCATGGTCCGGACAGCGTCTCGGCAAACCGCCCCTCTGAATGACCAAAGCCGCGCCGCATGATCGATGCGACGGCATAACCACGCTGTGCGAACGCGACGGCCGGATTGAGCAGACTGGCCGGCGTATCGCGCGCCAGCGCCGCGCGAAGGGCTTCCCCGGTCCCTGGAATTGTCCCGTGAACCAGCAGCACCAGCGGAAAGCCCCGGGGCGGTCCGGCCGGAGGATCATGGTCTCGAGCCTGACCTGGCTGCCATCGGCAAGCGTGATCGGCAGCATCCGATCCTGCCGAACAAGGCCCGGCAGCGCGGGATCGGCCGCGGCCGGCGACAGCAGAAGCACAAGCAAGCCGATCACGCAGCCCAGTCGCCTCATCCTCGCCTCCTCTCGAACGCGATGCTCACTGATCGCCGCCAGCGAGTTGCTCGCGAAAAAACTTCACCACCGCCGCGTCGAACTCGCGGTGAAAGCCGCGCAAGGATACCAGATCGCGCCCGACAGTGCCGGATCGGATTGGAGAAGTTGAATGCCTACGGCCTCGGCAAATGAGCCAAGGCAGCAGAGTGCGACACGTGCCGCTCGCAGAAGAATGGACGAAGCGGCGAACGAAAAATCTGACGCCGTCATGTCGGATCGGCGCAACTGCGTTCGTCCTCAGGCCATGATTGGGCAATAGACCTCACCGTCGAGCCCAGCATCTCAAAGGGAGTAACGACCATGCCCAGCACCGTACGCCTGCACCGCGTTCTCACGACCAGCCCGGACAAAGTCTATCGCGCCTTCCTGGAGGCGGATGCGCTGGCAAAATGGCTTCCGCCCAACGGATTTGCCTGCACCGTGCATCATCTGGAGCCGAAGGTCGGAGGCACCTTCAGAATGTCGTTCCGGAATTTCACGACGGGCAACGGCCACGCCTTCGGCGGCGAATTCCTGGAGCTCGTCCCCGGCGAACGTCTGCGCTACACCGACAAGTTCGAGGATCCGAACCTGCCCGGCGAGATCGAGGTGACGGTGACACTGAAGAAAGTCCTTGTCGGCACCGAGCTCGATATCACGCAGGCCGGCATTCCCGACGCGATTCCGCCGGAGGCCTGCTATCTCGGCTGGCAGGAATCGCTGCGCAACCTCGCGCGTCTCGTCGAGCCCGAGATCAAGCAGTAGCTTAAAGCCGGATCGCACCCGCAGAGGCGATCCGGATGAAAGCGGTTATCCGCGGGTCAATCCGTTCGATCGGATGCGCGGATCCACCCACGTCATTGCGAGCGTAGCGAAGCAATCCAGAGTCCCTCCGCAGAACGATTCTGGATTGCTTCGCTACGCTCGCAATGACGGAGAATGAGGGACTTTCCGAGTGAACAACTCACATCGAGTCTGTGGAATTCTGCAGAGCCCATTGAACTGCTGCCAGCGAAGCAGGTCCGGCTGATTGCGAAGGATTGTTACGTGCCCTTCGGCTTGAGCCCGCCGTCCGCGGTCCAGCGATCCGGCTCGGGGCTGTGTCCGATCAGCGCGAGGCCGTAGGCGATCGACTCGAACTGATCGCCCGACATCAGCCGCTCGTTGCCGAACCGGTCGGCGAACAGTTTTCGCACCGCCGGCACGAACGAGGTGCCGCCGGTCAGGAACACCTTCTCGACCTCGCGCGCGGTGATGCCGGCTTCGCCCAGCACCTTGTCGACCGTGGCGCCCAGCCGGGCGATGTCGTCGGCAATCCAGGCATCGAAGTTTTTCCGCGTGATGGTCGAGCCGATCTCGACACCGCCGCCCCTGAAGCGAAAGTCGACCTCGTCCTTGGCCGAGAGCGCGATCTTGGCGTCCGACACCGCCCGGTACAGCGAGAAGCCGAGATCGAGATCGACGATGGTGATGAAATCCTCGAGCAGCGCCGGCTTCAGCGCGGTGCGCGACAATTCCCTGAGCTCGCGCAGATCGCCGTTGCTCTTCATCAGCGCGAGCTGATGCCAGCGCGCGAGGTTGGTGTAGTGGCCGCTCGGGATCGGCAGCACCTTGTCGAACGAGCGAAAGCTCGAGCCTTTGCCGAGCCGCGGCGAGACGACGTGATCGACGATGCGATAATCGAACGTGTCGCCCGCAATGCCGATACCGGCATGGCCAAGCGGCTCGGCGCGCAAGACGCCGCCCGCGCGCGAGAAACGCATCACCGAAAAATCGCTGGTGCCGCCGCCGAAATCCGCAACCAGCACGGTGGCATCGCGCTCCAGCCGGCGGGCGAAGGAGAACGCCGCGCCCACGGGCTCATAGACATAGCGCGCGTGGCCGGCGCCGAGGCGTTCGAACGCGGCACGATAGCGCTGCATGGCCAGATCGTCGTCGGGATTGCCGCCGGCAAAGCGCACGGGCCGGCCGACCGTGATGTTGGCCACCTCGAAGCCGAACCTGTCGCCGCCATGGCGCGCCAGCGTCCGCAGGAACGCCGCCAAAATATCCTCGAACTTGAAGCGCTGCCGGAACACCTGCGTGGTGTTGAAGCTGGAGCTCGCCGCAAAGGTCTTGAACGACTGCAGAAAGCGGTGGACGTGGCGGCCTTCGAGAAACTGCTCGATCGCCCACGGACCGCCTTCGGCCTGGGCACCGGCGCCCGGCCGGTCCTCCCAGAAGCACAGCGCCGAGACGTAGGTGCTGTGCCGTTGTCCGCCGTGATCGAAGCGGATGGCCTCGACCCGGCGATCGTCCACCGCGAGCGCTACGACCGTATTGCTGGTTCCAAAATCGATGCCGATCGAGACGGCGGGCGAGGCGCTCGACATGAACCACTCTGCGGGGTGATTGGAAAAGGGGGCGAACCACTAACCGTTTTGCACTGCGGTGCCAAGAGTCGAGCAAGGGCCGGGTTCAAGGACCGATCCGCAGTGACCCGGAGCCGCTTTCCTAGCCGTTTGAGCCCCAAACCGCGCGTTTTGAGCCCAGACCGGCCCGCTTGACGAAACATTATGCTGCAATGCGGCAATCGGCATGCTGCTATGCAATGGCATGCATAGACATTGGCATCTGGTATACATACGTTACCTCTCGAAATGAGACAGTGATGCTGACCGTCTCGAGAAAGGAAATTCAGATGTCCAAGACCGCTTCCGTCGCCCTCGCCCCGACTTCCTCGCTGTTCGCCCGCTTCATGGCCGCCGTCGACCGCTTCCTGATGGCGAGCGCCGAAATCTCCAACCACAACGGCGATCTGCCCCGCTTCGGCCTGTAAGGCCAAGACGAGGCCCGGCGCGTCGAATTGTCGCGGCGGTTGTAAAACCGGCAAACTCCTACTTTTGAAGAATGGCCCTGCTCTGCGGGGCCATTTCTATTTGGGAATCGGCACATTGCGCAGCCTCGCAAACGGGGTTGCGTCATAAGCGCACAATGGGCCGTGGCGCGCTTGAAGGCTTGGCATAATGAATACAAGAATGGCGCCAACGCTCGTTCAGAAAAACAGAAGCGCTATTGGAGGATTCATGACGGACATGGTGCAGACAACAACGGCTCCTACCGCCGCACGCGTCAGCGACACATATCGCTGGGCGCAATTGGCGATCGGCGTAGCGGCCATGGTGATGATCGCCAATTACCAATATGGCTGGACCTTCTTCGTCCCCGACATCCAGAAGAAATTCGGCTGGGATCGCGCCTCGATCCAGTGGGCCTTTACTTTGTTTGTTTTGTTCGAGACCTGGCTGGTGCCGGTCGAAGGATGGTTTGTCGATAAATACGGTCCGCGCCTCGTCGTGCTCATCGGCGGCGTCCTCTGCGCGATCGGCTGGGCGATCAACGCGGAGGCCACCACACTCAACGGCTACTATCTCGGCATGATCATCGCGGGCATCGGCGCCGGCGGCGTCTACGGCACCTGCGTCGGCAATGCGCTGAAATGGTTTCCCGACAAGCGCGGTCTCGCCGCGGGCATCACGGCCGCCGGCTTCGGTGCAGGCTCCGCGCTCACCGTCGCGCCGATCCAGGCCATGATCAAGGACTCCGGCTTCCAGACCACGTTCCTTTATTTCGGCCTCGGACAAGGCATCATCATCTGCATTCTCGCGTTTTTCCTGCTGGCGCCGAAGCCGGGCCAGGTGCCTAGCGTGGTGGCGAATGCGGCGCTGGTGCAGTCGCGCCGCAACTATCAGCCGACCGAAGTTCTGCGTCAGCCGATCTTCTGGTTGATGTATTTCATGTTCGTGATCGTCGGCGCCGGCGGCCTGATGGTGACGGCGAATTTGAAGCCGATCGCGGTCGACTGGAAGGTCGACGCCGTGCCGGTCACGCTGATCGGCATGACCATGACCGCGGTGACGTTCGCAGCGACCATCGACCGCGTGCTCAACGGCCTGACGCGCCCGTTCTTCGGCTGGATCTCCGACATGATCGGCCGCGAGAACACGATGTTCATCGCCTTCGGCATGGAAGGCGTCGGGATCTGGATGCTCTATCTCTGGGGTCAGGATCCGATCTGGTTCGTGATCCTGTCGGGCTTCGTGTTCTTCGCCTGGGGCGAGATCTATTCGCTGTTCCCCTCGACCTGCACCGACACGTTCGGCGCGAAGTTCGCGACCACCAATGCCGGCCTGCTCTACACCGCCAAGGGCACCGCCGCGCTGCTGGTGCCGCTCGCAAACTATGTGCAGCAGACCTCCGGCCATTGGGACAACGTGTTCATGCTCGCGGCCGGCGCCAACATCCTGGCCTCGCTGCTGGCGATCCTGGTGCTCAAACCCTGGCGCAAGGTCGTGGTCGCGCAATCGACCGTCTGAGCTCGTTCGCACAACAGCGTCTGGCGACCGACGCCCGGCCTCACGGCCGGGCGTTTTCGCTTTGACCGAATATATCCAAATACCGGAAACCCGAAGGGAACCCGGCGCTTTCTTGAGCGCGATCGCACAATAGGACTTGCATTCTGGAATATGGTATACCAAGCTGCCGCCCGCGCTTGCGACGATAAGCCACAATATTTGCGACACTCCGTCATATAGGCGGCAGTGTCGCGACCAGACAGGCGCTTGGGAGGTTGTTGATGATGTCCAGCATGGACGGCGCCGTGACCGCTGCGCCCCTACGAACCGGTTTCCGTTGGCTCCAGCTCGCCATGGGCATCGTCTGCATGGCGATGATCGCGAACCTGCAATATGGCTGGACGCTGTTCGTCGATCCGATCGATCACGAACACCATTGGGGTCGCGCCGCGATCCAGCTCGCCTTCACCATCTTCGTCGTCACCGAGACATGGCTGGTGCCGATCGAGGCGTGGTTCGTCGACAAATACGGCCCGCGCATCGTCATCATGTTCGGCGGCGTGATGATCGCGCTGTCCTGGGTGCTCAACTCCTACGCCGATAGCCTTCCTCTGCTCTATACCGCAGCCGTCGTCGGCGGCATGGGCGCGGGCGCGGTGTACGGCACCTGCGTCGGCAACGCGCTGAAATGGTTTCCCGATCGTCGCGGCCTCGCCGCCGGCGCGACCGCGGCCGGCTTCGGCGCCGGCGCAGCGCTCACCGTGGTCCCGATCGCGGCCATGATCGTCGCAAGCGGCTATCAGCACGCGTTCCTCACCTTCGGCATCGGCCAGGGCGTGATCGTGTTCGTGCTCGCCTTCTTCATCCAGCCGCCGCGGATCTCGATCCCGCCGAAGAAGAAGCAGCTCAATCTGCCGCAGACCAAGATCGACTTCACCCCGCCGCAGGTGCTGCGTGCCCCTATTTTCTGGGTGATGTATCTCGTCTTCGTCATGGTCGCTTCCGGCGGCCTGATGACCGCGGCGCAGATCGCGCCGATCGCGCACGACTTCAAGATTGCCGACACGCCGGTCTCGCTCGCCGGCTTCCAGATGGCGGCGTTGACGTTCGCGATCTCGCTCGACCGCATCTTCGACGGCTTCGGCCGCCCGTTCTTCGGCTTTGTGTCCGACACGATCGGCCGCGAGCACACCATGTTCATCGCCTTCGGCACCGCCGCGCTGATGCTGTTGACTCTGTCGGCCTACGGTCACGTTCCGATCGTGTTCGTGCTCGCCACTGCAGTTTATTTCGGCGTGTTCGGCGAGATCTACTCGCTGTTCCCCGCGACCTGCGGCGACACCTTCGGCTCGAAATATGCGACCACCAACAACGGCATGCTCTACACCGCGAAGGGCACCGCCTCCCTGCTGGTCCCGCTGGCAAGCGTGATCTCGGCCGCCTATGGCTGGAAGGCCGTGTTCGTGGTGGCGGTGGCGCTGAACGCGACGGCCGCGCTGATGGCGCTGTTCGTGATCAAGCCGCTGCGTCGCTCCTTCATCCTGGGCAAGGAAGCCGAGAGCGCCAACACCGCAACGGCAAGCGCAAAGACCGAGACGGCGTAGCCGACCACACGCCTGTCAGATCGGCCGAAGGGGCGCAGCGATGCGCCCCTTTTTCTTTGGCCTCCCCTATCTTCTTTGGGCGACGACAAACGTCAACAACGCTGCCGCAAGAATTTTCGGATGAGCCAAATCCAGTGCTTGACGATTGGCATTATGTATACCACACTTCGCTCATCATTTCACCCGAGGAGGTCGCAATGCTGGTCGGAGACATTCTGCGCAAGAAGACACCGCGCGTCGTCACGGTGCGAATGAACGAAACGGTGGGTATCGCTGCCAAGCTGATGCGAGCCAACAACATCAGCGCGCTGGTGGTGAAGGACGTGGTCCGCTCGGAAGGAAACACCGCGGTCGGCATGTTCACCGAGCGCGACGTGGTGCGCGCGGTCGCCGAGCACGGCGCCAATGCCGTCAACGTCAAGGTCTCGCAGCTGGTCTCGGTGCAGCAGCTGGTCTCCTGCACCTCCTCGGACACAATCGAGCACGTCAGGCATCTGATGAACCGGAATCACATCCGGCACCTGCCCGTGATCGACGACTACAGCCTCGTCTCCGTCATCAGCATGCGCGACATCGCGGCTGCCGTTGACGAGGCGACCAGCAGCACATCGCAAGCAGCCTAAAGCGCGACCACTCTCCCCCGCGACGACGGGCCCCGGCTCGGACAACTCCGAGCCGGACCGGATCTTTCGTCCCAAAATTCCGCTACCCCCGCGAGGACTTCATGAAGATCTGCATCTACGGCGCCGGCGCGATCGGCGGATATCTCGGCGTGCAGCTGGCGCGCGCAGGCGCCGATGTCAGCCTGGTCGCGCGAGGCGCGCACCTCGCCGCGATGCGCGAGCACGGCCTGACGCTGCTCGCCGGCGAGGAGAAGCACACCGTCCATCCCCGCTGCACCGACAACGCGGCCGAGCTCGGCGTGCAGGACTATGTCATCGTCACGCTGAAGGCGCATTCGATCACCGGCGTGATCGAGAAGATGCAGCCGCTGCTCGGGCCGCACACCCGCATCGTCACCGCGGTCAACGGCATCCCCTATTGGTATTTCCACAAGCATGGCGGCGAGCACGAGAATGCGACGCTGGAGAGCATCGATCCCGGCGGGCGGCAATGGCGCGAGTTAGGGGCCGAACGCGCGATCGGCTGCATCGTCTATCCCGCCACCGAGATCGAGGAGCCCGGCGTGATCCGCCACGTCTACGGCAACAATTTTCCGCTCGGCGAGCCCTCCGGCGAGGTCACGTCGGACGTGCAGCGCCTCGCCGATCTCTTCGTTGCCGCCGGCCTGAAGGCGCCGGTGCTCGACCGCATCCGCGACGAGATCTGGCTCAAGCTTTGGGGCAATGTCTGCTTCAACCCGATCAGCGCGCTGACCCATGCCACGCTCGACGTGATCTGCACCGATCCGTCGACGCGGGCGCTGTCGCGCGCGATCATGGTGGAGACGCAAGCGATCGCCGAAACCTTCGGCGTCAAATTCCGCGTCGATGTCGAGCGCCGCATCGAGGGCGCCCGCAAGGTCGGCGCGCACAAGACCTCGATGCTGCAGGATCTCGAGCGCGGCCGCCCGATGGAGATCGACCCGCTCGTCACCGTGGTACAGGAGATGGGCCGCCTGACCAGGATCCCGACGCCGGCACTCGACTCGGTGCTGGCGATGGTGACCCAGCGCGCCCGCGTCGCCGGCCTCTATGACGGCGTCTCCGCGCCATCGGATCCTCGCGCACTGGCGGTGGCGTGATGGCTGGCGAGATGAAGCAGTGGCTCCGCTTCCGCCACGCCGGCACCACCGGCTTCGGCACGCTGACCGCATCTGATATCAACGTGCATGACGGCGAGATGTTCGGCCGCAACGAAAGCACCGGCAAGATGCTGGCGCTGTCGGAGGTCGAGTTGCTCGCGCCCTGCGCGCCCAGCAAGATCGTCGCGCTCTGGAACAATTTTCACGCGCTCGCGGCCAAGCTCAATCAACCCGAGCCGCCGGAGCCGCTCTATCTGCTCAAGGCCACCACCACGATCACGACGCCGGGCGCCGTGATCCGGCGTCCCTCTTATTACGACGGCAAGACCACCTATGAAGGCGAACTCGGCATCGTCATCGGCAAGACCTGCGCCCGCGTCTCGCCCAATGAGGCGGACGGCTTCATCTTTGGCTACACTTGCGTCAACGACATCACCGCCAATGACATCCTGACCAGCGATCCCACATTTCCCCAGTGGGCCCGCGCCAAGGGCATCGACGATTACGGCCCGTTCGGCCCTGTGATCGCGACCGGCCTCGATCCGGCAAAGCTCACGGTGCGCACCATCCTCAACGGCGCGGAGCGGCAGAACTATCCGATCGCGGACATGATCTTCAGTGCGCAAGCCCTCGTCAGCAAGATCTCCCACGACATGACCCTGCTCCCCGGCGACCTCATCGCCGTCGGCACCTCGGTCGGCGTCGGCGTCATGAAGGAGCAGGTCAATACGGTGACGGTGGCGATCGACGGCATCGGCGAGCTGACCAACGAGTTTCGGCTGTAGCCCCGCCGTCCCCCGAGCGGCAGACGCAACCAGCCGTGGATTGCGCCCCTCGAAAAGGTCCGGCAGCCCGCCCGGCCCTTGATCTCGGTTCCGCTCTCCAATAGCAATCATGGCGAGATTGTGCCGGCGTGGGGACGTCGCGATGTGGCTGTTTTTCCTGGTTGCCTGGTCTGTCCTGCTCGCCGCCATCGCGTTCCTCGCTCCGCAGGCGTTCGGCTACGACGTCACCCATCTGCCCGCCGCGTTTGCGGCCCTGCCGATGCCGCAGCGGATCGCAGCCGGTGCGATCCTTGTGGTTGGGCTGGCGCTGATTGGCGCCTCGGCCTGGCGGCTGTCACGCCAGGACCAGCGCCTCGACAAGCTCCGCGACCGCCTCAAGAACACCCGGGAAGACGTCGTCGTCGCCCACGCCCTGCAAAATCATCTCGATACCACCGTCCAGCACCTGATCGAGAGCGATCCCAGGGAAGCCGTCTCCGCCCTTCACGACAAGCTCGGCGAGACCGAGCAGCGCGCGCTGCTCCAGCAGGGCCGCAATCAGTCCACCGACATGCACGATCAGCTCGCCGAGATCCGCCGCCGCCAGCAGGGGCTGCGCGAGATGGTCGGCAGGGTCGCCGACCAGCGCCGCGCGGTCGAGCCCGTCTTCACGGAGATCCGCGACCGCCAGAACCAGCTCGAACGCTCGCTGCTCGACCTCGAGACCGACGACCGCAAGAACAATCTTGCCGACCGGCTGAAGGACATCGCCCGCGACGTATCGACGCTGCTCGGCCGGGTCAACGCGGTGCAGGACACGTTTGCGAGGCTCAACCAGTACAAGGAAGATCTGGCGAAATCCCATGCCGAGCTGGTGCCGCTGCGCTCGTCCGACGCCGGCATCAACGCCCTGATCGGCGAGCTCAGCCTCAGCCATGACCGCCTCGCCAAGAGCGTCGACGAGATCGAGACCGGCGGCGAGGCGCCGCTCAGCGCACGCGTCGAGACGCTGTCGAAGAACAAGATCGAGATCGAGCAGCGCCTGGCCCGCATCGACGACGGCGCCAACATCCTGAAAGCGATCCGGCTCGATTTCGAGGAGCTCGGCCAGCGCCGGGCCCAGCTCGAACGCTCGCTCGCCGAGGTCGAGACCGATCCCGACGGCAAGACGCTCGTCGACCGCCAGAACGCGCTGAACGATTTTGTCCTCCAGTCGCGCCAGCGCCTCGGCGCCTTGCAGGAGACGCTGGCCACGCTCAACACCTTCAAGGCGGAGCTGTCGAAGTCGCAGGCCGATCTCGTTCCGCTGAAAGCGCCGGTGTTCGGCATCGAGGCCATGATCGCCGATGTCGGCACCACCCGCGATCTCCTCGCCAAAACCGTCAGCGAGATCGAGGCCAGCGGCAATGTCAGCCTCACCTCGCGCGTCGATGCGCTGACGAAGAGCAAGCGCGAGGTCGAAGACCGTCTCGCCCGCATCTTCGAGAATTTCAACGCGCTCGATGCGCTGCGCAAGGATATCGGCGGCATCTTCTCGACCATCCGCAACAGCCTGAACCGGATCGGGTGAAGGCCGAAACGACGGACCGGTTCGAACCGCGATCGATCTTCGCGCGACCAATCGCACATGCGCTTCATTCTCGGTCTCCTGTCTGCCCTGCTCGGCGCGCTCGCCGGCTGGTCCGGCCTTGCCGCGCTGGTCGTCATGCTGGCGGGGCCGGATCGCGATGGCGGCATCGCCATGGGCGCCTTCTTCGACATCGGCCCGATCGGCGGCGTGGTCGGCCTGATCGCCGGCATCTGGCTGTTCGTGCGTTTCGGCCTGGTCCGGGACGCAACGCCACAGCCGTCTGCAGACACCTCCGATGCCACGCCTCCCCGCACCACGCGGCTCTCCTTCCCCTTTGCCGTCACCGTTCTGCTCATCGCAGCCATCCTTGGCTATTGGGGATGGTACGAATTCATTCGCTCGCCCAATCTCAGCCACGGCTTCATGACGCTGCAGGTCGAGTTTCGGCTTCCCTCCGGCATGACCTTGCCGGACAAGGAGGAGGACGTGCACATCGAGGTCGAGGAAGCGACGGGCTATGCCAATGCCATGTTGCCGGCGAACTGGCGCGCGCATGACGGTGACCGCAAGGCGATCATTTCCTCCGCATCCCTGATGTACAAGACACGCCACCGCGCCGTCAGCCTGACGCTTCCGGGCGTGCCTGCGCAGCACTGGCCGATCGATCTTCCCTCGGACCCGGATCCCACGCCCGGCTTTTCGCCCTGGCGCGTTGCAAGCGAACCATCGCCAGCAAAGATCGAGATGCATTTCCGTCTCACCGCCGATCGCTGAAAAGCGCGCGCCGCGCCGAAACATTCCGACACACATCACATCTCGGCGCGCCCGATAGATGCCGCCAACAAGTCGCGGGGGTGCCGCACTGTGGACGCATTCCGCCGCCCTTCTGTAAGGCGTGTCTGGGGGCACGGCTCAGCCGTGTTTGGACCAAACCTGCTAGGGGTATCACTGTGAAGAAGATTGTTTTTGTTCTGGGCGCGACGCTTGCTCTGGTGACGGCTGCGAACGCTGCGGATCTGCCGCGCCGCCAGCCCGTACCGGTCTATCCGGCCGAGCAGGCCCCGATCGGCAAGATGCCGATTGGCAAGAGCCCGATTGGCAAGGCCCCGATCGGCAAGGCCCCCGGCCCGGTCGCCGCCCGCTACTGAGGCGCAGAAATCTGCGTAGGCGGCCGACAGTCGAGGGGCACAGCGTGACGAACAAACCTGATCGATCGGGATTCTGCATCATTGCAGGTCTCGCGCTTGCGGCCATGGTCGCATGCATGGTGCCATCGGCCTTGGCCCACGAAGCGAACAAGCGCGTTGCCGATGCAGATGCGCTTGCGACGACCGACTCCACATCGCGACAGGCGCCGCAATCGACGCGGCGCCCCGTCGCGCGTGCGGAGAAAGGTCCGTACTACGTCGACTTCCGCGCGCGGACGGCAGCGAGCTGGGGCCATGCCTTCGTCTGGTACGGCAAGACCAGCGAGCGCGCCGTCGAGGTCGCGGGCCTGACGCCTTCGGGCGATACCTGGGCTTACGTGCTCGGCCACCTCACCTGGGTGCCATCCGAGACCGGGGCGAGCTACGGCGATCTCGATCCCGAATATCTGACCGCGAGCTATCGCGTCTATCTGAACGAGGCCGACGCCAAGCGCGTGTTCGCCTACATCAAGAAATTGCAGGCGAGCTCGCCGGTCTGGAATGCCGAGACCACCAACTGCACCGGCTTCATCGGCGACATCGCCGAGTACATGGGACTGAAGGTCCCCTATCGCTGGCAGCGCCCGGAAAACTTCGTCAACAACCTGAAAGACATCAACGGCGGCCGCCAGATGGTGCGGCTGTCGGCGGAGTAGCTCACTGCCGTCATTGCGAGCGCAGCGAAGCAATTCAGACTGTTCCCGCGGAGGGATTCTGGATTGCTTCGCTGCGCTCGCAATGACGAGTTTGGTGAAGCAGTGGGGGCCAAACCCATGACATCGCCGTGACGTGCCGGAGCGAGATGCGAATTATCCGCCCCACGGAATCCCCCTCGCGTCCCGCATGAGGCTCCGCCCTTACCGCAGGCCGGCGCAATAGACTTTTGCCGACCAGGGCGGCATCCTCCCGCCATCAACTGATAACAGAGCCTGCCACGCGGGCGGGGGAAACAGGTCATGCTGCAGACACGGTTCACCAGGCTCGTCGGCGTCGAGCACCCGATCGTGCAGGGCGGCATGCAATGGGTCGGGCGGGCCGAGCTGGTCGCAGCGGTCGCCAACGCCGGGGCGCTCGGCTTCATCACGGCGCTGACCCAGCCGACGCCGGAGGACCTGACCAGGGAGATCGCGCGCTGCCGCGACCTCACCGACAAGCCGTTTGGCGTCAACCTCACCATCCTGCCCGCGATCAAGCCGCCGCCCTACGCCGAATACCGCGCCGCCATCATCGAAGCCGGCATCACCGTGGTCGAGACCGCCGGCAACAAGCCGCAGGAGCATGTCGACGAGTTCAGGAAGCACGGCGTCAAGATCGTGCACAAATGCACCAGCGTCCGCCACGCGCTGTCGGCCGAACGGATGGGCGTCGACGCCATCTCGATCGACGGGTTCGAATGCGCCGGCCACCCCGGCGAGGACGACACCCCCGGCCTGATCCTGATCCCGGCCGCCGCCAACAAGGTCAAGATCCCGATGATCGCCTCCGGCGGCTTTGCCGACGCCCGCGGCCTCGTCGCCGCGCTGGCGCTGGGCGCCGAGGGCATCAACATGGGCACCCGCTTCATGGCGACCAAGGAGAGCCCGATCCATCAGCTCATCAAGGAGAAGATCGTCGCCAATGACGAGCGCGAGACCGAGCTGATCTTCCGCACCATGCGCAACACCTCGCGCGTCGCCAGGAACGAGATCTCGACCAAGGTCGTCGCCATGGAAAAGGAAGGCGCCAGGTTCGAGGACATCCGCGAGCTCGTCGCCGGCGCCCGCGGCAAGATGGTGTATGCGACAGGCAATTCGGACGAAGGCATCTGGTCGGCGGGCCAGGTGCAGGGCCTGATCCACGACATCCCGAGCTGCGGCGAGCTCATCTCGCGCATCGTGCGCGAAGCCGAGGCGATCATTCGCAGCCGGCTCGAAGGCATGATCGCTCGTCCTAGCGCGCAGGCCGCTGAATAATCACTGCAAGAAGCGAGAGTCATTCATGAAGGCTTATGTCTATGGTCCTGATGGCGCTCGGATTTCCGACGTCCCTCAACCAAAGCCTGAAGGCACGCAGGTGCTGGTGCGCGTGCGCGCCTGTGGCCTCAATCGTGCCGACACCGGCATGCGCAGGGGTCACGTCCATGGCGCGGCCGGCGGCGTCGGTACCGTGCTCGGGATGGAATGGGCAGGTGAAGTCGCCGAGCTCGGACCGGATGCGAAGGGCGTCAAGGTCGGCGATCGCATCATGGGCTCGGGCGGCGCGGCCTTCGCCGGGTACACGCTCGCCGACCACGGCCGGCTGTTCCGCGCACCCTCGAACATGAACTTCGAGGAGGCCGCCACCCTCCCCGTCGCGCTCGCGACCATGCACAACGCCGTCGTCACCGTCGGCGGCGTGCAGCCGGGGCAGGCCGTGCTGATCCAGGGCGCGAGTTCCGGCGTCGGCCTGATGGCGATGCAGATCGCCAGGCTCAAGGGCGCCCGGATGGTGATCGGCTCCTCGACCGATGCCTATCGCCGCGGCCGGCTGACCGAATACGGCGCCGACCTCGCGGTCGATTCCTCCGATCCCAAATGGGTCGACGAGGTGCTGAAGGCGACGAACGGCGAAGGCGTCGACCTCATCGTCGACCAGGTCTCCGGCAAGGTCGCCAACCAGAACCTTGCCGCGACGAAGATCCTGGGCCGCATCGTCAATGTCGGCCGGCTCGGCGGCACCCATGCCGACTTCAACTTCGACCTGCATGCCGCCCGTCGCATCAGCTATATCGGCGTCACCTTCCGCACCCGCACCCTCGAGGAGGTCCGCGCGATCTTCGACGAGGTCCGGAAGGACATCTGGGGCGCGGTGGAGTCGCGCAAGCTGCAATTGCCGATCGATAAGGTCTATGGGTTCGACGACATCGACAAGGCGTTCGAGCACATGGAGGCGAACAAGCACCTCGGGAAGATCGTGGTGACGGTGTGAGCGGCTGCGGCGGCGGAAGAAGGGTGACACGCCCTCTCCACTCGTCATGGCCGGGCTTGACCCGGCCATCCACGTCTTTGCCGCTCGGCACGAAGAACGTGGATGCCCGGGACAAGCCCGGGCATGACGGAGCTAGTGATAAAACCGCTCCTGCAACTCACTAGCGACTACAGTTGTGGATCGTCGCTTGATGTTCGCGGCCGCCCTGCTAAATCCCGGCGATGAGCGGACAACACGACAAGACATCCGTCGCGGCAATCTCGATCCTGGCCAGCGGCGGCATGGCGGCGGCCAAATTCGTGGTCGGGATCGCGATCGGCTCGCTGGCGCTGGTCTCCGAAGCGCTGCACTCCTCGATCGACCTGGTCGCGACCATCATCACCTGGGCGGTGGTGCGGGTCTCGGACAAGCCGGCCGACGACGAGCACCATTACGGCCACGGCAAGCTCGAGAGCATCTCCGCGCTCGGCGTCACCGCGCTGCTCTACGTGCTCGCCGGCGGCATCCTGGTCCAATCCTATAGCCACCTTCGCGAGGGAACCCCGCCACCGACGATTTCGGCTGTGCCGTTCGTCGTGCTGGTGATCGATATCGCCGTCAATCTCTGGCGCGCCCGCGCGCTGCACCGCGCCGCCCGGGAAACCCGGAGCGAGGCGCTCGCCGCCGACGCGCTGCACTTTGCATCGGATGTCATGGGCTCGTGCGCCGTGATCGCGGGCCTTGGTCTCGCGGCCTTCGGCTTCTGGTGGGGTGACGCTGCGGCCGCCGCGGCCGTGGCCGTGATGATCGCCCTGCTCGGCCTGCGGATGGCAAGCTCCACGGTGCAGACGCTGGTCGACCGCGCCCCGGAAGGCGCTCAGGAGAAGGCCACCACGGCGATCCGCAGCGTGCCCGGCGTGATCGACGTCGAGCGCCTGCGGGTGCGCATGGTCGGGGCGACCACGTTCATCGACAGCATCGTCAAGGTGCCCAGGACCTACCCGATCGATCGCGTCGAGGAGATCAAGCGCAACGCGCAAGCCGCCGTCACCAAGGCGTTCGGCGATGCCGACCTCACCTTCACCGCCGTGCCGGTCGCCCGCGACAACGAGACCGTGCGCGACCGCATCATGGTGATCGCGCGCAATTCGGGCCTCGCCATCCACCACGTCACGGTATACGACCTCGGCGCCAAGCTGATCGTCGGCATCGATCTCGAGGTCGACGCCGAGATGCCGCTCGAGGCCGCCCACGACGTCGCCAACACGCTGGAGCGGAACATCCAGGAGGAGTTCGGCGCGGACGTCGAGGTCGACGTCCATATCGAGCCGCTGGAACCGGAGCTGCCGTTTGGCATGGACGCCGCGCCGGATAGGGTACAGACCATCGCGGCCGCGCTCGCCGAATATGCCGCCGGCGGCGAGATCCACGACATCCATAATGTGCGTGTCCGCAACACCGATGCCGGCGAGATCGTCAACTTCCATTGCCGCGCCATGCCGTCGATGAGCGTGATCAAGGTGCACGAGCAAGTCGATGCGATCGAGCGCCGCTTGCGTCGCGCGTTCCCGAGCGTGAAGCGCGTCATCAGCCACGCCGAACCGCCGCGCGCGTGATGAGCAACGTGCGACGAGTCACACGTTCTCGTTTCGGACTCATCACGCACGTGAGTTTGCGGACTCGAAACGCGCAAACTCTCCATTGGATAAGAATTATTTCGCGTTAACGTTTCGTTGACTCTCGACAGCCTGCGCAAACTGGATTCAAATCGCTGTGATTCGAAAGCGACGTGGGGCTGCTTTCGAAATTCGTCGTAAGCAGGTTTTCAGGGGGCCGAAGGCATGGCGCGTGCAGACGCCGCGAACGCGTGCGTCCAATCCGATTCGATCAAAGGATTGGCGCAATCGATCGCGAAACCTGCCTATCATCGGCTGTTGATCGCCGAGCCGGCGCTGCGACGCGCCGTGCCGACGCTGATCATCGCCTTTCTTGTCACGATCTGCCTCGGCGCATTCGTCCAGGTCGTCGACCAGACGCGCCAGAAGCGCATGGTGATCCGCCGCGACATCTCGGCGCTTGCCGACCTGCTCGCCGAGCGCATCGACCGCGTCACCTCCATGCGCGCCGAGCGACTGAAGAATATCGAGAACCTGCCGACGCTGCTGCCCGACATGATCCCGTCCTGGGGCACGGCTTCGGGCCGCCACGTCATCGTCACCTCGGCCGGAATCGACCGCCGCATCCTCGCCCGCATTCCCATCGACAGCGACCCCTCAGGCAACGACCGCCTGCTCGATGCCATCACCACCGCGCAGCTGCTCGCAGCACCACCGCGCGACAATGACGTCTCCAGCATGACGCTGCCGAACGGCAACGCCGCGATGACGACCTCGCGGCCGATCAAGTCGCTGCCGGGACTCGTCACCGTGATCCAGGAACGCAACGAGCCGATCTGGGGCTCGGATGCGGCCCTTTCGGTGACGCTGTCGGCCACCACCGGCTTCGTCGTCCTGATCCTCGGCTTCGCCTTCCACTGGCAGTCGACCCGCGCCCGCGAAGGCGACCTCATCAACGACGCCGTGCGCGGCCGGATCGACACCGCGCTCAACCGCGGCCGCTGCGGCCTGTGGGACTGGGACCTGTCGCGCGGCCGGATCTTCTGGTCGCAGTCGATGTTTTCGATGCTGGGCCTCGACGGCCGCAACGAGCTCCTCACCTTCGGCGAGGTCAACGCGCTGGTGAAGTCGGACGACATCGACCTGTTCGCGATCGCAGACCAGCTCATCTCCGAGAAGATCGACCACATCGACCAGACCTTCCGCATGCAGCATGTCGATGGCCACTGGATCTGGCTCCGCGTCCGCTGCGAGCGGACCCGAGGGTCCGGCGATTCCGGCATGCACCTGATCGGGATCGCGGTCGACATCACCGAGCAGAAGAGCCTCGCCGAGCGCTCCGTGGAAGCCGACCTTCGCCTGCGCGACGCGATCGAGACCATCCCGGAAGCCTTCGTGCTGTGGGACGCCAGCGACCGCCTGGTGCTCTGCAATTCGCACTTCCAGCGGCTGCACAAGCTGCCCGACACGGCCGTGATCCCCGGCACCTCCTACGAGACCGTGCTGGAGGTCGGCCGCATGCCGGAAGTTCGCACCCGCCACAACGAGACCGTCAGCCAGGGCCCGGGCGCGCGCACCTTCGAAGCCCAGCTCGACGACGGCAGCTGGCTGCACATCAGCGAGCGCCGCACCAAGGACGGCGGCTACGTCTCGGTCGGCACCGACATCACGCGCATCAAGGAGCACGAGCAGAAGCTCGTCGACAACGATCTGCGCCTGCGCGCCACCGTCATCGACCTCAAGCGCTCGCAAGCGGCGCTGGAGCGCCAGACCATCGAGCTCGCCGATCTCGCCGAGAAATATCAACGCGAGAAGACCCGGGCCGAGGAAGCCAACCAGACCAAGTCGAAATTCCTCGCCAATATGAGCCACGAGCTGCGCACGCCGCTCAACGCGATCATCGGCTTCTCTGAGATCATGGGCTCGGGCATGTTCGGTGAGCTGGGCAGCGAGAAATACCAGGAGTACTGCCACGACATCCTGACCAGCGGCCATTATCTGCTCGAGGTCATCAACGACATCCTCGACATGTCCAAGATCGAGGCCGGCCGGATGAAGCTCGACATGGAAGAGCTCGATTTGGCGCAGACGCTCGCGGAATCCCTGCGGGTCGTCTCCGGCCGGGCCCAGGACAAGCATCTGAGGCTCGATGCCGACATCGAGACATCGATTTCCGTCGTCGCCGACCGCCGCGCGACCAAGCAGATCATCGTCAATCTCTTGTCCAACGCGGTGAAGTTCACGCCCGACGGCGGCCGGATCGTGGTGCGCAGCCGGCAGCTCGAGGACAGGATCGTGCTGATGATCGCCGACACCGGCATCGGCATCGCGCAGCACTCGCTGGCGCGGCTGGGACGGCCGTTCGAGCAGGTCGAGAGCCAGCTCACCAAGACCTATCACGGCTCCGGCCTTGGCCTTGCGATTGCCCGCTCGCTGGCGCAGCTCCATGGCGGCTCGATGCGGCTGCGCTCCCGGCTCGAAGTCGGCACTGTCGTCCGCGTGACGCTGCCGCGCGACGCCATCAAGGCGGCAGCCGGAATTTCCGCCGCGGCCTAGCGCATGGCGGGAAGCTCGCCTGCGGCTATCCTTCGAGACGCCCGCCTTTGGCGGGCCCTCAGGATGAGGGCAGAGTACGCGGCAGCAGCTTGAACGAATACCGATACAACGGAGCCTCATCCTGAGGAGACCGCGAAGCGGTCGTCTCGAAGGACGAGGCGCTTGCTCAGCCCCGTCCGCTTTTGTCCTTACGCTTGCAGCGTCGGCGCCACCTCGCGCGCGACATTGACCAGCGCCGCGATCAGCGGCGTCATCGGATCGCGCTGCGGGATCACGAGACCGATGCTGTAATTGACCTCGGGATCGGTGATCGGGATCGAGCGGACCTTGTCGGAGAGGCCGAGCGTCTCGGCGAGCTTGGCCGGCATCACGCTCGCCCAGCGCCCGGTCTTGACGTGCGTGTACAGCACCAGCAGCGAGTTCGATGTCAGTGTCGGCGTCGCCTCCGCGCCGACCGAGCGCAGCGCGCGGTCGATGATGCGGCGGTTCTGCATGTCGGGCGTCAGCAGGCACAGCGGCACCTGGCCGACCTCGGTCCAGGTCACCGACTCCCGGTCGCCGAACATCGCATCCGGCGCGGTCAGGAGCCGATAGCTCTCGTTGAACAGCGGAATGGTGCGCACCTTTCCGATCGGCTCGTTCTCGATATAGGTCAGCCCCGCATCGACCTCGAGATTTTCGAGCAATCCCAGCACCTCGGACGAGGTGGTGGACTGAATGCGGAAGCGCACCTCGGGATGCTTGGCGCGGAACGGCGTGGTCAGCGCGGCGACCATGCCAAGCACGGTCGGGATCGCCGCGATGCGGATCTCACCGGAGAGCTTGTCCTTCAGCGAGTTGATCTCCTGGCGCATCGCACGGGCATCGCCCACGATCCGCCGCGCCCAGTCCAGTGCCCGCTCGCCTTCGGGAGTGAAGCCCTGGAACCGGGAGCCGCGCTGGACCAGCATGACGCCGAGAATTTCCTCGAGCTGCTTCAGCCCGGTCGACATGGTCGGCTGGGTCACGCCGCAGGCCTCCGCGGCGCGTCCGAAATGCCGCTCCTTCGCCAGCGCCAGCAGCAGTTCAAGCTTGTCGAGCAACCGGTCGCCCCCTCGGATTCTGTCGTGGCATACAAGCTAGCACGCCCCACCCTTGCCAACACGTAAAAACCGGCCGGCGGAGCAGCCGCAATCGCATTTTCATATCGGTCGATTGGGCTCGTCAATCGATCTGAATTCGCAATCGCAGCATGAGACAGCTTTATTGATCTTCGAACGATTCCAAATAGTTTGCGACCCAGGGACGCTCTGGTTGAGAACGAAAAATGACAGCAGTTTTTGAGCCTTCTTACGAGCCTTGGAACGAGACGCGCGGCGCCGAAATCATCGCCGAACACGCCGGGCAGGAAGGCGCGACGCTCGTGATTCTGCACGCGCTTCAGGAGGCGTTTGGCTATGTGCCGGAGGCGGCGATTCCCATGGTGGCGCAGGCGCTGAACCTCTCGCGCGCCGAAGTGCATGGCGTCTTCACCTTCTACCATGACTTCCGCCACAAGCCGGCCGGCCGCCGTGTGCTGAAGCTGTGCCGCGCCGAGGCCTGCCAGGCCGCCGGTGGCGATGCGCTGGCTGCGCGCGCCGAAGCAAAGCTTGGCGTCTCGCTCGGCAGCACGACTGCGGATGATCGCGTCACGCTGGAGCCGATCTATTGCCTCGGATTGTGCGCGACCGCGCCGTCCGCGATGCTCGATGGCCGCCTCGTCGGCCGGCTCGACGAGAAGCGCATCGACGCGCTGGTCGCGGAGGCGCAGCGATGAACATGCGGATCTTCATTCCTCGTGATGCCGCCGCGGTTGCCGTCGGCGCCGATGAAATTGCGGTCGCCTTCGAGCAGGTCGCGGCCAAGCACGGCCTGCCGGTCGAGATCACCAGGACCGGCTCCCGCGGGCTCTGCTGGCTGGAACCGATGGTCGAGGTGGCAACCGCCAAAGGCAGGGTCGCATATGGCCCGGTCAGCGCGGAGGACGTCGCCTCCGTGCTCGAGTCGATGGCGAGCAACGGACCACACGCGCTGCGACTCGGCGTCGCAGACGAAATTCCCTGGCTGAAGCGCCAGACCCGCCTCACCTTCGCTCGCTGCGGCGTGATCGATCCGCGCTCGCTCGAGGACTATCGCGCCCATGGCGGTTACAAGGGGCTGGAGCGCGCGCTCTCGCTCGGCTCGGATGCGATCCTGGCCGAAGTCACCGCATCCGGCCTGCGCGGCCGCGGCGGCGCCGGCTTCCCGACCGGCATCAAGTGGAAGACGGTCGCGCAAGCCAGCGCGAACCGCAAATTCATCGTCTGCAACGCCGACGAAGGCGACAGCGGCACCTTCGCCGACCGCATGATCATGGAAGGCGATCCCTTCCTCGTCATCGAGGGCATGACGACGGCCGGCATCACCGTCGGCGCCACCAAAGGCTACATCTACGTTCGCAGCGAATATCCGCACGCGGTCGAGGCAATGAATGCTGCCATCGTCGCGGCGAGGCGCGGCGGCTATCTCGGCGACAGGATTGGCGGCTCGACCCACAGCTTCGATATGGAGGTGCGCGTCGGCGCCGGCGCCTACGTTTGCGGCGAGGAAACCTCGCTGCTTGAGAGCCTCGAAGGCCGCCGCGGCCTGGTGCGCGCAAAGCCGCCGCTGCCGGCCCATCACGGCCTGTTCGGCAAGCCGACCGTCATCAACAACGTGCTGTCGTTCGCGGCCATCCCCTTCATCCTCGCCGAGGGCGCCAAAGCTTACGCCGATTTCGGCATGGGGCGCTCGCGCGGCACGATGCCGATACAGCTTGCCGGCAACATCCGCCAGGGCGGGCTGTTCGAGACGGCGTTCGGCGTGACGCTTGGCGAGCTCGTCGACGACATCGGCGGCGGCACGTTCACCGGCCGCCCAGTTCGCGCCGTGCAGGTCGGCGGTCCGCTCGGCGCCTATTTCCCCCGCGCCCTGTTCGACACCCCGTTTGACTACGAAGCCTTCGCCGCGCGCGACGGCCTGATCGGCCATGGCGGCATCGTCGTGTTCGACGACAGCGTCGACATGCGCAAGCAGGCGCGTTTCGCCATGGAGTTCTGCGCCATTGAATCCTGTGGCAAGTGCACACCGTGCCGGATCGGCTCGACCCGCGGCGTCGAGACGATCGAGAAGATCATCAACGGCGAGCGGGTAGGCGAAAACCTCGCGCTCGTCGAAGACCTCTGCAACACCATGAAATTCGGCTCGCTCTGCGCACTCGGCGGCTTCACGCCCTACCCCGTGCTCAGCGCATTGAAGCATTTCCGGGAGGATTTCATCCCGGCCCCGACCACGCTTCAGGCCGCGGAATAGGAGAACGACGATGTCTCTGATCGAAGAAATCGACTACGGCACACCGCGCTCCAAATCGGAAACGATGGTCACGCTGACCATCGACGGCAACCAGGTCACGGTGCCCGAGGGCACCTCGATCATGCGGGCCGCGATGGATGCCGGCCACCAGATCCCAAAACTTTGCGCGACCGACATGGTCGACGCCTTCGGCTCCTGCCGTCTCTGCGTCGTCGAGATCGAGGGCCGCGCCGGCACGCCGGCGTCCTGCACCACGCCTGTCATGAACGGCCTGGTCGTCCACACCCAGAGCGAGCGGCTGAAGAAGCTGCGCAAGGGCGTGATGGAGCTGTACATCTCCGACCATCCGCTCGACTGTCTCACCTGCGGCGCTAATGGCGATTGCGAATTGCAGGACATGGCCGGCGCCGTCGGCTTGCGCGACGTCCGCTACGGCTATGAGGGCGAGAACCACGTCTTCGCCAAATCCCATGGTGAGATCAACGCCGCCTGGATGCCGAAGGACGAGTCCAATCCCTATTTCACCTACGATCCCTCCAAGTGCATCGTCTGCTCGCGCTGCGTCCGCGCCTGCGAGGAAGTGCAAGGCACCTTCGCGCTCACGATCTCCGGCCGCGGCTTCGACAGCCGCGTCTCGCCCGGCATGAGCGAGAGTTTTCTCGGCTCCGAATGCGTCTCCTGCGGCGCCTGCGTGCAGGCCTGCCCGACCGCGACGCTCACGGAAAAGTCCGTGATCGAGATCGGCCAGCCCGAGCACTCCGTCGTCACCACCTGCGCCTATTGCGGCGTCGGCTGCACCTTCAAGGCCGAGATGCGCGGCGAGGAAGTCGTGCGCATGGTGCCCTACAAGGATGGCAAGGCCAATCGCGGCCATTCCTGCGTCAAGGGCCGCTTCGCCTGGGGCTATACCAATCACAAGGAGCGCATCCTCAATCCGATGATCCGCGAGCGGATCGAGGATCCCTGGCGCGAAGTGTCCTGGGATGAAGCGTTCTCGTTCGCCGCAGCCAGGATGCGCGGCATCCAGAAGAAATACGGCCGTGACGCCATCGGCGGCATCACCTCGTCCCGCTGCACCAACGAAGAAACCTATCTGGTGCAGAAGCTGATCCGCGCCGGCTTCGGCAACAACAATGTCGACACCTGCGCGCGCGTCTGTCACTCCCCGACCGGCTATGGTCTGTCGGTCACGTTCGGCACCTCCGCCGGCACGCAGGATTTCGACTCGGTCGAGAATACCGACGTCGCCATGATCATCGGCGCCAACCCGGCCTCGGCTCACCCCGTCTTCGCCTCCCGCCTGAAGAAGCGGCTGCGCCAGGGCGCGAAGCTGATCGTGATCGATCCGCGCCGCACCGAGATGGTGGAATCGCCGCATGTGAAGGCGCTGCATCTGCCGCTGATGCCCGGCACCAACGTCGCCGTCGTGACGGCGCTGGCGCATGTCATCGTCACCGAGGGCCTCGCCAACGAAGCCTTCGTGCGCGAGCGCTGCGACTGGGCCGAGTTCGAGGAATGGGCCGCCTTCGTCGCCCAGCCCAAGCACAGCCCGGAAGCGACCGCCATCCTCACCGGCGTCGATCCGAAGACCTTGCGCGAAGCAGCTCGCATCTACGCCACCGGCGGCAATGGCGCGATCTATTACGGGCTCGGCGTCACCGAGCACAGCCAGGGTTCGACCACGGTGATCGCGATCGCCAATCTGGCGATGGCAACCGGCAATATCGGCCGTCCCGGCGTCGGGGTGAACCCGTTGCGCGGCCAGAACAACGTGCAGGGCTCCTGCGACATGGGCTCGTTCCCACACGAGCTGCCGGGCTACCGTCACATCTCCGGTGATGCCGTGCGCGACCAGTTCGAGGCGCTCTGGAACGTCAAGCTCAACCCGGAGCCGGGCCTGCGCATCCCGAACATGTTCGACGCCGCCATCGAAGGCACGTTCATGGGGCTCTACGTGCAGGGCGAAGACATCCTGCAATCCGATCCCAACACCAAGCATGTGGTGGCGGCGCTGTCCGCGATGGAATGCGTCATCGTCCACGACCTCTTCCTCAACGAGACCGCGAACTACGCCCACGTCTTCCTCCCCGGCTCGAGCTTCCTCGAGAAGGACGGCACCTTCACCAATGCCGAACGCCGCATCCAGCGCGTTCGCAAGGTGATGTCGCCGAAGAACGGCATGGCCGACTGGGAGGTCACCATCGCGCTCGCCAAGGCGATGGGATTCGAAATGAACTATAGCCATCCCTCGGAGATCATGGATGAGATCGCCGCGCTGACACCGACCTTTGCCGGCGTCTCCTACGCCAAGCTGGACGAGCTCGGCTCGGTGCAGTGGCCCTGCAACGAGAAGGCGCCGGAGGGCACGCCGGTGATGCATATCGGCGGCTTCGTCCGTGGCAAGGGCAAGTTCGTCGTCACCGAGTATGTCGCGACCGACGAGCGCACCGGTCCGCGCTTCCCGCTGCTGCTCACGACGGGCCGCATCCTCAGCCAGTACAATGTCGGCGCGCAGACAAGGCGCACCGAGAACGTGGTCTGGCATGCCGAAGACCGGCTGGAGATCCATCCGCACGACGCCGAGCAGCGCGGCGTGCGCGACGGCGACTGGGTGCGGTTGCAGAGCCGCGCCGGCGAGACCACGCTGCGCGCGGAGCTCACCGACCGCGTCGCGCCCGGCGTCGTCTACACCACGTTCCACCACCCGGACACGCAGGCCAACGTGATCACGACCGAGTATTCGGACTGGGCCACCAACTGCCCCGAATACAAGGTCACGGCGGTGCAGATCTCGCCGTCGAACGGCCCGTCCGACTGGCAGAAGTCCTACGACGAGCAGGCGCGGCATTCCCGCCGCATCGCGCCGGCCGAGGCCGCGGAGTAACCGCATGCACGTGCCGGTCCAGGCCATTGACCGCGATATCTGGCGCGATGGCACCGCGTCCGAAGGGGCGCGGCTGATCCCCGAGGAGACGCCGCTGGCGCTGAGCTATAATGGCGGCACCTATGCCGTCATGATGGGGACGCCGCAGAACCTCGAGGATTTTGCCGTCGGCTTCAGCCTGGACGAAGGCATCGTCAAATCGGTCGACGACATCAAGTCGCTCGATGTAGTCCGCCTCGACGACGGTATCGAGCTGCGCATGTGGCTCGAGCAGGACAACGCCGCGCGCATCAGCGAGCGCCGGCGACACATCGCAGGTCCGACCGGCTGCGGCATCTGCGGCATCGATTCGATCGCCGAGGCCGTGCGGCCGGCCGCTGTGGTGCCGCCGGGCCAGACTTTCACACCGCAGCAGATCATGACGGCGATGCAGGCGATCGCCCCCCTGCAATCGATCAACATGCAGACCCGGGCGGTCCACGCCGCGGCCTTCTGGTCACCATCGAATGGCATCGTGGCGCTGCGCGAAGACGTCGGCCGGCACAACGCCCTCGACAAGCTCGCCGGTTCGCTGGCGCGCAGCCGCACGGGCGCAAGCGCCGGCATGGTGCTGCTGACGAGCCGCGTATCGGTCGAGATGGTGCAGAAGACAGCCGCCATCGGCGCGCCGGTGATGGTCGCGGTCTCCGCACCGACTGCGCTTGCGGTGCGCACCGCCGCGGCCGCCGGCATCACGCTGATTGCAATTGCCCGCAACGACGGGTTTGAAGTGTTTACGCACCAGGGCCGCGTCACGGCTCATCGTGCTCCGGAGATTATCGATGTCGTCGCCTGATCGTCTCGTCTACATGGCCAACCAGATCGGCACGTTCTTCCGCAGCCAGGGCCACGACAAGGCCGTGCCGGGGATCGCCGACCACATCAAGAAGTTCTGGGATCCCCGGATGAAGCGCGCGATCTTCGCGCATCTCGACGCCGGCGGCGCAGGCCTCGAGCCGAACGTGCTCGAGGCCCTCACCTCACTCAAGCAGGCCAGGCCGACCGAGATCGGGTGAACAGCGGCCGGCCCGGTTTGCGATCGGAAGGGACGGGTCGCTCGGCGCCATAGCAATCATGTAGCGGACGCCTGGTTGATCCCGGCATCAACCCAGGCACGTGTCTGCTCCAGCACCTCATCCGAAAGCGCGGGATCGTCGATCGCCCGGGCGAGGATCACCGCGCCCACCATCGCCGCCCAGCTTCCGATCGCCACGCGGCGTTTGTCTGCCGCATCAACCTTCGGGAGCGCCTCGCCGATACGGTCGATCTGCGATCGAAGGCCTTGCGTCATGGCCGCGCGTGTAGCCGGACTCTGATGGCGAATGGCGGCAGCAAGGCCCGCGGTCGGGCAACCACCGGCGGCGTTGTCGCGATGACGGGGCGCAAGATAATCGTCCACATAAGCGCGAAAATCGCCCCCTCCGTCCGCGTCGAGAGCGAGGACATGGGCAAGAGTCTGCGCGATCAGGTCGTCCTTTGAGGCGAAATGGCCGTAGAAGCCGCCGTGGGTGAGCCCGGCGGCCTTCATCACCTCCGCCACGCTGACCGCGTCGAAGCCCTTATCGCGAAATAGTCGGCTGGCAACCTCCAGAATCCGGCGACGATTCTCCGACATCTGTTCTCGACTGACCTTCATTTCAAAATTCTCCGACGCCCCGTTGACATTTACATGATGATTATCATATTTAGCTGTAATCATGACGATCGTCATGAATATATTCCATTCGAGAAAAGAGCAATGCCATGACCGTCGTTCCGTCCGTTCTCGTCACCGGCGCCTCCACCGGCATCGGAGCTGCCTATGCCGAACGCTTCGCGCGCCGCGGGCACGACCTCGTGCTGGTTGCCCGTGACAGGGCACGAATGGAGGCTCTGGCGGCCCGTCTGCGTCAGGAAAATGGCGTGGCGATCGACATCATCCAGGCCGATCTTACACAGCCTGCCGAGCTCGCCACGGTCGAGGCGAGGCTGCGCAATGACGCCCGCATCGGGATCCTCATCAACAATGCCGGAACGGCGATCGGCGGAAGCTTTATCGAGCAGAGCACGGATGACGTGGCGCGGCTCGTTGCGCTCAACACGACCGCACTTCTGCGGCTTGCCAGCGCCATGGCCCCGCGTCTTGCGAAGGCCGGCGAAGGAGCGATCGTCAACATCGGCTCTGTGGTCGGCCTGGCACCGGAGTTCGGCATGACGGTCTACGGCGCAACCAAAGCCTTCGTGCTGTTTCTCTCGCAGGGGTTGAGCCTCGAGCTCGCGCCGAAGGGTGTGTACGTCCAAGCCGTGCTTCCCGCCACGACGCGGACCGAGATCTGGGGCCACGTCGGCGCCGACGTCAACACGCTTCCCAACGTAATGGAGGTGAACGATCTGGTTGATGCGGCGCTGGTCGGGTTCGACCGCCGCGAACCGGTGACGATCCCGCCGCTTCCGGATGCCGGGCAGTGGGACGCGCTTCAGGCCGCGCGCCAGGCAATGCTCCCGAACTATCGGAACGAACGTCCCGCCGAGCGGTACCGCGCGCTCGCCTGAGCACAGCGAAACATTTCGATAACAACCCCGCCGCGGCGGCGACAAACGAAAGTGATCGATGACGAGCAAAACGCTATTTGAGCCTTATCTTCTTGGCTCGCTGACCCTTTCCAATCGGATCGTCATGGCGCCGCTGACGCGCAATCGTGCTGGGCCGGGCTTCGTTCCGGGCACTCTCGCCGCCGAGTATTACGGCCAGCGCGCGTCGGCGGGCCTGCTGATTTCCGAGGCCACGCAGGTCTCGCAACAGGGACAGGGTTACCAGGACACGCCCGGCATCTACTCCCAGGCTCAGATCGACGGCTGGCGCAAGGTCACGACCGCCGTTCACGCCAAGGGAGGGCGGATTTTCCTTCAGCTCTGGCATGTCGGCCGCGTATCGCACGTCGACCTGCAAGACAACGGTGCCGCGCCCGTGGCCCCCTCGCCGATCCGCGCGCGCACCAAGACGTTCGTCCACAACGCCTTCGTTGACGTCTCAGAGCCTCGTGCGCTGACGCTCGAGGAGCTTCCGGGGATCGTGAGCGATTTCCGGCAAGCGGCAGCGAACGCTATTGCGGCCGGCTTCGACGGCGTGGAAATTCACGGCGCCAATGGCTATTTGCTCGACCAGTTCGCCAAGGACGGTGCCAATGTCCGCACCGATGCCTATGGCGGATCGGTCGAGAACCGCGCCCGGCTGATGCTGGAGGTTACGGCTGCGGTCGTCGAGGAGATCGGCGCCGGACGCACCGGAATCCGGATCTCGCCCGTATCGCCCGCCAATGGCGTTTCGAGCAGTGATCCTCAGGCCCAGTTCGACTACATCGTCGATCAACTCAACGCCTTGGGCATCGTCTACATCCATGTCGTCGAGGGCGCCACAGGCGGATCGCGCGATGTCGCACCGTTCGACTTCGGATCGCTGCGTCGGCGGTTCAAGAATACATATGTTGCAAACAACGGTTACAACCTCGAACTCGCAGCTTCGCGCCTCTCCGAGAGTAAGGCGGACCTGTTCGCCTTCGGCCGACCCTTCATAGCCAATCCCGACCTCGTGGACAGACTGAAGACCAGCGCGACGCTGGCGGAGTTCAATCCGGCGACGCTCTATGGCGGTGGCTCGGCCGGCTATACCGACTATCCCACCATCGCAGCCGCAAGCCGCCCCTGACCCCTGAGGGGCCGCGCGCGGCAGCGGCCCGATCCTGTTATGTGCGACAATGGTTCTCCCGCCAACGCATGGCGGTCGTGAGAGCTCGGAGAACGGACCATCATGAAGGCCTTCATCCTCGATAAATACAAGAAGCGCGGTGCCCTGCGCTTCGGCGACATGCCGGAGCCGACGGTGCGGGACGACGACGTTCTGATCGAGATCCACGCGGCCGGGCTCAACGTTCTGGACTCCAAGATCCGGGATGGGGAGTTCAAGCTCATCCTGCCCTATCGCCCGCCCTTCGCCCTGGGACACGACGTGGCCGGAACCGTGGTTCGGGCCGGATCGAAAGTTCGGCGCTTCAAGCCAGGCGACGAGGTCTACGCCCGGCCGCGTGATGGCCGGATCGGGACGTTCGCGGAGTACATCGCCGTCAATGAAATCGATGCGGCTCTGAAACCGAAAAACCTCAGCATGGAGGAAGCGGCTTCCATCCCCCTTGTAGGTCTGACCGCCTGGCAGGCGCTGGTCGAGCGGGCCGCACTGAAGAAGGGGCACAAGGTTCTGATCCATGCCGGCTCGGGCGGCGTGGGCACCCTCGCCATCCAGCTGGCGAAGCATCTCGGCGCAACCGTCGCGACGACGACGAGCACGGCGAACCTCGAACTGGTCAGGAGCCTCGGCGCCGACGTCGCCATCGATTACACGAAGCAGGAGTTCGAGAAGGTCCTGTCCGGCTACGACGTGGCACTGAACAGCCTGGGCGGCGACACGCTGCAAAAGTCGCTGAGCGTGTTGGGGCCGGGCGGCAGATTGATTTCCATCTCCGGCCCCCCCGACCCCGATTTCGCCAGGGAACAAGGACTGAACTGGTTCCTGCAACAGGTCACGCGCCTTCTGAGCTTCGGCATCCGAAGCAAGGCCAAACGCCGTGGCGTCAGCTATTCGTTCCTGTTCATGCGCGCGAACGGCGATCAGCTGGGCCACATCGCTTCGCTGATCGAAGCCGGGATCATTCGCCCGGTCGTTGACCGGATCTTCCCGTTCGAAGCTACCAGCGAGGCCTTGGCTTACGTCGAGACGGGACGCTCCAGAGGCAAGGTCGTCGTCAAGATCCGGTAGGCGAGGAGCGTGACCATGCCCCTACGATCCTACGGCTTGGTTGCTTCCAACAGCGCGCTGAACACCCGCCGCACCTCGCCCTGCGTCTCCTTGACGCGCGCCTCCAGCGACGAGAAATCCGGCGCATCGCCGGCGCGCGCCATCACGCGCTGCAGGTCGGTGCCCGCCGTTTCCGGCTTGAAGCGATCGCTGACGCAGAGCCGCAGGATCTGCGTCAGATCGTGATAGAGCCGCGCCGCGGTGCGCAGGATCTCAGCTTCCGATTGCGGCAGCACGCCGAGCCTGGCGGCGTTCTCTAGCACCTGTACCGTGCTGACGTCGAGAATGTCCGGCTTGTCGTGGGCATGAACGAGCTGGAGATATTGCGCGATGAAGTCGATATCGACCATGCCGCCGGCGGCATATTTCAGGTCCCAATAATCGGTCTCGCCCTTTTCTTGCGCGATCGCGCGGCGCATGTCGGCGACGTCGTTGGCGATGATTGCGGAATCGCGGCGGCGGGTCAGGACGTCGCGAATGATGCTCTCGATCCGCACGGTGAATTCGGGCGATGCCGAGACCACGCGCGCACGCGTCAACGCCATGTGCTCCCAGGTCCAGGCCTCGTTGGCCTGATAGTCCGCGAAGGAGACGAGACTTGATGCGACCGGGCCGGCGCGTCCCGAGGGCCGCAGCCGCATGTCGATCTCGTAGAGCACGCCGTAATTGGTGCGGGTGGTGAAGGCGCTGATCAGGCGCTGGGTGAAGCGGGCGAAGTAATGCGCGCCCTGCAGCGACTTCCGGCCGTCGGAGTCCGGATTGTCGCTGTCGAAATCGTAGAGCAGGATCAGGTCGAGATCCGAGGACGCCGTCATCTCGCGGCTGCCGAGCCGGCCCATTGCGATGATCGCGGTCTCCTGCCCTTCGATCCGCCCATGCTGGTCGGCGAAGCGCTCGGCGACAAGGCCATGCACGGTGTCGACGATGCCCTCGGCAACGTCGGCGAAGGCAGTGCTCGCCTGCTGTGCCGAGACGGTCCCGGAGAGGATGCGCGTGCCGGTCAGGAACAGGCTCTCCTGCCCGAACAGGCGCAGGCGGTCCAGAAACTCCTCGTAGGAGCCCGCGTCCTGCACCGTGGTCGCAAGCCGCGCCGATAATTCCTGCTTGTCCGGCATCGCGCCGAAGAAACGCGGATCGATCAGGCCGTCCATCAGCTGCGGCTGCCGGGCCAGCATCTCGCCAAGCCGGGGCGCCGCGCCAAGCACGAGCGCCACGAGCGCAACGAGATCGCGGTTCTGGCCGAGCAGCGTGATCAGACGGCCGCCGCGCTGGAGCGCCTGGAGGAACTGATCGAACGCGACGACGGCGCGATCCGGCCCCTCGGCATGCGCGAGGCCGTCGATCAGAGCGGGCACGAACTCGACGAAGGCGTTTCGCGTCTGCTCGTTACGGAAGACGCGGTAGTCGCCGGTGAGCCAGTCGCGGACGGTCTGCGCTACGGCAGCGGGCTTCTTGAATCCGAGCGCCGTCAGGTGCTGAAGCAGGCGCGGATCGTCGGGACCGGCGCGATAATCGATCGCGGGCAGGCTTGCCGTGCCGGTCGGGTCGTCGCCCTCGAACAGTTTTTCGTAATGTCCCTGGACGATCTCGAGCTGGCGCAGCAGGTCGCGCGCGAAGGTCTCGCGGCTGTCATAGCCGAAGAACCAGGCGAAGCGTTGCACCGCCTCCTTGTCCTCGGGCAGTGCATGGGTCTGCTCGTCCGCGATCATCTGGAGACGATGCTCGACCCGGCGCAGGAATTCGTAGGCCGTGGTCAGCTCGTCGCGTGCATCGAAGGTGATCCAATTTCTATCAGCGAGCACATTGAGCGCGGCGAGCGTCGGCCGCACCCGCAATTCCGGATGGCGGCCGCCTGCGATCAGCTGCTGGGTCTGCGCGAAGAATTCGATCTCGCGGATGCCGCCACGGCCCACCTTGACGTTGTGCCCCTCGACCGCGATCTCGCTCTGGCCGCGATAGGTCTGCATCTGCCGCTTCATGTCGTGCACGTCGGCAAGTGCTGCGAAATCGAGATGCTTGCGCCACACAAAGGGGGAGATCTCGGCGAGCAGCGCTTCGCCCGCCCTCGCGTCGCCGGCGCAGGCATGAGCCTTGATCATTGCGGCGCGCTCCCAGGTGCGCCCTTCCCGCTCATAGTAATGCAACGCGGCGTCGCGTGAGATCGCGACTTGCGTCGAGGAGGGATCGGGCCGCAGCCGCAGATCGACACGGAAGACGTAGCCGTCATAGGTGCGCTGCTGGAGAATGCGCGCCATGCCCTGCGTCACCCGGACAAAGAACGGCTGTGGCTCGATATCCGGCGCAAGTGTCGTCGCATCCGGATCGAAGAACACGATGAGATCGATGTCGCTGGAATAGTTCAGCTCGCCCGCGCCCATCTTGCCCATCGCGAGCACGATCAGGCCGCAGCCGACCTCCGGCGCCTCGGGATCGGACGGCACGAGCTTGCCGCGTGCGGCTTCCTGTCGCAGCAAATACTGCAGCGCCGCCTGCACCGAGGACACCGCTAGATCGGTCAGCGCGGCCGTCACCCGCATCACCGGCCAGACTCCGCCGATGTCGCACAACGCGATCAGGAGCGCTGCCTCCGCCTTCATGCGACGAAGCAGCCGCATCACCTCGGCTTCGTCCGGGGCGGCGAGCACCGCGCCTCTCGCCTCGGCGATCAGCGCAGCGAAATGCGCATCCGGTTCGCATTCGAGCAGCCGGATCAGGCGGAGCGGATCGGCGCGGACCAGATCGAACAGATAAGGCGAGAATTCCGCGACACCGGCGAGAATAGTCCGGGCAAAGGGATGGACCAGCAGCGCTTCAACACGGGTCGATTGCGCCGGCTCGAGCGCGGCCAGCCAATCTTCAAAACGACGTTCGTCGGTTGTGGAAGCGGCAATATGGGGAGCCTCCGCGAACCGCGCGGCCAGGCTCTCACCATGCTTGTCCGCGTTTCCCGGCGCGGAGTGGTTCATGCCACCTTCTGTGGCACATCCGGTATTGGAGGGGCAACCCTGTCGCTGGCGCCCGCACGCGCCGGAAGCACCAGCGTGGCAATGAGGCCGGGCTGGGCATCGCCCAGCCGCAATTCGCCGCCATGCAATGTGGCAACGGCGGACGCGAGGCTGAGGCCGAGGCCGGAGCCCGGCATGGTGCGGCTCGCCTCCAGCCGCACGAATCGCTCGACGACGTGCTTGCGGTCGGCCTCGGGAATTCCCGGGCCGCGGTCGGTGACGCTGAGCAGCACCTGGTCGCCCTCGCGCTTCGCCTCGATCGTGATCTGACGGGCGTCCATGCTGACCACGGGTCCGGCCGCCTGCGCCGCCGGCTTGCCGTATTTGATCGCGTTCTCGACGAGATTGGCGAGCGCCTGGCTGATCAATTCGCGATTGCCGTGAATGGTCGCGGCCTGCGCCTTGACCTTCAAGGTCATGCCGTCGTCCTCGGCCAGCGGCTCGTACAGCTCGTGGATACCGTTAGCCACATCTGCGGCGTCGAAATCATCCATATTGCCGCGTGCCTGACCGGACTCGGCGCGCGCGATCATCAGCAGCGCGTTGAAGGTGCGGATCAGGCCGTCGGATTCCTCGATGGTCCGTTCGAGCGCGGCACGATAGTCGGCCTCGCTCCCCGATTTCGCCAGCGCCTCCTCGGCGCGGTTGCGCAGGCGCGTCAGTGGCGTCTTGAGGTCATGGGCGATGTTGTCGGAGACTTCCTTCAGTCCCGCCATCAGCGCCTCGATCCGCTCCAGCATGGCGTTGAGGTTCTCGGCAAGGCGGTCGAGCTCATCGCCACTGCGCCCGACGGGCAGGCGCTCGCTGAGATCGCCGATCATGATGCGATGGGCCGTGCCGGACATCGCGTCGATGCGCGTCAGCACCCTGCGCGCGACGAATACGCCGCCGCCGAGGCCAAGCACCACGACGATCAGCACCGACCATTGCGCCGCCTTGGCAACGATGCTGAACAAGCGCCGCCGCTCGGCGAGGTCGCGGCCGATCAGGAGGCGGAAACCGTTCTCCAACTCAGTAACACGCACCAGCGCGCGATGGTCGCGGTCGTTGGCGTCCTCGATCCGCCGGTAGGCCGTCTCCGACCAGCCGCGCGTGGCCATCACGCCCGGTGCCAGCGAGCCGACATTGCCGGCAACCGCCTGCCCGGTCGGCGTGGTCACGAGGTAGAGATTGGCGCCAGGCCGCAGCGCGCGATATTCGATCGCGCGCACGAGGCCGAACAGGCCGCGGCGCCCGTAGATCTCGTTGATCTCCGAGGTCTCGGCATTCACCGTCTGCGTGATTTCTTCAGTGATCAAACGCCGCGTGTTCCAGGCAAAATAGCCGAGCAGCGAGGCCGCAAAGATCGCAAACAGGAACAGGTAGACCAGCGTCAGCCGGAATGCCGTGGTGCGGATAAGTTTACCGAATGCCGTCACGGATCATGTACCGATTTCGAGGTGGGTGTGGGATGTCACGGCCTATCGTCCGCTATCGAGACCATCGAGTACACCCAATGCCTTCTCTCCATTCTGCATCGTCCTTTATCACCGCCTATCGTCGCGGCGCGAGCTGACATTCTGGACAATCGCCCGGGCTGGCAGATGGGTACGCTGACATGAAAGCCTAAGGCTTTGTTAAATCCCGCAAAACTTAAATCTTGGCCATGTGGCGACCACAACGATGGACCGTGGCTTCTTGCTGCCGGTTGTCGGGCACGGCGGCACCCGTCCAGCGGCGGCCGCGCCACAACCTCGCGGTCGAGCGCCTACGCACCACAGCTACCGCTATCAAGGTGGGTTTCGCCGGGGCCGATCCTAGTGAGCTACGGGATCCGGACGCAGCTGAAACTGGACGACCAACGGACTGGATCGCGTGGCCTCCGTCGCGCCTGGCGCGCCGGGATGGGGTGCGTCAGTCCCCTCAATATGAACTGGGGTGCGGTTGCCGGACGTCACCCACAACCCGCGGCCTTTCCAGCCCGCGGTAGGATCATCGATCCGCCCGTCGATCTGCTTGGCGAAGAACCCCATCGGATAGGGAACGCGCAGCTCGACGAAGCGGCCATTCACCAGCGCATGCAGTGAATCGGACTGGTTGCCGGTTGCGATCGGGGTATTGGCACCTAGCCCGAGGATGTCATGCTGATCGACCCAAAGATAATACGGGTTCTCTGCCGCAGCCGTATCGCCCTGTAGCGGCGGTCCCGGCAACGGATAGAAGCTCCAGCCTTCGGGGCATCTGTCACCCTGCTCCGCTCCGGGACCGTTCAGCGGGCCTTTGCATTTGCGGCGATCGAAGCTGCCGATATGGCCGCTGTCGAGCGGGACCCACACGACGCCGTCACGATCAACATCCATGCCGCGGATGCCATAGCCGGGTAGTGGCACTCTGTAGACCTCGGATAATGCGGTGTCGGGCGGATTTGACCCAGGATCGACGCGAATGATGTAGCCAGGATGCGGGAGGCTCGAGCCCCAGATCGAACCGTCCAGCGGGCTTGCCGAGATGCCGTACAGACCGAGCGGAATGCGCGTATCCTTGCTTGCATCGATCGGCTGGCCGGGCTCGTTGTAGCCTTCGTCGCGCCTGCCATTGCCGTTGGTGTCGACAACGAGCGCCGTCCAGCCCTGCGCGGCCGCCGCGTCGCCATCCGACCAAAACCTCCTGGTATTCACCCATCCGACGACTGCGTTCCTTCCTTGCGTGTTGTTGCTGAACCAAAGCGTATTCGCTTCATCCTCGGCAAAATTGAGATGCTGGGTGCCGAAACAGGTATCGATGAATGTGAACTTCCCGGTGCGAGGATCGTAGACCGTCACTTGCCGCGAGTTCTGGCTGAATCCCTCCGGCCTCGCCGTGAGCGGATAGAGCTGGGCTGAACGAAGCGGCGAGTCTTTGCCGCAATAGACGGGCACTTCCGCCGGCGATCGCGTTTGGGCCGTGAAATAGATCCGGCCATCCCGGTCCATCGCTGGCGAATGGGCATTGACCTGGCTGTCCCATACTTGCTCGCGCCCGAAGTAGGGCGAAGATGCAAATACCGGGTTGGCCAATGCCGAGCTCGGAGTGCTCTCGGGCTCGCGGACCGGCACGTCGACGACGCTCTTGACGTCGTGCACGGGATCGAGCACCGGCATCGTATTGCTGCTGAGCTCGGTCGCACCATAAAGCGGGCCGTTCGCATTCACGGTCGGCTGCCGCTTGTCGGTTGCCGCGAGGTCATGCAGGTAGTGCTTCGGATCGAGCCAGTCGCGTATCGTGACGACGAGATTGCGCTCGATGCCCATCGGCCGCGACGGTGCAGTCCTTGGAAGCTCGCCGGCCTTGATGCGATCGGTCCAGTCCGCAAGCGCGGCGAGGTGACCGCCATCCGGCGTCAACAGGCGGCCCATCGTGCGCACCATGGTTGTCCCGCCGGGCCCCGATTGCAGTCGTCGCGCCCACGCCGCGACACTCGGAAGATGATCGAACTCGGGCGGGACGGTGCGTGTGGCATAATTCCCGATCTGATGACAATTGCCGCAACCGTTGGTCTTGATGACGTCGAGCCATTGATCGCGAGTCTTGAATTCACTGGGAATGCCGTTGCCATTGGCGCCGGTGCCGGGAAATTTGTCCGGGCCGGGCGGCTTGAGCAGCGAGAACCAATAGATCGCGGGATAGTATTGTGCCGCCGCTGCACGATCCGGCGCAATCACCGCATCCAGCTTCAACCGTTGGCCTCGCTCGCCGCCGACCTTCGGCGAGTCGACAAGACCATAGCCGCGGCTCCAGACCTGGTAGTGCGCGGCCGGAAGATCGGGAATGACGAAGCGTCCCGCATCATCTGTCACAACGACCTTCGCGAAACGCGTGCCGAGATCCTGGGTCTCGGCGATCACCCAGACCCCGCCTTCCGGTCCGTCCGCGCTTCGGACAGTGCCGCCGATGTCGTGAGCACCGATATCGACCGACAACGTCTGCTGTGCAGATGCAATTGGCAGGCGCGCAAACGTAAATACCAGCGCCAATGCCGCGATCGGGCCAATCCGTGGTGCCATGGACGCCTCTATTTCTGACTCGCCACGTAGGCAATGAGATCGTCCAGCTGCGAGTCCGCGATCCCCTGAAACACCGACATCCTGTTGCCGGGAATCATGAGGTTCGGCGCAATGACGAAGGAGGCAATCTCATCGGCCCCCCAGGTCCAGCTCGCCGCAGCGAGAAATTCCGGCGAATATTTGTATCCTGGTGCGGTCCCGGCCTTGCGCCCCGCGATCCCAAACAGATTCGGCCCAAAACGATTTGGCTCGCCTTTGCCGATGGTGTGACACAGCGCGCATTCGCGACTGAAGATCACGGCGCCTTTCACCGGGTCGCCGGCCGCGCAAGCAGGGTCGATAGCAATGCCGACCGCCGCCGCTGCCAGCACAAGACGGCGCGCAACCGCGAACAACTGCACGGAGCGGCTCCCTGTTCGAATTCCGGCGACAACACGCCTCGATAGCCTCGGTTCCTACTGACCACACCAGCCTCGAAATCAGCACCGGAAACTTCAACATCCGGTGATGCGAGACGTGGTGGATGAAACCGGCCGGCTCGGCCAGCCGTTTCTGGGCAGCGGCGAGGTCGGCCAGGGACCAGCAGCGGCTTCGATCGCGAATGCGATTGCAAATGCCACCGGCAAGCGCCTGCGGGATCTGCCGCTAAGGCGAGAACGGGTCAGAAGAGCAATCCAGGCCTAGCTGGAGTCCGGTCCTGCTCTGTCTGGAGCCGGCACACATGAATTCCTTACGGAGACTTCAGCGTATCCCGTCGCGGATCATGTACCCGGCGCCGCGGATCGTGTGCAGCAGCGGCCGGTCGAAGCCCTTATCGATCTTGGAGCGCAGCCGCGAAATGTGCACGTCGATCACGTTGGTCTGCGGATCGAAATGATAATCCCAGACGTTCTCCAGCAGCATGGTGCGCGTCACCACCTGGCCGGCATGTTTCATCAAATACTCGAGCAGGCGGAATTCGCGCGGCTGCAGCGTCAGCTCGTCCTTGCCGCGGGCGACGCGGTGAGAGAGCCGGTCGAGCTCGAGGTCGCCGACACGGTAGAGCGTGTCCTCGGCGGGACCGCCGCGGCGGCGCGACAGCACCTCGACGCGGGCCAGCAGCTCGGCAAAGGAATACGGCTTTGGCAGATAGTCGTCGCCGCCGGCGCGCAGGCCCTTGATGCGATCGTCGACCTGCCCGAGCGCAGAGAGAATCAGCACCGGCGTCGTATCGCCCTTGTCACGAAGCGAGCCGATCAGCGACAGCCCGTCGCGCTTGGGCAGCATGCGGTCGATCACCAGCACGTCGTAATCGCCGTTCTCGGCCATGACGAGGCCCTCCTCGCCGTCACCGGCGTGGTCGGCAATGTGTCCGACCTCGCGGAACGCCTTCACGAGATAGTCGGCGGATTCGCGGTCGTCTTCGATGATGAGGAGGCGCATTGTGCGTTCGGCGGCGGTCAAGGAGATCAACCTTCTCTGAACATGGCGCGAGCGGCAATCGCATGCAAGCCAAGCGAACGGGACTTCTTAGGCAAACAGGACTTGGGTAGGCAAAAAGGCGGGCGGTGAAGCTGGGGGGACCTCACCGCCCTATGCCTTCCGACGGAGGGGGGCGTAATTCCACCGGAAGGTAGGCATGGGGAGCAGGCGTTGCGCTGCTCCCCGGAAGAGTGCCGGCGGCGGGGGCGACTGATGCCGGCGACACCCTTCATCTCGCAAGCCTCCTGAGGCTCAGCCCTTGTCAGCCCTTGGCAATGGGCACCGCGACGAAGCGCGACTGGCCGCCGCTCTTCACGCGCATCAGGACGCTGTTCTTGTTGTCGGTCCGCGCCGTGTTGATGGCGTCGCGGACCTCGCCGGCGGTGCTCACGCTCTTGCCGCCGACTTCGAGAATCACGTCGCCTTCCTTGAAGCCGCGCTCGGCGGCCGCACTCTTCGGATCGACTTCGGTGACCACGACGCCGTCCTTGCCGGCGCCGGCCACGGAGTTGGCGGGCGCAACCGTCATGCCGAGCTTCGGCACGTCGGTGCCCTTGCTCGCGCCCTTGCCGCTGTCGTTGTCGTTGTCGGCCTTGGCCTCGACCGTGTTCGGCAGCTGGCCGAGGGTGAGGTTCACGACCTTGTCCTGGCCCTTGTGCAGCACATTGAGCTTCACGGACGCGCCGGGCGCCATGCCGCCGATGGTGCGGGCGAGCTCGCGGGCGTCCTTGACGGATTCGCCGTTGACCGTCGTGATCACGTCGCCGGACTCGATGCCGGCCTTGGCCGCCGGGCCATCCTTCTGCGGCTCCGCCACCAGCGCGCCTTCGGCCTTCTTCATGCCGAGGCTGTCGGCGATGTCCGAGGTGACAGGCTGGATCTGCACGCCGATCCAGCCGCGGCTGACCGAGCCCTTATCCTTGAGCTGGGCGACCACGCTCTTCACGGTGTTGGCGGGGATCGAGAACGCGATACCGACGCTGCCGCCGGAGGGCGAATAGATCGCGGTATTGACGCCCATCACTTCACCCTCAGTGTTGAAGGCCGGACCGCCGGAATTGCCCTTGTTGACGGGCGCATCGATCTGGATGAAATCGTCATACGGGCCGTTGCCGATGTCGCGGCCGCTGGCCGAGACGATGCCCGCGGTCACGGTGCCGCCGAGACCGAAGGGGTTGCCGACCGCCAGCACCCAGTCGCCGATCCGCGGCTTGCCGTCGGCAAGCTTGGCGAAGGGGAAGCTAGAGCTACCCTCGACCTTGATCAGGGCGATGTCGGTGCGCTGGTCGGTGCCGATCACCTTGGCGCTGAAGGTCTTGCCGTCGTCAGTGGTGACCTCGACCTTGTCGGCGCCGTCGACCACGTGGTTGTTGGTCACGGCGTAGCCGTCAGCCGAGATGAAGAAGCCGGAGCCCTGGCCCTGCACGACGCGGCCACGGCCCCCCTTCTGGCCCGGGAAACCATCGGGACCGCCGAAGCGGCGGAAGAAGCGCTCCATCGGCGAGCCAGGCTGGAACGGCGAGGCGGAATCATCGCCGTCGTCGTTGCTCGCGGTCTTCTCCTTGATGTTGACCTTCACCGAGATCACCGAGGGCTTCACGCGCTCGACGATGTCGGCGAAGCCGATCGGACGCTCGACCTTCTTGACCTCGTTGTTGACCTGCGCGTGCGCCGGGCTGGAGAACAGGTCGGCGGGCGACGTCGTCGGGCTGAAGCCGTGGACGGCGACACCGAGACCGGCGACGACCGAGGCCATCAGGGCGATTCTGCGGGCGGAAAACACGGAACGGCGAGGCTGCCGGTAGGACGGAAGGTTGGTGAGGTCGGGACGATCGGTCATGCAGGTCTCCAGGGCCTTGAAATCCATCTGGTGCCCGGTAGCGGCACCTTACGGACATGAAGATGGGGATTTGCGCCTTACCGCGCGCTGGCTGCGGGGTTAAACTTTTGTAATGAAGACCGCGCTGGCGTGCGGCAGTTTAGCGCATACCAAAAGTCGCGATCTTGCAGGAACTTAACGGGTTCCGGCGACGGCGCCGCGCGACCCTAGCGCGATGTCGCATCGTCCGACATCAGGGCGGCAAGCCGCGCCTCTTCCTCGGGCGTCAGCGGCGCCATGACGTCTGTGCCGTTCCGCGAGCGACGCCTAATTTGCCGCCACAATGCAAAACCACCGCCGGCCAGCAGCAGCGGCGCGAGCAGCCACAGGAGCAGGGTCTGCCGTTCGAAGCGCGGCTTGAGCAGCACGAACTCGCCATAACGGGCGACCAGGAAATCCAGCACCTGAGGGTTACTGTCGCCGGCCGCGATGCGCTCGCGCACGAGAAGACGCAGATCGCGCGCGAGCGGCGCATCGGAATCGTCGATCGACTGGTTCTGGCAGACCATGCAGCGCAGCTCGCGCGACAAGTCGCGCGCCCGGGCCTCCTTGACGGGATCAGACATGATCTCGTCGGGCTGCACCGCATGCACCGCCGGCATAGCCAGCAGCATGAGCGCGACGATCGCGGACATCATCCGGCGCATCGCGTCACTCCGCAGGCTGCAGGCGCTGCTTGGCCCGCGCCGGCTTCGGCGCACCGACCCGCAGGCGTCGGTCGGATAGCGACAGCACGCCGCCGAACGCCATCAGCACCGGCCCCCACCAGATCATGAGCACCAGCGGCTTGTGATAGATGCGCACGGCGATTGCGCCCTCGGCGGTGACGTCGCCAAGCGAGATGTAGAGCTGGCTCGCGCCGCGAGTCAAAAGCGCAGCTTCCGTGGTGGAGGAGCCGCGCGTGGTGAAGCTGCGCTTCGACGGCGTCATGACGCTGAGCGCTTCGCCGTCCCGACTGACGTTGAACTGGGCAATCATCTCGCGGTAGTTCGGCCCCTGGCGCTCGAGCACGCCGTCGAGCTTCAGGTCATATCCGGCGACCTGCGCGACGTCGTTCGGCTTCATGGTCGCGATATATTCCGTGTTCCAGGTGGTCTCGCAGACGATCCCGATCAGCGCGACGCCGAGACCGGCATGCGCGAACACAGTTCCCCAGGCCGAGCGCGGCAGGCCGCGAGCGCGAAGCAGCGACGTTGCTAACGGCAGACGAAACAGGCCGGTTCGTTCAGCCAGATCCGTCGCGGCCCCGGCAATGACGAAGACCCCGAGCCCGATGGCCAATGGCGCCAGTGCGCTGCCGCCACGCATCCAGGCCCAGACGATCGCGATCACCACAAGACCCGCCACGCCGGCCGCAAGCAGCCGCTGGGTGACGCCGAGCAGATCGCCGCGCTTCCACGCCAGCATGGGCCCGAACGGTACGGCCAGCAGCAACAGAACGAACAGCGGCACGAAGCTGAGATTGTAGAACGGTGCGCCCACGGACATCTTGAAGTCGGCGAGCACTTCCATCGCCAAGGGATAGAGCGTGCCGAACAGCACGACCGCGCAGGCCACCGTCAGCAGTAGATTGTTCAGCACCAGCGCGCCCTCGCGCGAGATCGGCGCGAACAAGCCGCCCTGCTTCAACGAGGTCGCGCGTCCCGCGAACAGCGACAGGCTGCCGCCGATGAACAGGCAGAGGATCAGCAGGATGAAGACGCCGCGGGTCGGATCATTGGCGAAGGCGTGGACGGAGGTGATGACGCCCGAGCGCACCAGGAAGGTGCCGAGCAGCGACAGCGAGAAGGTCAGGATCGAAAGCAGGATGGTCCAGACCTTCAGCGCGTTGCGCTTCTCCATCACCAGCGCCGAGTGCAGCAGCGCCGTGCCGGCGAGCCACGGCATCAGCGAGGCGTTCTCGACCGGGTCCCAGAACCACCAGCCCCCCCAGCCGAGCTCGTAATAGGCCCAGTAGGAGCCCATCGCGATACCGAGCGTCAGGAAGATCCAGGCGACCAGCGTCCACGGCCGCACCCAGCGCGCCCAGGCCGCATCGATCCGCCCCTCGATCAGCGCCGCGATCGCAAACGAGAACGAGATCGAGAAGCCGACATAGCCGAGATAGAGCATCGGCGGATGCACGGCGAGACCGATGTCCTGAAGCACCGGATTGAGGTCGCGCCCCTCGATCGGCGGATTGACGATGCGCAGGAACGGATTCGAGGTGATCAGGATAAAGAGATAGAAGGCGCTCGCGATCCAGGCCTGGACCGCCAGCACATGCGCACGCAGCGACAGCGGCAGATTGTTGCCGAACGCCGCGACCAGCCCGCCGAACAGCGCCAGGATCGACACCCACAACAGCATCGAGCCTTCATGGTTTCCCCACACGCCGGTGATCTTGTAGATCAGCGGCTTCATGGAGTGGGAATTCTCGTAGACATTGGCGACGGAGAAATCCGAGTTCACGTGCAACGTCACGAGCGCGATGAACGAGGCGCCGACGAACACGAGCTGCGCCAGCGCGGTGGAACGCGCCACGTTCATCAGCGCGGAATCGCGCAAGCGGGCGCCGATCATCGGCACGAAGGACTGGATCAGCGCCAGCGCGAGCGCCAGCACCAGCGCGTAATGCCCGGCTTCCGCGATCACCGCACCGCTCCCTGCGAATTGCCCAGCGCCGTCGTCGAAGGCTTCGCGTCACCAGAAGGCTTGGCACCACCAGCAGCCTGGGCGCCGTAATCGTCCTTCCAGTGCCCTTGCTTCTTCAGGGCATCGGCCACGTCCTTGGGCATGTAGGTCTCGTCGTGCTTGGCCAGCACGGTGTCGGCCTTGAACACGCCGTTGGCATCAAGCGCGCCTTCGGCAACGACGCCCTGCCCTTCGCGGAACAGATCGGGCAGGATGCCCTTGTAGGCGACGGGCAGCTTGGCACCGCCGTCGGCCACTTCAAACGTCACCGCGAGATTGTCGCCACGCTGCAGCGAGCCCGGCTGCACCAGGCCGCCGAGGCGAAAACGCTTGCCGGGCTGGACGTGGTTTTCGGCCACCATAGTCGGGGTCGAGAAGAACACGATGGAGTCGCGAAGTGCGTTGAGCACCAGCGCGGCTGCGAGCGCGAGCACGGCGAGGGAGCCGCCGATGATGGTCATACGTCGCTGCTTGCGCGTCATGGCTTATCCGTTCTCCGCTCGTCTCGTGCCGCGCCTGTCATCCGTCGAGCCCGAGAGTCTTGAGGCCTTCGTTGAGCCGGCGCAACCGCTCGGAATCCTTGGCGACGGCCTGGCGGGCATCGGTCGAGGCGGCCTGCGCCTTGTCGCGATCGCCCATCACCAGATAGGCGCGCACCAGACGTAGCCAGCCCTCGACATCGTCGCCGTTCTGCTTGAGGCGCGTGGCGAGACGGTCGACCATGCCGCGGACCATCGCGTTGCGATCGCCGTCGTTCATCTCCTTGGACGCTGCGATCGTCTCGTCGGACAGCGCCGGCATCGTCACGCCGCCACCGCCGACCCGCGCGAGCGAGGTCTGCACCAGCGGCCGCCACGGCGCATCCGCGGGCGCTTTCGCCAGCAGCGCGCGCCAGATATTGGCCGCGTCATCCTTGCGGCCGTCCTGCTCGGCTGCGAGCCCGAGGAAATAATTCGCCTTGGGATCGTCGGCGTTGAGCGCATGCGCACGCTCGAACTCGGTCTTGGCTTCCGCCGTCACCACGCCGCTGGCAGCGGCCGTAATCGCCTCGCCGAGATCGGAGCGGCGCTCCGCGCTCTCGCCGTTATAGGTGATCGAGCTGCGATAGGCGCGCACGGCGTCGTCAAAGCGGCCAAGCCGCTCCAGCACCGGCGCGAGCACGTTCCAGCCGCGGCCATCGGTCGGATTTTTTTCCAGATGTTGCTGGACCTGCACGACGAGGTTCTCGAGCGACTGCGCCATGCCGGACCCCGCCCCACGCTCCCGCTGCGCTAGCGGGAAGTCGCGAAGCGCGGGCGATCCGAGCGGAACGTAAATTGCGGCCGCCACCAGAGGCAGGCCGACCAGGGCCAGCACGGCGGCCGCGCGGCGCCATTTCAGACTGGATGTCAGCACGAGCCCAGACTCGCTGCCGGCGGCGGCGAGCAGCCTGCGGCTGATCTCGACGCGCGCCGCCTCGGCTTCAGGTAGCGCGATCAGTCCTGCCGCGAGATCACGCTCGATCTCGGCCAGCTGATCCTTGTAGACCGCGACCTCGCTGCCTTGATTGTCAGGACGCGCGCCGCGGCCGAGCGGCCAGAGCACAGCGAATATCGCCGCGACCGTCATCAGCGCGAACACGAACCATAGCGTCATCTGGCAAGCTTCCGGCAGCGCGCGAGCCGCGCCTGTAGGTGGCTTTACACCACGGCCGGACGATGCGGCAATTGACAATTGTCAATTTGGTGCGAGCGCACATAGTCCCGAAATGGTGAAAATCCAACGGCTTAGCTGATCTCGAAGTCCACGCTTCGAGCGGCGTCCTCGCCATGCCCGTTGAAGGCCCTCAGGAAATATGTTCCCGGCTCGATTGCCTCAGGCAATCTGATGCGCAACGCCCCGACCGGAACGGGCGATGCAACCCTGGTGACGGTTTCTGACAGTTGCCGACCGCTTGTCTTCTCGACCAGCACCACCTTCGCGCCGACCATCAGCCTTTGATATTTGGCAACAATGACGCGGTTTTCGATTTCGATGGAGCTGATAACGGGTTTCATGCGCCCACAGATAGAAATTCCAGAAGCTTGCACGGGGACCGTAGGGCCCGCGACCGGCAGCGTCAACTACAAATTGTGATTACGTAAAAATGCGCTTGGATCAGCTTGCGCGGGTCGATTTGCGCTCGCCCGTCGCCGCGTTCTCTGCCGCGCGGCTCATCAGCGAGGCGTAATCGTTGCCAAACAGCACCTGGCAGAAGCGGATCGCGGCCTGCACCTGCTGCTGCCGGTAGGTACGGACCTTGTGATCGGCAGCGCGCAGCGACTGCACCAGCTGCTCGGTCGACCGTTCCACATATTGCTGCAGGTCGGAATAGGTGCGCAGCGTCACCTCGTTGATCGCGAGCTCACTGGCATAATTGCGGCAGGTTGCGACGAAATCGATCAGCGCCACGGTTTCCTCGACCTCGGTGCTGTCGATCCGCGCGCCCGGCGGAATGTCCTTCTCGGGGCGCTGGCGCAGGATGCGGCGGACGCGGCCGGGAACGTTGTCGATCTCCGACTGCAGCGCGTTGGAGATGTCGGCCCGAATCGAGGTCAGCTGCTTGCCCCAGGCGGAATCGTTGCGCAGGTCGAGCTCGGTGCGCAGGCCGCGGACGCCGTCGTGCAGCGCTTTCAGATTGTCGGCCACCGTCTCGAAATGGCCGCGCTTGATGTCCATGCGCAAATTGGCGGCGACCCGGGCCAGATCGTGCAGGGCTATCGTGACGGCCACGCCGTACGGCGTCGCCGCGACGCGGATCTCGTCGTCGGACGCGGCGATCTTGATGGCGAGGCGAATGATCTGCCACGGCGCGGTCATGCGCTGGACCACCACCGACAGCGCAAATGGCAGCATCTGCGGGGTCTGGAGCACGGGAACGTTGAGCGCAGCGGTCACCGAGGCGATCTGTGGATCGCCGAATGTCCGCAGGAAGCGCGGCAGCTTTTCATTGAGCGTGCCAATGGCCTCGCGAACGGCGAGCACCGCGCCGATCGAATAGAGGTCCTCGATCACGCTGGGCGGACCGACACGGGCGAGCGCGCGCGACTTGTCGCCGCCGCCGGGCCCCGTCAGCTCGAAGATGGCGTGCGCAGCCACGGCCTGGAGCTTGAGCGCCAGCGCCTCGACCTGCCCCGCACTGTCCGACGCCGGCATGCGCGCCAGCGCCGCCTCAAATTCGTTGATCTTGTCCGGGGCGCCGTCGCGGCCGAGCCATTGCCAGATCGGATGGAGTGCGGAGCGGCGGATCTGTCCGACCCGGGTCGGGGCGCCAGCCTCGACCAGGAACGGTTCCAGAATCTGGAACAGCAGCCGCGACAGATCGTCGGCGCGCGGCGGCGCAACTTCGTCGGCCTCGGTCTTGCGCACGATCTTGCGCAGCTGCTCGAGCACGAGGGTTGCGACCGCGGTGTCCTGGCCGCGCTCAAGCGCGCGCTCGAACTCCCGCATCAGCAGCGCCTGCGCTTGCGGCGGGAGCTGCGCGAGATATTCCCTCAGCCGCTCGATCGATGTCTGGCTCATGCGCCCGGGTAATGCACGGTAAGTGGCGGACGAGGATGCGTCCTCTCCGATCATAGCCGGGTGCGCCTTAAGAAGCCGTTGAGGAAGTCGCTCCGAATACCTCCGGTTTCGTTCGGAAGCCCAAATAATCGTTTGAGATCAGAGGATTATACTCCCGGCAGCACCAGCTCGGCCCGTAGACCCCCGATCGGGGCGCTGCCGAGCGACAGGCTGCCGCCATAGAGCGCGGCAAGATCGGTCACGATCGACAGCCCCAGCCCGGAGCCCGGCTTGGACTCGTCGAGCCGCTGGCCGCGCCGGGAGACCTGGGCACGCTCGGCCTCCGAGAGGCCGCGCCCGTCGTCATCGACAATGAGCCGGAGCCTGGGGCCTGCGCCGGCCTGCTGCGAGGCCTCCACCAGCACCTCGATGAAGACGCGCGAGGCCGCCCATTTGCAGGCATTGTCGACGAGATTGCCGACCATCTCCTCCAGATCCTGCCGCTCGCCGCGGAATTTCGCCGATGGATCGGCCTCGGCCTCGATGGCAATGCCGCGGCCGCGGTGGATCTTCTCCATGGTCCGCCGCAACGCCTCGATAGCGGGGGCAACCTCGGTCACGGTGCCGACGATCGAGACGCGGGCCGCGATGCGGGCGCGCTCCAGATGATGGGCGAGCTGGTTGCGCATCACATCCGCCTGCTCCATCACCTTGGCCGCGAACGGATCGGCCGCATGCGTTCCGGCCTCGTTGACGATCACCGACAGCGGCGTCTTGATCGCATGGGCGAGATTACCGACATGGGTTCGCGCCCGCTCCACGATCTCGCGATTGGCGTCGATCAGCGCGTTGGTCTCGCGCGCGAGCGGCGCGATCTCGACCGGGAATTCGCCCTCGAGCCGCTCCGCCCGTCCGGAGCGGATGTCGGCAATGGATTCCGAGATGCGCTTGAGCGGGGCAAGGCCGAAGCGAACCTGGAACACGGTGGTCAGCAGCAGCACGATGCCGAGCGCCGTGAAGGTGCCGCCGAGATAGTAGTCGAAGCTGCGCGTCTCGTCGAAGATCTCGGTATCATCGCCGGCGACGCTGACCAGGTATTTGCCGTCGGCGCCGAGATCGACGGGACGCTCGACCATGCGCAGATTCTGCCCTTCCGGCCCGTCGACATAAGCGAGGCGAATGCCGGCCGCGGTGAGCTCGGTGCCCTGCTCTTCCAGCTTCGGCAGCTTCTTGTCCCAGAGCGAGCGCGAGGACCGCACCTCCGGCTTCTCCGTGTCGGTGCGCGTGATCTGCCAGTACCAGCCGGACAGCGGCAGCTCGAACAGGGGCTCGCCAAGCGATTGGAACTGGCGATCCGGCGGCTCGTCCGGCGTGGCGACCTCGGCGATCAGGGTACGGAGATAGAGGTTGAGCCGGCGGTCGAAGGCGCGCTCGGTCGCGTTCTTGTAGACCGACGACAGCACAACACCCGTGATGGCCAGGATCACCACGAGCCAGGCGGTCGCCGACAGGAACAGGCGGTTCGCAAGCGAGCTGGCGGGCATCGGAATGATCCCGGAGGCGCGGGGTGGCGGCATGGCGTCGGCGGTCATGACCGGACCAAGGCCCGTGTAGGCGCGGCCGTCAAGCCAAGATCCTTCGAAAGCCCCTTAAGCGCCCGGCGCCGGCGGCGGGGTCAGGAGATAGCCGAGGCCGCGGACCGTCTGGATGATGTCGACGTCGAGCTTCTTGCGGATGCGGCCGACGAAGACTTCAATCGTGTTGGAGTCGCGGTCAAAATCCTGGTCGTAGAGATGCTCGACCAGCTCGGTGCGCGACACCACCCGCCCCGAATGGTGCATCAGGTAGGCCAGAAGCCGATATTCGTGCGAGGTCATCTTGACGGGATTGCCGGAGACGCTGACCCGGCCGGTGCGGGTGTCGAGCGTGACCGGGCCGCAGCTGAGCTCACTCTGGGCATGGCCGGTAGAACGGCGCAGCAGCGCGCGGATCCGCGCCAGCACCTCCTCCAGGTGGAACGGCTTGGCGACATAGTCGTCGGCGCCGGCATCAAAACCCTGGACCTTGTCGCTCCAGCGGTCGCGCGCGGTGAGGATCAGGACCGGCATGGTGCGGCCGTTGCGGCGCCAGGCTTCCAGCACCGAGATGCCGTCCTTCTTCGGCAGGCCGATATCGAGCACCACGGCGTCATACGGCTCGTTGTCGCCGAGATAATGCCCCTCCTCTCCGTCAAAGGCGCGGTCGACGACATAGCCGGCGTCCGTCAGCGCCTTGGTGAGCTGACGATTGAGATCGGGGTCGTCCTCAACAACGAGCAGGCGCACGCTTCTCTCCGAAATGACTGCATCAACTACGTCACAGATGATCAATCCCGGCGTGAACTGAATATGAACGCGGGGAACCGGTCGCGTTATTTTTTGGTCATATACTTGGTCATATACGATGTGTTCGCACCAGACGCGACTGCGCCCGCCAGGCCACCGGGCGAGGCCTGTGGCATGGCGGGCGCAGTGTGCCGCGTTAGCGGCTGAGTCGGAAGGTCCGCCCTTCCCGCTGAATTGTCCGTCAGGTCCGGAAGAACACGAACCAGATGACGGCGAGGATCAGGATCGCAAGCCCGGTTGAGATGGCGAGCAGCGCCGCCACCGACGGCCCCGGCTCGCCCTGGCGCGCCTCGGTTGCAGTTTCAACGATCTGACGGTCCTCGCGCGTGCGTGCCATGGTGGCCTCAATCTCTGAACGTCGCCTCCGCTGACCGCGAACTCATCACGGCCCTGTGTCCGGGGCCAACGCCCGATCCGATACGATGTTCCGGTCTTTTGCCAGTCGATCGGACCGAACCGCACCGTCAGCGGCTGGTTAACGCAGTTGCAAGATTCCGCACTGACCCATGTAGGATTCGGTGTTCCCCGATGGTATCGTCATAAGCCTGTCCCTGTTGCGTTTGGAGTAACCCATGGCCCCCCGTGCCAACTGGAAGGGTTTTTTGCGCCTCTCGCTCGTGACCTGCCCGGTCGCGCTGTATCCGGCCACGTCGGATACCGAGAAGGTCTCGTTCAACCAGATCAACCGCAAGACCGGCCACCGGATCAAATATCTCAAGGTCGACGCCGAGACCGGTGACGAGGTGACCTCCGAGGACATCGTCAAGGGCTACAAGGTCGACACCGACACCTACATCGAGGTCACCAAGGACGAGCTCGACGACATCGCACTGGACTCGACACACACGATCGACATCGACGAGTTCGTGCCGAAGACCGATATCGACAACCGCTATCTGATCCGCCCCTATTATCTCGTGCCGGACGGCAAGGTCGGCCACGATGCCTATGCGGTGATCCGCGAGACCATTCGCAGCATGGACAAGGTCGCGATCGGCCGCGTGGTGCTGACCAATCGCGAGCACATCATCGCGCTCGAGCCGCTCGAGGCCGGGCTGATGGGAACGCTGCTGCGCTATCCCTACGAGGTGCGCAGCGAAGGCGAATATTTCGACGACATCCAGGACGTGAAGCTGACGAAAGACATGCTCGACCTCGCCAAGCACATCGTCGAGAAGAAGTCCGGCGCGTTCGAACCCGAGCTGTTCGAGGACCATTACGAGAGCGCGCTGATCGATCTCATCAACAAGAAGCGCGCGGGCGCGCCGATCGCAGCCAAGTCCACACCGAAGAGCGGCGGCAACGTCATCAACCTGATGGACGCGCTGAAGAAGAGTCTCGCCAGCGAGAAGGATGCGGCGCCCGCAGCGAAGGTCGCCAGGGAGACGGTCAAGGAAACCGCCAAGGATACCGGCAAGGCCAGGAAGCCGAAGAAACGCGTCGAAGGCCAGCGCGAGATGCTGCTGCCGATCTCCGGCAAGGGCGGCAAGGAGGCCGCGGCCAAGGAAGCTATATCGAAGAAGGCCGACAAGCCGGTGCGCGCGACCACACGGACGAAGAAGGCCGGCTGACGACCTCGCATCACCGATCGCGCCGTGACGTCTCCCCTCACCGACCGGGCTGCCTGACATGCCCTGGTCGACGCCGTTCGACGATCCGATCAACTTGCGCGGCGGACGCCGGCTCCGCACGCTGCAAGAGGCCGCCGACTTCATCATGCAGCTGCCCGCAGCCGAGCAGCAGGAGCCGCGCTGGCAGACTGCGATCGAGATGCTGATCAACGCGGCGGAAACCGGCGGCGGCTGGCTGATGTTCGCGCGCGTTGGGATGCTGCGGGCGTTGAACACGGACGGCCGCCGTGGATAAGCCGCGACCGGCATGCTTGACGATCGGTTGACGAACAGCCTCAACAATCCGTTAAGCGGCGCGCTTCCCTTTCGCACGATCATGTCATCGTGTCGCACCGAGTATTCCTACGGGAACCAAAATTAACCTCCGATTCCCCTTGCTCGCCCCATGGTCCGGCGTTCGATTGAGCCAGGGTTCGCACCTTCGTGCCGCAGCAGGACGCCAGAAAGAACTACATCGGCATCGTGAGTGACACGACCGAGGAAGAGCGCATCGCCGACACTGCCGCGCGCGTGCAGCCGCATGTGGTGGGCTATCTGGTCGGTCGTCTCGCGGCTGCGCTGGGACGCGCCCGCAAGGGTGCGCTGGAACGCACCACCAGGAGTTGAGGCGGGCCGGCTTCCCCTCATTTGAATTGGATAATGAAACCTTCGTTTAACGGCTGTTACGTTAAGACACAGCAGGCAAGGTCCGGCCGAGTCTTGCCTATTTCGAGCCCGGCCTATTTGACGCGCGCAAATGCGCGCCGACCACTTTACCGGTTTGATAACGCCGCGCGCCTACATTGGATCGGATCAAGAGGAGTTGGCGATGGTTTTGCTTAGGTCTTTTCTTGCCGATGAAAATGGCGCCACCGCGATCGAGTATGGCCTGATCGCCGCCGGCGTCGCGCTTGCGATCGTGACCATCGTGACCAACACGGGCAGCGTCCTCCTCAGCAACAAGTTCAACTCGATCAGCGCAGCCACGAAGTAGTTTCGTGATCGCGAGCGCAGCGTGGAGTGGGGACGGCGTAAACGCCGTTGACAGCCACCTGCGTGGAGCGACAGCTCTCTCCACCGTCATTGCGATGAGCTCGCGACGAAATTGCGCAGCAATTTTGCGCTGATGCGACGAAGCAATCCAGAATCTTTCCGCGGAAAGATTCTGGATTGCTTCGCTCCGCTCGCAATGACGGCGTGCGGAGAGGCGGCACAGCTCTGACAACTGACATTTCCAATTGTAGACACACCTCCGCATCCTCGCGTCGACTTTTAAGGGCGCAGGGACGGCTTTCGCTTCCGCTCTACCCGTCCTACGGGCATATTTTCAACACGGCGCGGCTCCGAGTCATGCTATCAATCGCTGAACCAAAGCCACTTGAAGGATACGGATGAAAAGCGCGACGCTGCTGGTTCTTGGCTTCGTGTTTGTTGGCGTCTGGTCGCAGGACAGCGCGACAGGGCAGACGTCAGTCGCGCCGCCGGTTTCGCTTGCTCCGCCCAAAGCATCGCCGCCGCGGGCGGGCGCTGGGATTTCGCCGGCAGCGTCTGACAATCGGTCCTCGACACCGGCGATGAACGGACCTTCATTGTCGCCAAATCCAGCTATCGACTATGACGGCTTCAGCGCCGGCACCGACGACAATGACGCACCTAGCCAGCTGGCGCCGCCTGTGAGATCACGCGCAGCGAAGGGCTCCAGTCGGGATACAAATGGCCTCGACGCGCAGTCATCGATTGATCAGGAAGACGAGGCGTTGAAGCGAAAGCTGACGATTTGCAAAAACTGCAAATAGAACGTTTCATCGACCGCCGGTGAAAACGCCTCGCGGCCGTAGCCGACGGCAAGCTCGTAGTCCGGATCGAGCGCTGCGTGCAGTTCGCAAGCGCTCATCGGCATTCACAGTCCCGGTTTAGTGGCCCTAGCGCTTTCGTAGCTCGGAAAAGTCCAGTTGAAGCTGTGCGCCGCGAGCTGCTTCGCAGCAAGCTCAGGCAATTTGAGCGGAGGACATTTATTGATCTGTCCAAGGAGCTCCGTCGCGGCGCGGGCATATCTCTGGGTGCGTTCGGGATTCTCCAGCATCGGCGGACGCCCGTAGGTGCCGTCCTGCCGGTAGTCAAGCCTGACAACTATGGCCGGGCCCCTTCGCAACGGCGTCCAGCACTTCTGGAAGCTGGCTTTGAGTGCGGCGTTGATCGATGCGCTGATCGCTGCGTAGGACGTCTGGTCTTTCTCGTGTGAAAACTGGAATTCCTGTTTGACGGAATGCCGGGCGCGACCAAAGGGGTCGACGATATATGGTTGACAGCTACGCAGCTGTTTGAGGGCAACCTCGACGTCCGCGCGGAAATCGTCGCTATCCACGGGATCTACGACCTCGGGCTCTCCGTCAATCATTCCGTTCGCGGCGATGGTTGCCCGCAACTTCACTTTGCCTTGCAGTTTGCCCGCTTGCTGCGAAAAACATTTCTGAATGCTGCGGTGAAATTCGTCCACTTGCCACGCGGTGTACCCACCGTATTCAGCAGACGAGGCTGTACCGACCAAGCACAGCGAGATCATTAGCCAGAGGTAACGCATTTTCAGATCGAGCCCTTCGCGCTTGAGATCATATTTCGCATGATCACAATTGTAAATTGTGCTCCTCGCTTGAGCTTCCCCGCTCGCCCGTAGTTCGGATGGAGCGAACGCTCCATCCGAACTACGGCAGCTGATGATCTGCCAAAGCTGCCAATAGGCGGTTCCCGTTGGTCATGCCGACCTGCGGCTGGCAAGCTCGTAGGATGGGCCGAACTCTTCCGAAACCCATCGCGTTGATATTGAATTTCCGCTCGCGAAACCGTGAAGAGACTTCGTCAGCCGCGCGGAACGAAATAATCCGCCTCCGGATTGAAGTCGCTTTCGAGCGATCACGAAGTCACGGCAATACGTCGCCGAGCTACTGTCTCGACTGTTCTGATTGGGAGAGACAACAATGCAGTCACATCAGGCTTTCGTCGCTCCGGCAATCATCCTCTGTTGCTCGCTGTTGAGCATCGCCACTCTGGTGATGGTCGGAGCGTAGTGAAGGCAGGTTAAAAGTCCATGCGCGAAGAATTCACATCGCTCGCTTTTCTGGCCGTAACCGCGGCCGGGGTCGCGTTACTGGGATCAGGTCTGCTCGCACTGGCCTTGGTAGGATAGGCCGCTCGCCCGCCACGTCCGGCGGCCCGCTCGCGCTGCATAGCAGCCTTCTGCGTGCGAAGCGCCGCTTTACCCTCCCGGCATTTCCTGATCCTCTCTCCCTAATCGGCCGGACCAACCGGCCCGCCACAGGGAGAGAGACGCCATGAAGCTCGGCACCGCCATTGCGGAAATCATGCGGCGCGAGGGGATCGAGATCCTCTGCGGCTATCCCGTCAACCATCTGATCGAGCACGCGGCGAAGGCCGAGATCCGCCCCGTGATGGTGCGCCAGGAGCGCGTCGGTTTGCACATGGCGGATGCGATCTCCCGCGTCACGTCGGGACGCACGATCGGCGCGTTCTGCATGCAGCACGGGCCCGGCGCCGAGAATGCGATGGGTGGCGTCGCGCAGTGCTTTGGCGAATCCGTTCCGGTGCTGGTGCTGCCGATGGGCTATCAGCGCAGGCTTGCGCATATCGAGCCGAACTTCAATTCCAGCGAAGCGATGAAACCGTTCTCGAAATCATCCGAGCCGATCATCCTCGCCGCCGAGGTCGCCAATATTTTCCGGCGCGCCTTCACCAGGCTCAAGAACGGGCGCGGCGGGCCTGTCATCGTCGAGATCCCCGCCGACATGTGGAACGAGGATGTGCCGGAGCCCCTGAACTACACGCCGGTGCTGCGCACCCGCTATGGCGCCGACCCCGTGCATGTCAGGGAAGCGGCCGGCCTGCTCGTCAACGCCAGGCGGCCGGTGATCTATGCCGGCCAGGGCGTGCATTACGCGCAGGCCTGGCCGCAACTGAAACGCCTTGCCGAGCGGCTCGCCATTCCCGTCACCACCAGTCTCGGCGGCAAATCCTCTTTCCCCGAGACGCATCCGCTGTCGCTCGGCTCGGGCGGCCTCGCGGTGCCGCGCGCGGTGCCAAAATTCCTCGCTGAAGCCGACGTCGTCTTCGGCATCGGCTGCTCCTTCACCGAGACCAGTTTTGGCATCGCGATGCCGAAGGGCAAGACCATCATCCATTCGACGCTCGATCCGAACCATCTCAACAAGGATGTGGAGGCGAAGATCGGCCTCGTCGGCGACGCGGGTCTCGTGCTCGATGCGCTGCTGGAGGAGATCGGCAAGTCCGTCACGTCGAATCGCGATGCCTCGGCAGTCGCCGCAGAGATCGCGGCTTCGCACAAGGAGTGGCTCGCAAAATGGATGCCGAAACTCACCAGCAACGATGCGCCGCTCAACCCCTATCGCGTGCTGTGGGACCTGCAACACACCGTCGACATCGACAACACCATCATCACCCATGACGCCGGCAGCCCGCGCGACCAGCTCTCGCCGTTCTGGAAGGCGGTCACGCCCCTGTCCTATCTCGGCTGGGGCAAGACGACGCAGCTTGGCTACGGCCTTGGTCTCGCGATGGGCGCCAAGCTCGCAAAACCCGACAAGCTCTGCATCAATGTCTGGGGCGATGCGGCCATTGGCTTCACGGGCATGGATTTCGAGACCGCGGTGCGCGAGCGGATCCCGATCATGTCGATCCTGCTCAACAACTTCTCGATGGCGATCGAACTGAAGGTGATGCCGATCTCGACCGAGAAATATCGCTCGACCGACATTTCCGGCGACTATGCCGCGATGGCGCGCGCCTTTGGCGGCTACGGCGAGCGGGTGACGAGGCCGGAGGATATCATCCCCGCGATCAAGCGCGGCATCCAGAAGACGCAGGAAGGCGTGCCGGTGCTGCTGGAGTTCATCACCAGCAAGGAGACCGAGGTGTCGCGGCCGGGCACGTGAGGCAACCGCAGCTCCGCGGGCGCTGGCTCCGGCCGCAGAAGATGTGATAATCCGGCCTGGTGCCGCGCATGTCGCGGCCTTCAGCCGGAATGCGAATGACCAGCCTTTCCAACGATGCTGCCGGGATCGACGAGCTCAAGCGGCAATTGCAGTCCGCCGCGGCCGAGACCGCGCGGCTGCGCGATCGGCAAAACGCCAGCGCCGAGATCTTGCGCACCATCGCCGCCTCTCCCTCCGATGCCCGCCCCGTCTTTGCGGCGATCGCGTCCAGCTCAAAGCGCCTGCTCGGCGGCTTCTCCGCCACCGTGCTCCAGTTCATCGGCGATGAGCTGCACCTCGTGGCGTTTACGCCGACCAGCCCGGAAGGCGACGAAGGGCTGAAGGCGTCGTTCCCGCGGCGGATCGAGGATTTTCCGACCTTTGCGCTGGTTCGCGGCGGAGAGACGATCCAGTTTCCCGACAGCGAAGCCGACGAGGTCCCGGAGCTCAACCGCGATCTCGCGCGGCTGCGTGGCTTCCGCAGCGTGCTGTTCATGCCGCTGATGAACCGCGGCGAAGCCGTCGGCATGATCAGCGTCACGCGGACCGAGACCGGTGCATTCGCGCCCGATCTCGTGGAGCTGCTCCAGACCTTCGCCGACCAGGCGGTGATCGCGATCGAGAATGCGCGGCTGTTCAACGCCACGCGCGAGACGCTGGAACGCCAGACCGCCACGGCCGACATCTTGAGGGTGATGGCGGCTTCGCCCTCCGACGTGCAGCCGGTGTTCGACGCCATCGCCACCAACGCCAACCGGCTGATCGGCGGCTTCTCCACCGCCGTGCTGCGCTACATCGACGGCGCCGCGCACCTTGCCGCCTTCACGCCGGGCGATCCGGCCGGCGATCGCGTGCTGCAGGAATCGTTCCCGGTGCCGTTGGCGCAGTTTCCGGCCCACCAGCTCACGGCCAGTGGCGAATCGACTCAGCTGCCCGACACCGAGCTCGAGCCGGCCGCACGCGACATCGCCCGCGCCCGCGGCTTTCGCAGCATGCTGTTCACGCCTTTGATGAGCGAGGGTGAGGCCAAAGGCGTCATCATCGCGACGCGGCGGACGACCGGCGCGTTCGCCGAGCATCATGTGCGGCTGTTGCAGACCTTCGCCGACCAGGCCGTGATCGCGGTCAAGAATGTCAGCCTGTTCAACGCCACCAGGGAAGCGCTGGAACGGCAGACTGCAACAGCCGATATCCTCAAGGTGATCGCGGCCTCGCCCGCCGACGTCACGCCGGTGTTCCAGGCGATCTCCGACAGCGCCAAGGCGCTGGTCGGCGGGCATTCCTCCACCGTCACCCGCGTCATCGACGGCGTGCTGCATCTGGCGGCCTTCACCACCGACAACGAGGCCGGCAACGCCGAGCTGCTCAGCACGTTCCCGGCGCCGCTGTCGTCATCAGGCATTCACAGCCGGGTGGCGACCAGCGGTGCGTACGCATTCCGCAGCGACATGCAGAACGAGGCAGACCTGACGGAGGCGATGCGGGAGCTGGCGCGGACGCGCGGCTATCGCAGCATCCTCGTGATCCCGATGCTGCGCGACGGCGTTGCGATCGGCACCATCGGCGTGACGCGCCCCGAAGCCGGCCCCTTCCCCGACAAGGCTATCAGCCTGCTCAAGACCTTCGCCGACCAGGCCGTGATTGCAATCGAGAACACGCGGCTGTTCAACGAGGTGCAGGACCGCACGCGCGACCTTGCGAAATCGCTCGACGATTTGCGCGCCGCGCAGGACCGGCTGATCCAGACCGAGAAGCTCGCCTCGCTCGGCCAGCTCACCGCCGGCATCGCGCACGAGATCAAGAACCCGCTCAACTTCGTCAACAATTTCGCCGCGCTCTCGGCCGAACTGACGGACGAGCTGAACGAGGTGCTCGCGCCCGCGCCGCTCGGCGACGATGTCCGCAACGACGTCGACGAGCTGACCGGGATGCTGAAGGACAATCTGCAAAAGGTCGTGCAGCACGGCAAGCGCGCCGATTCCATCGTCAAGAACATGCTGCTGCATTCGCGCGAAGGCGGCGGCGAGTACGGCTTGAGCGACATCAATGCGCTGGTCGAGGAGAGCCTCAACCTTGCCTATCATGGCGCGCGTGCCGAGAAGCCGCAGTTCGACGTGACGCTGAAGCGCGAGCTCGATCCGGCCGCAGGCTCCGCAAATTTGTTTCCGCAGGAGATCTCGCGGGTGCTGCTGAACCTGATCTCGAACGGGTTTTATGCGGTGACAAAGCGTCAGGCGGAGAGCGGCGGCGGCACTTTCGAGCCGGTCGTGACCGCCACCACCCGCGACCGCGGCGACAGCATCGAGATCCGCATCCGCGACAACGGCACCGGCATTCCCGACGACGTGAAGGCGAAAATGTTCAATCCGTTCTTCACGACCAAGCCGGCCGGCGAAGGCACCGGCCTCGGATTGTCGATGAGCCACGACATCGTGGTCAAGCAGCACGGCGGCACGATCGACGTCGCGACGGAGCCCGGTCGGTTCACGGAGTTCACGATTGTGCTGCCGCGGAAGGGCGGTTTTGCGGACAACAAGGGATAGCGTCACCAGGGGGATGGCTTGACTGGTCTCGCGCGGTTCTTTCGGCGGCAATTGCTCTCGCTGTCCGGCGTCGGCCTGATGCTGGGCGCGCTGTTCTTCGCAGCCGCGCTGACGCCGACGCTGATCCCGCGCAGCTATCTCACGCAAGGGGCGCTGGCCGGCGGCTGCTTTGCGATCGGCTACCTCAGTGGTGTCCTGTGGCGCCGGCTATGGCACTATCTCGAGCTGCCCGAGCCGTCAGCGCGCGCGAGATCTGTTGCGAATGCGCTGGTCGCAATCGGCTGTCTGCTCGTCGTCATCGCCGCCCTCTGGCGCACGACCGCATGGCAGAATGCGATCCGCAGTGTCATGAAGATGGCGCCGGTCGAGACCGCGCATCCGCTCAAGGTCTGCATCATCGCCTTGATCACGTTCGTGGTGCTGCTGGTGCTGGGGCGGCTGTTCGCACTTGTCGCCCGCGTCCTCGCCACGCGCACGGGGCGTGTCATTCCGCGAAAAGTTGCAAACGTCATTGGCGTGCTGGTGGCAGCACTGCTGTTCTGGGCGATCGCCAGCAATGTCCTGATCCGCACGGCGTTCAACGCGCTCGATTCCTCGTTCCGCGAGCTCGATGTCCTGCTCGAGCCCGAACGCCCGCAGCCGACCGCCTCGAATCGGACCGGAAGCCCGGCATCTCTGGTGAAGTGGAAGGAGCTCGGGCGCATGGGGCGCCGCTTCATTGCCTCGGGCCCGACCGCGGCCGAGATCAGTGCCGTCACGGAACGGCCCGCGGAGGAGCCCGTGCGCGTCTATGTCGGCCTCGCTGCCCGCGATACGGCGCAAGGGCGCGCCAGGCTTGCGCTCGACGAGCTCAAGCGCCAGCACGGTTTTGAACGCAAGATCCTGATCGTCATCACGCCGACCGGCACAGGCTGGATCGATCCGTCCGCGATGGATACGGTCGAATATCTCCACCACGGCGACGTCGCCAGCGTCGCGATGCAGTATTCCTATCTCAACAGCCCGCTGTCGCTGCTGTTTCAGCCCGAATACGGCGCGGATGCCGCGCGTGCCCTGTTCGCGGAAATCTACGGCTACTGGACGACGCTGCCGAAGGAGAAGCGGCCGAAGCTGTATTTGCACGGGCTCAGCCTCGGTGCCCTCAACTCGGAAAAGTCGGCCGAGCTGTTCGAGACGATCGGCGATCCCATTGCCGGCGCGCTGTGGAGCGGACCGCCGTTCGAGAGCCGCATCTGGCGCTCGATCACCGACAACCGCAATCCGGGCTCGCCGGCGTGGCTGCCTGAATTCCGCGACGGCCGCTTCGTGCGCTTCATTAACCAGAACGGGCCGACGGTGCCCGCAGATGCGCCATGGGGCCCGATGCGCGTCGTCTATCTGCAATATGCCAGCGACGCGATCACGTTCTTCGCCTACCGCGACGCCTACCACCCCCCGGCCTGGATGAATGCGCCGCGCGGCCCCGACGTGTCACCGGAGCTTAGGTGGTATCCGATCGTCACCATGCTTCAACTCGCCCTCGACATGGCGGTCGCGACCAACACGCCGATGGGCTTTGGCCATGTCTACGCGCCCGAGCATTATGTCGATGCCTGGGTCGCGGTCACCGATGTCAATGATTGGTCGGCTGATGCGCTGGCGAAGCTTAAGGAGCAGCTTGCGGCAAAAGCGCGGAAGACGAGCGTCGGCAATCTCGACGACGATCCTGATCGCGGCGGATAGAGATCGCTACTCCGCCATCTCGACGGGCTGCGTGGTGGTGGGACCAGCCAGCGGCCGCTCCTCCATCATGATCAGGCAGAGCGAGGCGGTGGTCATCAGCGCGGTCGCGGCCGCAAAGACGTAGCGAAAGGCGTGCCGCATGTCCTCGGTGGGGATCGCCGGGATGGAGCCTGCGGCGTGATGCTCGCCGGCCAGCGGAATATCGGCGCCGAGTGCGATCAGCAGGATGGCGGCGAACGCAGCGACCGTGAACGAGGACATCAGCGAGCGGAAGAAGTTCATCGCGCCGGTGATGGTGCCGACCTGCGGGCGGGCGACCGAATTCTGCAGCGAGACCACGCAGACCGGGAAGGTCGTGCCGAGGCCGAGCGCGAACGCGGCCATCAGCGTCAGCAGGCCCCACAGCGGCAGCGTGGTAACCGTGAGGCCGAGCGCGCAGATCGCAGCCCAGGACGTGCCGATGATGGCGACGCGCTTGTAGTGCTTGGCGCGCGCCATGGTGCGGCCCGCGATCGCCGCACCACAGGTCGAGACCGCCGCGAGCGGAATCAGCGCAAGCCCCGCCTCGCTGGCGCTGAGGTGATAGACCAACTCGTAATAGAGCGGCAGCTGCACGGTGAGGCCGGTGATGGCCCCTAACCCGCAGCCGCCGGCGGTCAGCGCGAACGGCGCGACCGATCCCGAGAGCAGCGGCAACGGCAGGAACGGCTCGTCGGCGCGGCGCGCGTGCCATACGAAGGTGACCGCAAGCGCGACGGCGCCGCCCACCATCGACAGCACGGTCGGCGAGAGCCAGGGATAGCGCGTGCCGCCCCAGGTCAGCACCAGCATGAAGACGACGGCAGAGGCCATCAGCAGCACGCCGCCGAGCCAGTCGACCTTGCGCTTGCGGTGGAACACCGGGATCTTCTTCATCTTCGGCAGCAGCAGCGCGAGCGCTGCGGCTGCGAGCGGCAGGTTGATCCAGAAGATCATCGACCAGTGCAGATGCTCGGCGAACACGCCGCCGATGACGGGGCCGAGAATGCCGCCGACCATCCAGACGCTGGAGAAATAAGCCTGGTACTGGCCGCGCTCGCGCGGGGACACCACGTCGGAGATCACGGTCTGCACGACAGGCATGATGCCGCCGCCGCCCAGCCCCTGCAGGCCGCGCGCCAAAATCAGCATCGGCATGTTCGGCGCGATCGCGCACAACACCGATCCCGCGATGAACAGGCTCAGCGACACGATGATCATGGCCTTGCGGCCGTAGATGTCGCTCAGCGTCCCGAACACCGGCGCGACCGCGGTCGAGGCGAGCAGATAGGCGGTGATGACCCAGGAGAGATTCGAGACATCCTGGAACTGACGGCCGATGGTCGGCAGCGCAGTGGCGACGATGGTCTGGTCGAGGGCAGCCAGGAACATCGTCAGCATCAGGCTGAGTACGATGGTCCGGACCTCGTCCTGCGACAGCGGGACCGGCGGCGCGAGGGAAGGAGCGTCACTCACGCTGATGACCTCGCCCGGAAGGCGGGTCAGTTCCTCGGCGATCTCGTCGGGCAATGTCTGGATGTCGGCAGATTGGCTGCTCTGCCGTGCGAACTTGTTCATTCGGGCGTATCAGATCGAGCGTGTTGCGGTGCAAAGCCGCGAAGGATTCGTTCTATGAACCCAATCTAGACAGCAAAGTTCTTCTCAGGCAGGCACCGCGGCGCATGGGTGCATCCCGCACCACGGTCATCCCGAACAATTGACTGAGATGGCAGACCGGACCGGTCCGTGATCAGGCCTTGGGGCGTCGCTTCAGGCGTGCTCGTTTCGGGATCTGCCCCGGCCACTGCACGATATAGTTTTCGAGCTTGTCGTCCGGGACCCCTTCCTCGGTGCCCGAGACCCGGCCGCGCACGGAGACGCCGGCCTCGTGCACCGTATTGGGATCCCCTGATATCAGCGGGTGCCACCAATAGAGATCGCGACCCTGGGCGACGAGCCTGTAGCCGCAGGTCGGCGGCAGCCAAGGCAGCGTGCGGACCTTCTCGGGGGTCATGACAACGCAGTCCGGGACGAAGTCGAAGCGATTCGCGTAGTCCTTGCAGCCGCTGGTGCAAGAATCGAGCATCTTGCAGCTGACGTCGGTGAAATAGATCTCGCCGGTATCCTCATCTTCGAGCTTGCTCAGGCAGCAGCGGCCGCAGCCGTCGCACAGGCTCTCCCATTCGGCCGGCGACATGTCCTCCATCTTCTTGGTTTTCCAGAAGAATCCATCCTGGTCTGAAGGTCGTTTGCGAGCTGCGGTCATGCGTCTGATACGATTCCAAAAAGCTGCGGCCAGCGTCATCTAGGGCGTGCGGCCCTAAAGCCGCAAGCAACGCCCCCGCAAGGCCCGTAATGAACCGGGGTCCAATTAGGCCTGTTGTTCAAAATTGCGAGCCTGACCATTGGTTTATAAGCCCCGCTCGGCTAGAAGAACAGCAAGTCCCCTCGGACGCGAAACGGGCGCCTTGGGTTTGCCGCAACAATCCCGCAAGACGTCTCGATGCCGCCCCGGCCGGGTGCTTGAACGCTTTCGAAGCGAGCCTCAAGGGTTCTAGGTGGTCCAGAACACACCATCCAACTGGAAGAGCCGTATCAGGAACTTCTTCCTGGACCTCGATGCGCGCATCGACTCCTCGCTGTTCTCCTCGGCCAAGGGCATCCGCGAGCTCTACGAGCGCTACTCGACCTTCATGGACCGCTTCTATGTCGGGCGGTGGAAGCGCTGGGTGTTCGTCGAGCCGCTGTCGGAGGCCGCGACGCTCGGCCTCGGCGGCATGGTGCTGATGCTGATCCTCGCCATCCCCGCCTTCCGCGAGACCGCGGATGAGGACTGGCTGAAGAAGTCCGATCTGGCGGTGACGTTCCTCGACCGCTACGGCAATCCGATCGGCAGCCGCGGCATCAAGCACAACGACTCGATTCCGCTGGAAGATTTTCCTGACGTCCTGATCAAGGCGACGCTGGCGACCGAAGACCGCCGCTTCTACGAGCATTTCGGCATCGACATCGCCGGCACCGCGCGCGCGCTGGTCACCAACGCCCAGGCCGGCGGCGTCCGCCAGGGCGGCTCCTCGATCACGCAGCAGCTCGCCAAGAACCTGTTCCTGAGCAACGAGCGCACCATCGAGCGCAAGATCAACGAGGCCTTCCTCGCGGTCTGGCTGGAATGGCGCCTGAGCAAGAACGAGATCCTCAAGCTCTATCTCGACCGCGCCTATATGGGCGGCGGCACCTTCGGCGTCGACGGTGCGGCGCATTTCTACTTCAACAAGTCGGCGCGCGACGTGACGCTGGCGGAAGCTGCGATGCTCGCCGGCCTGTTCAAGGCGCCGACGAAATACGCGCCGCACATCAACCTGCCCGCTGCGCGTGCCCGCGCCAACGTCGTGCTCGACAATCTCGTCGATGCCGGCTTCATGACCGAGGGCCAGGTGTTCGGCGCCCGCCGCAACCCGGCCTTCGCGGTCGACCGCCGCGACGAGGCGTCGCCGAACTACTATCTCGACTACGCCTTCGACGAGATGCGCAAGCTGGTCGACACCTTCCCGAAGTCCTACACCGAGCGCGTGTTCGTCGTTCGCCTGGCGATCGACGCCAACGTGCAGAAGGCCGCCGAGGACGCGATCGAGAACCAGCTGCGCCAGTTCGGCCGCGACTATCACGCGACGCAAGCCGCGACCGTCGTCTCCGATCTCGACGGCGGCATCCGCGCCATGGTCGGCGGCCGCGATTACGGCGCGAGCCAGTTCAACCGCGCCGTCGATGCCTATCGCCAGCCCGGCTCCTCGTTCAAGCCTTACGTCTACACCACGGCGCTCCTGAACGGCTTCACGCCGAACTCGATCGTAGTCGACGGCCCGGTCTGCATCGGCAATTGGTGTCCGCAGAACTATGGCCATTCCTATTCCGGCGCGGTGACGCTGACGCAGGCGATCACGCGCTCGATTAACGTCGTGCCCGTAAAACTGTCGATCGCGATCGGCCAGAAGGAGCAGCCGAAGGCGCCGAACCCGGCCAAGATCGGCCGCGCCAAGATCGTCGAGGTCGCGCGCCGGTTCGGCCTCAAGGCCCCCCTGCCCGATACGCCGTCGCTGCCGATCGGCTCGGACGAGGTCACCGTGCTCGAGCATGCCGTGGCCTATGCGACCTTCCCGAACCGCGGCAAGTCGGTGACGCCGCATTCGGTGCTCGAAGTGCGCACCGGCGCCGGCGATCTGGTCTGGCGCTGGGACCGCGACGGCCCGAAGCCGAAGCAGGCCATTCCGCCGAACATCGCCGCCGACATGGCCGGCATGATGAGCCACGTCGTCAGCGAAGGCACCGCGCGCCGCGCAGCCCTCGACGGCATTCCGACCGCTGGCAAGACCGGCACGACCAACGCTTATCGCGACGCCTGGTTCGTCGGCTATACCGGTAATTTCACCTGCGCGGTCTGGTACGGCAATGACGACTATTCACCGACCAACCGCATGACCGGCGGCTCGCTGCCGGCGCAAACCTGGCACGACATCATGGTCGCAGCGCATCAGGGCGTCGAGGTCCGGGAAATTCCCGGCATCGGCATGGGCCAGAAGCTGCCGCCGGAACGAGTTGCCAATGCGCAGGCCAATGCGGCGCCAAAGGTGCTGGAGACCAAGCCCGGTCCGCCGCCGGTGCTGACCAAGCGCGGCGCCGACGTCCTGGTGCGGGTCGAGAAGCTGCTCGACGACGCCGCCAGGACCGCGACCAAATCGACGGCCAACGACAGCCAGCAGGCCAAGCCGGCATCGTCGAACAGCGCGCTCGCCTTCCCGCAGAACTATGCGGCGGAGGAGAACGCGAACGCATCCACCACCCCGCGCAAGAACTGATCTGATCCCGTGCGGCTGATCCTGAGCACATTGACGGCCCTCCTGCTCGCGACCGTGGTCGGCCTGGGCGCGACCTGGATGACGACGACACGCGGCACCGAGATCGGCGCGCTGACCATCGGCCCCTGGACCGCCCGCCCCCGCACCGGCACCGCCGACGTCGATCCGTATTCGCGCGCCACCATCGTGCGCAACGGCGAGCTGCCGATCGGCACCGGCGACGGCGTCGCCTTTACCGCGACCGCCGACGACAAGAAGAAGGCGCTCGACGGCCGCTGCGACGTCGTCGTCTCCGGCGTAACGCCGCCGGCGCGGTTCTGGACGCTGACGCTGTACGACCGCAAGGGTCATCTCGTCGCCAACTCGCTGCAGCGCTACGGCTTCACCAGCCAGGAGATCGTGCGCCAGTCCGACGGCTCGTTCGAGATCCACATCGCCTCGCGTTCGCGCGCCGGCAACTGGCTGCCGACCGGCGGCATCGAGCGCTACGCGCTGATGTTCCGCCTCTACGACACCCCTGTCGGGGTTGCGACGCGCACCCAGCGCGATGCGCCGATGCCGACGATCTCGACGGTGGGCTGCTCATGATCCGGCTGCTGTTCACCATTGTTGCAGGTGTGGTGCTGGGCCTCGTGGTCCATCTCGTCAGCGTGCTGGCCTTGCCGCGCATCGCGACCCAGGACGCCTATTCGCGGCTGACGCCGATGACCAGGCTCAACAGCGTCACGCAGCTTCCGCTCGCGGATCCCAACACCTCGCCGATGCCGTTCATGGACCCGGCCTTTGCGCTGGCGATCTGCCGCTATGATCTCTCGGGCGGGCCGCTCAAGCTCACCGTGCCGGTGAGCCAGTCCTATACGTCGGTGTCGTTCTACACCCGCAACGAGATCGCCTATTACGCCATCAACGACCGCTCGGCCGGCAAGAAGGTGATCGAGCTCGACCTGATGACGGAAGCGCAGCACGACGCCCTGCCCGAGGACGAGGAGATCACCGCGGCCGACCGCCTGATCATCGATTCCCCTGCGACCACCGGCCTGATCGTGATGAAGGCGCTGGCCGCCGAGCCCGGCCTGATGCCGCAGGCGCAGGCGACGCTTAACGCCGCCACCTGCGCACCGCAGACCGAAGCGCCCGCCAAGGCCGAGGCGCCGCGCGGCCGGCGCTGACGCGCGGGCGTTGAGACGCCCTCAAGACAAAAGCTGAAAACAACCCCATGCACAGTAGCCGGGTTATTGAAATCCATTGGGCCCTTGTTGTTTGGAGCATGATCCTTCCGGAAAACCGCTTCGCACTTGTCCGGATCATGCTTGAGCGCTCATCAGCGGATGGGCCGCACTCGCCCGGCGCAAAACTTCGCTTTGACACGTCGGGCAAAACACTGGCAGAATGGCATCATCAGAAATTCGTAGAAACCCGCGCGGAGAAATCCACCGCGGGTTTTTTCATGCGGGAACGGAGACTGCCATGATGAGAGGATGCCTACCGTTGCCCAGCAGGGCTATCGCATATGGATTTCACGGAATAGTCCGCGAGCTTGCTCCGCCTCTCCCGCTTGCTTGCGGGAGAGGCCGACGCGCCCCGGACGATGCGAAGCATCGTCTCGAGCGCGGCGGGTGAGGGTTCTCACCACGCTGGGACGTTCACCGCAATCCCTGGCAATCCCGACGCGGAGACACCCCACCCCGCCCTCCCCCGCAAGCGGGAGAGGGAGCCCACTGCCGATGCCGCCGCATAGTGCACACCATATGCGATTGCCCTGCGTTGCCCAGGGGCGCCGATCCAGCAACGCCAGCACACATTGCGGAAATCGTGCCTGCTGGTGAACAGTCGATGTCTGCGTCGCAAAATAACTCAGGGCCGCGAGAGATCCTTTGCCATAAGAACTGAGTCGTAGTAGCGGCCAGCTTGCTTCAACGCGTTCTCCTCCACGCCGTACTCGAGGAAGCCCAATCTCGCGTAAAGACTCCGCGCATGTTGATTGTCCACCACAACGCTGAGCTGGATCAGCTCAACCTGCTGACGGGCAAGATTGCATATCGCTTCGACCAAACGTCGACCGACTTTGGCATTCCTTGCGGATGGTCGAACGTACATTCCCCAAAGCGTGCCTTTGTGAGCTTCCTTCTGGCCCTGTTGGACAGCAAAGCCGACAATGCCGAGGAGCTCTGCATCGCGGAACGCGCCGAGCACTATAGAGCTGCCGAGCCGGTCCGAGAACAAGCTCAGCGGCTGGGCATCTTCAACCTCGAAGGTGCTACCGAACGCTTCCGGGTTGGCTTGGAGAGCCTCCAGTCGAATGTCTCGATAGAGGACAGCATCCTCCCGGGCGAGGCGACGTATCTCAATGTCGTCGTCGGTCATCCTTCGTCTTCACCGCCAGGCAGGGAACTTGTGAGTTGCACAGCATAACTTCTGCGACCTCGCAAATCCATAGAAGCTCTTTTGATTTTGGCGCATCGCTTCCGTAGACGCGGTGCAGCTACATGTCAGTTGATGGGGCACCGCGGGCCGCGTCCCGCGGTCGCGTCGGTTGATCGTCTCAGAGTGAAATGGCGGATTACGCTGACGCTAATCCGCCCTACGCACTGTCCGAGCGATAGCAGCATGTAGTAATCTCGCTCGTGCGAATGAAAGCGTTTGAGCCAACGTGAGGACACTCAATTATGCTCACTGTCTATGGTGAAGGTCGTGGGTTCCGTGTCGTTTGGCTGCTCGAGGAATTGGGAGTGGCTTATCGGCTGCGCCCGGTCGATCTGCTCGCTGTCGAGAACGATCCCGATTTTCTTGCGATCAACCCCGCCGGCTTTATCCCGGCGCTACAGGACGGCGAGACGATCATGGTCGAATCGATCGCGATCCTCGAATACCTGCTCGCCCGCCACGGCCCGAGCCCGCTCGCCGTCGCCCCGGATGATCCGGCTTTCGCCGCCTATCTGCAATTCCTCCATTTGGGAGAGGCTGGGCTCGCCGGGCCAATGAACGCCGTCTTCGTCGGTCGCGCACTCGCGCCGGAAGCAGAGCGAAACGCCCGGGTGACAAGCTGGGCACTAGAGACCTTTCAGAGCCGGCTGGGGTTGGTCATCCAGCGTCTCTCAAATCGTCCATTTCTCGCCGGAGACCGGTTCACTGCGGCCGACATTTCAGTGAGCTACGCTCTCCTGCTTGGTCTGCGAACCGGCAACTATACCCCGGGGCCGGTCGAGCGTGCCTATCTCGCCCGCACGACGACACGGCCCGCCTACGCACGAGCGATGGAAATCTGCCAAGCCACCAAGGCCTGGGCGGAGAGATCGCCGACGTTGTAGAGCCAAGTCGTGAATCCATAGAAGGAATTCCCACGAGCGAACGGCAACGACAGGTCTCCGGCATCGGTGCGACTGTAGGTGCCGGGATTGGTGCATCCGTCAAGACTTCGTCCCGCGTTCTACATCCGGATCAGGATGACGCCGCCCACAAGCAGGACAGCGCCGATGACCCGGACCACGCTGATCGGGTGAACGGGAACGCCCAGCAAGCCGAAATGGTCGAATGCGATCGAGCCGAGCATCTGGCCGGCGATCAGGAGTGCGAAGAAGGTGGCGGCGCCGAGCTGCGGGACCAGGAATATCGCGAGACCAATGAAGATGGCGCCGAACAGGCCGCCGCTCCAGGCGAACCAAGGTATGCGGGCGGCAATGGCTGCCGATGGAACGGGATCACTGAGCAGCAGCGCGAGCGCGGCCATGCAGATGACGCCGATGAAGTAGCTCATGAAGCCCGACCACGCCGCCGAGCCCAGTGCTGCGCGCAAGTTGGCGTTGAGGGCCTGTTGCACGACCAGGCTGATCCCGGCCGCAGCGGCCAGGATCATTGGAAACGCCAGCTTCAACATCTCACCCCCCGAGTTTCTCTGCCCGAGAGATACCTTATGCCGGGACCTGGATCAAAGGCGCGACTTCAACACTTGCTCGCGAAATACTCCGGCCGGGTCGATCCGGTTCGGCCTTCATCATCGGATCGCATGTCATCGCGCGCCAAATCGCTTTTTGGCGGCTTCGGTGACGGGCGTGTAGAGGCTCACGAGGGGGCCTTCGGGTATTACGGTATTACGGTGCCGGTGCATTCAATCAACCGCAGAATTTAGTGCACTGTCACCGTAACCACCCGGATGATCCGGCTTTCGCCGCCTATCTGCAATTCCTCCATTTGGGAGAGGCTGGGCTCGCCGGGCCAATGAACGCCGTCTTCGTCGGTCGCGCACTCGCGCCGGAAGCAGAGCGAAACGCCCGGGTTACAGGCTGGGCACTTGAGACCTTTCAGAGCCGGCTGGGGTTGGTCATCCAGCGTCTCTCCAATCGTCCATTTCTCGCCGGAGACCGGTTCACTGCTGCCGACATTTCAGTGAGCTACGCTCTCCTGCTTGGTCTGCGAACCGGCAACTATACCCCGGGGCCGGTCGAGCGGGCCTATCTCGCCCGCACGACGACACGGCCCGCCTACGCACGAGCGATGGAAATCTGCCAAGCCACCAAGGCCTGGGCGGAGAGATCGCCGACGTTGTAGAACCAAGTCGTGAATCCATAGAAGGAATTCCCACGAGCGAACGATTTCGGTGACAGTGCATTCTATTCATCCATGCAATTAGTGCACTGTCACCGCAATGGGCGAGCGCCGAGATCGGGCTGAGACCAAAACGCCGGCATATCCGAGCGTCGAGATCGGACCAGCCCGCACCGGCGACGCGCGCGTCCGAAAGCTAACCCGCGTGCCGTTGCGTTCCTGAGGCCTCACACCGGCATGTTCAGGAACGGAGATACTTGATCAGCGCAGCGGCTGCGAGGACCAGGACGACGATCGCAAGCAGCCACAGAAGTCCCATTGCCCACATCATCCCCGGCATCATGTCTTGCATCATGGTTCACCTCATTCAGCTGGCTCCGGAACAGGTTTGAGACGTTTGATCGGGTTGCGGACCGGCGGTGGAGCCCGGCCGTCGTCGCGCGGCAGTCCGAAGCCCTTCACCAGGCCGAAGATCGCCGGAATCACGATCAATGTCAGCAGCGTGGAGGAGATCATGCCGCCGATCATCGGCACCGCAATGCGCTGCATGATCTCCGAGCCTGTCCCGGTGCTCCACATGATCGGCAGCAGCCCCGCCATGATCGCGACCACCGTCATCATCTTGGGACGTACGCGCTCCACCGCGCCTTCCATGACGGCATCGTAGAGGTCGCCGCGGGTGAGCGCACGGCCTTCCATGCCGCGCTTGAACCTGATCTCCGCCAGCGCCTGATTGAGATAGATCAGCATGACCACGCCGGTCTCGGCGGCGACGCCGGCGAGCGCGATGAAGCCTACGGCAACCGCCACTGACAAGTTGAATCCCAGCCACCACATCAGCCACAGCCCGCCGACCAGCGCGAACGGGAGCGAGAGCATGACGATCATCGTCTCGGTCATAGATCGGAAGTTCAGGTACAGCAGCAGGAAGATGATGAGCAGCGTGACCGGAACAACGATCTTCAGCCGCGCGGTGGCCCGCTCCAGGTATTCGTATTGGCCGCTCCACATGACGTAGTATCCGGCTGGGAAGTGGATGCTGGCTTGCACGGCGGTTTTCGCGTCGGCGACGTAGCCGCCGAGGTCGCGGTCGCGGATGTCGACGTAGATGTAGGTCGCGAGCTGGCCGTTCTCGGTCCGGATCGAGGTCGGCCCGCGCGCCGGCGCGACCTTCGCGACCTCGCCGAGCGGCACAGCACCGCCGGCGGGCATCGGCACCAGCACGTCGTTGGCGATGGCCTGTGGGTTGTCGCGCAGATCGCGCGGATAGCGCATGTTGACCGTGAAGCGCTGCCGGCCTTCGACCGTCGTCGTCACCGTCTGTCCGCCGAGTGCGGTGGCGATCGTATCCTGCACGTCCTGAATCATGATGCCGTAACGAGCCATCGCGGTCCGGTCCGGCGTGACCTCCAGATAGTAGCCGCCGATGCCGCGCTCGGCGTATGCCGATGAGGTGCCTGGCACCGCCTTGAGGACTTGCTCGATCTGCTTTGCGAGCTTGTCGATCTCGACCAGGTCGGTGCCGATGACCTTGACGCCGATCGGAGTCCTGATGCCGGTCGACAGCATGTCGATGCGTGCCTTGATCGGCATGGTCCAGGCGTTCGAGACGCCGGGAAACTGCAGCGCCTTGTCCATCTCGGCGATCAGACCGTCGACGGTCATGCCGGGGCGCCACTCTTGCTTCGGCTTGAGGTTGACGATTGTCTCGAACATCTCGGACGGGGCCGGATCGGTGGCGGTCGCGGCGCGTCCCGCCTTGCCGTAGACCGAGGCGACTTCCGGAAACGACCGGATGATCCGGTCCTGGGCCTGCATCAGCTCGCCCGCCTTCGTGACCGAGATGCCCGGCAGCGTGGTCGGCATGTAGAGCAGCGTGCCTTCGTTGAGGTTCGGCATGAACTCCGTGCCGAGTTGGCGCGCGGGCCAGATGCTCGCCGCGAGGGCGGCCAGCGCGAGCACGATCACCAGAATCTTTGCCCGCATCACGCCCTTGATGACCGGTCGGTAGATCCAGATCAGGAACCGGTTGATCGGGTTGCTGTGCTCCGGAACGATTCGCCCGCGCACGAAGATCACCATCAGCGCCGGCACCAACGTCACCGACAGCAGCGCGGCGGCCGCCATCGAGAACGTCTTGGTGAACGCCAGCGGGCTGAACAGCCGGCCTTCCTGCGATTCCAGCGTGAAAATCGGCATGAACGAGACGGTGATGATCAGCAGGCTGAAGAACAGCGCCGGGCCGACCTCTGAAGCAGCAGCAATCAGGATGTCGATCCGGGATTTGCCCGGTTCGGCGCGTTCGAGATGCTTGTGCGCGTTCTCGATCATGACGATGGCCGCGTCCACCATGGCGCCGATCGCGATCGCGATCCCTCCGAGGCTCATGATGTTGGAGCCGAGGCCCAGCAGCTTCATGGCGCCGAACGCCATCAAGACGCCGACCGGCAGCATCAGGATGGCGACCAACGCGCTGCGGACGTGCAGCAGAAATACGATGCAGACCAGCGCGACCACGACGCTTTCCTCGAACAGCGTGTGCTTGAGGGTATCGATGGCCGCGTAGATCAGGTTGGAGCGGTCGTAGACCGGCACGATCTCGACGGACTTCGGCAGGCTCGAGGCGATCTCCTGGAAGCGCTTCTTGACGTTCTGGATGACCTCCAGCGCGTTGAGACCGAAGCGCTGCAGCACAATGCCGCTGGCGACCTCACCCTCGCCGTTCAGCTCGGTGATGCCTCGCCGTTCGTCGGGGCCGAGCTCGACCCGTGCGACGTCGCGCAGCAGCACGGGCGTGCCGTTGCTCGTCTTCAGCACGATGTCGCCGAGGTCGTTGATCGACTTGATGTAGCCCTTGCCGCGGATGACGTACTCGAACTCCGACAATTCGACCGTCCGGCCGCCCACGTCGGCGTTGCTGGCGCGGATGGCATCGCGCATCTTCTGCATGGTGATGCCGCGGTCGCGCATCCGCTGCGGATCGAGGATCACGTTGTACTGCTTGACGAAGCCGCCGACGCTGGCGACTTCCGCGACGCCCTCGGCCTTGGCGAGGGCGAACTTCAGATTCCAGTCCTGGATCGTGCGCGTGTCGGCGAGGTTCAGCTCCTTGGACATGACGGCGTACTGGTAGACCCAGCCGACGCCGGTCGCGTCGGGACCGATCGTGGGTGTCACGCCGGCCGGCAGCCGTGCGCTCGCGCCGTTGAGGAATTCCAGCACGCGCGAGCGCGCCCAGTAGATGTCCGTGCCGTCCTCGAAGATGACGTAGACGAAGGAGACGCCGAAGAACGAAAAGCCGCGGACGACCTTCGACTTCGGCACGGTCAGCATGGCCGTCGTGAGCGGATAGGTGACCTGGTCCTCGATCACCTGCGGCGCCTGGCCGGGGTACTCCGTGTAGACGATGACCTGGGTGTCCGAGAGATCCGGGATCGCATCGAGCGGCAGATGCAGAAGCGCATAGAGACCTGCAGCGGCGGCGAAGCCGGTCCCGAACAGCACCAGCAGCAGGTTGCGGGCGGACCAGCCGATGAGGCGGGCGATCATTGCTGCGCTCCCTCCGCGAAGCCCTTCAGTGCGGCCTTCAGGTTGCTTTCGGCATCGATCAGAAAGTTCGCCGAGACCACCACGGCGTCGCCCTCCGCAAGGCCGTCCCGGACCTCCACGAAGCCGCCGCCACGATTGCCGAGCTTGACCTCGCGCGGCTCCAGCCGACCCTGCCCCCTATCGACGAAAACGGCCTGCCGGCTGCCCGTGTCCATCACGGCGCTCTCGGGCACTGTGAGAGCGGCCTCACCGCTGCCGGTGTCGATCCCGGCGTCGACGTACATGTCGTGCAGCAGGATCAGGTCCGGATTTTGCAGCTCGATCCGCACGCGCGCGGTCCGGGTCTCCTTGTTGATCTCGGGATAGATCACCTGGACCTTTCCAGTGAACTCGCGGCCCGGAAAGCTCCGCGCCTTCACCGTGACGGGCTGACCCTTGGCGATCATGCCGAGGTCGCGTTCGGCGACGTCGATCAGGGCCCATACCATCGAATGGTCGGCGATCCGGAACAGGACCCCTCCAGGCTGCACGCGCATGCCCTCGATCGCATTGCGCTCCAGCACGATGCCGTCGCGCGGCGAAGTCCACGCGATCGAGGTCGGCACAGTTCGGCTGTTCTCGATGGCGGCAATGGCGCTCTCCGGCACGTCCAGGTTCATCAGCCGCTGCCGGGAGCCGCGTCCATACTGAACATCGCCCGCCGTGGTCTTCGAGGTGATCGTCGCGAGGTACTCGGCCGCCGCCGAGGAAACCGACGGGCTGTAGACCTCCATCAAAGGCTGGCCCTTGGCCACATGCGAACCCGTCGTGACGTCTGCGACCTTCAGGATGAAGCTCTCCGAGCGCATGGCGATCACGGAAATCCGCCGCTCGTCGAGGGCGATGGTGCCTGGCGCCCTCACGATGGTCCGGATCACCCGTCTCGCTGCGGGCTCCGACTTGACTCCGGTCCGCTGGATCTTGCCGGGCGACAGCTTGACGGAGCCGTCCTCGCTGTCCTCGCCTTCATAGACGGGGATGTAATCCATCCCCATGGAATCCTTCTTCGGCGTCGGCGAGGTGTCCGGCAGGCCCATGGGATTGCGGTAGTACTTGATCTTGCGCTCGCCGCCGGCCGTTGTCGCCGTCGGCGGGGCTGCCGCCTGCTCATCGTCGAAGCTGATGTCGGCGCCAGCGGGCACGGGCCGGTAGTCCCGGCCGTCCGGCGTCTTTCTCGGCACAAGCGAATACGATGCCTTGCCGTCCGGATCCTGGTAATAGATCGGCGCGCCGCTCTCTTCGGCCGAAGCCGGGCCGATCACGGCGACCGCTCGCGCCGCCGGCCGCTGCGGGCTGGCGACAACGAATGCGATGCCCGCCGCCGCGATCAACGCGGCGGCCAGGCTTGCAGTGAGGGCGCGGGTCATTTCTGCGCCGTGATGACGAGCTTGTTCTCGACGCTGCCGGTCTCGCCCTGGATCTTGGCGCCCAGAGAAAGCTGCCAGCGTCCCGCCATGCCCAACGTCGCCTTGAAGCGGTAGGTGCCGGGCTCCGTCCCCGGCATGGGCGTGACCTTGGTCGCCATCTCCTGCATGCCGTCCGGAGCCATGTCCAAGCGGCTGGCAAAGATCACGGCATCCGGTACCGGCTTGCCGGTCTTGGTGTTCACAAGCCTGACGGTGATGACCTTGTCGGGCCCGGCCTGAACCGACTGATCGACGAGCTCGAACCTGTAGTCCTTGATGTCGGCCAATGCGGCCGTGCTGGTGCCGCCGATGGCGGCAGCGATCAACGCCGCCCGGACGGCGCGCGCGAAGCTAAACGTCTTCATTTTGTCTGTGTCCTCGATGTCCTGGAATCCGCCGCCGAGGCGGCGTGCGTCATCCGCGCGCGCAAGCGCACGGATGCAGTCGGCGCCAAGGCGCCGCTCAGGCCAGGGTTCGAGGTGGCTGCTCGGGAGGGGGACGGTCGAGGCCGTCACCAAGCACGTCATCCGTGACGAGATGGGCGGTACGGACGGCGTACCGCAGCGGGAGGGCGGCGGCCATGGACGGTCCAGCCTGCGCTGTCTTCAGAATGCACATTGCTACGAGCGGGCAGTCCTGACAGTCCGCGCTCTTCTGCTGGTCGGGGCAGCAGGGCATGTCGGTCGACATCGCCTGCATGTTGTCGGAAGCAGCTGCCGCCTGCGGTGCAGCGACGGCGGGCAATGACAAGGGCGCGACCATAAGTCCCGCCGCCACCGAAAGCGCGATCAGCCACTTGAATGTCTTCAGGGGACCCATGTTCCCTTTTCGCACGTCAGCAGCAGCCGTGCAAATCGTCGATTCATCACGATTGCGCCAGATTTGCCGTGGTTTGCGTGGTGCCGAGCCCAGTAGCGACAGCAAGCGAACCGGTCGCCTGGCCCGGAGGAACCTGCTTCATGAACAACCGCAACCCGCCTCGACACGACCAAAGAGATTTCCGGATTGACGCCTCACCTATAATTCCATAAGTCTGGATATATGGAAACCGACGAAGCCGTGCTCGCGCTCGCCGCACTGGCGCAATCGACCCGCCTGGAGGCGTTCCGGGCGCTGGTCGGGCACGAGCCCGATGGCCTTGCGGCCGGCGACCTCGCACGCCTGCTCGAAGTGCCGCCGAACACGTTGTCGGCCCATCTCTCGATCCTGACGCGCGCCGGCCTCGTGACATCAGAGCGGCACAGCCGGTCGATCGTCTACCGCGCCAACCTCGCCGAATTCCGCGATGTCGCGGTTTTCCTGCTGCGTGATTGCTGCGGCGGACGGCCGGAGGTTTGCGAGCCGGTCGTCGAAAGCCTGCAAGCCTGCTGCTCTCCAAAGCGAAAGGGGAAAGTCCGTGCCTGACCAGAGGTTGATCGATGCCTTCGAAGGCGTGCTGCACCCGACGCCGAAGGCCGGCTGATGGATAATTTCGATCTTTCGCGGCGCCTTGCGGCCGAAGCGCTCGGCACCGGCATTCTCGTCGCCACGGTGGTCGGCTCCGGCATCATGGCGGAGACGCTGACCAAGGACGTCGCGCTTGCGCTTCTCTGCAACACCTTGCCGACCGGTGCCATTCTGGCCGTGCTCATCACGGTGCTCGGTCCGATCTCCGGCGCGCATTTCAATCCGGCGGTTACGCTCGTGTTTGCCGGTAAGCGCGAGCTGCCGGTGAATGAGGCCGCTCTTTACGTGATTGCGCAGATCGCCGGCGGCATCGCGGGGACGATGGCGGCGCATCTGATGTTCGGACTGCCCCTGCTCGATGTCTCGACCAAGGTTCGAACCGGAGGGCCGCAATGGTTTGCCGAAGCCGTCGCCGCGTTCGGGCTGGTCGCGACGATCCTCGCCGGCATCCGCTTTCAGCGGACGGCGGTCCCCTGGCTGGTCGGCCTTTACATCACCGCCGCCTATTGGTTCACGGCCTCCACGTCGTTTGCCAATCCTGCGGTAGCCATCGCACGGTCGCTGACCAACACATTCTCGGGCATTCGTCCCGCTGACCTGCCCGGATTCATCCTCGCGGAACTCTGCGGAGCGTTCGCCGGCCTGCTGTTGATGAACTGGCTGCTCGGACATTCGCGCGCGCCGGCCCCTCTCCCGATCACGGAACCCCTGCAATGAGCGTCACGATCTATCACAACCCCGATTGCGGCACCTCGCGCAACACGCTGGCGATGATCCGGCAGAGCGGCGTGGAGCCCGTCGTCATCGAATATCTGAAGACGCCGCCGGCACGCGAAACGCTCAAGCAACTGATCGCCGCGATGGGAATATCCGTCCGCGCATTGCTGCGCGAAAAGGGCACTCCTTATAAGGAGCTCGGCCTCGCCGATCCCAAATGGTCCGACGACGAGCTGATCGACCAGATGCTCGCGCATCCCATCCTGATCAACCGTCCGATCGTGGTGACGCCAAAAGGTACGCGCTTGTGCCGGCCTTCGGAGGCCGTCATCGATCTTCTGAGCAATCCTGTCGGCCGCTTCGTGAAAGAGGACGGCGAGGTGGTCGAAGCGCGATAGCTGCGGCCCGGCGGTCCGAAGTCCGATCTGCGTTTCAAAACCTTGGCGCCGCTGCACTGCAAGGTTCGCCTCTGGAAGACTGCGCTGCTCAATGCGCGCCGCACCGGCAGGTCTCGTAATCCACGGGATCATGGCTGTTGAAAATCGTCACGCGGCTGCCGTGGCTGAGCTTCAGCTCGCGCAGCCGGGCCTGATTGGCGATGCGGGCGTTGCGGTCCATGTCGACGCGGCGCTGGAAATAGCGAAGCACCAGAGGTGCGCGCGGTGAGGCGTCGAGCTGGGCGTGATGGAAATAGCTGTCGCCGGCATGCAGCAGCCATTTGTCACCGCTGCGAACCGCGATGCCGCAATGGCCGAGCGTGTGGCCGGCGAGCGGAATCATCAGGATGTCCGCTTCCCGGTCGCCGAGCGCGCGCACGCCCTTGAAGCCGAACCAGTCCTCGCCGGCCTCGCCGTAGAAAGACCAGCTCGGCCCGTGGCTCCATTGCCCGGTGACATAGCGCCCCTCGGGCGGCGCGGGCTTTCGCAGCACCGCCATGTCGTATTCGGCGCGATGAACGTGGATCGCGGCATGGGGAAAGTCGGGCACGCCGCCGGCGTGGTCGCGGTCGAGATGCGTCAGCAGCACGTGGCGAACGTCGGCAGGCGAATAGCCGAGCGCTTTCACCTGCTGCACGGCCGTCTCCGCCGGATCGAGCTTTGGCGCGGTCTGCCGCAGCCAACGTTTGCCGAGCCTTTCGGGCGTGGCGATATCGCCGACCCCGATGCCGGTATCGACCAGAGCGAGGCCGTCACGGGTCTCGATCAGCAGGCAATGGCAGACCATGCGGGCGCGCTGGAACAGGCCGCCGGTGCCGTTCACCAGCCGCCGGCCCATGGGACACATCGTGCCGGTGTTGAGATGATGGATTTTCATGGATGACGCTCGCCTGTTGTGAACAGGGCGTTCTTGTCATTATCCTATCCATAGGTAAAATATCGAATATTGATATTATATATAGGCTTGAACTATGGACATTCGCGAGCTTCGCTACTTCGCCGCCGTCTACCGTGAACGCAACCTGACGGCCGCCGCGCGCACCTGCTTCGTGTCGCAGCCGTCGATCTCGACCGCGATCACCAATCTGGAGGCCGAGCTCGGCACCACGCTCTTCATCCGGCACAAAAAGGGCGTGGCGCCGACCGCCTCGGCCGAGCAGTTTCATGCGCTGGCCCGTCGCATCATCGACGAGGCCGATACTGCGCGCAGCCTGTTCCGCAAACCCAGCACGAAGACCAATCTGACGCTCGGCCTGATGCGCACGCTCGACGTGCCCCGGACCATCGCGCTGCTGAAGCCGCTCACGTCACGCAGCGACATCGCGCTCCGGCTCGTCGGCCATGACGAGCGCGCGGATGCAAGGATCATCTCGAAGAGCATGCTTGGGGATGACGAGCATTTCGTCCCGCTGTGGAGCGAGCGCTATGTCGCGGCGCTGCCGCCGTCGCATCCGCTGACGCTGAAGGAGCGGCTCCGCGCCGCCGACCTCGCCGAATTCCCCATGATCGACCGCTGCCATTGCGAGCAGAGCACGTTCTTCGGTCGCACCGCGCAACGGCGCCCTTCCGCGGCGATCGCGCAATCGGAGGATTGGGCGATGGCGCTGGTCGCGGCCGGCATCGGCATCGCCATCGTCCCGGAGGGCGTCGCCAAGGGCCATCCTGACGTCGCCATCCGGGAGATCGAGGTGAAGGTCAGGCGCGAGGTCGGGCTCGCCTATCGCGCGTCAGTGCCGCTGGCGGATGCGTTGAAGGATTTCGTCGGGAAGCTTCGGAAGCAGCGGGTCAAGCCCAATCGGAGCGAGCCTCGCCCCGCTGCGCGCAAGACTGCCGGCCGCGGACGTTGATCGCGCGAGGATCCCGCCCTCGGCGACTGGCAACAAGCTATCCAAGCAAGCCCTTCAGACCGGCATAGATCGAGCCGACGGCCGTTGCGGCGACACCTGCGAGCGGGCCGACGGTCTGCATCAGATCCTGAATCAGGCGGGCGCGGCGGCGGAGCTGCTCCTCACCGACATGCTGCCCGAGCAGACGCGCCATCCTGAAGGCAAATGCGTTCGGTTTGCCTCCCTGGCTGAGCACGCGCGGCAAGACCTGGAAGATCACGACTCCCAGGATGTTTCCGGAAACGAAAGCGAGAAGGATGCTCGCACCGTATTCGAACACTTCGCGCCATTCGACCCACACCGCCGGCAGGATCGGAACGCCGTCGTGGATGCCGGTGACCGTCAGCATCGCGAGGATGCTGATGGTCGCAGCCAGGAACGCCAGCACGAACGCGCCGAGTGCGGAAACCCTGTGCAGGGGATATGCGAGGAGCCCGAACAGAAGCGGGACGATGATCGACGCTATCCGGAGCGGGATCGGCGAGAGATTGAACGTGATCGTCACGAGAAAATGCGTGACCGTCAGCAGCATCGACGGAATAACGACGTAGAGAACCGCGTGCGTTCCGAAATATCGCAGCGGATTTCTCTGTCGTTCAAGCCGGATGTTGACCCGATCGAGATCGCGCCTGAGCTTGTCGAGCTCGGCAACGATCTCCTCGATCTCGACAAGCGTCGGCCGCACGACGCGCAAGTCGCGCGAGCAGTGCTTGCACGCGATGGCCTCGTCCTTGATCGTCTCGGCGCAGAATGGACATTCCATTGCTAGCGCGACTTCCTGCGCTGCATGATCGCCTCCATCTCCGCTCTCGCCTGCCTCAATTCGGCACGCAGGGCGTCCCGCTTGCGCAAGAGATCGTCGCGCTCGGCGATCAGCGTCGCGGGAACGGCGACGTCACGCCCGCACGACGCGCAGATCAGGGCGCCCTCCAGATTCCCGGATTGGCAATAGGGACATTTCACCTCAACGACACCTCATTTGGGCGCTACCTTCAAGGTGAAGATGCTCGTGCCGGGCCGTCCATCGCTGTCCTTGATGTCGACGCGAACCATGTATTCGCCCGCCGGCAATTCGGCATCCTGTATGTTGATGCCGCTGGCCTCGACAAACGGTTTGACGCGCGCCGTCAGATCGACGTTCGGCGTCCTCAGAAACATCACCTTGACCGAATCCGGATCGATCCTGGCGCCGCCAAAGGACTCGAACTTCAAGACCAGGTGCACGGGCGAGCTGACCGAATCGCTCGGCGAAACAAATTCGACTTTCGGCCCGCGCAGGATGCCGCGCCGGTCGGCCGCGACTGCACCCTTTGGCGGCGGCAGCTTCGCTTCCTCTTCCGTGATCAATTGCGTTGCCGCTCTCGCCGCTCCCGAAAACAGGAGACCTGCGGCGATCAGCACCGGCAAGATATTCCGTTTCATCTCAGTTCCAACCCTCTTCACTTGCCGTCAGCGCACGCCGCCATCGCCAATGATCGTGTAAGGTGCCCAGAACAGCGGATGCGCATAGGCGAACTCGGTCTTGCCTTCGCCGTTGAGATAGCCGGGTCCATCGACGAGAGCCATCATCGCTTCACGCAACGCCTCGCTCCGCGACAATTTGGGATCGTCGGCCTGCCGCTTGAACAGATCGGTCACGAGTTGCCGCGCGGATTGCGAATGCACCGACCAGTTCGTCACCAGCAGCGCGCGCGTACCCGCGTAGAAGAACGCGCGACCAAGTCCGGATGCGGCCTCCGCGCCGGCGCCAGCACCGGCACCGGTGTTGCAGGCCGACAGGATGACCCAGTCGGCGTCGAGCTTGAGGCCGAGAATCTCCTCCATGGTCAGGAGGCCGTCTCCGCTTTCGCCCGTCACCGTTGGCGATGACAATGCGAGCGCCGGCTGCGTCAAGCCGTTGAGCTCGCCCGGAACAAGACCGTGGGTGGCAAATGCGAGAATCCTGAAGCCGGAGAGGTCCATCGTCTTCACGGCGCTCTCGGTCGCATTCTTGCCGAGGAACAGCACCTTCGAGGGGTCTGCCTGCAGGGCCAGCGCGATCGATTTCAGCTCGTCGGCAGTATCTGGCAGCCGGGGCAGCAATCCGAGCTCGGCACTATCGACACCGTCGAGCTTCGGGCTGTTACGACGCTTCAGCGGCATGCCGCGCGTGACGTTGCCACCCGCGTCGGCGAGCTGAACCTTGGTTTGATCGCTCTCCGCCTCGGCCTGCTGATCCTTGTTGAAATAGGGATCGCCAAACGCCACGAGATCCCCGCGGCCGGGCTTGCCGGGCGGCAACTGCCGCAGCGTGCGCAACGCCGCGGCCGACGGCACTGTCGACACAGCGTGGGTACGAGCCAACCATGGCACGTTGCGGTAGCCGACGAACAACGGGTCTTCGTCTTGCGCCACCTCGGCGGGTGCCGTCGGCAGCAGCGAGAGCGGCAACAAGCCGAGGGCGCCATTGGTGACGACGATCAGGTTCTTCGCGGGCTTCCATCCACTCTCAACGGGCTTGAGCAGCAGCTCATAGAGCTCGTAACCGAGCTTGAGGTCGAACGGCGGAATATCCGAGATCATCGCGGCTTGCGGCTCGAGCGCCTCGCGCAGCTTGCGAATCTTGGTCTCGACGTCGCCGATGCCGGCCTTGACGGCCGCGAACGCCACCGGCCCCGCCTTCGGCACGGCCCAGACGAAGCTGCCGTTCTGACCGAAATAGAACGACAGCATGGCCTCGTTGTCGGCCAGCGTCGCACGGATTTCGGCGACGGCCGGCGGCTTCGGCGAGACCAGATCGGCATAGGTCGGAAACTTCTGCTTGATCTCCTGGCGCGCCTTGTCGCGTGCACCGCGCAAGGCGACGATCGAGGCCTGGATCTGCTGCGCGCCCTTCTCGTCGCGTTCCGCCGAAGGAATGGCGAGGATATTGGTGAGCGTGCCGAGCTGGGCGTTGACCTGCTTGGTGAGGTCCTGCTCCTTGCGCACGAGCTCGGCCAGCGCCGGATCCTTCGCCGCCGCACGCGCGCTGGAGGCGGCCAGCGCCTGCTGCACGGAGCGGCCGCGGATCGCATCGGCCAGACCGAACGTCTCCTCGCCGACGCCGCTGCCGGTGCCTTCGGCCCGCGCGAGCAGCAGGAGGTAGCTCTCGACGATGGTCTGGAGCCGCTGGCCGCGCGCGGCCACGACGGTCGTGTTCTCGTCGTCGGCGTTCTCGTTTGCGTTCGCCATCATGATCGGAATGGCGGCCTTGAACTCCCGAATCGCGTCGGCATCGCGCCGCGCGCGCATCAATCCGATCGCCAGCGTGCCGCGCGCCGACGCCGCATCGAAATGGTTCTCGCCGACCCGCCCGATCTGCTTCTTGACCAGTTGCTCGGCGGCGGCGATGCCGGCGTCGAGCTGGCCGGAATTGTATAGCGCGAGAATGCGCGCCGGATTGAGCTCGATGACCTGGCGGCGCTGCGGATCCCAATTGGCGACCGCCTTGTCGATCCGCGCAAACATGTCGTTGGCTTCGGCATTCTTGCGCTGCAGATTCAGGATGCCGGCGACCTGCAACAGCAGCTGCACGGTCGACTGCGAGTCGTCCGGCACGCCCACCGCCTTGTTGATCTCAAGCGAGACACGGCCGAGCTGCTCGGCTTCGTCGTAACGTCCCTGGTCGACCAGGATTCCGGCCAATCCCATCACGAAGCGCGGCGTCACCGGATTGTACTTGCCGGTGTCCTTCAGGCGCGACAACAGCGCCCGGCGCGCATCGACCTCGGCTTCGGCGAGCCTGCCCTGCCGCGCCTTCATGCGCGCCTGATTCAGGATGGTGGTGTCGACCGCCTGCAACAGAATGGTCTCGGCAGGTGGATTGTCCGAGTCCAGAACCCCCTTGTGGCCGGCACGCTTGCGCACCTCTGCGGTGCGATAAGCGGCCTCGGCTTCGGCAAACTGGCCCCGCGCCTCGAAGATCTGGCCGCGCGAAATCTCGATCTCGCCCTCCCAGTTCTGGCCGAACTTGGCATAGGAGGCGCGCCAGCCCGGCAATCCACTGGTGCGCGCTTCCTGGATCCCGGTCAGGCTGCGGCGCAAATAGGCTTCGGCCTGCGGGATGTCGCCCATCTGGATCAGGATGGCTGCAATCGAGCGGTTGGCGTTGAACTGAAATCCCTTGGCGCCGGGCACGCCGGCCGACTCGCGCAGCAGCCGCTGGATGATTTCGAGCGCGCGCTTGGGATCGCCGGCCAGGGCATATTGGAGCGACTGAAGCTGCATCATCCGCCCAAGCATGTTCGCGCTGACGGCGCCGCGTCCCGTCTCCACCGCCTTGTTGGCATCGGCAGTGGCCTCGGCGAGGCGGCCGAGCTGCGAGCGGGCATTGGCGCGATCGAAGTAGAATTGCGCAAGGTCCTCGCGGGACTCCTTGCCGTTCGGCGCGGCATCGGCATCCGACTTTAATTCAGCGATCATCTTCTCGTCTGGCTTCTCGCCGTCGAGAATCGCCGTGATGTCGGAAATGTTGCGCGGCGGCGCGACAAAGTCCTTCGGCAAGGCCGTTCCCGGCGCAAGCGTCGGCGCGACCTCCGTCGGAAGCGCGACGGCGACATTGGCGCGTCCGTTCGCGGCGTTAAGGGCGGCGAGCACGCAGGCGTGGACCTGCGGTTTAGCCTTGGCGCGGCACCCCTCGACATCGGCACCGGCCTTGCGACCTCCCTGGGCCTGCATGCAAGCATGCACGATCGGCTTGCCGACGGTCATCCGGCAGTTCTCGAGCGCCGCCTCCTTGGTCAGGGCAGCGGCGGAGCCGGTCGATCCGAGCAGGATGGCAAGGACCAGCAACTTTCGCAGAGGGCTGGAATTTCGACGGGCGTCAGACGGCATCCTGGAATTGGTGCTCATCCCAAAAGACCTTCGTGTAAAATGACTTGGTATAACGGCGCAATCCTATCGATCTGGCTTGGGAGAACAAGCGCCAATCGGGGCGGTCCGACTATGTGCTGAACGGCGTAGGCGGCGGCCAACACAAGGTCCCGGGGCTCCGTCCTGGTGGCATCTGGACGTGATCCTCGCCGTGGTTGCATGATTTGGCCGCCGTCGCGGCGGCCCGGGATCGCGGCTCGTGCTGATGGGAACGCAACCGGATGCGTCCGTAGGCGCGGCGATCCGCCGTCAGCCCTTCGAGACGACCGCGCGGCCGTAAGCCGGCTGTGCCGCAACCGGCGGATTGGTGGTCTGGGCGGCGAGCTCGCCGATCAGGCGATCGGCATCCGCAGCCATGCCGTCGGGGGCCTGGATCACCAGCCGCTCCAGCGCAAAGCGATAAGACGAGACACGCTGCTCGAGCGACAGCTGCACCCACTGGATGATCAGCGAGTTCTCCTGCATGCGTTCGACGGCGTCGGCCTTTTCCTGCGGCGAAAGCGCCGAGACCCGCGCCATGCTGGCCTCACGCTTCTTGTCGAGATCGATGACGCGGATGGCACAGCCGAAGAACGGCTCGAAGCGGGTGATGTCGTTGCGCACGTCTTCCATCAACTGCGCATAGCGTGAGGAATGCGAGCGGTGCGGCTCGTCGATCAGCGTGCGGCCATACATGGTGCGGTCGAACACGATCTTCTGCCGCCACGGCGACGGCAACGCCTTGTAGTCGCCGAACACGCTCTTCCACGCCGGCCGCGACAGCGGCGGCTCGATCATGGGATAGGCGAGATCGCGAAGCTGGCGCTCCTCGTCGGTGAGCTGGAATTGCGACGCTTTCAGGCCAAGGCTGGAGGTGACCTCGGTGCCGAGCCAGCGATGCATGTCGTCGCTGCGCATGTCGGCACGGGTGCGGCCGAAATCGCCGCCGCTGCAGGCGGCGAGCGTCGCGCCCACAGATAAGAGCAGGATGGCCGTTACGATGGTGCGGATCTGGCGGATGGATGCCGGCATGGCAAAGGCCGGACCTTAGCGGCGACGACGACGGCGCCCCGGCGCTGTGCCCGCTTCCGGCCCGCGATCGCCGTTGGTTGCGTCCGCATCGCGCTCGATACGGACGACGGGAAGGATCAGAATCGTCCCCATGTCCGCGCGCGGTGTGACGTCCCCCGACGAGCCCACCCGGCGACCGGCCGGAAATTCGATGATGGTCCCCATGTCAGCTCTCTCGATTGCCGCGCGACAGAACGCGACCATGCAACATGGGGGCATTAGGATCAGTTTATGGTTAACGGGATGTAAACATGGCCTCTGGACCGTAACCGCACGGACCGGCCCAGATCGTCCCGCTGCGAGACGAGAACCATTGAAACGGGCGGGTTTGCTTCACGCCTCGTTTTCCTTAACGAGCCTTTAAAGGACCCCCTGATAGGCTGAGACAACGGTTTTTTCCAAGTTGCGTACCCTCCATGACCAAGTCGCTGTTTCCCGGATTCGACGGGCTGATGACACTCTCCCGCCGCGAGGGCGTCGATGTTCGTCCGACGTTGCTGCGGGTGCTGACCGACCTCTATGTCCAGGCGCCCACCCACAGCGAGGACGAGCAGCGGCAATTCATCGAGCTCGCCACGCGGCTGATCGATCAGGTCGACGACGCGACGCGCGCCGCCGTCAAGGCGCGGCTTGCGATCTATCCGCAGACGCCGGTCCCGGTGCTGCAGAAGCTCGGGCTGGTCGCAGCGCAAGAAGGCCGCCGGGTGCCGCTCGCGCGCGAAATCCCGCGTGCTGCGCCCGTCCCCTCGCCTGCCCGCACGCCGACCGACGCCGAGCAGCGCATGGCCGCCAGCATGGCGATGCAGCCGAAGGAAGCCGCCGAGATCCACGATATGTTCTTCGGCGCCGATGCGAGCCAGCGCGCGCTGATCCTGCACAATCTGGCGCAGACCCCGCTGAAGGCCGCGCCGCGAATTCCGACCGTGCGCGCCAAGCGCGCAATCCAGATCCTGGAGATGGCGGCGATCGCGCGCGACGTCGAGAACTTCACCTTGGAGCTCGGCGACAGCCTGATCCTGCCCTCGCGCGTCGCAGCAGAGATCGTCGACGATGCCGGCGGCGAGGCGCTCGCAATCGCCGCGCGCGCGCTCGACATGCCGAGCCCGAACTTCCAGCGCATCCTCTTGTTCTTCAAGCCGGAGATCGGCAACTCGGTGGATGCGGTCTACCGGCTGTCCCGGCTCTACGACCGCCTCAGCGATCGCGCCGCACTGGTGATGCTTGCCGCGTGGCGCGGCTCGACACTCGCCGTCACGCGCGCCAAATATCAGCCGTCGCTGCACGACAGCGAACGCCAGCGCGCGCGTGGCACGTCCGGCCAGTCGCGGCCGGGCGTGCAGCCCGGCTCGAGCCCGGCGGTGCGCACGGGCAATGGCGGGTCGTCGGAGCGCTGATCACGCCCCACGCTTGTCATTGCGAGCGCAGCGAAGCAATCCAGAGTGCCTCCGCGGACAGACTCTGGATTGCTTCGCTGCGCTCGCAATGACGGAAGGCCCGATCAGGTCTTCGCCAGCTCCAGGAAATGCCGCCCCGCGCGGTCTTCGGTCTCGACGATCCAGGCATCCGGGTCGAAGCGGAGTTCCTTGGTCAGGCGTTCTTCGACCGACTGCTCCGGCATCGGCTGCGGCGCGGCGGGCACGAAGAAGCGATCGACCGGTCGACCGTCGTCATAAGAGGTCTGCGGCGCCGGCACGTAGAGCATCGCATTGCCGTCGAGCAGCGACACCTTGACGAACACTGCCCCCGCTTCCTCCGCACCACGATGGCGCACGGCGCCGAACACGCCCTCGGTCTGGCACCGGCGCAAGTAGGCTGAGACCCAGATATTCGATTTCAAACGCATGAGCGCACGATAGGCCAGTGCTGCAATCAGCACCAGTCTTCAGGCTTCGCGATACAACGACGACTATTCGACGGGGTGACCGATTGCGGCGGCAAGCTCCCGCAGCAGGCGGTCGGACACCTGGCCGGTGACGGGCATCTTGTGCTGGCGCTCGAAGGTCTGGATCGCCGACTGGGTCTCGCCGCTCATCGTGCCCGTGATCTTCAAATTCCCGTAGCCGTATTCGGACAGCGCGCGCTGTACGCCGGCGAGGCGACGTGCCGCCGGGCTTTGCTGCATCGGGACCGGCGCCGGTGGCCGCGCAACGGCCACCGCAGACGGAGCCGGCGTGGGTGTCGTGGCCTTGATGACCAGATTGGTCATGGGATCGCTCGCGCGCGGCGTCGAGGCGGTCGTCTCGGCGGGCTTCTCGGGCGCCTTCTCTGCCGGCTTCGGCTCGACGCGAAACTCGGTCGCTTTGGGCTCGAGCGGCGACGTATCCGCACCGACGGGACGCGGACGCGGCATGGGATTGGACAGCGACATGGACGACGGCACGGGAAGATTGATCACGGTGCCGAACATCGGCGCCGGATGCCGGCCGGTCTGCAGGAACAGCGCGTTCGCAACGATGGCGCTGATGGTGGCGACGGCGACGAGGCCGGCCAGCGTGTCCTTGGGGCTGTGCAAGAGCACGCGCATCACGAGATTGCGCTCGGTCTCGACATCCACGACAGCCGCCTTGGCGCCACGGCGGCGCGGAGCGGCTTCGTCCTTTGCAGCAGATTTTCTAGGCACTTTTCTTCACCCGAGCAGGTTGGTCCTGAGGTCGGTCTTGAGTCTCCTGGCGCAGCACCGGCGTCAGCGTCGCGATCTTGCTCTCCGCGGGTCTTTTATCAGAAGCCTTTGCTTGCGGCGGCGTATAGACCAGCGGCAGCTTGACCGTGACGGCGGTGCCCTCGCCGAGCCTGCTTTGTACCGTCAATTCGCCGAGATGCAACGCCACGAAGCTCTTCACGATGGAAAGGCCGAGACCGGTGCCCTCGTGACGGCGCTGATAGGTCTTGCCGCATTGGAAGAACGGCGCGCCGACGCGCTTGAGATCGTCGGGCGCGATGCCGACCCCCGTGTCGCTGATGCACAGCGTGAGCTGCGAGGCGGATGCCGCCGCAGACACCGCGACCTGGCCGCCGCGCTCCGTGAACTTGACGGCATTGGCGACGAGATTGAGCACGATCTGCTTGAAGGCGCGCGGATCGCCGGTCATGACGGGCAGATCCTGCGGCGCATCGGTGATAAGATCGACGCCGTTCTCCCGCGCCTTCAGCGCGAGCAGGTTGCAGCAATGCATCAGCGCCGCGCGCGGCGCGAACGGCTCCGACGCAATCTCGAAATTGCCCGATTCCATCTTCGACATGTCGAGGATGCCGTTGACGACCGACAGCAGGTGCTGGCCGGAAGCGTTTATCAGCTCTGCGTATTCCTTGCGCTGGGGGGCGCCCAGCATCAGGGTCTGCTCCTGCGCGATCATCTCGGAGAAGCCGATGATGGCGTTGAGGGGCGTGCGCAGCTCGTGGCTCATGGTGGCGAGGAAGCGCGTCTTGGCGGCGTCGGCGGCTTCCGCCGCGTCGCGGGCCTGATCGAGCGCTTGCTCGGACAGCTTGCGATCGGTGACGTCGCGCATCACGCCGACGACTTCAGCCTCGCGCGTGAGATCACGGCCCGGATCCTGATCGAGCGGCCGGCAGCGCATCTCGACCCAGATGAAATCGATCTGGCTGCGCTCCGAACCGGTGGGCTCCCGCCGCAGCCGGAATTCGACGCTGCGCACGTCGCCGCGCGCGGCATCCGAGAGTGCGGTGAGATAGGCTGGGCGATCGGCGACATGGACGCGGTCGAACAGGCCATGACCATGCAGTTGCGCGACCGGCATGCCGAGCATGGCTTCCGCGGCCTGTGAGATGAACTGCACCGCGCCATTGCGCTGATGCCGCGAGATCACGTCGCTCATGTTGCGCGCGAGCAGGCGATAGCGCTCCTCCTCACGCGACAGCAAGGCGACGCTGGTGCGCGCGAGCGATTCGGCGCCGAAGGCGAGGCCCGCGGCATAGAGCGTTGCGGAGGCGACGCCAAACGCCATCATCACGCCGCGCTCGGTAGCACCGGCATGTTCGAGCGGCAGCCAGCCGAGCTGGCCGAGCAGGATCAACAGGCCCGCGCAGGACAGCGCGAGCAACGAGGCAAAGGCCGCGACGCGGCGCGAGGCCGACAGCGCGGCTTCGAGCGGAACCACGACCAGCCAGACCGCGGCGAACGATTCGATGCCGCCGGTCGTGGCGGCGATCGCCATGATCAGGCCGGCGAGCGCAAGCGACGACAGCACGTGGGCGCCTTCATAGCGGCCGGTGCGCGACAGGAACCAGGACAGCAGGATCGGCGCGATCAGCCACGCGAAAGCCGCGACCTCGATCGCGCTCGGCGCGCCACGCAGGACGAGATAGACCGGAAATGCGGCGAAGGCGGCCAGGCTTCCGAGAAGCCGCGGCGCCATGAAAGCCCGATGGCGCGCACGCGTCAACGCATCGTAACGCGCGGAGGGATGCAGCAGCGCATCGAGACAATCGCGGATGATACTCAAAACTGTCACGGGTCTCGCGCTTCGGCTCAATCGTCCTTGAAGACGTGCCGGAACGCCTCCTTATTGTTGAGCCAACGTGTCAGAGCGACCTTAAACGAGTGCTAAGGCGATCCGGCCTGCGGCCTGACACCGCGTCATCGCGGACATTTTTAAGCGATTTGGCGATGTCATCATCGGGGATGGTGAACACAGGGTTTCGCCGTCCGTTTCATGGTTTCGAATTGGTGGATGCGCCGGTCCGGAACACCACGGGCGCAGGCATCAATCGAAAATTTACGAGACCTGCAACCGCGAAGATTTTTGCGTAAATTTTCTGCGAATTAAGCGGAAGGCAATCACTTGCGATTTATCGAGAGTTGCTAGGTCCGGTGCGTTCTGCGGGAATCGCCGCGGCGGGGATCTAACGTACAGGTTCGCAAGATGCGCTTTCTGCTCCGCATCACATTCTGGCTCGGGCTGGTGCTGGTGCTCCTGCCGCGGGACAAGACGCCCGGATCGGACAAGCTGCCGCAGATCGGCGCTGCCGACGCGGTGCAGGCTGCGACCGCGGCCGTCTCCGACATGACCCAGTTCTGCAAACGCCAGCCGGCGGCCTGCGAGGTCGGCGGACAGGCCGCGACCATCATCGGTCAGCGGGCGCAGGACGGCGCGAAGAAGATCTATCAGATCATCAACGACAAGAAGGAGCAGATCACCAACGAGAAGAATGAGAAAGCCGACAAGAAGGCGCCCGACCACACCGGTTCGATCACGGTCGCCGGTGAGGGCGATGCCGCCGCGACCGAAGCGCCGCGCGACACGCTGACCCAGGACGATCTCGCGCTGGACTGGCGCGGACCGGAAACGGCGAATTAGGGCCCAAATCCTATCGATTTCGGCAGCGCCCGTCCCTATATTGGCCTGAACGGGGATCACGGGCCACAAATGACTGCGATTGACGAGATCAGGGACAATTTCGAGCTTCTGGACGACTGGGACGACCGTTACCGGTACGTCATCGAGCTCGGCCGCACCCTGGAACCGATGCCCGAGGCGGAACACTCGGCCGAGAACAAGGTGAATGGCTGCGTCAGCCAGGTCTGGCTCCAGAAGCTGGTCGATCGCGGCAATGGCGCGCCGATCCTGAAGTACCGCGGCGACAGCGACGCGCATATCGTGCGCGGGCTGGTGGCGATCGTGCTCGCGCTCTATTCCGGCCGCACGCCGCAGGAGATCCTCGAGACCGATGCGATTTCCGTGTTCAACGAGTTCGGCTTCCGCGACCACCTGACGCCGCAGCGCTCCAACGGCCTGCGCTCGATGGTCGAGCGGATCAAGACCGACGCGAAAGAGGCGCTCGCGGACGCGTCGTGAAGCGCTAACTTGCGCTTCGTAGGGTGGGCAAAGCGCATAGCGTGCCCACCATCTGAGTGCGACCAACGAGAATTGGTGGGCACGGCGCTGTCGCGCCTTTGCCCACCCTACGAAATCAGGCAAGCGGCTCTACTTTCCTTTTTTCCGCTGTTGCTGTCCCAGACCCATCTTCTTCGCCAGTTGCGAACGCGCCACCGCGTAGTTCGGCGCGACCATGGGATAATCGGCCGGCAGGCTCCATTTCTCGCGATATTGCTCGGGCGTCAGGTTGTACTGGGTGCGCAGATGGCGCTTCAGCGACTTGAAGCGCTTGCCGTCTTCCAGACACACCAGATAGTCCGGGGCGATCGACTTCTTCAACGAGACGGCAGGCTTTGCCGGCTCGAGCGGCGCTTCGACGCGGCCCGACGACACCCGCGTCAACGCGCCATGCACCTGGCTGATCAGGCTCGGAATCTCGGCGGCCGGCGTCGGGTTGTTGCTGACATAGGCCGAGACGATGTTCGCCGTCAGCTCGATGAAATTTTTAGCCCCAACATCCGACATGGGCTCGACCTCTCCAATCCGATTCCGTCGCGGCTTCATTGGCGGCGGTGAAGTATTCTCTGTCAACAATACCTTTGGCCGAAATACGACGACTGGAGAATGTGAACCGATTACTGATCTCGCGACAGCAGTTGCGAGACTTTACTTGAACCCGGCGAAGCTTCAGCCGCGCTGGTCGAGATGGGCGCGCAGCTCGTCGATCGAGGCGAAGCGCATCATGCCCTCCGGCATCTGCGCCTCGATCGAGCCGTCCGAATAAAGCGAATAGGCCATGCCGTCGACGATACCGGATTTGAGCACCGTGACCGGCGCCTGTTCGGCCGGCGGCGGCTCGGGTGCGGGCGGAGGTGCGGCGGGCTGAGGAGCAGCAGGCTCGAAGGTCGACGCCGGGCGCTGCGGCGATGGGCGACGCGGCGCGGGCGGTTCAGGCGGCCGCGCACGGTCGGCCTTCGGCCAGGCATCGTCGAAGCTCGCGGGCGGGGCCTCAGGCACGGCCGGCTCCGCGGGCTCGGCGTGTGGTTGCGGCGGCGACTCCTCCGTGGCCTTTGCCTCGGCACGCTCGCGCTCCTTGCGCGAGCTCGAGGCGAACATCAGGTTGCGCCGACGCGGCGCCTCCTGAGCTGCGGGCGGGGGCGTAGGCGGCGCTTCCGGCTCGGCCGGAGCCTCGGCCCGCGGTCGCTCGCGCGCCGGTGCTTCGGCCTGCCAAGGCGGCGCAGCGGGCGATGGCTGCGGCTCGACTCGCATCGCCGGAGCCAGCTCGGACGCAGCCGTGCCTGGTGCAGCGAGGCCCGGCGGCAGCACCGGCCGCACGCGAACGTCCGACGGCGCGGCCGTCGCGGCCAGCCGTCGGGCGATGCCTCGCAGCTCCAGCAGCACGATGTAGAGACCGACCAGTAACATTCCGGAGCAGACGCCAATCGTTCCGCTCGTTATGAGCGTGCTGCCGAGGCTGAAATCCCTGATCGAATAGCCAAAAGCGACCGCAAGGAGGCCCGCCGCCACGGCGAAAATCCCTGCGATCAACAAAGCCAAGCTCATCGAACACACCCCCGGCCGCGCATCCACGCGCGGCACCCGTTACGCCACGATACCGTCATACTGCGTTCCTCGCCAACGACCAATTGCCGGCGCCGTTCCTAAAGGGAAGGATATCAGGGACTTATTCACATTCCCTTCAGCAATGGTCCGCTAGCTCTCATGTGCTTCCCGCGTTTCTGGAAATTGCTGCGTCGCATCAGGAATTTAGCCATAATGCCCAATTACTTGGTAATGGAACTGCGCTATAGGGATTCCGGGGAACAGGCCCGCGCGCGCCAGCAGGGCCAAGAGGGGATTCCGGGTCACCAATAGCCATGACATCCATCACGACTTCGGCGATCGACACGCCTCTCGGGCGCTCGGTTGAACGGACTTGCGACGACCTCGCCATGCTGGTGCTGGCTGCCGTCGCCGTCATCGCAGGCCTGACTTTCCGCGATTACGGGCTTGGCTGGGACGACTACACCCATGCCGAATATGCCGACCTGCTGCTGCGCATGTACGGCTCCGGCTTCAGGGACACGTCTGCCCTCTCCTTCGCCAACCTCTATATGTATGGCGGCGGCTTCGACATGGTCGCAGCCCTGCTGCACAAGATTCTCCCGCTCGAGCTGTTCGAGACGCGACGCCTGGTCGGCGCGATCGTCGGCGTGATCGGGCTTGCGGTGACGTGGCGGCTCGGCCGCCGCGTCGCCGGACCGCTTGCCGGTCTTGCCGCACTCTTGCTGCTGGCGCTCTGCCCGATCTTCTACGGCCACATGTTCATGAACCCGAAGGATGCGCCCTTCGCGGTGGCGATGATCATCCTGATGCTCGGCCTGGTCCGGCTTGCCGAGGAATATCCAAAACCCTCGCCGCGCACGATCCTGATCGTCGGCCTCGGTGCCGGCTTGTCGATCGGCTGCCGCATCCTTGGCGGGCTCGCGCTGGTCTATGCGATGGTCGGCTTCATGCCGCTGTTCCTGGAAGAGCTGCGCACCGAGGGCGCGCGCGAGGCGGTCCGCCGTTTCGCCCATGTCGTCTACGTGCTGCTGCCCGGCCTCGCGTTCGGCTACCTCGTGATGGGCCTGATCTGGCCGTGGTCGATCATGGAGCCCGGCAATCCCTTCGAGGCCCTGACCTATTTCTCGCACTTCTTCGAGAAGCCCTGGAAGGAGATGTTCGACGGCGCGATCGTGTCGGTGCCCGACATGCCCTGGTCCTATCTGCCGACGCTGTTCGCGCTGCAGCTTCCCGAAGTGATGCTGGTGCTGACGGCCGGTGCCGTGTTCAGCACCTTCGCGATGCTGCCGCGTCGCGAGGTTCCGGCGCGTCGCAAGACCATCCTGCTGATGCTGACGCTGGCGGCCACCCTGCCGCTCGCGATCGCGATGGTGAAGCGTCCTGCGCTCTACAACGGCATCCGCCATTTCGTCTTCGTGATCCCGCCGATGGCGGTGCTCGGCGGCATTGCCTTCGCCCGGACCATGGAACGCCTGCGCGCCAGCCACCGCGCCTGGCAGCCGGCCGTGCTCGCCGTGTTCTGCTTCGGCCTGGCGCTGCCGCTCGCCGAGATGATCCGGCTGCATCCCTATCAATACACCCACTTCAACCACATCGCCGGCACGGTGCGCGCCGCCGACGACCGCTTCATGCTGGACTATTGGGGCCTCGCGCTGAAGCAGGCCTCCGACGAACTGCGCGAGCAGCTGGTCGAGCGCCAGGAGGTGCCGCCGCGCAATCGCAAATGGAAGGTCGCGGTGTGCGGTCCGCAACGCCCCGCCCAGGTCGCGCTCGGCCCCGACTTCACCATCGGCTGGGATTCCAACGCGGCCGATTTCGCCATGACGCTCGGCGAATTCTACTGCAAGGGCCTCACCGCGCCCGTGCTGGTCGAGATCAAGCGCGACGACGTGGTGTTCGCCCGCGTCTACGACATCCGCGGCCGCAGCATTTCCGGCCTGCTGTCGATCCCGGCGCCGTAATAATTTTCTCCGGAAGCCGTAGCCCGCTCCATGCGGACCACGCTGAACTGCCGCGCTTGGCGCGCACCTTGCTGCCAGCCGTTTGCGAGACTAGGCTCCCTCCCCGCAACAACGAGGTTCGGAGAGATTTGCCATGTCACCAGCGGAAGCGCGCCTGAAGGAAGTGCCGTCGAACATGACGGAGGCCGAGTGGCAGCAACGGGTCAATCTCGCCGCCTGCTATCGTCTGGTCTCGCTGTACGGCTGGGACGATCTGGTCGACACCCACATCTCCGCGCGCGTGCCCGGCCCCGACCATCACTTCCTGATCAACCCCTACGGGCTGATGTTCGACGAGATCACGGCCTCGAGCCTGGTCAAGGTCGATCTGCACGGCAACCAGCTCAGCGAGAGCGAATACAGCATCAACCCGGCCGGCTTCACCATCCATTCGGCGATCCACGAGGTGCGAGAAGATGCGATTTGCGTGCTGCATCTCCACACGCTGGACGGCACCGCGGTGTCGAGCAGCGCCGAAGGCCTGCTGCCGCTGAACCAGACCGCGCAGCTCGTCACCCACGACCTCGCCTATCACGACTATGAAGGCATCGCGCTCGATCACGACGAGCGGCCGCGGCTGCAGCAGGATCTCGGCGACCACAACCACATGCTGCTGCGCAACCACGGCACGCTGACCGTCGGCCGCTCGGTCGCTTCCGCCTTCGAGCGCATGTACCACCTCGAGCGCGCCTGCTCGATGCAGGTGCGCACCCGCGCGCTGGGCACGCCGGTCTATCCGGTCGAGGACATCGCGATCGAGAAGAACACCGAGCTGCTCGCCAACCGCGACCGCGCCGAGCTGCGCGCGACGAACCTGGTATGGCCGCCGCTGCTGCGCAAGCTCGACCGCGAGCTCCCGGGCTACCGCTCTTGAGATTTACGGAGTTTGGTGTAGACTAGGCGTCAACACCCTCTACACATTTCGGAATGAAACGCCGCCCAATTCCGGGCGGCGTTTTTATTTGGGCCCGCTGTCATTGCGAGTTCTGATCGGCGGGAAGAACCGACCCGCATTGGATGAAACTATTCGGTCGGAGGCCGGCGCGCTAGATTGGGCGCGCCGTCGGCAAAGAGGTCGATATCTCCCTGGTGCGCGAGAGCCCGGTTGCGAGTTGGACCCGGGGGACCTGGATGACCCACACTGGCGCTAAGGACAGCCATGTCCCGGAGCACGCTTCCTAGGATTCTCTTTTGGACGGCCCCCCACGCCGGCGGCGCCGTTGGAGAGGAGAAGACAATGGATATTTTGCATGAGCAGGTGGCCGGCCTGGACGTGCACAAGAACACGGTAGTGGCCTGTGTACGCATGATGACCGGCAAGGAAACGGCGCGGGAATGCCGGACGTTTGCAACGACGACGGACGGACTTCTGGCGTTGAGAGCGTGGCTTTCGGAAAGCCGGTGCACGCACGTGGCGATGGAGGCGACCGGTGTTTACTGGACACCGGTATGGAGGATACTCAACGCGGGTGACTTCGAGCTGACCGTCGCCAATGCGGCGCACATCAAGAACGTGCCGGGCCGCAAGACCGACATGAACGACGCGATGTGGCTGGCCGATCTGGTGGCCTTCGGGCTGATCAAGGCGAGCTTCGTGCCGACCGAGCCGATGCACGAGCTGCGTTCGCTGACCCGCACCCGCAAGCAGCTGGTGCGCGAGCAAACACGGCACGTGCAGCGGATCCAGAAGACGCTGGCCGAAGCCAACATCAGGCTCGATTCGGTGATCAGCGACGTCATGGGCGCAAGTGGACGGCGCATCATCGAAGCAATGATCGCCGGCGTGCGCCAGCCGCACAAGCTGGCCGACCTTGCCGGCAAGCAGATCAAGGCGACGCCCAAGGAGCTGTACGATGCGCTACATGGGCGGTTGACGGATCATCACCGCTTCCTGCTCGAACTCCACCTGCGACAATGGGACGGGCTGGATGCGTCGATCCGGACGATCGATCTGGAGATCGACCAGCGGATCAGAGGCATCGACGAGCAGCGCCGTGCCGGCGAACCGCCCTTTCGCGCCTTGATCGAGAACGCCGATACGGTCCCGGGAGTCAGCGCCGTGTCGGCGCCGGCAATCCTCTCCGAGATCGGCACCGACATGAGCCGCTTCCCGACCGCCGGCCATCTGCTCGCCTGGGCCGGCATGTGCCCGGAGCAAAACGAGAGTGCCGGCAGGCGCAAATCATCGCGCCTGCGCAAGGGCGCGCCTTGGCTCAAGACCATGCTGGTGCAATGCGCGTGGGCGGCCGTTCGCAAGAAGGGCAGCTATTACCAGGCCCAGTTCGTTCGCCTGCGACATCGGCGCGGCCCGCAAAAAGCCATCTGCGCGGTCGCCGCCTCGATCCTCACCGCGATCTATCACATGCTCAAGAACGGAACCGAGCACCACGACCTCGGTGCAAACCACTTCGATCGTCGTTCGACCGAGGTCAAAGCCAAGTCGTTGGTCGCCCGTCTCAAAAAGCTAGGCTTCACCGTCCAACTCCAACCAACTCCAAAGGCCGCCTGATGCCCTGACAGATCAGTTTCTTCCTAGGAGCTCTTGCGACGAAGCAATCCAGACTGTTTCAGCGGAAGGATTCTGGATTGCTTCGCTTCGCTCGCAATGACGAGGAGAGCCTTCGCGCCCTACTTCACCTCCGCGAGCGCCGCGAGGATCCGTGCCCAGGAGCGGATGCCCTTCTGGAAGCTGCGCAGATCGTACTTCTCGTTCGGCGAGTGAATGTTGTCGTCGTCCAGGCCAAAGCCGACGAGCAGCGAATCCAGCCCAAGCGCGCGCTTGAAATCAGCGACGATCGGGATCGAGGCGCCGGAGCCCATCAGCACAGTCTCCTTGCCCCATTCCTCGGTCAGCGCTTGCCTCGCGGCGGCAAGCGGCTTCATGTTCCAGTCGAGCGCCACGGCGGGCGCGGCGGAATGGTCGCCGAACGCAACCTTGCAGTCGCCCGGAATCCGGGCGGTCACGTAGTCGCGGAAGGCCTTGCGGATGGTCTGGGGGTCCTGCCCCTGGACCAGCCGGAACGAGACTTTTGCCGAGGCATGCGACGGGATCACCGTCTTGGAGCCCTCGCCGATATAGCCGCCCCAGATGCCGTTGACGTCGCAGGTCGGACGCGTGGAGGCCTGCTCGACCATCAGCCGCCCCTTCTCGCCAGCCGGAATCGACAGGCCGACCGGCTTGAGGAACGACTCCGGCGTGAAGGTGAGCTTCTTCCACTGCTCCAGGATCTCCGGCGGCGTGTCCTTTACGCCGTCATAGAAGCCGGGAATGGTGATGCGGTTGTCATCGTCGAACAAACCGCCGAGAATCCTGGTCAGCACCCGGATCGGGTTCATCGCCGTGCCGCCGAATACGCCGGAATGCAAATCGCGGCTGGCGGCGGTGATCTTCACCTCTTCATAGAGCAGGCCGCGCAGCGCCGTCGTAATCGCCGGCGTTTCCGGGTCCCACATGCCGGTGTCGCAGACCAGCACGTAATCGGCTTTAAACTCGTCCTTGTTGGCCTCGACGAACGGCACGAAGTTCTTGGAGCCGACCTCCTCCTCGCCTTCGATCAGGAAGGTGATGTCGATCGGCAGCGAGCCCGTGACTTTCTTCCAGGCGCGGCAGGCCTCGACGAAGGTCATCACTTGACCCTTGTCGTCCTCGGCGCCACGCGCGACGATGATCTTGCGGCCGTCGGCATGATCGGCGACGGCGGGCTCGAACGGAGGACGGTGCCAGAGCTCGAGCGGATCGACCGGCTGCACGTCGTAATGGCCGTAGAAGATCACATGCGGCCGTCCGCCCGCCTTGTCGTCCGCCTTGTCGTCCGCCTTGGCCTTGCCAACGACGGCAGGATGGCCGGCGGTCGGCCTCACTTCGGTCGCGACGCCGAGGCTCGCAATGTCCTTGGCCAGATGCTCGGCCGCCGCCTTGCAATCCCCGGCATAGGCCGGATCTGCGGAAATCGACTTGATCCGCAACAGCGAGAACAGGCGCTCGAGACTGTTATCAAAGTCCTTGTCGATGTGGTCGAGCACGGATTGAAGTTGCGCATTGGCCATGGTCGGATGTCCCACTTTTCTAACCTCAAGATGGTTGTGGTTTTAACCCTGCCGCGGCGTCGGAGCTAGCCGCAACCGGCGGATGCCGGATGTGCCAGGCAAGGCTAACTGCGAGAATCGCCGTCGCGATGAGGTTGTTACCCCAGGCCTGGATGGCGTTGGGAAACGGCGGCAGCGACAGCAGCATGAGGATGCCAGCAGCGCCAAGCGCGAGCACGGTTCCCAGCCGCACATTCGGCCGCAGGTCGAAGGCGGCCCGATGTATCAGCACCGTCAGCGGCAGGAACAGCCACATGAAGTAATATTGTCGCGCCAGCGGCGAGGCGATCGTCATCAGGCAGAACAGGATGCCGAGCTCCTCGGCGTCCGATCGCGCCGTTCGCCGCGCTTGCCGCGGAATGACCGCGATGAAGCCGAGCCCGAGCAACGCCGATACCGCAAGCACGATCCAGTTCGCCGTCTTGTAGTCGACGTCGATGACATTCATCGTGCGCGCCGGCTTGCCGGGATCGTCCAGATTGTAGTTGATCGGCCTGACCAGCCGGTGCGTCACCGCGATGACGGACTGGTTGACCCACGACCAGTTCTGCTCGTCGCGCTGACCAAAGCCCTTTTCCGAACTCGAGCCGACCATGCCCCGGTACCAGGTGTTGAGCTCGGCGGCGTTGCGCTCGAAGCCGCGGATCGGCGCCGGCACGAGATAGAGCAGGATGCCGATGAAGGCGAGCATGCTGACGACCGCCGCCCATTGCCGGCGCCAGACCAGATAAGGCAGCACGGCGATCGGAAACACCTTGATGGCGGCGGCGAGCGCGAACATGAAGCCCGCGAGCCAGGACCGTCGATGCTGGAGGCTCCAGAAGCCGTAGAGCATCATCACCAGCAGAACGAGGTTCGGCTGACCGAGATCGAACATGTCGAACGCGAAGGAGACGGTGACGACCACCGGCAGTGCTTCGAGCCACGGGCCCGGCTCGCGATCCGAGCCGGTCATGGCATTGGAGAGAATGCTCGTGTACCACCATGCCATCCCATTCAGGATCGACAGCACGATGTAGAGCGGGATCTTGCCGAACCAGCTCGGGATCGCCAGCAGGATCGCCGGCAGCGGCGGATAGATGAACTCGAACGGGTGATCCATTTCGCTGGGATAGAGCGCGCCGCCATGCAGCACCTGCTGCCCGGCCCAGTACCACAGCGCATAGTCCTTGGTTTTGCCATGACCGAAGATCTCCGGACCGAGGACATCCGCAGTCAGGATCAAGCAGCAAAACAAGAAGAGCAGGTCGAGCGGCCTGCGCAGCGAGAGAGTTCGAAGCGCGCCCGGTTTGTCTGATGAATTCGGTGATGTCACATGATGTCCCGTCGGAAACATATAGCACGTAGCAGACCGACGGACGCTTGGAGAGTCCTCCTCACCCGAATTTGTAGCTGGCAAAGATGCTCTTTCCCCCGCCACCTGAGTGGCGTTACGGACCACTGGCCTGCAACCGGGGCGTTATGCCTACCTTCGCAGCAATCCGCCGAGCGCGCCGCGGACGAGCGCGCGGCCGACCGAGCTGCCCAGCTGGCCGCCGACCGATTTGCCGAGATCGGCCACGACGCCGCCGACCACCTTGCCGGTGACCGTGCGCGTGACATCGCGCGCGATGCGTTGTCCCGTCGTCAGCCGGTTACGTCCGGTGTTGGTGCCGAAGATGGTGCCGACGATCGAGCCGATCTGGCCGAGGATGCCGCCACCGCCGCCGCCCGCCTGGCCATCGGCCGGCGCCGCGGTGCCGGCGATGCGCTTCTGAAGGATCTCATAGGCGGACTCGGAATCGATCGCGGTGTCGTATTTGCCCTTCACCGGGCTCGCATCCATGATCGCCTTGCGCTCCTCCGGGCTGATCGGCCCGATGCGGGCCGATGGGGGACGGATCATCACCCGCTCGACCATCGCCGGCGTGCCGTTGCCTTCGAGGAACGACACCAGCGCCTCGCCCTTGCCGAGCTCCATGATCACCTTGGTGGTGTCGAGCTTCGGGTTGGGCCGGAAGGTCTGGGCCGCGGCGGCGACCGCCTTCTGGTCGCGCGGGGTGAAGGCGCGCAACGCATGCTGCACCCGGTTGCCCATTTGCCCGAGCACGCGGTCGGGCACGTCGATGGGGTTTTGCGTAACGAAATAGACGCCGACCCCCTTGGAGCGGATCAGGCGGACCACCTGCTCGATCTTGTCCATCAGCGCCTTCGGGGCGTCGTTGAACAACAGATGCGCCTCGTCGAAGAAGAACACCAGCTTGGGCTTGGGAAGGTCGCCGGCCTCGGGCAATTCCTCGAACAGCTCCGACAGCATCCACAGCAGGAATGTCGCGTAAAGCCGCGGGCTCTGCATCAGCTTGTCGGCGACGAGGATGTTGACCATGCCGCGGCCGTCGCGGTCGGTCTTCATGAAGTCCTTCAAGGTCAGCGCCGGCTCGCCGAAGAATTTTGTGGCGCCCTGGTTCTCCAACACCAGGAGCTGGCGCTGGATGGTGCCGATTGTGGCCTTGGTGACGTTGCCAAAACCCTGGGCCGCCTTCCGGATCGGCGCGAGCGGATCATCGTCCGCGTCCGGCTCCTTCTTGCCGCCGTCGGGCACGATGGCGTCCAGCAACGCCCGCAGATCCTTCATGTCGATCAGAGCAAGACCGTTGTCGTCGGCGACGCGGAAGGCAACGTTGAGCACGCCCTCCTGCACGTCGTTGAGATCGAGCATGCGCGCCAGCAACAGCGGCCCCATCTCGGTGATGGTGGCTCGCACCGGATGGCCCTGCTCACCGAACACATCCCAGAACACCGTCGAGAACTGGTCGGGCTGGAACGTCAACCCCATCTCGGTCGCACGCTTGACGATGAAATCTTTTGCCTCCCCGACCTCGGAGATGCCGGAGAGGTCGCCCTTGATGTCGGCGGCGAACACCGGAACACCGGCCCGCGCAAATCCTTCCGCCATTACCTGCAGCGTGACCGTCTTGCCCGTTCCAGTCGCGCCGGTGACGAGGCCGTGGCGATTGGCGAGCGCCAGCGTCAACCAGGCCTGCTCGTCTCCCTTGCCGACAAATATCTTGCCGTCGGTATCGCCGAGCTTGTTGTCCTGCGCCGTCATTACTCTCTCTATCGTTGGTTTCGCATATTGAAACTCGAACTCACCAGTTCCGTAGTTTAACTCATGTCGCAAGCCGATTGAAACCGTTCAAGGCGGCGCGGACATGCGACATCGTCGGAGACTACGCGCGCGGCATGCGCCAAAAGTCGGAGTGATACATTCGCATCGCGGCAATTTTTCACGGATTCGTTCCCCGGTCTTGCAACGCTGCAACACTTTACGCGCGTTCGAAGATGAATCGCATGTTCGCCTCCGTTCATAGCTTGTATTTCACATCACACCGGCTCAAGATCAGTTTTCGAAATAAATCTCCGGCATGTGAACCGGCTGAGGGGCGGCCCATATGGACGAGCTGATCGGAAGGCTGGCGACAAACGCCAGCATAGATAGTGCTGTCGCTGAAAAGACCGTCGGCATTATCCTGGGATTCCTCCGCAGCGAGGGTCCTTCCGACAGCGTGCAGGCCCTGATCGACCAGATCCCTGGCGCAGACGGCGCGATCGAAGCGTCCACGAGCGGCGGCGGACTGTCGCGGCTGATGGGCGGCGGCCTGATGGCCGTCGGCACGCGCCTGATGGGCCTTGGGCTTGGCATGTCCGACATCCAGACCATTGCCCGTGAACTTTTCCGCTACGGCCGAGACAAAATCGGAGCGGATCAGATGGGCAAGATCATTGCGGGGACGCCGGGCCTCAGCCAGTTCGCCTGAGAGCCACGCTTTTTATATCGAGTATCATGACATATCCGATTTCCGAGATTGAGGGCCTGCCAGCCTTTGCCGCCAACAAGTTGAAGGCGCAGGGAATCCGCACCACCGACGCGCTGCTGGAAGCCGCGAGCACCGCCAAGGGGCGCAAGGCGCTCTCGGCCAAGACCGGCATCAGCGAGCAGCTGCTGCTGGAGTGGGCCAACGTCTCCGACTACATGCGCATTCCCGGCATGGGCCGGGCCAAGGTCGGCCTGGTCCGCGCCGCCGGCGTCACCACGGTGCGCGAGCTCGCCTATCGGAATCCGGTGAGATTGGCGCAGAGCATGCGCGAAGCCAACGATCGGAGGAAGCTCGTCCGCATCCTTCCTTCCGAGAAGTCGGTCGGCGACATCATCGCCAAGGCCAAGAAGCTGTCGCCGAAGATTACGTATTAGCGCGTCTCTCCCGGGCGATGACCTGCAGCGTTAGCTCTCGATGTCATACCCCGCCTTGTGCGCACTTGCGCACTGGGGCGGGGGATCCAGTACGCCGCGGCTCCTCCGTATCACCGCACCGCCTCGGAATACTGGATTGCCCGCCTTCGCGGGCAATGACAGCTAGGGTGTTGGTCTTGACTCCCCCTCCCCGACCGCTAAAGCGGGCGGCATGAATGCCTCGCCCTCCCCATCCGTCCCGCCGGCCGGCTCGGCCGGGCCTGACGCGCTGCGGACGCTGCTGGAACGGCCTCTGCCAGCGGTGATGGGCGTGCTCAACGTCACCCCGGACTCCTTCTCCGACGGCGGCAACTTCATCGCACCGGACCAAGCGCTGGCACGGGCGCAGGCGATGATCGAGGCCGGCGTCGACATCATCGATATCGGCGCCGAATCTACCCGGCCCTACAAGGGCGCCCAGCCGGTGACAGTGGCGGACGAGCTTGCCCGACTGAGGCCGGTGCTATCGGCAATCGTCGCGCTCGGCGTCCCCGTATCGATCGACAGCATGAAGGCGGAGGTCGTGGCCTTCGCGCTCGACCAGGGCGTGGCCATCGCCAACGACGTCTGGGGATTGCAGCGCGACGCCAGCATGGCGCCGCTGGTCGCCGCAAGAGGCGTCCGCGTCATCGTCATGCACAACCGTGACAGCGTCGATTCCGCCATCGACATCGTCACGGACATGAAGGCGTTCTTCCTGCGCTCGCTCGACATCGCCGCCAAGGCCGGCATCGCACGCGAAAAGATCGTGCTGGATCCCGGCATCGGCTTCGGCAAGACCGCCGAGCAGAGCATGATCGCGCTGGCGCGGCTGCGCGAACTCGACATGTTCGGCCTGCCAGTGCTGGTCGGCGCCTCGCGAAAACGCTTCATCGCCTCGGTGTCGCCGTCGGAGCCGAAAGAGCGGCTCGCCGGATCGATCGCCGCGCATCTGATCGCCGCGCAGAAGGGCGCGAAAATCATCCGGACCCATGACGTCGCCGAAACCTTGCAGGCCCTGCGGGTCGCAAACGCAATCGAGAGCAAGCAATGACCGATACGATCTTCGTGACCGGCCTGTCGATCCATGCACGCCATGGCGTGATGGATCACGAAACCGAAGTCGGCCAGCGCTTTGTCATCGACCTCGAGCTCTACACAGACCTGTCGGAGCCCTCGCGCAGTGATCGCCTCGCCGACACCGTCTCCTATGCCGATGTGGTGGCGACCACGACGGCAGCGTTCAAGAACACCAATTACAAGCTGCTGGAGCGTGCCGCCGGCGCTGTCGCCGACGCCATCCTGTCGCACTTCCCGCGCATCCGTGCCGTCAAGATCACCGTGCACAAGCCGCATGCGCCGATCGCCGCGATCTTCGACGATGTCGGCATCATGCTGACCCGCTCGCGGCACCCCTGACATGGCGAGCGTGCTGATCGCACTCGGCGGCAATGTCGGCGACGTCCGCGCGACATTCCGCAAGGCGATCGCCCATATCTGCGGCATGGCGCAAGCCACGGTGATCGCGCGTTCGTCGGACTACACCACGCCGCCCTGGGGCGACGAGGACCAGGATCCTTTCATCAATGCCTGCGTCGAGATCGAGACCGACCTCGATCCGCACGCGCTATTGTTCGTCATGCAGAAAGTCGAGCAGAAGTTCGGCCGCACGCGCGACAGGGATCGGCGCTGGGGTCCGCGCACGCTCGATCTCGACATGATCGCCTATGACGATGTGTCGTTTCAGAAGCCCGACCTGACCCTGCCGCATCCGCGGCTGTTCGAGCGCGCCTTCGTGCTGGTGCCGCTGGCCGAAATCGCGCCCGACCGCGTGATCTCGGGCATCCGCGTGCGTGACGGCCTCGCCAGCGTCTCGACGCAAGGCATTGAGCGGCTTCCGGATACCGGTTAACCAAAAACAACCGTTTGCAGGGACGGCCGGCCGTGGCAATTTCGCCTGCGAATAACGAGACGTTTGGGAGCCCTTGGCCGTATGACCTCCGTGACTGACAATCTGCCGCTGGCGGCCGATTTTCCCAAGGCGACGGACGCGGACTGGCGCAAGCTGGTCGACGGCGTGCTCAAGGGCGCGCCGTTCGAGAAGCTGGTCGGCAAGACCTATGACGGCGTGAGGATCGAGCCGCTGTATCCGCGCGCCAAGGACGCTGCGCTGGTGGCAGGACGGCCGGCGGCAGCGCCGTGGCAGATCATGCAGCGGGTTGATCATCCCGACGCGGTGGCCGCGAACGCGCAGGCACTGACCGATCTGGAGAACGGGGCGACAGGGCTTTCGCTGGTGTTCGCCGGCAGCAATGGCAGCCACGGTTTCGGCCTGGAACCAACGGCCGATGCGGTCGCGAAAGCACTGAAGGACATTCATCTCGATGCCGGCATCGGCATCGAGCTTCAGGTCGGCCCGCAATCGCGGATGGCGGCGATCCATGTCGCGGAATATGTGAAGAGCAACGGCATCGATCCTGCAGCCTGCGACATCCGCTTCGGGCTCGATCCGCTCGCGGCGTGCGCGGTGTGGGGCCACAGCCCCTACACATGGGAAGAGATCGTTCCCGCCGTCACCGGCGGCATCAAGGGCCTTGCCGCGCTTGGCTTCAAGGGACCGTTTGCTTCCGCCGATGGTCGCGTGATCCATGATGCCGGCGGATCGGAGGTGCAGGAGCTCGCCTTCGTGCTCGCCTGCGGCGCCGCCTATTTGCGCGCGATCGAAGGCGCCGGCGTCCCGCTGGAGCAGGCGCAAGACATGGTCTATGCGCGGCTCTCAGCCGACGCCGACCAGTTCCTGACCATGGCAAAGTTCCGTGCGCTGCGGCTGCTCTGGGCGCGCATCGAGGCCGCGTGCGGGCTTGCGCCAAAGCCGCTGTTCATTGCCGCCGATACGGCGTGGCGCATGCTGACGCAGCGCGACCCCTATGTGAACATGCTGCGCGCGACCATCGCAACGTTTGCCGCAGGGCTCGCCGGCGCCAATGCGATCACGGTGCTGCCACATACGCTCGCGCTTGGACTGCCCGATCCGTTCGCGCGGCGCGTGGCGCGCAATACGCAGCTTCTGCTGCTGGAAGAAAGCAACCTCGCCAAGGTCAGCGATCCCGCAGCAGGTGCAGGCGGCATCGAGACGCTGACGGCGCAGCTCTGCGAGGCCGCCTGGGCGCTGTTCCAGGAGAGCGAGAAAGCGGGTGGCGCCTTTGCCGCGCTTCAGCAGGGCGTATTCCAGAGCAATGTCGCAGCCGCACGAAAGGCGCGCGATGCCAACATCGCAAAGCGCCGCGAGGTGCTGACCGGCGCCAGCGAGTTTCCGAACTTGCATGAGAGCGAGACGGCGGTGCTGAAGGCGACGCCGGTCGCGCTCGCACCCTATGGCGAACAGAAATACAAGTTCGACGCGCTGCCGCCGATCCGGCTGGCGGAACCGTTCGAGGCGCTGCGCGACAAATCCGACGCGGCGCTGAAGGCACGCGGCGCGCGGCCAAAGGTGTTTTTGGCCAATCTCGGCACGGCCGTCGATTTCACCGCGCGCGCGACCTTTGCCAAAAGCTTCTTCGAAACTGGCGGCATTTTGGCCGTCGACAGCGAGGGCTTCGCCGATCCGGCCAAGCTGGCGGCCGCCTTCAAGGCGTCGGGTGCCGAGCTTGCCTGCCTGTGTTCCCATGACAAGGTCTATGCGGACCATGCCGAAGCCGCCGCCAAGGCCCTGCAAAGCGCGGGCGCCAAACATATCTATCTGGCAGGCCGACCGGCAGAGGCCGAGGCGGCCCTGCGCAAGGCGGGCGTTACGGGCTTCATCTTTGCCGGCGCCGACGCGCAAGCCATGCTGGGCGACGCCTATCGACGGATGGAACAGGCATGACCGACGCAACCAAGACAGTTCTGAGTGGCGGGTGCCAATGCGGTGCCATCCGCTTCGCGGTCTCGGCGGCACCCGCCAAGATCAGCATTTGTCATTGCCGGATGTGCCAGAAGGCGACGGGCGCGCCATTCGCCTCCTATGCCGACATCGAGAAAACCGACTTTGCCTGGACCAAGGGCACGCCGTCGGCGTTTCAATCCTCCTCGATCGCGATGCGCGATTTCTGCGCTGCCTGCGGCACGCCGCTCAGCTTCCGCCGCATCGATGGCCCGCGTATCGAGATCATGACTGGAACCTTCGACCGCCCGGATCACGTCGTACCGACACGGCAATATGGAACCGAATCCCGGCTCGGCTGGGTCGTCGGTATCGCCAACCTGCCGAGCCAGACCACGCAGCAGAATTACGGACCGGAGAAGATGGCGACCATCGTCAGCCATCAGCATCCGGACCATGATTGAGCGCCCGAAGCGCCCACCTGTGAGTTGAAGCCATGAGCCGCATTCCAAACTTTGCAGACATTGCCTTCGAGCGGACCGCAACCGCCGCCCCGACCGGCAGCGCCGAGCCGTGGCTGACGCCCGAGGGCATTCTGGTGAAGCCGGCCTATGGCGAGGCCGATCTGGCCGGGCTCGATTTCCTCGATACCTATCCGGGCATCGCGCCGTTCCTGCGTGGCCCCTACCCGACCATGTATGTCAACCAGCCCTGGACTATCAGGCAGTATGCCGGCTTCTCCACGGCGGAGGACTCCAACGCGTTCTACCGCCGCAACCTGGCGGCCGGACAGAAGGGCCTCTCTGTCGCTTTCGATCTCGCCACCCATCGCGGCTATGACAGCGATCATCCGCGCGTCGGCGGCGACGTCGGCATGGCCGGCGTGGCGATCGATTCCATCTACGACATGCGCACGCTGTTTGCGGGCATTCCGCTCGACCAGATGAGCGTCTCCATGACCATGAACGGCGCGGTGCTGCCGATTCTCGCGCTCTACGTTGCCGCCGCCGAGGAACAAGGCGTTCCGCCAGAGAAGCTCTCGGGGACTATTCAGAATGACATTCTGAAAGAGTTCATGGTGCGCAACACCTATATCTATCCACCCGCGCCCTCGATGCGGATCATCTCGGACATCTTCGCCTACACCTCGCAGAAGATGCCGAAATACAACTCCATTTCCATTTCCGGCTATCACATGCAGGAGGCCGGTGCGACGCAGGATCTCGAGCTGGCCTATACGCTCGCCGACGGCGTCGAATATCTGCGCGCCGGCCTTGCCGCAGGCCTGGATGTCGACCGCTTCGCGCCGCGGCTGTCGTTCTTCTGGGCGATTGGCATGAACTTCTTCATGGAGGTCGCCAAGCTGCGCGCCGCGCGGCTGCTCTGGGCGAAACTGCTCAAGCCGTTCAATCCCAGGGATCCGCGCTCGCTGTCGCTGCGCACGCATTGCCAGACTTCCGGCTGGTCGCTGACCGCGCAGGATGTCTTCAACAACGTAATGCGCACGACGGTGGAGGCAATGGCGGCCACCCAAGGTCATACCCAGTCGCTGCACACCAATGCGCTCGATGAAGCCTTGGCACTGCCGACCGATTTCTCGGCCCGCATCGCCCGCAACACCCAGCTGTTCCTGCAGCAGGAGAGCGGCACCACCCATATCATCGATCCCTGGGGCGGCTCCTATTATGTCGAGCGGCTCACGCGCGACCTCGCCGCAAAAGCCTGGAGCCACATCCAGGAGGTCGAAGAGCTCGGCGGCATGGCGAAGGCGATCGAGGCCGGCGTGCCGAAGCTGCGCATCGAGGAGGCCTCGGCCAAGACCCAGGCGCGCATCGATGCCGGCAAGCAGGCGGTGATCGGCGTCAACAAGTACAAGCCGACTGACGAGGCGCCGATCGACGTCCTCAAGGTCGACAACACCAACGTTCGCCGGCTCCAGATCGACAAGCTGGCGCGGCTGAAATCCGAGCGAAGCCAGAAGGACGTCGAGGCCGCGCTCGCCGCGTTGACGCGCTCGGCTGGCGAAGGCAACGGCAATCTGCTCGCGCTCGCAATCGACGCGGCACGGGCCAAGGCGACCGTCGGCGAAATCTCTGACGCAATGGAGAAAGTGTTCGGCCGGCACCGCGCCGAGATCAAATCCATCACCGGCGTCTACAAGCGGGAGGCGTCCAGCATGGGCAATCAGGTCGAGAAGGTTCAGGCGCTGATCGACGCGTTCGAGGAGGCCGAAGGCCGCCGCCCGCGTATCCTGGTCGCCAAGATCGGCCAGGACGGCCACGACCGCGGCCAGAAGGTGATTGCCTCGGCTTTCGCCGACATCGGCTTCGATGTCGATATCGGGCCGCTGTTTGCCACCGCGGACGAAGCCGCAAGACAGGCGGTCGAGAACGACGTCCACATCCTCGGCGTCTCCTCGCTCGCCGCCGCCCACCTCACCGCCGTACCGGAGCTCAAGGCCGCGCTGAAGAAGCAGGGCCGCGAGGACATCATGATCATCGTCGGCGGCGTGGTGCCGCCGCAGGATTACGACGCACTCTATGCCGCCGGCGCGGAAGCGATCTTCCCGCCCGGCACGGTGATCGCGGACGCAGCCGAGGAGCTGATCCGCAAGCTGAACGCCCGGCTCGGCCATAGCGAGGCGGCGGAGTAATTCCGCCGCCGTGGGGGCTTCCTATCAAACTCGCGGGCGCGCTGCCGCGACCAATCTTCACGTCCTAGCGTTCGCGCCGCGCGTTCTGCGCCGGTTCATGTTGCGATCGCTACGCTCACGCCGATGTCCGAACGTCGCAGAATTGATGGATATTGAAGTGACATATCATCGTGCAAATGTGCGGGCAGGATTGCTCGCGAGCCTTTTTGCCGTCGCGACGATCGGCCTTGCCTCGCCCTCCCTCGCCGCCGACCCCAAGCCCGACGCCGTCGTCAAAAACAGAAACATCGAGGCGCGTGTGTTCCTTGATGACAGGATCAAGGCCGACACGCCACTCGCCGCCGATTGCCTCGCTGACGGCGAGAAATGGCTCGACAAGAACGCAGCCGACGCTGCCGCTTCGCGAAAGCAGGATCCGCAATTCTTCAAGGACGGCAGTTGGGATTTCGAGCGCAAATATTCGATCCGCTCCGTCGTCGCCGACCGCTATGTGAGCATCCTGCGTGACGACTACATGGACACCCATGGCGCCCATCCCAATTCGGATGTGAACACGGTCCTGTGGGACAAGTCCGAGAGCAAGCGCATCTCGATCCGCCCGTTCTTCACCGAGACGGCCGATGGCGGCCCCGCCATGAAGACGATGGCGAAGGCCGTGATCGCCTCGCTCAGAATCGAGAAAAAGAAGCGCGACTCCAGCGAGACCGCGACCAATGAATGGTTCAAGGGCGTCGAGCCGAGCCTGCTCAAGATCGGTGCCGCGACGCTCGCGCCGTCGACCGAAACAGGCAAGAGCTCCGGCCTCACCTTCCATTATCCGCCCTATGCGGTCGGCCCCTACGCCGAGGGCCAATATGTCGCATTCGTTCCGTGGGAGACATTTAAGCCCTATCTCACGCCGGAGGGCACGCGCATCTTCGGCGGTACGCGGCCAAAAGGCGACGCTGACGAGCAGTAATAAGTTTCCGACGGAACACTTGCTCAGGGCGCCGTTGGGCGGCCGCTTGCGACATCCATGCAAAGCCGCGTAGCATATTGCATTGACGCGAGCCCGATTCCCCGCCGCCGGGACCATTTATGTTATGCTAGGAATCACGCGCCGCATTTTCGCGGCTTCTTCTGTAGCTGCCGCCACGTCCGCGCTCCTCTCACCTGCGCGCGCGCAAGCCTATCCGGCGCGGCCGGTGACCTTGATCGTGCCCTGGGGTGCGGGCGGTGGCACGGATGCGACCGCGCGCATCGTCGCGACGCTGCTGGAGAAGGAGCTCGGCCAGCCGTTCAACGTCGTCAACCGCACCGGCGGATCCGGTGCCGTCGGCCATGCCGAGATCGCAGCCGCAGCGCCGGACGGCTACACGATCGGCACGCTGACCGTGGAAATCGCGATGTTGCACTGGCAAGCCCTGACGCAGCTGACGCCACGGAATTTTACGCCGCTGGCGCTGGTGAACGAAGATCCGCCTGGCGTCCAGGTATCGACGTCCTCGCCATACAAGACGGTGAAGGAGCTCTTGGACGCCATCAAGCTGGCGCCTCCGGGACGGTTCAAGGCTTCAGGCACCGGACAAGGCGGCATCTGGCATCTCGCCCTTGTCGGCTGGATGCAGGCGATGGGATTGCCGGCCAATCAGGTCGCCTGGTCAGCGTCGAATGGCGCAGCACCGGCCATGCAGGATCTGGTCGCGGGCAGCCTCGATCTCACCACCTGCTCGGTGCCCGAAGCGCGCGCCACCATCGAGGCCGGCCAGGCCCGGAGCCTTGCGATCATGGCGCACGCGCGCAATCCGATCTTCCCCGACGTCCCGACGCTGAAGGAGACGCTCGGCGTCGATTATTCCACCAGCTCATGGCGCGGGATCGGCGGCCCCAAGGGCTTGCCTCCAAATATCGCCACCACGCTGACCGCGGCCTTGAAGAAGGTGTACGATTCCCCCGCCTTCAAGGACTTCATGACCGGACGCGGTTTTGGCACCGTCTGGTGCGATGCCGGTCAGTTCGAGACCTTCATGGACCAGGCGAATAGCCAGATGGGCCAGGCGATGAAAGCGGCCGGTTTTGCGAAAGCGCCATGAGATTTCGTGCCGAACGCAGAAATCGCGGCACCATTCTTTAAGCCGAGCCTTGCCTGCCCGCCGGAGCGCCTAACGGGCTCCGACGGCGCTGGGCTGGTTGACGACCCTGTGCTAATATTTGGCCATGACTGATGTCGTAGACATTTCAACCCAGACGCTCATTGAGAAGCTGAAGGAGCTTGCACCCGCCTTGAGGGCTTCCGGCATTACGCGCCTGTACCTGTTTGGATCCCGTGCGCGCGGCGACGCACGGCCCGATAGCGATCTGGATATTTTGATCGAGACGACGTCGCGCGAGGAATCGCCGCGGTTTGACCATTTCAAAGCCCTCCACTTGATTGAGGAACATCTGGGACTTCAGGTGCAAATATCGATGCGAGATTTGCTGAAACCGCGTATGGCAGAGCGGATCGCGGATGACCTGATCGAGGTATTCTGAATGCCGCCGACCGTGGAAGACCGGCTGCGGGATATTCTGGAAGCCATCACTGACATCGAAAATGCCGTGAGGGGCTTTACCTTCGATCAATTTGTCGCCGAGAAAACGACCCGGCTGGCGATCGAACGTCTTCTCGAAATCATCTGCGAAGCGTCGAGATTCATCCCCGACGATCTTAAGCGGGCCGAGCCACATATCGACTGGCGCAAGATGATCGACTTCGGAAATCTGCTTCGTCGTGCCTATCACATGACGAAGGCCGAGATCGTTTGGGACATCGTTCAAATCCACCTTCCACCAATGAAATCTTGCGCTGAAAGACACATTCGCATGTCGGGCCGTTAGCGGCTGGATGCGAAGACCATGATGACCAATAGCAAGACCATCAACATCACCGCCCTCGCCCGCGAGCTCCGCACCGGCCATCGCGCGGCGCTGGCGCGGGCCATCACGCTGGTGGAGAGCCGGCGTGGCGATCATCAGGCGCAGGCGCGCGAGCTGGTGCAGATGCTCCTGCCCGATACCGGCAAGGCGGTTCGCGTCGGCATTACCGGCTCGCCCGGCGTCGGCAAATCCACCACCATCGATGCGCTCGGGACCTATCTGATCGAACAGGACAACAAGGTCGCGGTGCTCGCGGTCGATCCGTCCTCGGCGCGCAGCGGCGGCTCGATCCTCGGCGACAAGACGCGGATGGCACGGCTCGCGGCCTCCGACGATGCCTTCATCCGCCCCTCGCCGTCGTCAGGCACACTCGGCGGCGTCGCGGCCAAGACGCGCGAGGCGATGCTGCTGTGCGAGGCGGCCGGTTTCGACGTCGTGCTGGTCGAGACCGTCGGCATCGGACAGTCCGAGACCGCGGTCTGCGACATGACCGATTTCTTCCTCGCGCTGATGCTGCCGGGCGGCGGTGACGAGCTGCAAGGCATCAAGAAGGGCCTCGTCGAGCTCGCCGACATGATCGCGATCAACAAGGCCGACGGCGACAATCTCAAGCGCGCCAATATCACCGCGGCCGACTATCGCAGCGCGCTGCACATCCTGGCGCCGAGGTCCGCGCATTGGCATCCGCCGGTCGTCACCTATTCGGCGCTGGCCGGCACCGGCATCGCCGATCTCTGGCAGAAAGTTTTGGATCACCGCAAGGCGATGAACACGTCCGGCGAGTTCGCCGCACGCCGGCGCGAGCAGCAGGTGAAGTGGATGTGGTCGATGCTCGAGCAGCGCATGCTGGCGCGGCTGCGCAGCGAGGCGGCCGTCCGCGCAAGGGTGAAGAAGATCGAATCCGAGGTCGCCGACGGCCACCTCACGCCGGCGCTCGCCGCCGAGGAGATCATGAAGCTGCTGCATTGAGGCCGCCTCACCGCTCCCCAGCGGGGAAAGGTGAGGCGAAGTTCGAGCTCGCGATTCAACGCAATCTCGCGATGGCCTAACTGATCTGGCCGGCCAGCACCTTCGAGACGAAGCGCGCGGTCGCCTCGCCGACCTCCTGAGGCGCCTCCTCCTGCAGGAAGTGAGATCCCTTCACCAGGACGGTCTCCTGATTGGGCCAGGCCCTGCAGAAGTCGCGCTGTGCCCCGATCAGGAAGCCCGCCGGCTCGGCATCGATGAACAGTTTCGGGATCCGGTTCTTCGACATCCAATCCGCATAGGCCTCGACGATCGCGACCACATCGGCAGGCTCGCCCTCAATCGGCAATTCGCGCGTCCAGGTCAGCATCGGCTGGCGGCTCGGTCCAGGATTGCGGAAATAGCGGCGATAGACCTCCAGCGCCTCCGGCGCGATGTGGCGCAGTGGCAGCAGATATTCGATGAACAGGTTCTTCTGCAGGATCAGGTCCTCCCCTTGCGGACTCCGTTGGCCCTGGAAGAAGGCGCGCGTCGCGTCAGGCCATTCGTCCCAGGAGCGGAACGGCCGGACGATGCCTTCCATGTAAACGATCGCCTTGACCCTCTCCGGGTGGCGATGGGCCCAGTGAAAGCCGAGCGCGGCGCCCCAGTCGTGCACGACGAGGATGACATTCTCGGTCAGGCCCAGCGCATCGAACCAGGCGTCGAGATAGCGTCGGTGATCGACGAAGCGATAGGAGCCGTTCGGCGCCGCGCCCGAATTGCCCATGCCGACGAGGTCGGGCGCAAGGCAGCGGCCATAGGGCAAGAGATGGGGAATGATGTTCCGCCAGAGATAGGACGGCGTCGGAACGCCGTGCAGGAACACGATGGGATCGCCCGCGCCGACATCGACGTAGGCCATCTGGGTATCCAGCACCTCGACGTATTTCCGGTAGGAGGCTTCCTCGGTCGAGATCGGGGGATGGTTGACGTGCAACATGATGAAACTCCGTTCTCTCGTTGGACACCAGTAAAATAGAAATACTGGCGTCTTGAGTCAACCAGCAAAAGCGATTAAATGGTGTTCGATGTCGAAAGAATCGCGCAAGTTCCAAGTCCCCGACGCATTGGCGAATCTCTACGATTTCGCCAACACGCTGGATCTGCGGCACTTCACCCATCACGGTGTTCAGCATCGGCAGGCGGACGAGCTGCAAAATCTCACCGCCCTCGGCGAGTGGATGCGCGAGCACGGGCTGATGGAACGTACCGCTGCGCCATCGCAGAAGACCTTCGAGGCGGCCTTGCGGCTGCGCGCCGCGATCCGCGACTACCTCAAATGCGAGCCGGTGGAGCGCGATCGCAAGCCAGCCGTCACCGCCCCCCTCAACGCCGCGATGGAGCCGTTTGCACTGCGTGTCGCCGTCATCGGCAAGGATGGTTTTGCACTCAGGCCGGCGATGAGCGATGCGCAAGCGGGCCTGTCGGCGATCGTCGCCGAATTGTACGACGCGGCCTCGGCCGGCACGCTCGAGCGGCTGAAGATGTGCGCCGCCGACGAGTGCCGGCGGGTGTTTTTCGATCGCTCGAAGCCCGGCACGCGGCGCTGGTGCCAATCCAACTTGTGCGGCAACCGGGAAAAGACGCGGACCTACCGCGAGCGCCACAGGCACGATGCCGCATCGGAGATCTGACGACCCGCGAGCTTGGAAGACGGCTGGTCCCAGTATTTACTGGATGCCAGCGTCCCCGACAGGATCGAGAGGATCATATCCATTGTCCGATAAGCTCCGCGTTCTCGTCACCGGCTTCGGGCCCTTTCCCGGTGCGCCGCATAATCCGACCCAGCCGCTGGTGGCGCGGCTGGCGCAACTGCGCCGTCCCGCGTTCGATGATGTCGAGCTATCGCGCCACATCTTTCCGGTGACCTATGCTGCGGTCGACCGGCAATTGCCCGAGGTGCTCGCGAAAGTGAAGCCGGATGCGCTGCTGATGTTCGGCCTCGCCGCCCGCACGCCGTATCTGCGGATCGAGAGCCGCGCGCGCAACGCCGTCACCATGCTGTGGCCCGATGCCGCCAACACCCGCTCGAGCAAGCGCGGCATCGCCGGTGATGCGGACGCCATGACGTTCGGCCCGCACACGGCAAGGCTCTTGCGCGCCGCACGCCTCACCGGCATCGATGCGCGGCCCTCGCGCGACGCGGGGGCCTATCTCTGCAATTATCTGAGCTGGCGCGCGATCGAGAACGTCAGGGGCGGCGGGCCGGGGCTCGCGGCGTTCATCCACATTCCCCTGCTTGCGCGCAGCGGCGCGATGCGGCGCAAGGGCGCGCCGCGGATTACGCTGGACGAATTGGTGGATGCCGGGGAAGCGATGCTGATGGAGATGGTGCAGCTCGCAAGGAAGGCACGCGTTTCGTAGGGTGGACAAAGGCGCCCTTGCGCCGTGCCCACCATGCAACGATATGCGCGGCGACAATGGTGGGCACGCTACGCTTTGCCCGCCCTACCGCACCGCCCGTTGCGTAAACATTTAACCCTACCGCGAACAATCCTCACGGCGCTCCCTGCCCTGCGCTACCTAATCTCCGCGGACACCTCCCGCGTCCGCCAAAGGACGCGTCATGGACCTCAATCGCCGTCATCTCATTGGAGCATCGACCGCCGGCATCGCCGGTGCGCTCGCCATGCCTGTTGACGCCGCGCGCGCGGCGCCGCTGACGTCCACGCTCGGCCGCGATGCGACCCAATACGGCGTGCGGCCCGGCAGCAGCGAGGATCAGACCCGCGCGCTTCAGCGCGCGATCGACGAAGCCTCGCGCGCACAGATGCCGCTGGCGCTGCCGCCCGGAATTTACCGAACCGGACTGCTGCAGCTGCCGAATGGCGCGCAACTGATCGGCGTGCGCGGCGCGACAAAGCTTATCTTCACCGGCGGGGCCTCAGCGATCCAGAGCGACGGATCGGACTCGATCGGGCTGACCGGCCTCACCTTCGACGGCAGCGGCATTCCGCTGCCGACGCGGCGCGGCCTGATCCACGTCCTCGGTGGCCGCGACGTCCGCATCGCCGATTGCGAGATCACCGGTTCCGGCGGCAGCGGCATCTGGCTCGAGCAGGTGTCCGGCGACATCTCCGGCAATATCTTCACCAACATCGCCGTGACGGCAGTGGTCTCGTTCGACGCCAGGGGCCTCAGCGTGTCCCGCAACACCATTGTCGGTGCCAACGACAACGGCATCGAGATCCTGCGCACCGCCATCGGTGACGACGGCACGCTGGTCGCGGACAACCGCATCGAGGACATCAAGGCCGGCCCCGGCGGCTCCGGTCAGTACGGCAACGCCATCAACGCCTTCCGCGCCGGCAACGTGATCGTGCGCGGCAATCGCATCAGGAACTGCGACTACTCCGCCGTGCGCGGCAACTCGGCCTCCAACATCCACATATCAGGCAACAGCGTCAGCGACGTGCGCGAGGTCGCGCTTTATTCCGAGTTCGCATTCGAGGCCGCGATGATCGCCAACAACATTGTGGATGGCGCCGCCGTCGGCGTCTCCGTCTGCAATTTCAACGAAGGTGGCCGCATCGCGGTGGTTCAGGGCAACATCATCCGCAACCTGATCCCGAAGCGGCCGATCGGGACCGCGCCCGACGACGATGCCGGCGTCGGCATCTATATCGAGGCCGACGCCTCGGTGACAGGCAATGTGATCGAGAACGCGCCGTCCTACGGCATCGTCGCCGGCTGGGGCAAATATCTGCGTGACGTCGTGATCGCGGGCAACGTGATCCGCAAGGCGCTGGCCGGCGTCGGCGTCTCCGTGGTGCCGGGTGCGGGCACCGCGCTCGTCAACAACAACATGATCTCGGAAACCCCGCGCGGCGCCGTGGTCGGCCTCGATCATGCGCGGGCCGTGACGGCGGACCTGTCGGCGGACGGCGCCCAACGCTTTGCGCAGGTGGTGGTCGGCGGCAATGCGGTGCGGCAGTAGACGGGACGCCCCTAGAACGTATTCCGCAGCAGCGGGTACTTCGCCTGGATGCCGTCGAGGCTGAAGGTGAATTCGACCACGCGCTCGGGGGCCGCGACGATTTCGGCGGCGGGTGGCGAGAAGGTCTGCAGAAACGAGGCGATCGACGCCACCGGCGCGGCTGGCGCCATCCGAACGACCGGCGCAGGCGGAGCGGCCGGCGCCGTCGGGGCGACCGGTGCAGCTGGGGCGGCCGGTGCGATCGGTGCCTCGACGATTTCGGCGAGCACGTCCAGCTCGGGCTCGAGCCTGACCGGAACGGCGGTCTCGGGCGCGATGTGCACTGCCTTGGGCTGCAAGGCCTTGGGCTGCAGGGCCTTGGGCTGCAAGGTCTGGAGCTGCAAGGTCTGGGCCTGCTCGCGCGGAAACACGCGCGGCATGGTCGCGGGTGACCAGCCGAATGCGGAGGTTACGCTCGCGGCCGCCGCGGCGACGTCCCCGCCATTCGCAAGGGCGCGCCAGGTCTGGACCGCGCGCTTGGCTTCCTGGATGTTTTCGAGGAATGCGAGTTCGGAGTGATAGCGGCGCCAGCGTCCGGTCTCGAACATTTCAGAGAGATGTTCCAGCCGCTGTTCGGCGAGAGCGCACCAGCGTGCTGCAAGCTCGCGGCTTCCAGCCGCGCTGTGGCGATGAGTCATAAATCAGCCCGTCAGGAGAAGATACGGACGCGACGCAACGCACACGAATCAATTTAAGAGCGACATGAATATTTTGTGGAAAAGTTTTGACTTGTCCAGCAACGACACGACTGTCGTCACGAAAGTCCGTAGTCGTGCGGAGTTTTCAGGGCTTTTCGAGTCAAGCTCCGCGCAAGCATAGCGGACTTGCCACGTGCCGCTGCGGAGTCGTCACGACGATTGTGCCCGCGGGCTCAATCGCAAGCTGATTTCGCATCACGCTTCAAGAAATCGGACGCCCCAAAAAGAGAAGACCCGTCCGGGGGGACAACCGGACGGGTCAAGCCATATGGGCGCTTGGGGTGGATGGGCGCTCGCGCCTGATATGACTGATGGGGAGGGATGACCGCTCCCACATAAATTGGTCGTGGCAGCCGGCTGAACGTTCAAAGCGGGGTTCGATTTTTTAACCTTTGGCCGACGCGCAATGTCGTCGCAGGCGCTATCTTGCCGCCGGCCTATCCACCTGAGAAACCGTGGATTTATCGCCCGCGCTCGACAGCGAGGGCTGCTCGATAGCGCGTATGCCGGGGTCGTCACGGCGCTTCTCGGCATCTTCACGTTTAGTTGTACCGGACGCAGCCGCGACCGGCGTCGTGCTGTCGGCCGGAACGGCCATGACCGCGGCAAACGCATCGGGCTCGCCGTCGCCGAAGAGATCATCACGCCCGGGTGAACCGAGATCACGCGCGGTCTTCGCCAGCGTCATGCGCAACGCTTCCGGCTTCAGGGCATAGTTGCGCTCGAGCAGCAACGCCGCGACGCCGGAGACATAGGCCGCCGAGAACGAGGTGCCCGACGTCATCTGGTATTTGCCATCCGGCGCCGGCAGGAAGATGTCGACGCCCGGCGCCGCCAGCGCGATGTAATTGCCGCGGTTGGACGCGGTGAACAGCTTGTCCTGCTGGTCGGTCGCACTGACCGCGATCACGTTGGGATTGGCGGCGGGATAAAGCGGCGGCGATTTGGCGCCGGCATTGCCGGCGGCCGCGATCAGCACTAGGCCACGCGCGGCAGTTGCCGCGATCGCACGCTCGATCACGGCGTCCTTCGGACCGGCAAAGCTCATATTGACGATCTGGGCGCCGTGCTCGGCTGCGTAATTGAGCGAGCGCAGGACGATGTAGGACGAGCTCTCGGCGCTGCCGTTGGTGCCGCCGAAGGCGCGAATGGCGATGATGCGCGCTTCCGGCGCGCTGCCCATCAGCTTCGCATGGGCCACGATGGCCCCCGCAATGCCGGTGCCGTGGATATGGGGGCCTTCGCTGCTGCCGAGCGCGTCGAAATTGTCGGCGATGGAGTTGGCGAGTTCGGGGTGCCTGGCATCGATGCCGGAATCGATCACGGCGACGGTGACATTGGCACCGTGCGCCAGCGTATGGGCTTGCGGCAGGCGCAGCTTCGACAGCGCATATTGCGCCGGATCGCCCTCGGTCGGCACCGCCAACTTCTGGTCCTGGAGCACGTAACGGAAGTTCGGCTGGAGCGAACGCACGCTGCCGTCGGCGGCAAATTCGCGCCGCACCGTCTCATACGGCCGGCCGTCGGCGATGCGGAACAGGCCGACCGTGGCCCCGATCAGCGGAAAGCTTTCCGAAGAGACGCGCGTCAAGCCGTGGCGCCGCGCGAGCTCATCGGCCTCGGTCAGCGACAACGCACTGTCGATCTCGGCCACGAACTCGTTGGCGAAGCTGCGCAGATTTACGGCGACCGGCGTATTATTGCCCCGCCCCTTGCCGGCACTCTTCCTGGCCGATTTGCCGGAGCCGTCGCCGCCTCCGTTCGGCTGTGCCAGGCACTCGCCGTCGGCGTCGCGATAGGCTGCCGTGCAGGCCGGGTAGAGGTTCGGCGAGTAGCGCGCATAGGGCAGCACCGGCGTCAAGCCGATCCGTGCCGTGGAGATATGCGGGATGGCGGGGGTGACCCGAGGACCGCGGTCGACGCTCATCACCCTGGCCGCGACACCCGGAGAGATCGTCGGCGTCCGCGAGGGAACACTGATGGCCGGCGTGCGCATGATCGCCTGGGCGTGCGTCCCCTCGATGCCGAGGCAGGCGGCGAGCAGGAGTGCGGCTCCGGCAGACGAAGCGTACGCCCCGGCTCGCAACTGACTCTCGGACTTGCGCGTCATTGCTGCAGCGGCGCGGTTAAGGCGCCGCCACGGCGAGGTTGACGAACTTCTCGCGCTGCATCCTGCCGAGCAGCGCAGTGAGCTCGTCCTGGCTCATCGCCTTGTCGAACTGCAGACGGAACATGCCGCCCCTGGCATCGCCGATGATCGAGGCCTGGTAGCTGTCGAGCAGCGCGGTGATGTCGGCGACGCGCGCCTCGGGCGTGAAGCGCACCAGCGCCCGCGAAGGTGCTGCCGCCCCGAGCTCGCGCGTGATCGGTGCGCCGGTCGAGAGCGATGCGGTCTGGAAAGTCGAGGTCTGGGTCTTCATCAGCACGGCGCCGATGATGCCGGCCTGGAGCAGCAGCGCAATGGCGCCAAGGCTCGCCGACCAGGCCAGCGCGCGCGGCGACAGGCTGGCGAAGAAGGTGGCAACGCGCGCCGACAACGGCAGCGAACGGGTCGCCCGCGCCGGCTCGGCGTCAATCGCGGCGAACAGCTTCTGCATCGCGCGCGCCGACGGAGCGCCAAGGCTCTCGTTCAAATGAATGGTCTCTTCGTATTCGCCGCGGATCGCCGCATACTGCCTGGCGAGCGCAGGATCGCTGGCGAGCGCTTCCTCGACGCGGCGGGCATCGCGGGCGTTCAGCGTGCCGGCAGCGTGCCACGGCAGCAGCAATTCAATTTCACTGGGCTCTTGCTCCAGCATCTTCTTGCTCAACGCCATCATGGCCAGCCTCGCTCAATGCCGGCTGCCTTCAGCAGTTCGGCCAGTTTCTTGCGCGCATAGAACAAGCGCGTCTTCACAGTGTTCTCCGGGATCCCGACGATCTCAGCCACCTCTTCCACGGACTTCTCGTGGTAGTAGACGAGATCGACGATTTCCCGATGGTCCGGCGAGAGGCCCGTCAGGCACTCCCGCAACGCTTCACTGGTGTTCTTCTTCTGAACCGCCGTCTCTGGATTGTCGGCCGAATCCTCGATTGCATTGGCGGCCTCGTCGTCCAACTCAAAATCCTTTCGGCGCCGAAGCGCAGACAGGGCCTTGAATCGGGTGATTGCCAGCAGCCAGGTGGAAACGGCGGATCGGCCCTCGAACTTGCCGGCTTGACGCCAGACGTCGAGAAATACCTCGCTGATGAGGTCTTCCGCCGTCTGCTCGTCCCGCACGAGCCTGAGCCCGAACCTGTAAACCCTGACATGGTGCCGCCCGTACAGCACCTGCATGGCGAGCCGGTCACCTTGGGCGATCCTGGCGATGAGGACCTCGTCCGTAGCCGCCTGTGTCACGCTCAAAGGCCGTCTCGCAAGGTTTGTCGGGTCGATGCAGGGGACGGTTCGACGAGAGGGGTAAAATTCTTCAGGCTACCGCACTGATACGGGGATCTGTGTGATCTACCCCACATAAGCGCAATTTCCTTGCCCCACCTGTGGCGGTCGGCCGCCTCTCTCCAGAACGGTAACATAATACGGAAACACTCTCTTGCGGACTTGCCGTGAGCCGGCCATGCGGCCCGGTCGAGCCCCGTCCATAACACGGCCCTGTGCACCTTATGTCGCACGGGGCCGGCTTTGGTCCGGGATATCGCCTGCGATGCCTAACCGGCTGCAAAATTCCGCGCGGCACGAACCCTTCACCCGCGCCGCGTTCCCCGGATTCGGTGCAAAAGGATACCAAACCTAAAGGCTTGCCACGTAGATTTTTTCGGCTGACATCCACCATTGGCGGGACCATGAGCACGGCCGCGACGTCCTTTCCGGAGAGGAATGCCGCAGAGGTCGCGGATCTCGTCCTCGCACCCGAAGCAGCCGCACCAGAGATGTTGGCGCGGCGGATCCGGCAGCGCCGGCAGATGTATATCGGCCAGGTCGCGAGCTATTCGCTCGGCGGCCTTGTCCTGTTGCTCTACGCCTATGACGGCACCGTCCACATGAACGTTCCGTCGCTGTTCTGGGTCGGCGGCCTCTTGATCATCGGCATCTTCGTCGTGATGTCGGAGGCCGGCGTCGGCGACAAGCACGCCGACCATTATCTCACGGTGTTCCAGATCTCGGCGCATATGGCGCTGCAATTCATATTCCTGGTGTCGGCGCCGACGATCGGGATCGCCTTCATCAGCGTGCTGTTCCTGATCTTCGCATTCGGCACGCTGCGCATGACCTCGGCCCAGGCGATGCTGACCTGGGCCCTCGCCTCCGCGGCGCTTGCGGCCGTGTTCCTCGGCTCGGACCTGCCGATCGGCATGCCGGTGGCGACGCGGTTGCAGCGGACCGCCTCGATGCTGTGCTTCATGCTGGTGATTGGCCAGTGCGCCTTCCTCGGCCTGTTCGGCGCCACGCTGCGCAAGATCCTGTACCGGCGCAGCATCGAGCTGAAAGCTGCTTATCGGCGCATCGAGGAGCTCGCCGAGCTCGACGAGCTGACCGGCTCCTACAACCGCCGCTGCATCATGCGACTTCTCGACGCCGAGATGGAAAAGTCGCGGCAGGCGGCCGCACCTTGCGCCATCGCACTTATCGACCTCGATTGGTTCAAGCGCATCAACGACGCCTACGGCCATCCCGTCGGCGACGAGGTGCTGCGCACCTTCGCCATCACCATCTTCGCCAACATCCGGCCCGACGACCGTTTCGGCCGCTATGGCGGCGAGGAATTCCTGCTGCTGCTGCCCGGCACCGCAAACGAGGCCGCATCGCGCATGCTCGAGCGGCTGCGCGGCATCATCGCCGATCTCGACTGGAGCGCATTCTCGCCCGGCATGAGCGTGACCATTTCCGCCGGCGTCGTGACGCTACGCAACAACGATACTGCCGACACGTTTCTCGCGCGCGCCGACAGCGCGCTCTATTCCGCCAAGGCACAAGGCCGCAACCGCATTGCAACGAGCTGACCAATCCATTTGCCGGAGCGTGAGAAGACGCCGCCGGACCAATCGCTCCAGGACAGGGCCATGAGAACCAAAACCGCCAAATCATCCGAAAACCTGCTCGACGAATTGCAGTCCGCACTCTCGCACGGCACCGTCGCGCGCCGGGTCGAGACGCTGCGCCGGGTCACCGACCTCTTCATCAACAACGCGGTGGATTATTCCGACGACCATGTCCGCGTCTTCGACGACGTCTTCCAGTGCCTGATCGAACAGATCGAGACCTCGGCGAAAGCGCTGCTCGCCGACCGCCTCGCGCCGATCCCGGCCGCACCGCCCAAAATCATACGTACGCTCGCACTCGATGAGGTGATCGAGGTCGCCGGTCCCGTACTGACGAAGTCAGAGCGGCTGGACGAGACCACCCTGATCGAGATCGCGCGCAGCAAGAGCCAGGCCCATCTCAAGGCGATCTCGCTGCGGCGGGTGCTGTCGGAGGCGCTGACCGATGTGCTGGTGGCGCGCGGCAACGAAGACGTGGTGCAGTCGACCGTCAGCAATCCGGGCGCGCAGCTCTCCGAGGGCAGCCTCACCGACCTCGTCACCCGCGCCGCGCGCAACGATGACCTCGCCGCCTGCATCGGCCTGCGGCCCGACCTGCCGCGCCATCATTTTCTGAAGCTGATCGCCAAGGCCTCCTTGAGCGTGCGCAGGAAGCTGGAGGCCGCCCATCCGGAGCTCGCCGACGAAGTGTCGAGCGTGGTCCAGGAAGCCGCGCAGCGGGTCCGCGCCGCCGCCATGAGCCGGCAGACCGAGATGGCGCGCGCGCTGGTGAAGTCACTCCACGACGACGGCCGTCTCAACGAATTCCAGGTCACGACCTTCGCCGAACAGGGCAAGTTCGATGAGACCAATGCGGGGCTCGCAGCGCTCGCCAGCGTTGCAGTGGAGACCGTCGAGAACATGATGATCGAGAGCCGGACCGAGGGCGTGATGATCCTCGCCAAGGTCGCCGGAATGCAATGGTCGAGTGTGCGCGCGATCATCGCCATGCGCGAAAAGCTGTCCGGCGGCTCGCAGACCGACATACTGACGCTGCGCGATACCTACGAGGCCCTGCGCAGCTCGACGGCGCAGCAGGTGCTGCGCTTTCACCGCATGCAGGGCGGTGCGACGAGCCCAACGCCGGCCGCTTAGCCGGCGAGCTCCTCAGGACATATGCTGCCGCCAGGGAGATCAGGATGTTGGCGACCACCACGCCATAGGAATTGCGATACAAGAGCTCGACGAGCGCCCCGCGTATCTTGTCCTCTTGCATCGAAACCTCTCCGCGCGCCGGCAGGTGCGGCGGCTTCGTTTGCGAGTTGCCGTTGCGCTAACCCGCTGGAAGGCCGAGACGAACCGCGTAGGCTGTCAATTCGGCACCACTGTGCAGATCGAGCTTCCGCATAAGATTCTCGCGATGTTTCCTGGCAGTCAGCGGGCTGATGCCGAGACGGCTGGCGATGTCGCGATTGGTGACGCCATGAGGGATCATTCCGAGGATTTGCCGCTCACGCCTCGTCAACGTAACCGGAGATATGATCGCTGCCGTGGGCTCCGGGGTTTCGTTCGGGCCGTCATGCTGGTTCACCGCAAAGCGAACCTCCTCCGCCACATAGGCGCTGCCTGTTCTGATGGCCGCGATCGCAGCGATGAGTTCGGATGGATCGCCGCCCTTGGTCAAATAGCCATTGGCGCCCGCGGAAAAGGCTGCCCGAACGGAACGTGGCTCGACATTGGCGGTGAGGACCAGAACCCGCAGCTCCGGCCATGCCGTTCTCAGTTGGGCTATGAACTGAAATCCGCTCACACCCGGCATGCCGAGATCGAGGATGAGAAGATCGGCGGAGTTTTCGTTCAGCAGCCGATGAACCGCTTCAGCGTCCGCCGCTTCACCACTGACAGTAAGCTCGTCCACGGTCGACAGAAGCTGTTTCAGGCCTTCCCGCATGATGGCGTGATCGTCGGCAATGATCGTCCTTACCAGTCTGCACCTGTGTCGCGCCCGCCCGTAACGGTATTAGGATATCAGTCAACTCCAATCAAGGATGCAGCGGTCGAGATGAACGGTCACAGGCCGAAGACAATTTAGAGTAACCACGCTGCCTAGTAGCGCAGCACTTTGGAGCCAACCGCCGCGCCGATCGCGGTCACGACCGCCGTCGCGATCGTGTACCAGGTCGCGACGAACAGCGGCGAGTCGTCGGTGCAGTGCGAGGCGTAGAGCGTGGCGGCGAGCCCGGCCGACAGCAGGCCAGCAAGCGCACCGGCCAACGCCGGCCGCGACGGCGCGCCGTGGCGCAGACCAAACAGGGCGCCCGCGAGCAGCGGCAGCGACATCGCGGGAATCGCCAGCATGCACCACCGCGAGTTCTTGCCGACGAGCCGCATCGTCATCGGCATGGCCGGCGCCATCATCGCCTCGCTGCCAATCGCGACTGCAAGCAGCCCGACGGGGAGCAGCAGGAGCCAGCCCCAGCCGCGCATCAGGGCTTCGGGCCGCGACAGATGCAGGCTGATGATGATCGCGGGAATCGCGAGCGACAGCGTGACTGCGAACTTCATGTCGAAGAACGGGTTGTGCATGGCGCTCATCACGTCCGGCCGCACGCCGAGAAACGTCGCGAAGATCAGGATGGACAAAGGCGCCGCCACGAGAAGTGCCATGGTCAGCATCGCGCCGACACGCGGGGCGCGATGGGTGTTATCGGCCGCAAGGCTACGAATGAGTTGATCGGTATCCATGACTAGTGGTCCCGTAGTTTGGCAGTCAGGGCCGAAAGCCCCCGATGCAGTGCGACCCGCACGGCACCTTCGCTCATCGAGAATTTCGCCGCCGTATCCTTGATCGAGGTGCTGTCGACCGCGATCGACTGCAACACGTCGCGTTGGCGCTGCGGCAGGGTGTTGAGCTGCGCCGTCACCTCGCCTGCCGAGGCCGTCTCCTGCGGCGTCTCCCCGGGCAGCGTCTCGGCGAAATCGTCGATATTGACGAAGACGCGGCGGCCGCGGCGCCTGAGCGCATCGATCAGCTTGTTGCGGCCGATCGCGAACAGCCAGGGAGCGAAAGGCGCTTCGCTGTCCCAGGTGTGCCGCTTCAGATGCACCGCCAACAAAATCTCCTGCACGATATCCTCGGCCTGATCGGGAGGCTGCCCGGCCCTTGCCAGGCCGCGCCTCGCGGCAGCGCGCAGCACCGGGGTGACCGCCCTCAACAGGCGATGATATGCCGCATCATCCCCTGCCATGGCCGACCGCATCAGGCCGGTCCACTCGTCCTCACGTCCGCGCACGCGCGCCCTCACCATTGCAATTCGGCCGCTCTTTCAATTTGTTACGTCGGGACCTGCGTGATCACGAAGTCGTGATCGACGCTGGGCCCCGACCACAAGGCAGCCGCAGAAACTCTGTCAGGGGCTCATAACACCGATCGGTCTCTGCCGCACCCGGCCGCCTCTGTACCCCACCGGTTTGCCCCGGTTTTGCCCGGTGTGGCCCGAAGATTCCCATTTTTTGCCCCGCTGTCGTCATGGGCCGGGGTCTCTGTTCGCCCCGGGACGGGCGAATTGGGGAGATCGTCAACATGATGAAAGCCAGCGGACGCGCGGCATTGGTCGTTCTGGCCGGACTATTGCTGCTGTTTGGAGCTTCGGTGCAGGCCGCGCCGAACTCTGCGAGCACGAAGCCGGACGGCGCAAGCAAACAGGCCGAAGCGGACAAGCCGGGTAAGCCGCGACGCCATTCGTCGCGCCACACCGACAGCAAGACGGCGCAGAAATCCGACGACAAGACTGACAAGGCGGATGCCACGCCGCAGGCCGACCAGGCCAAGGCTGGCAAAGAGGCCAGCACCGACGTTCCGGCGTCGAGCCAGATGCCCCCGGAAGTCGCCAATGCGAACGCGCAGCTCGCCGCCGACACGCCGCCCGCGGCCGCAGCCTCGGCGATGACGGGCCGCGCCAATGACAATGTGCAGGCCGCGGCCGACAGTCCCGCCGCTCCGGGCGCCGAAAACCAGGTGGTCGCGCCCGACCAGCTCAACGACCTCGATCGCGCCCTGCAACAGGACAATCCGCCCGTGCAGAAGGCGGTGGTCGCCGCAACCGACGCGCAGCCGCGCCCGGCGCCGGTGATGGCAAGCAGCCAGCCGAGCTCGGCCTGGGACCAGAGCTCCCTGATCGGGAAGATCTTCATCGGCGTCGGCACGCTGCTGACGCTGGCCTCCGCCGCGCGCATGTTCATGGCCTAGGTCTTGGCCCAATTCTTGGCCTAGGTCTTGGCCCAAGTCTTGGCCTAACGGCTCATTTTGGGGCGCGCGCTACCCGCGCGTCCCGGCGGCTTTTGGCCCCCTTGAAGGCATCCGCGACAGCAGGCACATTGCCCGCCCAATCAAAAGCGTGGGTGGAGCATGAGCACGTTCGAACACATCATCGTCGAAAGCAAAGACGCGGTCGGCATCATCAAGCTAAACCGGCCGAAGTTGCTCAACGCGCTCTCCTTCGGCGTCTTTCGCGAGATTGCCGCCGCCGTCGACGATCTCGAAGCCGATGACGCCATCGGCTGCATCGTCGTGACCGGCAGCGAGAAGGCCTTCGCCGCCGGCGCCGACATCAAGGAGATGCAGCCGAAGGGCTTCATCGACATGTTCTCCGAAGATTTCGCCGCGATCGGCGGCGACCGCATCGCGCGCTGCCGCAAGCCGACCATTGCAGCGGTCGCCGGCTATGCGCTCGGCGGCGGCTGCGAGCTCGCCATGATGTGCGACTTCATCATCGCCGCCGACACTGCCAAATTCGGCCAGCCCGAGATCACGCTCGGCACCATCCCCGGCATCGGCGGCACCCAGCGCCTCACCCGCGCGATCGGCAAGTCCAAGGCAATGGATCTCTGCCTCACCGGCCGCATGATGGATGCAGCTGAGGCCGAACGCAGCGGCCTCGTCAGCCGGATCGTGCCGGCCGACAAGCTGATGGACGAGACAATGGCGGCCGCGGAGAAGATTGCTGCGATGTCACGCCCTGCCGTCGCAATGGCCAAGGAAGCAGTCAATCGCGCCTTCGAGACCACGCTCGCCGAAGGCATGAGTGTCGAGCGGAATCTGTTCCACTCGACCTTCGCGCTCGAAGACCGCTCCGAGGGCATGGCGGCATTCATCGAGAAGCGCAAGCCGGTGAACAAGAACCGGTAGGATCTACGGGGCGCGGCTCTGTGCGAGGGCCGCGCTGACGAGCGCGCGATAGAAGCGCTCGGCCCACGTTTTTGGTTGATCGAGGCCGAGGCGTGCGAGACACGCCTCGTCGGCCGTATCCGGCTTTCGCATCAATCCCTGCCACAGCAGGCCTGCCAGCGCGCGCGATGAATGTTGCGCGCCCTGGAGAATCTCCAGCGCCGGAATGAGGCGCTGCTCCACCTCGGTGAAATCGCAGCCGAACGGGAACGACGGCAAGAGCCCGGCGTCTCGCGCAGGCTTGAGCGCCGTTGCGATCCGCTCGGGATGATTTTCGCGGTGAACCGCCGGAATCTCGTAGCCCCGCGGCAGTTTGCCGGCGTCCTTTGCAACCCGCGCCAGCTCGTCCTGGAAGCGCGAGTCAGCGATATCGAGCACAGCCGCGATCACGTCGGCGTCCGGCTTTCCCTTGAGATCGGCAACGCCGTATTCGGTGACGAAAACATCGCGCAGGTGGCGCGGAATCGTCTCGTGTCCGTAGCGCCAGAGGATGTTGGATTTCAGCGTACGGCCCGCTTGCCGCGTGGCTTCAAGCGTCAGCACCGATCGCGCACCGTGAAGCGCGAAGGCCTGCGCCACGAAGTTGTATTGCCCGCCGACGCCGCTCACGACCTGGCCGTCGTCGAGGCCGTCGGATACGGCCGCGCCCAGCAGCGTCGCCATCATCGTGTTGTTGATGAAGCGTGCATCGACGCGTTCACGGCGCTTCCGATCCTCCTCGCCATAGAGCTCGTTCGTGAACGACACCGGCATCATCTGGATGCTCGCGATCTGGTCCGGCGGCATTTCGCGCAACGCGCGATAGAAGGATTTCGGACCGAGAAAGAAAGCGCCGTGCAGCACCACGCCTTCGACGGCGCGCTTGAGAATGCCGGCGTCGATCAGGCCGATGAACGCCTCGGTCACCATCTCGCTGACACCGTAGAGGCCCGCCTCGAAGGCGCCGGCTTCCTGCGCAACGGCTGGTCGCGCCGGAGACAGCCGCGCGACGACCTCATCAAACGCTACGCTATTGCGATGGCGCAGGATCAGGCCCTGCGCGAGCGCATCGCCGATCTGACCGATGCCGATCTGAAGCGTACCGCCGTCGCGCACGAGGGATGCCGTGTTCAGTCCGATGGCGTATTTGGTATCGGAGATCGGCTCCGACGGCGGCGCAAACAGGGGAAAATCCGTCGCCGTGCTGTCCAGCACGGCGCTGAACTCGTCGGCTGGAAGATCGCCAGGGCCCGGCATGAACGGCAGCTCGGAATTCACCTGCGCGATCAGCTTGAACGACGCACGTCCGGCGCGGCGCTCACGCAGCACATCCAGCGTCGTATCGGTGTTACAGGACAGGCTGTAGCGCGGCACGCCGTCGACGACGCGCTTGGCCACCAGCTGTGTCACCACGTTCATCCCGCGCGCCAGCAGGTAGCTCGCGGCGTGGGTGTAGTTGGCCGAGATGTAATTCTGCTGCGCCGCCGGCACGTGCAGCCAGCGTCCGGCAAGAAAGAAGAATTCGACCACGTTGATGTTGGGCGGCAGCCGATTTTCGCGCAGCGCCTCGGCATAGGCCAGATCGGGATACAATCCGAACAGGCGGTCGATCACGGGCGTGATGAACCGGCGTTCGATCAGGGCCTGCGGCTTCGGCTTTTCCAGTGTCAGCGCCGAGAGCAATGTCAGCTTGATGTAAGGATCGGCACTGGCCCGCGCGTAGAGTGCGTTGACGACGTGATTGGCCTTGCCGAGGCCGAGCGGCAGACCGACCACCAGATCGATTCCGACGTCGCGAATGATCTCCTCCGCAAGCGCATCGGGATCGGAGAAGAATTTCGGCATCATCCGTGGGTCCGGACCACATTGCAAAGGCGCCCGACGGAATTGGCAGGCGCCGCCAGTCCCCTATAGCGCATTCGAGCCGGAATCGCTGTGTGACGCACCTGCAACAAGCACGGATTTCATGGGGGTTTCCTCCGCGGCAGTTTGCCTGCGAGACCGGCGCTGGGTAAACAGTTAAGAGAGCCGCCGTCGGCGGGGCGGACAGCCAGGATTTTTGCGGGATTACATGATTGGGCGTACCGCCAGAGCTGGTCGCGTGATGACGCGGCGTCGATCGGGCGTGGGTCCTGTCCTCGCGACGTGGACCACGGTGGCGCTCTGTTGCGCCATGCCCGCCGCGGCCTGCGCGGAGGCCCTGCCGGAGGCGCTGGTCAAGGCCTACCAGACCAATCCGCAACTCAACGCCGAGCGCGCACGGCAGCGCGCCACCGACGAAAACGTGCCGCAGGCGCTGGCAGGCTATCGGCCGCAGATCGTGGCGAGCCTCAGCGCCGGCCTGCAGGCCGTACGCAACCTGCTTCCGGACAACACCATCCAGACCGCGACGCTAAAACCCTGGACCATCGGGGTCACGGTGTCGCAGACCCTGTTCAACGGCTTCCGCACCGCCAACAGCGTGCGGGTCGCGGAACTTCAGGTGCAGTCCGGCCGCGAGGCGCTGCGCAATGTCGGTCAGGGCGTGCTGCTCGACGCCGTCACCGCCTACACCAACGTGTTGGCGAACCAGTCGCTGGTCGAGGCGCAACGCTCCAACGTCGCCTTCCTGCGCGAGACGCTCTCGATCACCCAGCGCCGCCTCAATGCCGGCGACGTCACCCCGACCGACAGCGCCCAGGCCGAGGCGCGCCTCAATCGCGGCCTTGCCGATCTCAATGCCGCCGAGGTCGCACTCGCGGTCAGCCAGGCGACCTATTCCCAGGTGATCGGCAATGCGCCTTCGGCGCTTCGCCCCGCCGAAGTGGTCGATCGCTATCTGCCGAAGAGCCGCGAGGATTCGATCGCGATGGCGATCCGCGAGCATCCGGCGGTAATGGCCGCGGGCTTCGACGTCGACGTCGCCTCGACCAATATCCGCGTCGCTGAAGGCGCGCTGCTGCCGAGCGCCAGCCTGCAGGGCAGCGTCAGCCGCAGCCGCGACAGCGACCCGACGCTCGGCACCTTCGCCACCGACCAGGCCTCGATCGTCGCCAATGTCACCGCGCCGATCTATGACGGCGGCCAGGCGGCCTCGCAGACCCGGCAGGCCAAGGAAGTGACGGCACAGAGCCGGCTCGTGCTCGACCAGATGCGCAACCAGGCGCGCACGGCAGCCGTCAGCGCCTGGGTCACCAATGAAGGCGCCAAGATCGCGGTCTCGGCCTCGGAGTCCGAGGTGAAGGCCGCAACCGTCGCGCTCCAGGGCGTGCAGCGCGAGGCCGCCGGCGGACAGCGCACCACGGTCGATGTGCTGAACTCGCAGGCCGATCTGATCCAGGCCAGAGCCCGCCTGATCAGTGCGCTGCGCGACCGCGTCATCGCCTCCTACACCCTGCTCAGCGCCGTCGGCCATCTCGACGTCAAGACGCTGAGCCTGAACACGCCCGACTATCTGCCCGAGATGCACTACCACCAGGTCCGCGACGCCTGGCAAGGACTGCGCACGCCGTCGGGGCAGTGATCCATTATCCGGGTGAGCGCCGCGCTGGGCATGCTGGCGGTGGCCGGCTTCGGCCTGCCGCTTTGGCGGCCACCTTTAAAAATGTCGAAAACAACCCCATGCACAGTAGCCGATGAAGTCGCGCGCGAGGATTGCGGATTTTACGAATTTTATTTGACGCGTCGGGCAAAACAGGGGCACAATGTCATCCTCGCAATGTGTGGATTTGTAGCGCCGTTGCGAAACCCGTCGACGTAGGCGTAGCCTAATCACTTCCTGTCGAGAGAGGTGATGGCATCGGACGTCGTTGGACTCGCAGCCATGACCTCAAAACCGCCCATCGGGCCGGCTTTCCTGGAATGTGAAGATGAAGAGCCGCCGCATCCATCTGATGGGAGCCTCAGGCTCCGGCGTGACGACGCTCGGCCGCGCGCTTGCGGGACGGTTGGCGCTGCCGCATCACGACAGCGACGATTATTTCTGGCTGCCGACGGCGCCGCCGTACCAGACGACGCGTCCTGCCGCCGAGCGTCTGCGCCTGATGTGCGAGATGTTCCTGCCGCGTCTCGATTGGGTGCTGAGCGGAACCGTCACCGGCTGGGGCGACGAGCTCATCCCGCTGTTCGATCTCGTTATCTTCGTGACCACGTCGCGCGAGCTTCGTATGCAGCGCCTGCGTGCCCGCGAGGCTGCGCATTTCGGTGCTGATGCCGTCGCACAGGGCGGCTGGCGCCACGAGGAGACGGAGTCGTTCGTCGACTGGGCCTCGCACTACGAAGCCGGCGATCGTGACGGCCGCAACCTCGCAAAAGATGAGGCGTGGCTCGCGCGTCTAACCTCCCCTGTGGTCCGCGTCGACGGTGCGCGGCCGATTGCGGAGCTGGTCGAGCAGCTATGCGCCGAAATGGCTCGACTGCCCGGCTGATGTGATATCGTTCCGAGCGCCTTCCTCGCCGCCGGAGCAGCCATGACCGACAAAAAGTACGCGCGCGCAGCGCAACCCGCGACGCCGATCAACTTCGACGTGCCGGCGCATGCGTGCGATTGTCACACCCATATCCACGGCGATGTCGAAAAGTTTCCTTTCTTTGCCGGGCGCGTCTATACGCCAGGGCCAGCAAGCCCGGAAGAAATGGCAGCGCTGCACAAGGCGCTCCATATCGAGCGCGTCGTGATCGTCACGCCGAGCGTCTACGGCACCGACAATTCCTCCAGCCTGTTCGGAATCAAGGCGCGCGGCGCGACCGCACGCGGAGTGGCCGTGATCGACGACAAGACCACGGAAGCTCAGCTCGACACGATGCATGCGGACGGCTTTCGCGGCATCCGCATCAATCTTGCCACCGACGGCGTCAACAATCCCGATGTCGGCCGCACCCGCCTCACCGCCGCCATCGAGCGCATGAAAGCGCGCGGCTGGCACGTGCAGCTCTACACCACGCTGGCGATGATCTCGGCGATCAGGGATCTCGTGCTGGCCTCACCGGTGCCCGCGGTGTTCGACCACTTTGGCGGCCTCGAGGCCTCGCTCGGACTGGAGCAGCCCGGATTTGCGGACCTCGTCGCACTCGTCACATCGGGCAAGGCGTACGTGAAGATTTCGGGCGCCTATCGCTCGTCGAACCTCGCGCCCGACTATCAGGACATGATGCCCTATGCGCACGCACTGATCGCCGCAAACCCGGACCGCATCGTCTGGGGCACCGACTGGCCACATCCGGATTCGGCCCAAGTCGAGGGCCGCAAGACTTGCGACCTCGCACCGTTCCACGAGATCGACGACGGCCGCCTGCTCAACCAGCTTCCGGTATGGGCACCGGATGCGGATGTGCGCAGGAAGATCCTGGTCGACAATCCGGCGCGGCTGTACGGTTTCTGAGTCGCGACACGCGCAATTAGGTTCAATGAAGTGCGACGCAGCTCCATGTCGAGTGGCGGAACTCTGTCGCACGAGTGCAACGAGATTGGATTCACACGAACGTGTTCGTGGTTCCTTTCGCTTTTCACCCTTTCGGTTGAGGCACGGGCCCTCGCATCCGGGTACGCACACGCACTGATTTCATTTGTTCGTGCGGGTGCATGCTTTTATCGCATTATCTTGCCGCGCTTTTGTCCGGCATCGGAATTGGTTTCACCGTCGCCGCCCCCATCGGGCCAATGGGCATGCTGTGCATTCAGCGCACATTGGAGTCGGGCATCGCCACAGGCCTCGCCACCGGCTTCGGCGCGGCGACTGTGCATCTCACCTACAGCGCCTTCGCAGTTTTGGGATTAGGCGCGCTTGCACAGCCCTGGGTCGAGGCGAATGCTGTTGTCTTCGGCATCGTCTCGGCACTCACGCTGCTGTGGTTCGCGCTCCGCACGCACCGGTGCTCCATCGTGCTCCAGGACGCCGGTGAGATCGACAGAGTGCATCTCGCTCGCGCCTATCTCAGCGCCATCGCGCTCGGGCTGACCAATCCATTGACGGTCATCCTGTTTCTCGCAGCGTTGCACGCATTCTCCACGCAGGCCGCAGCCGCACCGCTGATCGCGGGTGTCTTCGTCGGCTCGGCGGTCTGGTGGATGATCCTCAGCACGATCGTCGCAACCGCGCGCTCGCGGCTGACGCCACGGATGCTGTCATTGAGCAGCCGGTTCGCCAGCCTGATGCTGCTCGGGCTCGGGACCTTGATGCTGCTGCGGATCGCGCAGCGCGCGTTGGGCTAGCTCGCGCGTCAGCGCGCGCGACGGGAGAAGAAGGAGATCAGCACCGGCAGCGTCACCAGGATCACGACCGGTGCCAGCATCATGCCGGTGACGACCACGACCGCGAGCGGCTTCTGCACCTGCGAGCCGATGCCCGCCGACAGCGCAGCCGGTAGCAGGCCGACGCCGGCGACCACGCAGGTCATCAACACCGGGCGGAGCTGGAGCTCGCCGGTGCGGATCACTGCGCTGACGCGGTCCATGCCTTCATCGATCAATTGGTTGAACTGCGAGAGGATAATGATGCCATCCATCACCGCGATGCCGAACAGGGCGATGAACCCGATCGCCGCCGAGACGCTGAAGGCGGTGCCGGTGATCAGCAGACCGAGCACGCCGCCGAAGATCGCCATCGGGATCACGCTCATGGCGAGCAAGGTATCGGTCATCGAGCCGAAATTGAACCAGAGCAGGATGCCGATCAGCGCCAGCGAGATCGGCACCACGATCGACAGCCGCCGGATCGCGTCCTGGAGATTGCCGAACTCGCCGACCCATTCCATGTGCGAGGCAGGCGGCAGCTGAACCTGGTCAGCGATCTTCTGCTGTGCCTCGCGGATAGCGCTGCCGAGGTCGCGCTCGCGCACCGAGAACTTGATCGGCAGATAGCGCTCCTGCTGCTCGCGATAGATGTAGGCGGCGCCGGAGACGAGGCTGATGTTGGCGACCTCGCTCAAAGGGATTTGTGTCACGGAGCCGTTCGGCCCGGGCGCGCCGATCCGTATGTTCTGGATCGCCTCGGCGCTGCGGCGGTACTCCGGCGCAAGGCGAACGATGATCGGGAAGTGACGGTCGGAGCCCGGCTCGTAGATATCGCCCGCGGTGTCGCCGCCGATCGCGACCTTGATGGTAGCGTTGATGTCGCCGGGGGCGAGCCCGTAGCGCGCGGCCTTGGCGCGGTCGATGTCGATCTGCACGGTCGGCTGCCCGAGCGAGGTGAAGACCGCGAGGTCGGTGACGCCCTGCACGGTCGCCAGCACCGACTTGATCTTGTTGGCGGTGTCGGTCAGCGCCTGGAGATCGCTGCCGAACAGCTTGATCGAGTTCTCGCCCTTCACGCCGGAAACGGCTTCCGAGACGTTGTCCTGGAGATATTGCGAGAAGTTGAACTCGACGCCGGGGAAGCGGTCGTCGAGCTGCTTGAGCAGCTGCGCGGTCAGCTCTTCCTTGTCATGCGTGCCGGGCCACTGGTCTACAGGCTTCAGCGGCGCGAAGAACTCGGCGTTGAAGAAGCCCGCGGCGTCGGTGCCGTCGTCGGGACGGCCGTGCTGCGACACCACGGATTCGACCTCGGGCCGGGCGCGGATCAGCTTGCGCATCTCGTTGACGTAGGAGTTGCCTTCCTGCAGCGAGATGGTCGGCGGCAGCGTGGCGCGGATCCAGAGGTTGCCCTCTTCGAGCTTGGGCAGGAATTCGAGGCCGAGCAGCCGGCCGAGCGCAACCGTCATCAGCACGAGGCCGACCGAGGCGCCGAGCATGATGCTGCGGTTGGCGACGGCCCAATTCAAAACCGGCATGTAGATCCGGTGCAGGATCTGCATCACCTTGGTCTCGGTCTCCTCGACATGCGCCGGCAGGATGATCGCGGACAGCGCAGGCGTCACGGTGAAGGTCGCCAGCAGGCCGCCGGCGAGCGCGTAGGCATAGGTGCGCGCCATCGGCCCGAATATGTTGCCCTCGACGCCTGACAGCGTGAACAGCGGCAGGAAGGCCGCGATGATGATCGCAGCGGCAAAGAAGATCGAGCGCGAGACGTCGGCCGCGGCGCTGAGGATAGCGTGGCTCTTCATGCCGAACAGCGTGTCGGGCGACATCTGCTCGGATTCCGCCGGCGGCGTGGTCTGCGTCAGGCGGCGGAAGATCGCCTCCACCATGATGACGGTGGCATCCACGATCAGGCCGAAATCGATGGCACCGACCGACAGCAGGTTGGCCGATTCTCCGCGCAGCACCAGGATGATCACGGCGAAGAACAAGGCGAACGGAATCGTGGCGCCGACGATCAACGCACTTCGCAGATCACCGAGGAATATCCACTGCAACAGCACGATCAGGAGGATGCCGACCACCATGTTGTGCAGCACGGTGTGGGTGGTGAGCTCGATCAGGTCGCCGCGGTCATAGATGCGCTCGATGCGGACGCCGGGCGGCAGGATACTGGACTCGTTGATGGTTTGAACGAGCTGGTGGACCCGCTTGATGGTTGGCGAGCTCTGCTCGCCGCGGCGCATCAGCACGATGCCCTGCACGATATCGTCGGAATCGTCGATGCCGGCGATGCCGAGACGCGGCTTCTGGCCGACGGTGACGGTGGCGACGTCCTTCACCAGCACCGGATTGCCGTTGGTCTGGGCGATCATGGTGTTGGCGAGGTCGTCGATGGAGCGGATCAGGCCGACGCCGCGCACCACGGCCGATTGCTGGCCGATATTGACGGTGTTGCCGCCGACATTGACGTTCGAATTGCTGACCGCCTGGAGCAGCTGCGGCAGCGTCAGGCCGTTGGCGACCAGCTTGTTGTTGTCGACCTGGAGCTCATAGGTCTTGCTCTTGCCGCCCCACCCGGTGACGTCGATCACGCCGGGCACGGCGCGGAAGCGACGCTGGAGGATCCAGTCCTGAATGGTCTTGAGGTCGAGCACGCTGTAGTTCGGCGGGCCGACCAGCCGATAGCGGAAGATTTCGCCGATCGGGCTCAGCGGCGAGATCTGCGGCTGGACGTTGCCCGGCAGCGGCGCGAGCTGCGCCAGGCGGTTCAAGACCTGCTGCAACGCCTCGTCATAGGTGTAGGCGAAGGAGAACTGCAGCTTGACGTCGGAAAGGCCGTAGAGCGAGATGGTGCGGATGGTCGTGAGGTTCTTCAGGCCCGCGACCTGGGTCTCGATCGGGATCGTGATGTAGCGCTCGATCTCTTCCGCCGACAGGCCCGGGCTCTGCGTGACGATGTCGACCATCGGCGGGGTCGGATCGGGATAGGCCTCGATGTTGAGCTGATTGAACGCAATCAGGCCGCCGATGAGCACGGCGACAAACATGCCGACCATCAGGAAGCGCCGGTTGACGGCTAGGGCGACGAGACGGTCCATTCAGGTTTTTCGCAGTTTCTTGGGGCTCGTCGATCAGCTACCGGACGCCGCGCGGTCGATGAACAGGCTGCCTTTGACGACGATCTGTTCGCCGGGCTTCAGGTTGCTGGTCACCTCGACGAGGTTGCCGTTGATGAGGCCGGTCTTGATCTGGCGGAGCTCGACCGACTTGTCCTCGCGCGCGACCCAGATGCGGACCTGGTCGCCTTCGTAGATCAGCGCCTGCTTCGGCACCGCAGGCGCCCCGCGGTCGCCGGCCGAATAGATCGTGACGTTGGCGAACATTTCCGGCTTGAGCAGACCATCCTTGTTGTCGATCGTGGCGCGGACCAGCAGGCGGCGGGTACTGGGATCGATCGCGGCGGCGACGTAGTTGATCTTGGCGGTCAGCGGACGGCCCGGCAGCGCCATCACGTTGACGCTGATGTCCTGCCCGACGCTGACGGAGGCGGCGTCGCTCTCGCGCACGAAAGCGGTGAGCCAGACCGTGGAGAGATCGCCGATCACGAAGACCGGATCGCTGGCGCCGGAGTTGACGTATTGGCCGGGACCGATCTTGCGCTGCACGACCGTGCCCGAGATCGGCGCATAGATCGTGATTTCCGGATTGATGGTGCTCTTGGTCTGGAACGCCTTGATCGTCTCGTCGGTGAAACCGAGGATCCGCAGCTTGTTGTTTGCAGCCTCCAGCGCCGTCACCGAGGAGCGCATGTCGTTCTGCGCCTGGACCTGGGTCGCTTCCGCCTGCTGATAGTCCTTGAGTGGAATGGCGCGGCCTTCGTAGAGATCCTTGGCGCGCCGGTACTGGATGTCGGCAAGCTCGAGCGCCGACTTCGCCTTGTTCTGCGACGTCATCGCCGCGATGAAATCGTTCTGGGCCTGCACGGTGTCGGCGGCCTCGATTGTGAACAGCGGTTGACCTTGGGTCACGCTCTCGCCGGGCTTGGCGAGCAGCTTGGTCACCCGGCCCGCATAAGGCGAGAACACCGGCGTCGAACGGTCTTCGTCGACCGCGACCTTGCCTTCGGTGACATACTCGGCGCGGAAGCTTTTGGCATTGACCGGCTCGATCGTCAGCGTCGCCCATTCCGACGGTGTCGGCGTGAAGTTCTGCGCATTCCGGCGCGACTGGCTGGAGACTTCGGAATGGCTCTTGTCCTTGGCGCCCGCATGGAGAAAGCCGTAGGCCCCGGCCCCGGCAAGCGCCAGTAAAACTACGGATGTAATCACCCGTCGTTTTGTAAGCACCTGCAATCGCTTGGTATTTTCAACTACCATGGGGCCCGGTCAAGTCTGCGACGATCTCGGCAAACGACTGCCTCATCGGTCGCGCTAATAGTGCCGAATTGAGATTTCAAACAACCTAAAAAACGCTGGGCGTCCTGCGGTTTGCGTTAAAATTTTGCGACGCGTCAGCTTCACGTCAGCTTCGCGCCGGCCATTGCGGCGGATGGCTGCCGAGCGCCATGGCCGGACGGCTCCATCGCGCCGGTGTCCGCGACAGCACCGCCGAATGGCGCACCGCCGTCAACATGCCGAAGCCAGATGACACTGTCTCCATGAACGTTGCATGTACAGCCTCACCCGTAAGATCCGGGGTGTTAAGACCACCTTCGAAACGGCCGAGATTCCAAAGCCAGCGTCCGGTCTGCGCCAGCGACACGCGCACGTGCCAGCTGCCGCCTTCACGCGCCTGGCGCGCCCTCGCCATCATCGCGCCGAATGCCATCAGATAGCCGGTGGCGTGGTCGAGCATCTGCGCCGGCAATTCCTTGGGACCGTTGATGCCGGCGGCCTTGCCTTCCGCGTCGTTGAAGCCGGTCGTGGTCTGCACCAGCGAATCGAAGCCGCGCCGCTCGGCCCATGGGCCGGCATGGCCGTAAGCCGACAGCGTGACGTAGACGATGCCGGGATTGATCTCCGCGGCCTGCTCCGGCGAAAAGCCGAGGGCTGCGAGCGCGCGCGGGCGATAGCCTTGCGAGAAGATGTCGGCCTCCTTCAACAGCGTGCGCAGCTGCGCCTGGCCCGCCTCGCTCTTCAGCTCGATGAAGGTGGTGAGCTTGCCGCGGCCGGTGTCGATGGTGAGCCAGGGAATGGCAGGCAGCTCCGGCCCTGAGACGAGCAACACGTCCGCACCGTGCGCGGCAAGCGTGCGGCCGGCGACGGGACCGGCGATGACGCGGGAGAGATCGAGCACGCGAAGACCCGAGAGCGGGCGATCGCCTTTGGGCCACGGCTCTTTAGACCAAGATTTTGGAGAGGCGTCGCCGATCTTCTCGATCGAGATCAGCGGCAATTGCGCGAGCGCACGTGCTTGCGGCAGCGCCGACCATTTATCGTAAGAGCGCATCAGAGCGACGACCCCGCCGGCGGCATAGGTCGCGGCTTCAAAATCCTCGCCCTTCCATTGCATCAGCGCGGCTTGCACCTTCTCGCGCTCGGGCACACAGCCAAGCACCTTGCAGACGGCGTCGCGGTGATGCCTGAAATTGGTGTGGCAGCGAACGAAGCGGCTATCGCCGGTCTTGTAGACGCCGGCGATGGCATCCCAGGCCGGTGGCGGCGGCTTGTCGTCGAGGCGCAGATAACGCTCGGAACGGCATTCGACGACGGCGTGACGCATGTCGACGGCGACATCCTGCGCCTCGCCGCCGCGCATCCGCCAGATTTCAGCAGCGGCAAGGCCGGCAGCGGCAATCGTCGTTTGTCCGGCAACGGCAACGCGAAACGAGGATGGGATCTGCGGCTCTTCGCCGGTCAGCCGTACGCGCGCGAGCGCAGCCTTGTCGCCGTCGGCGGAGGCCCAGATGTCGCTGAGAATGTCGGCAGGGCTTTGCATGACCGCTTCTCTCCCTTAGCTTTGCGACTTCCATTAGCACACAAAGGAATGCAATGGCTGCCATCGATCCCCTCACCGCGGGCGCCGTGTTCATCGCAACGGCGGCCACCGACGCAGTCTATGTGATGTTCACCTCGGCCGTGATCGCGCGCAAGCGCGTCCCGGCGGCGAACTGGAGCGCGGTCTGGTACCTGCTCTCCTCCTACGCCGTGATCAGCTACACCGAGAACGCCTTCTATGTCGCTTTCGCGGCGATGGGTTCCTGGGCCGGCGCCTACGCCTCGCTGACCTTCCTGCACCGCCCGCCCGGCGGCCCGCCGGTGGGAGCGGCGCCGGAGTGAGGGGCGTGCTGTTTCCGCCGTCGTTGCGAGCGAAGCGAAGCAATCCTCTATCCTCGTCATTGCGAGCGCAGCGAAGCAATCCAGAATCCCTCCGCGGAAAGACTGGATTGCTTCGCTACGCTCGCAATGACGGGTGTGGCGGCCCCCCACCACTCCTCAATGGAAATCCCGCGACGGCGGCAGGATGCGGACGTTGCGGGGGTGGCGGATTTTTTGCGCCGGCATGTCCGCGTGGTCGCGGCGGTCGTCATTGAGCGGCTCGATCAGGTCGGCGCCTGCCGGGACCGGATGCTTGCGGCTCAGGGCATCGTTGGCAAGACCGACCAGATCGTGCGAGCGGTCGATCATGCGCTGCGCGATCAGATGCGTCACCTTCTCGGGGCTGCTCTGGATATAGCCTTCGACCAGGATGAGGCGCGCGCCCATCACCTCCTTGCGGTACTGCTCCATGATCTTGGGCCACACCACGACATTGGCGATACCGGTTTCGTCCTCCAGCGTCATGAACACGACGCCACTGGCGCTGCCGGGCCGCTGCCGCACCAGCACCACGCCGGCGCAGCGGACGCGGCGCCGTTCGTTCTCATGGCTGATCTCCTTGCAGGCGACGATCCGCTCGCGCGAAAACGTCTCGCGCAGGAATTCCATCGGATGGCCTTTGAGTGACAACCGGATGGTCTGATAGTCGGCGACGACCTGTTCGGGACGCGGCATCACCGGCAACGGCTTGGCCTGCTCGTCCGGCTGCTCGCGCGCGGTGGCTGCCTCGAACAGCGGCAGCGCCACATCGTCGGGCAGCCGTCGCACCTGCCACAGTGCCTCGCGGCGGTCGAGCCCGAGCGAGCGGAATGCATCAGCATCCGCCAGCAGGATCAGCGCGCGCTTGGGCAGGCCGGTGTCGCGGGCAAAATCTTCGAGCGAGGTGAACCGTTGGCGGTCGCGAGCCTTGATGATGCGGTCGGCCCAGTCTTCCTGAGTGACATAGACCTTGCCCTGCCGCTTCGCTTGCTCCGCTTTGAGGAATTCCTCATCCGGATCGAGCCAGTGAAAGCCGTCGATCTGGCGGAAGCCGAGGCGAACGGCACAATATCTGTCGTCCGTGCTCTCCAGCGTGTTCTGCGCAAAGCTGTAGGACACGTCGATCTCGCGCACCTCGATGCCGTTCTTGCGGGCGTCGCCGACGATCTGCGCCGGCGCGTAAAAGCCCATCGGCTGCGAGTTCAGAAGCCCGCAGCAGAAGGCGTCGGGGTGATGATACTTCAGCCATGACGAGATATAGACGAGCTGGGCAAAGCTCGCGGCATGGCTCTCCGGGAAACCGTAGGAGCCGAAGCCCTTGATCTGGTCAAAACAGCTTCTGGCGAAGTTTGCATCATAGCCGCGCGCGACCATGTTGCCGATCAGCTTCTCCTCGTATTGGCCGATGGTGCCGACATTGCGAAAGGTCGCCATCGAGCGGCGCAGGCCATTGGCTTCTTCGGAGGTGAATTTCGCCGCCTCGATCGCAATACGCATCGCCTGTTCCTGGAACAGGGGCACGCCCTTCGTCTTGTGCAGCACCTTGTAGAGCTCGTCCGCGGGACCATGCTCGGGCGATGGCGAGGGATAGATCACCTTCTCCAGCCCGTTCCGCCGGCGCAGATATGGATGCACCATGTCGCCCTGGATCGGACCCGGGCGCACGATCGCGACCTCGATGACGAGATCGTAGAAGGTCCGCGGCTTCAGGCGCGGCAACATGTTCATCTGCGCGCGGCTCTCGACCTGGAACACGCCGAGCGACTCGCCAGCACACAGCATGTCGTAAACCTTGGGATCGTCCTGCGGAACGGTCGCCAGAACCCAGCGCTCGCCCTTATGCCGATCGATCAGATCAAAACACTTCCGGATGCAGGTCAGCATGCCCAGCGCGAGCACGTCGACCTTCATCATGTTGAGCGCGTCGACGTCGTCCTTGTCCCATTCGATGAAAGTACGGTCGTCCATCGCGGCGTTGCCGATCGGCACATAGGTGTCGAGCCGGTCCTGCGTCAGCACATAGCCGCCGACATGCTGGGAGAGATGACGCGGGAATTCGATCAGCTCGGTCGCAAGCTCGACCGCGAGATTGATCATGGGATTTTGCGGATCGAGCCCGGCCTGCCTGACCTGCATGTCGTTGAGACCCTTGCCCCAGCTGCCCCAGACGGTGTCGGCGAGCGCGGCCGTGACGTCCTCGGTCAGCCCCAGCGCCTTGCCGACATCGCGGATGGCGCTGCGCGGGCGGTAATGGATGACGGTGGCGATGATCGCGGCGCGGTGGCGGCCGTAGCGGCGATAGACATATTGCATCACCTCCTCGCGCCGCGAATGCTCGAAATCGACGTCGATATCCGGCGGCTCCAGCCGCTCCTTGGAGATGAAGCGCTCGAACAGCAGATCGACCTTGGTCGGATCGACCGAGGTGATGCCGAGCACGTAGCACACCGCCGAATTCGCCGCCGATCCCCGCCCCTGGCACAGGATGTTCTGGCTGCGCGCGTAATGGACGATGTCGTGCACGGTGAGAAAGTAATGCGCGTATTTCAGCTCGGCGATCAGCGCGAGCTCCTTGTGCAAGGTCGCGCGGAGCTTTGCGTCGACATTGTCGATCCCGCCAAAGTATTTATCGACGCCTGCCCAGGTCAGATCCTCCAGATGCCCCTGCGCGGTCTTGCCTGGCGGCACCGGCTCGTCCGGATATTGATATTTGAGCTGGTCGAGCGAGAAGTCGATCTTGTCGGCAAAGCGCATGGTCTCCGCAATCGCCTCGGGGAAATCGCGAAACAGCCGCGCCATTTCGCGCGGCGTCTTCAGAAAGCGCTCGGCGTTGGCTTCCAGCTTGCGTCCGACCGCCTCGATCGTGGTCTTTTCCCGGATGCAGGTCAGCACGTCCTGAAGCGGCCGGCGGCCGGGATCATGATAGAGCACCTCGTTGGTCGCGAGCAGCGGCACCCTTGCTTTGGCCGCGAGATCGTCGAGCCGCGCGAGACGGCGACGGTCGTCGCCGCGATAGACCAGGCTCGCGGCCAGCCACACGCCTTCGGCGCGGCTGGCCTCGAGCCTTGAAAGCACATCCAGCGCTTTCGCATCATCAAACCGATGCGGCAGCGTCAGCACCAGGAGCTGGCCTTCAGAAAACTCCAGAAGATCGGCAAAGCTGAGATGGCATTCGCCCTTCTCGATTCGCGTGATGTCGTCGCCACGCTTGCCTCTGGTGAGGAGTTGGCACAACCGGCCATAGGCGGCGCGGTCGCGCGGATAGACAAAAATGTCGGGCGTATCGTCGATGAAGACGATGCGCGCACCGATCAGGAGCTTTGGCTTGTGCAGCACCGTGTCATTGTCGAGCTCATTCCAGGCCCGTACCACGCCGGCCAGCGTGTTGTGATCGGCAATGCCGATCACGGGAATGCCGAGCTTGCTGGCCTGATGCACATAGGCGCGCGGATCCGAGCCGCCGCGCAGGAACGAGAAGTTTGTGGTGATGCCGATCTCGGCATAAGCTGATGTCGTCATGCGAAGAGACCGTGCACGTACCAGCCGGGAGAAGCGGGCTTGCCGTCGGCGTCGAACACCTCCCCCTCGTAAAGACCATCGCGAAAAATCCAGAAGCGCAGGCCCTCGGCATCCTCGATGCGGAAATAATCCCGCGTCAGCTGCTTGCCGTCCTGCCGCCACCATTCCATGGCGATGCGCTCAGGTCCTTCCACCCGCACCACCGCATGTTTTGCACGCCGCCAGGTGAATTGATGCGGCGGGCCATCAGGCACGGTCGCGAACGGCACTGTGACCGGCTCCGGCTTGTCGAACAGGCGCAAGGGGCGCAGCGGCGGCTCGCTCGCGGCACGCGCCGGCCATTCGGCCTGCATGGCGGCGGCGAGATGATGCTGCGCGGGCGCGGCCAGCACCGCACTTTCAGGGATATGGGTGTCCTGCGGCAGGTGCACGACGACGCGTTTTCCGCCGATACGCGCGGCGATGCGGTCGATCAGCGCGGCGAGCTCGTCATTGTCATGGACATTGGCATCGAGATCGCGCTGCTCCTGCACCACGATCTCGGTGCGGCTCGCCGACAGGCGCACCATGTCGAAGCCGAAGCCGGGATCGAGGGGATCGGCAAGCGCATCGAGCCGCTCGCGGAACAGCCGGTCTATGACGGCACTTCGCGTCACGGGACGCCCGGTCTCGACCATGATCGCGCGCACCACGCCGTCGGTGCGGAAGAACGCGGCCTCTAATCGGCGCGCGCCCTTGCCCTGCTTTTCCATGGAAGCGATCAGCGTATCGGCCAGCCGCGACAGCGTCATCGCGATCATGGTGTCGGTCGCGATCGGCTCGGCAAAGCGTTTTTCCACGATGTAGTCGGGCAGCGGTTTTCGCGGGCTGATCGGCGCATCGCCCTGCCCCAGCGCATGCGCGAGCAGCGTGGAGAACCGCGCGCCGAACCGCGCCGTGATTTCGCTCGGCGTGCGCAAGGCGACATCGCCGATCGTCTTCAGCCCGGCCCGGCGCAGGCCGGTGGTGATGGCCTCGTCCGCACCGAGCGCGGACACCGGAAACCGGTCGATCGCCGCCGCCTCCCCGCCATTGGCAACAATAACGCCAGGCGTCTGCCGCGTCAGCGTACGCGCGCAGACCGAGGTGCTGGCGATCGCGGCGCCGACGGCAAAGCCCTGGCGGGCCAGCGCACGGACCAGCGTCTGCAACAATGCAGCCTCGCCACCGAACAGATGCGCACAGCCGGTGATATCGAGGAACAGCCCGTGCGGCGGATCGAGCGCCACCAGCGGCGTGAAGCGGTCGCACCAGTCGGCGATATCGCTCAACGCCTTTGCATCGGCCACGACATCGGCGTCGAACACTTTCAGGTCCGGACACATCGCTCGCGCATTCGCCAGCGGCTGGCCGATGTACAGACCGAGCCGCTCGGCCGCCTCGTCCAGCGCATGGATCACCAGCGCATTGTTATCCTTGATGACGACAATGCTGGGCTCAGGATTATTACCCAACCCGCCGTTGAAGAACCGCTGGATCCGGTCGATGGGCAGGCGCGGCAGCCACAGGCTGAGAATACGCCGACGGTTCACTGAACTGGCACTCATCACACTTCCATTCCATGATCCACCGGCCACACGGGCCATGACGATTGCGCAACAGCTCGACATCGAAGCGCGGCGCGCCCCAGGCACTCCAAAGCGCCGCAGGCATTGAAGCCGCGCCCGGCGGCGAATGCGCCGCGCGCAGCATCCATCGTGTTTCCGCCGTCGAGGGCAGCGGCTGTGCCGCCATCCGCAACAAGAGGCCGGTGACGCCAGAGGATTGTGCGGCCAGCGTCAGCTTGCGGCTCGCCACGAGATCGAACTGCCTGGTCTCGCCCCAGAGCTCGAGCACGACGGCGCCGAGCGCATCGCAGGCGAGCGCATCGGCCGAGGTGCGCAGCGCGCTCTCCACGTCAGCCGCGCGCACCATCACCACGCGGCGCGGATCGAGGCCGAGCTCGGCGAGCCCGCACATCGACAACGCGCCGGTTTCAAGTTCCGAGAAATCCTGCCGCACCCACAGCAGCGGCCGACGCACCGTGACGCGGCCCGCAAGCCCGGTGATAAAGCCCGTCGCGGCCGCGCCCTGACGCCCCTCGCAAAACACCTCGTGGATCGCCGCGCGTGCGAGCCCGCCTTTCAAGGCGTGGTCGACCTCGCCGTGGCCGAGCGCGACGCGGTCGTGATGATGCACGACCTCCGCCGTCTCGATCCGTTCGATCTGGCTGCGCAAGGTCGCAAGCGCGCTCATGCGTGCGCCGCTCATGCTCGCCGCTCCTTCAGAGGTGATTGCCGATGACTCTCAAAAAGAGAACCAGCGGCTGGCTCATTTGTTCATGGTATGTTCTAATATAAAGCTAACGGCGCGCGAAGAGTCAATCGAATTGCGCTCGATCAGATTCATGAGCTGAATCAAAGGGATTCCGGGATGGACGTACAACGCAAGCTGGAGATCCTGGCGGATGCAGCCAAGTACGACGCCTCCTGTGCCTCCAGCGGCACCGAAAAGCGGGATTCCAGCGACGGCAAGGGCATGGGCTCGACCGCGCCGGGCATGGGCATCTGCCATTCCTACGCGCCGGACGGACGTTGCATCTCGCTGCTCAAGGTGCTGCTCACCAACGCCTGCAATTACGACTGTCTCTATTGCGTCAACCGCGCTTCCTCCAACGTGCCGCGCGCTCGCTTCACCATCGACGAGGTGGTCAAGCTGACGCTGGACTTCTACCGGCGCAATTACATCGAAGGACTGTTTCTCTCCTCCGGCATCATTCGCAGTCCCGACTACACCATGGAGCAGGTGGTCAGCGTCGCGCGAAAACTGCGCGAGGAGCATCACTTCCGCGGCTACATCCATCTCAAGACCATTCCGGAGGCCGACGACGCGCTGATCGCGGAAGCCGGCAGATATGCCGATCGTCTCTCCATCAATATCGAGATGCCTGAGGAGACCAGCCTGCAACAATTCGCGCCCGAGAAGGACGTGCGTGCGATCCGCCGCACCATGGGCCGGCTGCGGCTGAAACTGGACGAAGCCGAGGACAACCGCAGCACCAAGACGAAGGCCAAGCCGCAGCGCTTCGCGCCGGCAGGACAAAGCACGCAGATGATCGTCGGCGCAGATGGCGCGAACGATCACACCATTCTCCACACCAGCGCCAATCTCTACGGCTCATACCGGCTGCGGCGCGTCTATTACTCCGCCTTCAGCCCGATCCCCGACGCCAGCCGCGCGTTGCCTCTGGTACAGCCGCCGTTGTTGCGCGAGCACCGGCTCTACCAGGCCGACTGGCTGATGCGCTTCTACGGTTTTGACGTCGGCGAGATCGTCGACGACAGCGCGATGCTGCCGCTCGACATCGATCCAAAGCTAGCCTGGGCGCTGCGCCACCGCGACCGCTTTCCGCTCGACATCAATCGCGCCAGCCGCGAGGAGCTGTTGCGCGTACCGGGCTTCGGCACCAAGGCGGTCGAGCGCATCATCGCCACACGGCGCACCACCACGATCCGTCTCTCCGATCTCGCGCGGCTGCACGTGCCCCGCAACAAGGTGCTGCCGTTCATCGTGCTCAGCGATCACCGGCCCGCGCCGCACCGCCTCGACGAGGCGCGGCTGATCGAACGGTTCAAGCCGAAAGCAACGCAACTGGGGTTTGGCTTCTGATGCAGTACATCATTCTCGACACCGAAACCGATTTCGAAAGCTGGCGCAAAGCCGCCCGCACGCTCGTGCTTCATCATGTGAAGCCCACCGAAGTCACATGGGCCGTGCAAGGCGGCGGAGCCGAATTGTTCGCACCGCCCGCGCCATCTCCGATGCTCGAGGTGAACGACGGCACCTTCAGCGTGTCGGCAAAATTCGTCGAGCTCGCCCAGACCGCCATCCTGCATCGCGATCCGCAGCGCTTTGCGATCCTCTATCGCCTGCTCTGGCGACTGAAGGACAATCACGATCTCATCGAGGTCGCGACCGATCCTGACATCGCGTTAGCTACGGCGATGGCAAGAGCGGTCCATCGCGACGAGCACAAGATGCACGCCTTCGTGCGCTTCCGCGAGATCGGCCGTGAACGTGCCGCGCATTACGTCGCCTGGTTCGAGCCGGAGCATTATATCGTCGAGCTCGCCGCGCCGTTCTTCGCCAGACGCTTTGCCGATATGCCCTGGTCAATCCTGACGCCCGATCTCTGCGCGCATTGGGACGGCCACGCGCTTTCGTTCACGCCGGGCGTGAGCAAGAGCGAGGCGCCGGGCGAAGACCGGCTGGAGGAAACCTGGCGGCGCTACTACGCCAGCATCTTTAACCCGGCGCGGTTGAAGGTGAAGGCGATGCAGACGGAGATGCCGAAGAAATACTGGAGGAACCTGCCCGAGGCCTCGATCATTAAGCCTCTGATCGAGGACGCCGAACGCATGACCGGCGCCATGATCGCCAACGCTGCATCCGATCCGCACAAGCCTCAGAAACGGCCGGAGGCTCCGATGACACGTAAGACTGTCACCAACGATCTCGAGGCGCTTCGCGAGGAAGCTGCCCATTGCCGCGCCTGCCCGCTCTACAAGGACGCGACGCAGACCGTGTTCGGCGAGGGACCGCAGAACTCCACCATCATGCTGGTCGGCGAGCAGCCCGGCGACAAGGAAGACCTCGCCGGCCACCCCTTCGTCGGCCCGGCCGGCCAGATGCTCGACCGCGCGCTCGCGGAAGCCGGCGTCGATCGCAAGAAGGTCTATGTCACCAACGCGGTGAAGCACTTCAAATTTGTGCCGCGCGGAAAGATCCGCCTGCACCAGAAGCCTGCGACGCCGGAGATCAAAGCTTGCCGGCAATGGTATGAGCGGGAAGTTTCGGCAATCCAGCCCGATCTCATCGTGGCGATGGGCGCCACCGCCGCACAAAGCGTGTTCGGCAAGATCACGCCCATCGGCAAGAACCGCGGCCGGCTCATAGACCTCCCCGACGGACGCAAGGCTCTGGTGACGGTGCATCCGTCCTATCTGCTGCGGCTACCCGATCCGGAAGCGAAGGTGCTGGAATATCAGCGCTTTGTCGAAGACCTCACGATTGCTGCCAGCTTGCAGAAGAAGTCCGCGCACGCCGCCTGAGCGTGGATAAATTCCATCATTTCAACTGCCTGTCCGCCATTTCAACCGCCTGTCACATGCCGCGCGCAAAATCGGGGCCTTGGGACAGGAGATTTTCCAATGAGTGACGTTGCTTTGCCAGGCTCCATCGAGCCGGCCTTGAGTAAGGGGCCAGACCTTAATCGCGGATTCCATCCGCTCACCGGCGTAATCTATATGGGAGTGATCGCCGCCGCACTGCTCTTCGTCGCCTACAGCATCTGGGTCGACGTCGACGCTGCCGGCGCGCAGGTCAAGACCTTTGCTCCCTTCCTCCTGCTGTTCGTCGCGCTTCTGATCGCACTCGGCTTCGAGTTCGTGAACGGATTCCACGACACTGCCAACGCGGTCGCGACCGTGATCTACACCCGCTCGCTGCCCGCCCACGTCGCCGTGGTGTGGTCCGGCATGTTCAACCTGTTCGGCGTGCTGCTGTCCTCGGGCGCAGTCGCGTTCGGCATCGTCTCGCTGCTGCCGGTCGAACTGATCCTCCAGGTCGGCTCCAGCGCCGGCTTTGCGATGGTGTTCGCGCTGTTGATCTCCGCCATCATCTGGAATGTCGGCACCTGGTATTTCGGCCTGCCGGCCTCGAGCTCGCACACCCTGATCGGCTCGATCATGGGCGTCGGCATCATGAACGCGCTCCTGCACGGCCGCAGCGGCACCTCGGGCGTCGACTGGTCCCAGGCCACCAATATCGGCAAGGCGCTGCTGCTGTCGCCGCTGTTCGGCTTCGCGCTGGCCGCGGGCCTGCTGCTGATCCTGCGCTCCGCGCTGCTGCGCGCCACGCCCGCTCTGTTCGGCGAGCCGAAGGGCGACCAGCCGCCGCCGCTGTGGATCCGCGGCATCCTGATCCTCACCTGCACGCTGGTGAGCTTCTTCCACGGCTCCAATGACGGTCAGAAGGGCATGGGCCTGATCATGCTGATCCTGATCGGCACCGTGCCAACCGCCTACGCGCTCAACCGCGCGCTGCCGGAGAGCCAGATCGCCGCGTTCAGCCAGAACTCGGACGCCGCCAGCAAGATCATCGAAGGCAAGGCCGCCGGCTACAGCGTGATCGGCAATCCGCGGCCCGCCGTGACCAACTATGTCGCGCAGCATGAGGTCAACGGCGGCACGTTCCCGTCGCTCGCCGTGCTCGTGCGCGACATCGCCAAGCAGGTGACCACCTACGGCTCGCTCGCCAAGGTGCCGGCCGACCTCGTCGGCAACACCCGCAACGACATGTACCTCGTCTCGGAAGCACTGCGATTCCTGATGAAGGACAAGGAAGCCGAGCTCAGCACCGGCGACGTCGCCGTGCTCAACGCCTACAAGGGCTCGCTCGACAGCGCCACGAAGTTCATCCCCGGCTGGGTGAAGATCGCGGTCGCCATCGCGCTTGGCCTCGGCACCATGGTCGGCTGGAAGCGCATCGTCGTGACCGTCGGCGAGAAGATCGGCAAGACGCATCTGACCTACGCGCAAGGTGCCTGCGCCGAGATCACGGCGGCCGCCACCATCGCCGCGGCCGACATCTACGGCCTGCCAGTCTCGACCACCCACGTGCTGTCATCCGGCATCGCCGGCACCATGGCCGCCAACGGCTCCGGCCTGCAATGGTCCACGATCCGCAACATCGCCATGGCCTGGATTTTGACCCTGCCGGCCGCGATGATCATCTCGGGCACGTTGTACTATCTGTTCTCTCACCTCTTCTGAGAGACCATCGCTTACTAACGTCAAAGGGCCCGTGCGATGCACGGGCCCTTTTCATTTCTGCCGGCGTCTTGGCTTACGACGCCGCGAGCTGTTCCTCGACCAGCTTGACCCAGTAGGAGGTACCGAACACGATCGCCTCGTCGTTGAAATTGTAGGCAGGGTGATGCAGGCCCGCGCTGTCGCCGTTGCCGCAGAAGATGAACGCGCCGGGGCGCGCTTCCAGCATGTAGGCAAAGTCCTCGCCGCCCATCAGCGGCGACATCTCGAGCACATTGGCATCGCCCGCGACCTGCTTGGCAATGCGCGACGCCACCTCGGTCTCCGCGACGTGATTGTTCACCACGGGATAATTGCGCTTGTAGTGCAGATCGATCTTGGCGCCGGTGATCTGGGCGACGCCCGCCACGACTTCGCGCACGCGCTTCTCGACCAGCTTGCGCACGTCCGGCGTCAGCGTGCGGATGGTGCCCCGCAGAATAGCGGTTTGCGGGATGACGTTGCGGGCATTGCCGGCGTGGAATTCGCAGATCGAGATCACGGCCGATTCCAAGGGATCGACGCTGCGCGCGACGATCGACTGCAACGCCGTGATCAGCTGTGCACCGACCAGAACGGAATCCACGCATTTGTGCGGACGTGCGGCATGGCCGCCGAGACCCTCGATCATGAGGTCGACCTCGTCGGTCGCCGCCATGATCGGGCCCGGCCGGATCGCGAACGAGCCGATCGGAATGCCGGGGCCGTTGTGCATGCCGTAGACCTGCTCGATGCCGAAGCGCTCCATCATGCCGTCCTTCACCATGGCCGCGCCACCGGCGCCGCCTTCCTCGGCCGGCTGGAAGATCACGACGGCATCGCCGGCGAAGTTGCGGGTCTCGGCGAGATAGCGTGCGGCGCCGAGCAGCATCGCGGTGTGGCCGTCATGGCCGCAGGCGTGCATCTTGCCCGGAATCTTGGAGGCGTAAGGCAGGTTGGTCTGCTCATCGACAGGCAGCGCGTCCATGTCGGCCCGCATGCCGATCACCTTGAGCCCCTCGCCGGCCGGCTTGTTGCCCTTGATCACGCCCACCACGCCGGTCTGGCCGATGCCGGTCACGACCTCGTCGCAACCGAACTCGCGCAGGCGATCCGCGACGAATGCTGCGGTGCGGTGGACGTCATACAGCAGCTCGGGGTGCTGGTGGATGTCCCGCCGCCAGGCCTGGATATCGGATTGAAGGTCAGCGACGCGGTTCACGATGGGCATGGAGGATCTCGAGCTTTGTTGAAAATGCAGGCCTGTCTACCATGCAAGCACCAGTCCACCCAACCGTCAGGGATCGGGGCCTGGCCCTGCCCGCCCGGCATGGCCGGACTTGTCCCGGTCGTCTCCGTCTGCCTATTAGGATGGAACGTTTAGAGACCATCCGGGTGGAAGCAGAATGCCAAGGCGGCTCGAAGGTGAGTTTGACTACATTGTCGTGGGCGCCGGCACGGCCGGCTGCATCCTGGCCAACCGGCTGTCGGCCGAGCTCAAGAACCGCGTCCTCATTCTCGAGGCCGGCGGCGACGACAACTGGATCTGGTTCCACATTCCGGTCGGCTATCTCTTCGCGATCGGCAATCCGCGCTCGGACTGGATGTTCAAGACCGAGGCCGAGCCGGGCCTGAACGGCCGCGCGCTCGCCTATCCCCGCGGCAAGGTGATCGGCGGCTCCTCGGCGATCAATGCCATGATCTCGATGCGCGGACAGGCCGCCGATTACGATCACTGGCGCCAGTTCGGCATGACCGGCTGGGGCTATGACGACGTGCTGCCGCTGTTCAGACGGCTCGAGGATCATTTCCTGGGCGCAAGCGAGCATCACGGCACCGGCGGGGGCTGGCGCATCGAGGCGCCGCGGCTGTCCTGGGACGTTCTCGATGCGGTTGGTGATGCCGCCGAGGAAATGGGCATCAAGCGCATCCCGGATTTCAACACCGGCGACAACGAAGGCACGAGCTATTTCCACGTCAACCAGAAGCGCGGCCGGCGCTGGTCGTCGGCGCGCGGCTTCCTCAAGCCGGCGCTGAACCGGCCGAACCTGCGGCTCGAGAAGAATGTGCTGGTCGACCGTCTCATCATCGAGCAGGGCCGCGCCGTCGGCGTGCGCTTCATCCAGAACGGCGAGACCATCGAGGCGCGCGCAAAGCGCGAGGTGGTCCTGTCGGCCGGCGCGATCGGCTCGGTGCAGGTGCTGCATCGCTCCGGTATCGGGCCCTCCGACTGGCTGTCGCCGCTCGGCATCGACATCGTGATGGACAAGCCCGGCGTGGGGCGCAATCTGCAGGACCATCTGCAGCAGCGCGCGATCTACAAGGTCGAGGGCGTGCGGACGCTGAACGAGACCTATTACAATCTGATCCGCCGCGGCCTGATGGGCCTCGACTATGCCTTCCGCCGCCGCGGTCCGCTGACCATGGCGCCGTCGCAGCTCGGCATCTTCACGCGTTCCGATGCGACACGCGCGCGCGCCAACATCCAGTTCCACGTGCAGCCGCTGTCGCTCGACAAGTTCGGCGATCCCCTGCACCGCTTCCCGGCGATCACGGTGAGCGCCTGCAATCTCCAGCCGACCTCGCGCGGCACCGTGCGCCTGCGCTCGGCGACGCCGGACGAAAAGCCGATCATCGCGCCGAACTATCTGTCGACCGATGACGACCGCCAGGTCGGCGCCGATGCCATCCGCACCACGCGCCGCCTGATGCAGCAGAAGGCGCTGGCCAAATATCGCCCGCGCGAATATCTGCCCGGCCCCACCGTCGGCGACGACGATGCCTCGCTGGCAAAAGCCGCCGGCGATATCGGCACCACCATCTTCCATCCCGTCGGCACGGCGAAAATGGGCGCGGCGAGCGATCCCATGGCCGTGGTCGACGAGCGCCTGCGGTTCTATGGCCTCAGCGGTCTTCGCGTCGTCGACGCCTCGATCATGCCGACGATCACCTCGGGCAATACCAACACGCCGACCGCGATGATCGCCGAGAAGGGCGCTGCGATGATCCTGGAGGATGCGAAGTAGCGTCCAATCACCATGATCAGTCAGCGCTTTTCCCTCGGTCCCACCGGCTCGGAGATCGCCACGTTGCAATCGGGCGAGATCGGCAATCCGCCTGCCCTCGTGCTGCGGGCGGTCCGGGAATTTTCGGCGTAGATCCCCGTTCATGTTCCCTGGCGCAGCGTAGCAAATTGCGCGCTGTCGAGCCGCCAACAGGCGCTGCGCTGCATCCGGCCTACGTGATCCCACCTCACGAAATCGTCATCGCCCCCCGCGAATAAACCGCCCCCTCCCCCAATCACCTCCACGAAGCCCAATTCCGGGCCAAGGGAGACGTGCGATGAGCGGACACGATCACGGCGAAGACGGCGTCAGCCGCCGCAAGGTGCTGGAGTGCATGACGTGGGCAGGCACCGGGGTGCTCTGGACCATCACGGGCGGCGTCCCGCGGTCGCTTGGCATTATCGATTCAGCCGAGGCCGCAACCGCCGCCGCGCCCGGCATGACCTTCCTCCAGATCAGCGACAGCCATGTCGGCTTCGACAAGCCGGCCAACCCCAATGCGCTGGGCACGCTGGAGGAAGCCGTCAACAAGATCAATGCGATGCCGCTCAAGCCGTCTTTCATGATCCACACCGGCGACATCACTCATCTGTCGAAAGCCTCCGAGTTCGACAACGCCGATCGCATCATCTCGCAGTCCAAGCTGGACGTGCACTACGTGCCGGGCGAGCATGACTTCCTCGACGAAGAGGTGAAGTTCTATCGCGAGCGCTACGGCCGCGGCACCAAGGGCCAGGGCTGGTACTCCTTCGACGCCGGCGGCGTGCACTTCGTCGGCCTCGTCAACGTCGTCGACCTCAAGGGCGGCGGCCTCGGCAATCTCGGCGCCGAGCAGCTTGCCTGGCTCGAGGACGATCTTCGGGGCAAGTCGAAATCCACGCCGGTCGTTTTGTTCGCGCACATCCCGCTCTGGACCGTCTATCCGGAATGGGGCTGGGGCACCGAGGACGGCGGCCGCGCACTCGAATACGTCAAGGGTTTCGGCTCGGTCACCGTGCTGAACGGGCACATCCACCAGGTGATGCAGAAGGTCGAGGGCAACGTCACATTCCACACCGCGCGTTCGACCGCGTTCCCGCAGCCGGCGCCGGGTACCGCCGCCTCGCCCGGACCGATGAAGGTCGAGGACGCCAAGCTCCGTTCGATGCTCGGGGTCGCCAGCATCAACTTCAAGCAGAACGAGCAGCGGCTCGCGATCATCGATACGCCGCTGCAGGGTTGATCCAGGGCTGAACGGAAGCTGACAATGAAGACACTCAACCGCCGCGACTTCGGGGTCGACCTCGGTCTCACTTTGGCCGCGGCCATCCTGCTACCCGCCACAATCGCCCGCGCCGACGACAACCTGGAGGTACATATCGACAATTTCGTCTTCCAGCCGCCGGAGCTCAAGATCAAGGTCGGCACGACCGTGACCTGGACCAACCGGGACGACATCCCCCACACCGTGGTGTCGGCCGGCAAGTTCAGGTCCAAGACCCTGGACACCGACGACAAGTTCGCGTTCACCTTCACCAATGCGGGCGACTACAAGTATTTTTGTTCGTTGCACCCGCACATGACCGGGATGATCAAGGTTGAGTAACGTCTCCAACCAAGGCATCTCTGTCTTGCCCGGCCGGTGGTCCCACGCCGGCCGGGCTCGCGTGCCTTCGGTCAGGCCCAACAACGACGCGAAGCTCGCAACGACATACGAAACGCAGCAAGAGGCAAAGCGAGAGGCGATGCCCGTCAGCGACGATTTCCAGAAGGCGCAGCGCTTCCGCGAGGCGGCGCTCCCTTATCTCGACGACGTCTACACGCTCGCACGCTACCTGCTGCGCGACGCCTCCGACGCGGAGGACGCGGTGCAGGAATGCTATTTGCGCGCGCTGAAGCACTTCGACAGCTATCGCGGCCCGGCGATGAAGCCGTGGCTGTTCGCGATCCTGCGCAATGTCTGCAACGCCGAATATGCCAGACGCGCGCACTCGCACGCCGCGATCGAGGACACGCCCGGCGCCGCCGACCAGACGCCGATGTGGCAGGAGAGCGAGGCGAGCCCGGAGACCGAGGTGCTGCGCAGCCGCGACGCCGGCGCCATCCGCAAGATGATCGACGCGCTTGCCGAGCCATTCAAGGAAACCTTCGTGCTGCGGGAGATCAGCAACCTGTCCTATCGTGAAATTGCCGAAGCCGTCGGTGCCCCGGTCGGCACCGTGATGTCCCGCCTCGCCCGCGCCCGCGCCATGCTGCGCGCGGCCTGGACGGCGGAAGAGGAGCACTCGAAATGACCTGCGACGAAGCACAAATCCTGCTTCACGCGCTGCTCGACAACGAGCTCGATGCCGGCCATGCGCGCGAGGTCGAAGCCCATATCGCAAGCTGCCCGGCCTGCACGGCCGAGCTTGCGGCACAGCGCGAGATGAAGCGCGTGCTGGCCGACACCAAGCTGCGCTATACCGCGCCCGCTGGCTTGCGTGCCCGTATCGAGGCGTCGATGCCGCAAGCGCGGCCGCAGCCGAACCGGCGTTCCGTGCTGCGCGGTTTTGCGATGGGTTCGGCAGTCTCGGCGCTCGCCGCCTCCGGCGTCGTCGCCGTGGTGCTGCGCCAGGACGACCAGCAGCGCATTCTCTCGGAGGTCGTCTCCGCACATCTGCGCTCGCTCCAGGCCGGCCACCTCATCGACGTGGTCTCGACTGATCAGCACACGGTCAAGCCCTGGTTCAACGGCAAGCTCGATGTCGCCCCGCCCGTGATCGACCTCACCGCGCAAGGCTTTACCCTGGTCGGCGGCCGGCTCGACTATGTCGATGCGCGCGCGATCGGTGCCGTGGTCTACCGGCGCCGGCAGCACATCATCAATTTGTTCGTGTCGCAGACCGCGAGCACCGAGCACCGGCCGCCGAAGACGCAGACCATGCAGGGCTTCAACTGCCGCCGCTGGGGCGAGCGCGGCCTGAACTTCTGGGCCGTCAGCGATATCGGCGGCGACGAGCTCACCGAATTCGTCGACAAGTTCGAGGCGGCGATGAAGGCGAATGTGGAGGGGTAGACGTCTCCACCGTCATTGCGAGCGGAGCGAAGCAATCCAGATCGTCTCCGCGGAGGGACTCTGGATTGCTTCGCTTCGCTCGCAATGACGAGATCAGGCCGACCTTCGCACCGCGTTGTCGACCAGCGTCTTGCCGAGCGACCAGATCGCGCCGGGGACCTTGTGGCTGCCGGCGATGACCTCGTCGAAGGCGCGCTCGATCCAGCTGCAGTCTTCTTCGGTGATGGTGAGCGGCGGCAGCAGCTTGATGGTGTGGCTGCCGTGACCGGCGACCTGCGTCAGGATCTTGTGATCCTTGAACAGCGGCACGGTGATGAGCTGGCAGAACAGGCCCTTGTTGGCGGCCTCCAGCACGTTCCAGGACGCCCGCAGCCGCAGCGATTTCGGCGGCCCGAACTCGATGCCGATCATCAGGCCCTTGCCGCGCACTTCCTTCAAGAGCTCGTAGCCGGGCACCATCCGGGTGAGCGCGAGGCGAAGCTCGGCGCCGCGCTTGGCGGCGGACTCGATCAGCTTCTCCGATTCCATCACGTCGAGCGTGGCAATGCCGGCGGCCATCGCGAGATCGTTCTTGGAGAAAGTCGAACCGTGCACCACCGCGCGGTCCATCTGGTTGAAGATCTTGTCGAAGATGCTCTTGCGCGTCAGCACGGCGCCGACCGGCACGTGGCCGCCCGAGAGCGACTTCGACAGCAGCACCATGTCGGGCTCGACGTTCCAGTGCTCGACCGCGAGGAAGCGGCCGGTGCGGCCCATGCCGGTCTGAATCTCGTCGGCAACGAACAGCGTGCCGTACTTCTTGCAGAGCGCGGCCGCGCCCGGCAGGAACTCGTCGGAGGGCATGTTGACGCCCTTGCCCTGGATCGGCTCGACCACGAAGGCCGCGACCTCGCGCGAGGCCAGCGCCTTTTCGAGCGCGGCAAGATCGTTGAACGGAACTGAGGTGCAGCCCGGTAGCAGCGGCTCGAAGCCGGTGCGGAAGTTCGAATCACCGGTCAGCGACAGTGCGCCATAAGTCAGGCCGTGATAGCCGTGGGCGCAGTAGACGATGCCGGGGCGGCCGGTGGCGCCACGCGCGAACTTGATCGCCGCCTCGACGCATTCGGCGCCGGAATTGGCGAAGAACACCTTGTCGAGATACGGAACGTATTTCAAAAGCCGCTCGGCGAGCACGCCCGCGAGCACCGAGACGTCGAACTGGACGAGATTGGGCAGATCGGCGTCGAGCACGCTTTTCAGCGCATCGCGCATCACCGGATGATTGCGCCCGATTGCGAACACGCCAAAGCCGGACAAGAGGTCGAGATAACGCGCCCCCTCGCGATCGAAGAGGTATTGTCCCTGCCCCTTCTGGAAGCCGACGTCGTAGCCGATGGTCTTGAGAACCCGGACGAACTGCTCGTTCAGGTACCGATTATGCAGGGTGCTGCGCTGGGCCTGACGGTCCGCGAACAACTGGGACATGTCTGGATTTGGACTGTTCATCCGCTACATACTTCGGTTGAGGGCCGCTTCGTCAACTGAAAACGGTCAGCAAACGGAAAAGGGTCTGTGCGGCCTTTTGCCCTTTTTCGGACCATCTTCGCAAGCACAGCTTTAGACCATGTTGCACTGCCAAGGAACACTCATGCGTTTGGCCCTTTACACCGGAATAATACTGGCAGGCGGTTACGCCGGCCTGACACCGGCGCTCGCCGCCGATCCCACCGGCGACTGGCGGGTCGCCGACGGGGTCGCCAATATCCGCGTCGCCCAATGCAACGGCAGCATGTGGGGCGCGGTTTCCTGGGAAAAGCAGCCCGGAGGCCGCGACGAGAACAACCCGGATGTCTCAAAAAAGAACAGGCCGACGCTGGGCATGGCGACCCTGATCGACATGAAGAAGACGGCCGGTGCCGAGCAGTGGGAAGGTCAGGTCTACAACGCCAAGGATGGTCAGATGTATAGTGCGACCATCACGCCTGTCGGCACCGATCAGCTCGAGATCAAGGGCTGCGTGCTCGGCTTCCTGTGCGGCGGCGAGACCTGGACCCGCGTCGGTCCGCCGATTCCCTTGAGCACCGCCAGCGCCACGGCAAAGGGTGCGCCCAAGACGACAGGTGCGGCGCCCAAGGCAGCAGCGCCGGGTGCCGCGGCACCTGCGCCGACGGCGGCGGCTCCGAAGAGCGTCACCGCGGCCAAGCCCGGTCAGAAAGGTGCCGCCGATCCAGTCGGCGACATCTGCCTACTCCCGGAGATTGCGGGGTTTGCCCATTAGGGCCGGCTGAAACAGCAGCACTGCGGCAAGCGTCGTCACCAGAGAAAGTGCGAGCAGCTTGCCCATGCTGGATGTGCCCGGATGGCTCGACAGCCACAGGCTGCCGAACGCGGTCGCCGTCGTCAGTGCGCTGAAAAAGATCGCACGCGTCAGGCTGGTCTGAAGCAGGTTTGTCCTGCCGGACCGCCACGCCACGACATAATAGATCTTGAACGCGACGCCCACGCCGAGCAGCAGCGGGAACGCGACGATGTTGGCGAAGTTGAGCGGCAGGCCGATCAGCACGCAGATCTCAAGCGTCACCGCGCCGGCGACCAGAAGCGGCACCAGCGTCATCAGCACGTCGACGATCCGGCGCAACGTGATCCACAGCAACAGGCCGATCACAAGCAACGCATAGATGCCGGCATGGATGAATGCATTCACCACGGTGTCGCCGGACTTCAGGATCGAGACCGGGCCGCCGATTGCGGTCGGCTCGGCCTCGAGCACCGCTGCCGCAAACTTGCGCAGCGTATCGTTGTCGTTGGGATCGCCCTTCGGCTGAGCTTCGACCCGGATGATTCCGTCCTTGCTCTTCCAGGCGTTCACGAGATCGGGCGGCAGTGATTTCAGGGTGACCGGTTCGGCCTGCATCGCGTTCCTGAGCTGGTCGAACACGATCTTCATCGGCGTGACGAACACGTCCTGCGCCTTGTTGCGGGTCGCCTCGTCCGAATTGGCGAGCTTCTCGAGCGCGTCCGCGAGCCGACGCGAGGCGACTGCGCCCGGGCCCTTGGCGTCACCGGCGGTGCGGCGCAGATTGTCGACCGAGGATTTCAACGAATCGACGTTCTCCTGATCCGACGGCGCCGGGTCGATCTGGTCGGGGTTGAGCGCGGGGTTCAGCACCTTGGCGCCCTGCGCGATCAGCTTCAGCTTCGGCTGCTGGTCCTCCGGCACGAAGCTGTCGAGCGACATCACGCGCAACACCTCCGGCACCTTCTCCAGCTTCGCTTCAACCTGCTTGGCCTGCTCCTCCGACCTGGTCATCACGTTGATGGCATTGGCGCCGGTGTTGGGATCCTTGCGCAGATCGAGGAACGTCGCGATCGACTGGGCCTTCGGGTTGCGCAGGTTCATCGGGTTGAAGTCGAACTTCAGGAAATAGAGCAGCGGCAGGCCGGCCACCGCCAGCAGCAGCGTGCCACCCACGACCAGCACCCGGTGCTTCTCGAGGAAGTAATCGAGCGGCGCCAGGAAGGCATAGCCGACCGGCTCCCTCTCGCCCGGCGGGTTCAGCAGCTTCAGCATCGCGGGCAGTACCGTGATGCTGGAGAGGAACGCCACCAGCATGCCGACGCCGGCGATCTGGCCGAGCTCGGAAATGCCTTTGTAGTCGGTCGGCAGGAAACAGAGGAAGCCGGCGGCCGTCGCCATCGCCGCCAGCGACAGCGGCACCGCGGAGCGCTTGGCGGCAAGCACCAGGGCATTGGAGAGATCGTCGTGCTTATAGCGCTCCGAGCGGTAGCGGACGCTGTACTGAATACCGAAGTCGACGCCCAGTCCCACGAACAGCACGGCGAACGCGATCGATAGCAGGTTGAACGAGCCGACCATCATCAGGCCGCCAGCGGTCGTCAGCGCAAGGCCGACGAACAGATTGACGAACACTGCGAAGATGATCTTCGAGGAATGCAGCGCGAGCCAGAGGATCAGGAGCACGACGACGACGGTGCCGACGCCGTTGACGACAGCACCTTCCTGGACGGTGGCGTATTCCTCGTTGGCGATCGGGACTGGACCGGTCAGCCGCACCCGCGCCTGATATTTGGTCGCAAAATCGAGATCGAGCGCGGCCTTGCGGATCGCGTCGGTCGCGCCCTTGCCGGGCTCCAGCGCATTGTAGTCGAGGACCGGCTTGAACTCGATGAAGGCACGCTTGTCCGAATCCGACAGCGGCTGATCGCTGACGAGCTCGCGCCAGGAGAAGCTCGCATTGCCCTTGTTGAGCACGGTCTCGACCGTCTGCGCGATCTGGTTGAACGGCCGCTCGGTGCTGTCGAGCTTGACCTGGCCGCGCTTGACGCCGGCGAGCCCGGTCTCCAGCGCGCCGGTCAGTCCGCGAATCGACGGATCGCCGGCCATGATCTCGATCAGGGGCGCTGCGGATTCGAACTGGCCGGTGATCTTGCCGACTTCCTCGGTCGGCAGGAACAACAGGCCGTTCTTCTCGAAGAACTCACCGGTACCGAGCTGCTGGATCGACTGGAATTCGGTCTTGTTGTCCTTCAGCTTGGCAAACAGCGCGTCCGCGGCTGCGGTCGCCATCTCCGGCGTCCTGGCCTCGACGACTGCGAGAATCGTCGCGTCGCGGTCGAAAGCGCGGTCGAACTGCTGGTCGCGCTGGCGCCAGTCCAGATTCTGGGCAATCAGCGAATTGATGTCGGTGTTGATGGCGAAGTGCCGGGACGCGTAATAGCCCGCCCCCACTGCCAACAGGAGCCCGACAACGACGACGAGGGAGGCAAACCGGGTACAGGCCCTGACGATGGCAACGACTACGCTCTGCAGCACTTCTTTTCTTTCTAGTGTTAACAGCCTGCCGGAAACGCCCGCTGTTTATCGGAGTTCCCACGCGAAACCTATTGCTGTTTGAGTGGCTCTCGCGGGAACCAGGTTCGAAGTAAACTGCGGGAGACCATGGCAAAACCATGCGGAGCGGCCGGTATAGCCGTCGAGTTGAGGCGGTAAAGTGACGAAGGGGTGAGCACAAATCTCGCAGTCTTGCTCACGCGAAATGAAGTATTATAGTACCTCGAATTGGCCTAACGGGGAACCCTTAGACTCGTTCCGTCTTTCCTTAATGCCGATTTTTTGACACAAAGCGCTGTGCCTGCATGCGCCTGGGCAGAGATGGGGTGGGCGGTTACCGCGGTCGCGACACCAATGGTGCGGATATTGCAGCATTGGCCCGTATCGGGGTGCCGCCTGGGACAATTGAGCGGATTGGTGCAACTTGCGTGATGGGCGTCCAATGGAAGTTTATCTAGCGCAGCCGCGCGGCTTTTGCGCGGGTGTGGTGCGCGCGATCGAGATCGTGGAGCGGGCCCTGGAGAAATACGGCCCGCCGGTCTACGTGCGCCATGAGATCGTGCACAACAAATACGTCGTCGAGAGCCTGAAGAACAAAGGCGCGATCTTCGTCGAGGAATTGTCCGAAGTTCCACCGAAGGCTGTTACCGTCTTCAGTGCCCATGGCGTCGCCCGCAGCGTCGAGGAAGAGGCCGCCGCGCGCGACCTTCCGGTGTTGAACGCCACCTGCCCCCTGGTCACGAAAGTTCACAACCAGGGGAAGCGCTACATCACCAGGGGTCGCACCCTGATCCTGATCGGCCACGCCGGCCACCCCGAGGTCGAGGGCACGATGGGCCAGGTTGCCGGCCCCGTTCTGCTGGTCCAGAGCGTTGAAGAGGCCAGGGCCCTGGCGCTGCCGGCGGATACGCCAGTGGCCTACATCACCCAGACAACGCTATCGGTCGACGACACCAAGGACATTATCGGGGCCCTTCAGGCCCGATTTACAGATATTCAAGGCCCCGACATCCGGGATATCTGCTATGCGACACAGAACCGCCAATCTGCGGTAAGGGAATTGGGCAAACTGGTTGACGTGATCTTGGTGGTGGGCGCTGCCAATAGCTCGAACTCGAACAGGCTCCGCGAAATCGGCACCGAAGCCGGCGTCGCGAGTTATCTGATCGCCGATGGCCGCGAGCTCAATCCGGAGTGGTTGAAGGGTGCCAGAACCGTCGGCCTCACGGCCGGCGCCTCGGCGCCTGAGGTGCTGGTGGATGACGTGATCGAAGCGCTGCGGCGGATCGGACCGGTGACGGTCTCGGTGCTCCCGGGCCGCGAGGAAAACATCGAATTCAGGCTTCCGGCCCAACTGGCTGCAAGCTGACCTATCCGAATTTCAAGCCCAGAAAGAAACTTGTAATGGCAATCCCCTTCTTCAAGGAAATGCGTATCGGCGGCTATTTGCTCAAGCAGAAACTGCTTGGCCGCAAACGCTATCCGCTCGTGCTGATGCTGGAGCCGCTGTTCCGCTGCAACCTCGCCTGCGTCGGCTGCGGCAAGATCGACTATCCGGATGCGATCCTCAACCGCCGCATGACCGCACAGGAGTGCTGGGACGCGGCCGACGAGTGCGGCGCGCCGATGGTGGCGATCCCCGGCGGCGAGCCGCTGATCCACAAGGAGATCGGCGAGATCGTGCGCGGCCTCGTCGCCCGCAAGAAGTTCGTCTCGCTCTGCACCAACGCGCTGCTGCTCGAGAAGAAGCTCGACCTGTTCGAGCCCTCGCCCTATTTGTTCTTCTCCGTGCATCTCGACGGCCTGAAGGAGCACCACGACAAGGCCGTGTCGCAGCAGGGCGTGTTCGACCGCGCCGTCTCCGCGATCAAGGCGGCGAAGGCGCGCGGCTTCACCGTCAACGTCAACGCCACCATCTTCGACGGCCATCCGGCCGAGGAGATCGCGAAGTTCCTCGACCTCACCGTCGAGCTCGGCGTCGGCGTCTCGATGTCGCCGGGCTACGCCTATGAGCGCGCGCCGGACCAGGCGCACTTCCTCAACCGCACCAAGACCAAGAAGCTGTTCCGCGACGTCTTTGCGATGGGCAAGGGCAAGAAGTGGAACTTCATGCATTCCGGCCTGTTCCTCGACTTCCTCGCCGGCAACCAGGAATACGAGTGCACGCCGTGGGGCATGCCCGCGCGCAACATTTTTGGTTGGCAGAAGCCCTGCTACCTGCTCGGCGAAGGCTACGCAAAAACCTTCAAGGAGCTGATGGACACCACCGACTGGGAGACCTACGGCACCGGCAAGTACGAGAAGTGCGCCGACTGTATGGCCCATTGCGGCTACGAGCCGACGGCAGCGACCGCCGCTCTCAACAACCCGATCAAGGCGATGTGGGTGTCGCTGCGCGGCATCAGGACCACGGGCCCGATGGCGCCGGAGATCGACATGTCGAACCAGCGCCCGGCGCAGTACATTTTCTCGGAGCAGGTCCAGAAGAAGCTCTCCGAGATCCGCAAGGACGAGGCCGCCGCGGCGCAGGAGAAGGCCGCACGGAAGGCTTCGACTGCGGCGTAAGCGCGCTGGGCTGCACTGAACAGAAAAGGCCCGATCGCCAATGGCGATCGGGCCTTTTGCTTTGTTCAGCTCAAGCACTTGGCACGACCAGAAAGCCGCGCCGCCTCTGCAACTATGTCTTTGGGCGTGCGTTTCGCTCTGCAATGGAGCGTCGATGCTTCAGAAAGGTGCTGTTCGGGACCCTCGCCCCTCAACCGCGACTTTAAGCTCGGCCGCGGCACCTACCTGATGCATCTCGAGGAGACGCGTTACGCGCTCTACAGCCAAAGTATCGCGTTCCTCGCCTCCGAAACTCCGGCGTACCCGGCTGGCACAATCGCTCACCCATCAAAGCAGGAGCAAGCAAGGAGTTACACACAATGGATGAGGTGAAAGAGAAACAGAAGATCCCTGGATACGACTACGGAACTGACAAGGTCGCCAAATCGCCGATCACATTGGAGGAATGGGAGGAGTTAAAGAAATCGGCGCTCTTTTCCGAGGAAGATGTCGTCTACCTCCGAATGTCGGAGGAGATACTTGCCAATCAGGTTGATGATTTGCTGAAGGTTTGGCGGGGTGTCATTTTTGATCACCCTCATCTGCGCGCCTACGACGAAGATCCCAAGACGCATAAGGTCGATACCGAATATGCAGGCGCCGTCGCAAAGCGATTCGGGCGGTGGGTGACCGATACGGCCCGTGCCAAATACGATCAGGCCTGGCTCGATTACCAATACGAGATTGGGCTGCGGCACCATCGGACAAAGAAGAACAAGACGGACCACGGGCACACGCTTGGCCACATTCGTGCACGTGATCTACTGGCATTTTGTTCCACCATCGTCGTGCCGATGCGGCCGTTTCTCGCCAAGCGCGGCCATCCACCGGACATTGTCAACCGAATGTACGATGCGTGGTGGAAGTCGGTGATCCTTCAGGCGACGCTTTGGGTGCAACCATATATCCGGGAAGGCGACTTCTGATCGGCAAGCAGATCGAAATCCACTCCACAATGCGGGGGCGTGGTCAGCTAGACGGAGTGACGCAATGGACGAGAAGACACTGCCGAGGAACCTCGTTACCGCCGGGTCGACGCCGGTCGAACGGATGTACTTTGCCTGGAACGATGCGCTGTCGCATAACGATGCGGACGGATTGCTCGCGCTCTATGCCGATGACGCCTGGTTCGAAAGCCCGCTCGTGCCGCACCTTCTGGGCATCGACCGGGGTTATCTTCACGGGCGCAAGGAAATCCGGCCGCTGTTCGACATTCTCGCGATCCGCAAGCCGCCTGTACGCCAATATTTTCGGACTGGCTATCTCACCGACGGCAAGCGCCTGATTTGGGAATACCCGCGCGATGCCGGCAAGGGCGAGCAAATGGACTTCGTCGAGGCGATGGATCTCAACGACGATGGTCTCATTCAGCGCCATTGTGTGTACTGGGGTTGGTTCGGCTTCCGCGTCCTCCAGCGCAATGAATATCACAGCGGCCCCGGTGCATGAGAGTTGTACGGGACAAAGGCGAGAGCGGTAATCGACACGAGATGGGTTTCGCAAGGGCGCAATCCATCCTGCGGGCTGAGACCGTTTCAGTGCCGTCGCGTAGTTTCACCGCGATGACCGTGCTTCGCGCACTCCCTCATGGCCGGCCGCTTTCGCGGCCCTGACGAGCTTGCGATCGAAGGTGACGAAGCTCTCGCAATGTCCGGATCTTGTCAGATGCAGAGCATCCGCGAAATCCATTCCCTTCCCGGCAAGGTCGAGCGCCGCCGCAACCATCGGGCCGTCCTCGACTGTGACAGTCGGAAGCCCCGAGAAGAGGCGAAGCGCGCGCACGACGTCCGCGGCCTGATACTCGTACGCGCTTCGAAGCACCCATTCGACTTCGAGGAGCACCGTGATAGCGGCGAAGACTTTCTCGCCGTCGATCAAGGCGCGGGCAAGTGCGGATTGCGTGGCGTGGTCCCCGGTCAGGTAGCGGACGATCAGGTTGGTATCAATCGCGATCATGCCGCCGCCTGGCTTCGGCAAGCACGCTTTCGTCCATCTCTTCCAGTGTTTTCGGCTTGCCGCGGTGGGCCAAGACGCCGAATACGTCCTCCGGCCGTGTCTCGGCAAAGGCCGGGGCCGGCTTCAATAGCACGCCCTCCGGGGTGTCCTCGACCGTGAGCCGCGTTCCCGCCTTCCATTCCCGCCGCTGGCGAATGGCGCTGGGCAGGATGACCTGTCCCTTGGTGGAAACGGTGGTGGTGAGCTTTTCCGCGCCGGCCATTGGCCTGACCTTCTTGATGTAAGACGAACGTAAGATAGGCGTAGGCGGGCTCACATTCAAGCCGTTCGGTGGCGGCGGTGCCGAGACCTCATTGAGTGATTGCGACCTCACCTGTGATGACGATTGCGGCAGCTCAAATAAAAAGCCCGATCGCCAATCGCGACCGGGCTCTTTCTCTTGTCAGCTCGAAGCACCCGCTCAGACCGTCTCTGCCACCAACGCCTCGCTGTCGACGAGCTCCGTGCCGATCAGGAAGTCGCGGCAGCCGCGCAACGAGCGCAGCGCGCGGTTGAAGTCGATGCCGGTCGAGACCAGCGCATGCAGCGTTGCCGGATTTCGCACGATGCCGCGCAGGACCGCGGCGAGGTCGATCTGGCCGTTCGGCTTGATCGCAGCGCGGGCGAGCGCCGGCAGCGCGCGGTGGGCGGGATCGCTGATGACGCGGACCGCGGCGAACGGCAAGCCGGCCTCGGCGGCGTAGGCGGCCGCGATGTGGCTTTCCATGTCGACGGCGGAGGCGCCGGTCACGGAATGCAGCGCCGCCTTGCACGAGCTGCCCGTGACCACTTCCTCGGCGCCGGCAAGGGAACCGCGCACGACGCGGCGGCGGCCGGAGGTCAGCTTGTCGATGAGGTCGTCGCTGAGCGAAAGGCCCGCGGCCCAGCGGGTATCGCCCGAGAGCACCTCGGTCGCCACCACGACGTCGCCGGAGCGCAGCGTCGGGTCGAGCCCGCCGGCCACGCCGAACGAGATCACGCCACGAATCGTTTCGGGATCCACCACCGTCAGAAGCGCCCGCAATTGCGTCGGGCTGCTGGACGAGCAAATGACCGCCATTCCGGGCCCGGCAGCAATGCGGGCCTCCTGAACCAGACCGGTCACGATCAGTATCGGTCGCGGGTCAACGGCTTGACCCGCGGTAACATAGTCCCCCGTCCCCAAAGTCACATTCCGACCCCTACCACCCTGCTGTTGGTGTTCCGCAAGTTCCGATACCGCGCGAGCGCCCACAGCGGGAAGAACTTAGGGTAACCATGGTACCGCAGATAGAACACGCGGGGGAAGCCTGTGGCGGTGTAACGGCTCTCGTCCCACAGTCCTTTTTCGTTCTGTGTTGCAATCAGGTACTCCACCCCGCGGGCGACGGCCGGGTGATCAACCTCGCCAGCCGCCATCAGGGCAAGCAAGGCCCATGCCGTTTGCGAGGCGGTCGACGGGGCGGGTTCCCAGCCCTTGTAGTCCAACCGGTAGCTGACGGCGTCCTCGCCCCAGCCGCCGTCCTCGTTCTGGATCGAGGCCAGCCAGCCGGCCGCCTTGCGCATCATGGGATCGGTGTGGGAAATTCCGGCCATATTGAGGGCGCATAGCACCGACCAGGTTCCGTAGATGAAGTTCATGCCCCAGCGGCCGTACCAGGACCCTTCCCGGTGCTGGGTCTTCCTGAGGTAGGCCACGCCGTCGGCGACGTGCTTGCTGGTCTTCGCGGTCTCGCCAAGCTGGGCCAGCATCGAGATGCAGCGCGCGGTGACGTCCTCGGTCGGCGGATCGAGCAGCGCGCCGTGGTCCGAGAACGGGATGTTGTTCAGGTAATATTCGAGGTTGTCGACGTCGAAGGCCGCCCAGCCGCCGTCGTCGCTCTGCATGCCCTCGATCCACTCCCGGCCGCGGTCGATCGCCGCGTCATAGCCGGTCGCACCGTGTTCCCGGCGCATGCGATCCATCGACATCACCACCACGGCGGTGTCGTCGAGATCGGGGTAATGGGCATTGTTGTACTGGAACGCCCAGCCGCCCGGACGCACGCCGGGCCGTTTCACCGCCCAGTCGCCCTTCACCTCGAGCTCCTGCTTCGGGATCAGCCAGTCGAGGCCCTGCTTCGCAGCAGGCACCGCCTTGTCACCGCCGGCCTCAAGCAGCGCATGCGCGGTCAGGGTCGTGTCCCACACCGGCGAGACGCAGGGCTGGCAGTAGGCCTCCTCGCCCTTGATCACGAGCAGCTTGTCGATGCCCCGGCGCGTGATCGCACGCGGCGGAAAATTCTCGTCCTTGCCGAGCGCGTCATACATCATGACGATGTTGGCCATTGGCGGATAGATCGCGCCCATGCCGTCCTCGCCGTTGAGCCGCTCCTCGGTGAAAGCGAGCGCGGCATCGATCGCGCGCTGGCGCAGGCGATTCGGAAACATCGGCTCGACGACACGCAGGATCGCGTCGAGCGCGCGGAACAGCAGGAACCAGGCCATGCTTTGATGCGGCGCCTTGGCGGTCATGCCGATCGAGCGCGGATCCTGCAAGAACAGCTCGTCGATGCCGACGCCCTTCGGATTCTTCGCGCGCGGCTTCAGCGCGGCGATGACCATCAGCGGCACCATGGTGGTGCGCGCCCAGTAGGAGATCTTGTTGAGGTGGAACGGCGACCAGAACGGCAGTAGCACGATCTCGATCGGCAGCACCGGCACCGCGCGCCAGCCCACCACGCCGAACGTCGCGAGCAGGAAGCGGGTGAAGACGTTGCTGTTGATCGCGCCACCGCGTGCGTGGATCGCCTCGCGCGCACGCACCATGTGCGGGCTGTCTGTGGAATCGCCGATCATCTTGAGCGCGAAGTAGGCCTTCACGCTGGCGCTCATGTCGAACTCGCCGTCATGCACCAGCGGCCAGCCGCCATGGGCGCCCTGGACGCGGCGCAGATAGTTGCCGATCTTGGCCTCGAGCACGGTGTCGACGGGCTCTGCGAGGTAATGGCGCAGCAGGATGTATTCGGCCGGGATCGTGCAGTCGGCCTCGAGCTCGAACACCCAATGGCCGTCGGATTGCTGCAAGCCGAGAACGCCTTGCGTGGCTGACGCAATGCTCGATTCCAGGGTGCTCGATTCCAAAGCTTCGCGGCTGGTCGCGTTCACCGAATCCATGTCGCTCGATTGCTCCGATAGTCGATTGAAAGTGACGGGGACATTGCCCGTCAGGGCCGCTTTTCAGGATCCTTTGGCGGCCCAAACCAGATCGGCGGCGCGATCGCCGGACCTGACCGATCCCTCGATCGTTGCTGGCAATCCCGTAGCAGTCCAGTCGCCGGCAAGGAACAGGTTTTTCAGTGCGGTGACCGGCCCCGGACGCAGGGCATTCTGCGCCGGCGTGGCCGCAAATGTGGCACGACGCTCGCGTACGATCTGCCAAGGAGGCAATTCGCCGGAGACGCCGCCGGCCTCGCAGACGTCGTTCCAGATCACCTGCGCGAGTTCCTCGCGCGGCATGTCGACGAGACGGTCGCCGTTGCTGATGGTCACCGAGAGCCGATTCGGGAACGCGAACAGCCATTCCACAACGCCGCCGATCACACCCAGGATTGGCGCCGAACCCGGAGGCGGCTCAATGCGGAAATGCGCGTTGACGATGGCGCGGAATTCGGTCGGCGTCTTCAGGCCGGGCAGCAGGCTCGCAGCGGAGCGCGGCGGCACCGCCATTATGATGACATCACCGACGCCAAGCTGGATCACGTCCTCACCGCCAAAATTGAGCGCGGTCACCTTGCCGTCATTGCTGACGAAGGACCGCAACTCATGGCCGAGCTGAACGGAGTGACCGCGCTCGGTCAAAAACGTCACGGCAGGCTCGATCAGCACGGCGCTGAGGCCGTCGCGCGCGATCAGCGGACGACAGGCCTGCCCGCCCGCGAGCAGCGTCTCGCGCACGATTGCGCCGGCAAGCCCCGCCGAACCCTCGGGGGGATCGACATTGAGCGCCGCGAGCAGCAGCGGCTGCACCAGGCGCTGATAGAGAATGCCTTCGCAGGGAATGGATTTACCGACCAGCGTCGCTTCCGACGCCCAGATCAGCGGCGCCAGCTTGAGGTAGTCGGTCAGACCGGTGTCGGGAACGCGGCGGCCCTCGTCGAGCACCCAGGTCGGCAGCCGGCCGGAACCGAGATCGATCTGCCAGCGCTGCCCGGTCTTGATATCGACGAAGGGAAACTGCGCGGTTTCAGGGCCGACCAGGCCTGCCTCGGTGCCGATCGAGCGCGCATAGGCGCGCGCGTGGCTGTTGCCCGACAGCAGCAGATGATTGCCGTTGTCGATGGTGAGATTGGTGGCGCCGTCGAAATAGGAGCGGCAGCGGCCGCCGGCCTGCTGCGTCGCCTCGTGCACGGCGACCTTGAAGCCGGCATTGGCGAGCCGCACGGCGGCGGAGAGGCCGGAAATTCCGGCGCCGATGATGTGAGCTGTGTTTTGCATCAGATGAAAGCGTAGCGGAACAGGATCGCGAAGCGTGTGACCTTCGACACACGCACCGGCTCGCGCGGTGCGTCGAAGCCGCGCGCGATCAGGAGGTCCAGAATGGCGTGATAGTACTTCGACATGATCCGCGGCGCGCGCACCGCGCGGCGCTTGTTGCGGCTCATGATCTCGTCCGATTTCTCGAAATGCATCTTCGCGCGCTGCGTCAGCGGCAGGCAGACTTTCGGCAGAGCGCGCTCGGCGATCACACGGTCCGGATCGTTGGACGTGATGCCGGCATGCAGCAGCGCCTCGCGCGGCAGGTAGAGCCGGCCGAGGCCTGCGTCCTCGTCGATGTCGCGCAGGATGTTGGTGAGCTGCAGCGCGCGGCCGAGGTGATGGGCGAGCAGGATGCCGTCCTCTTCCGGCAGGCCGAACACCCGCACCGACAGCCGCCCGACGGCGCTGGCAACGCGATCGCAGTAGAGATCGAGCGTCGCCATGTCGGGGGCACGGATGTCCTGCGGCACGTCCATCTCCATGCCGTCGACAATGGCGAGGAAATCCTCACGCTTCAGCCCGAAGGTCTTCACCGAGGCGGCGTAGTCCTTCAGCCGGGGCGGCGGATTGCCCTGGTAGAGCGCGTCGATGTCGTTGCGCCATTCCTGGAGCGCGGCGAGCCGCTCGTCGCGCGGGCCGTCGGAATCGGCGATGTCGTCGACCTGGCGACAAAAGCTGTAGATCTGGAACATCGCCTCGCGCTGGTCGCGCGGCAGGATGCGCATCGCGGCATAGAAGGAGCTGCCGGATGCGGTCGAGCCATAACTGGCGCCGGGCGTGGTCGCCTCAAGCGTCATGGGCAGTCCCAGGTCTGGAGATGGCCTTGCGGCCGATCGCGCGGCGGCCGATTTCGCCGATCATGCCGGCGAGGCTGAAGGTGAGCAGCTCAAGCTTGTTCAGATGCACGCGTTCGCGCAGGGGATCGCGCACCTTCAAGAGGCGCACGATGCGGTCCGCATAGGCCTGGATCACCGCGACGTCGACGCCGAGCCGGACATCCCTGATCTCCGCGCTCAGCGACCTGCCCTCGTTGAGCAGCGCTTCGTTGCGCACGGCGAGCCCCTGGAGGCAGGCCAGCATCGCCGGCGGCGACCGCGCAAGTCCAAGCTGCTCGACCGCGGCGCCGCTTGCGGCCAGTGCATCGCGCGGCAGATAGACGCGATTGAGCTCGCGGAAATCCTTGCCGCAATCCTGGAGGTGGTTGTTGATCTGAAGGCCCGCGCAGAGCGCATCCGACGCGGCCCAGGTCGAGGTGCTCTCGCCATGGACGTCGAGCATGAAGCGGCCGACCGGCATCGCCGAATAGCGGCAATAGTGGATGACCTCGTCCCAGTTCTCGTAGCGCAGTTTTGTCACGTCCATGCGGAACGCGATGAGCACGTCCAGCGCGTGGCGCGGTGCCATGCCCCGCTCGGCCAGCGCGCGCCGCAGCGCGACGGCTTCAGCCTGGGTGTCGCCCTTGGTCTCGTCCTTGCCGAGCAGTTCCGCCTCGAGCAGGTCGAGATAGCGAAGCTTTTCGTCCGCCGGCAGGGTCGCGTGGTCGGCGATGTCGTCGGCCGTGCGGACGAAATTGTAATACGCCAGGATCAGCGCGCGATGACGCGGATGAATGATCCAGGACGCGACGGGAAAATTCTCGTCGCGGTCACCCTTACCGGATCGCAATTCGCTCGCAGAGGTCATCGAGGGCTGATCAACAATCGTTTGGACAGGAAAGGCTTTTGCGCTCGCGCAGGCTCATGCCGGCGACGCCGCCGCGGCCCCCATATAGGGGAATACGGCCGCAAAACCAATCCTGTCTCTCGATGGCAGCCCTGCGGATCCGGCGTGAAAAAGGCGGCCCCACGGCCGCCTTTGTGGGCCAGCGGCCGAGCTTACTGATTGTGGTTCTTCAGGACCTGGTCGCAGGCCTGCGAGATCTTGGCCCGGTTCTCCTTGAGGCAGGCCAGAACGGTGAAATCGCCCTGGTCGATGACCGGACGGCAGAACTTCTGCACGTCGCGCGTGCAGGCCTTCTGCTCGGCGTCCGTGCCACGCCCCTGCTGGGCGAACGCAGCCGTGGACAGGGTTGCCGACAGCACGGTGAGAGCGACGAGAAGCTTACGCATTGTATTCCTTCATTCTGACGGCAGAATCGCACCAGTCCCGGACAGCACAGGGCGGACGACGGGAACGGATTGTTCTGATGGCAAGTTGCCGCGGAAAGGGCGGCACCGGAGAAGGCACAAGCGCTGGCAAATGCGGCCAAATTGGCGCCACCCCTACCAAATCAGGTCTTCCCTAGGCCTTCATTGGCAGATGTAAGAGGTTGATACTACGTCATAATTCGGGCAGGTCGCGTTTTGGACGGCACCTGTTGCAGAGCTGCATCTGTCCGATCCGCTTTTTCGGCCGGAAACACATGGAAACAGAGGGAATCCGGGCTCGGACCAACGCGAGAGCGCTTTGCGCACCTGACATCGTGGGCGGTTAGGCTTGAACCTGACACGGGTTCGGAACACTAAACTTTCGATGTGGCGAGACGTCCTGCCATGAGCGGCGTCGTTCCAAAACGGGATATTTGAGATGAAGTTCTTTGGACGATCTGGACAGGCGATCAAGGCGGCCGGCATTGGCGCGGCGCTGCTCTTCTCGGTTTCGGCAAGCCACGCTCAGTCGTCCGGACCGTTCGCCGGTTTCGATGGCGCCTGGACCGGTACCGGCACTGTGGCGCTGTCCGACGGTTCCACCGAGCACATCCGCTGCAAGGCGGACTACAAGGTTGGCGGCACCGGCCTCAACCTGAAGCAAGCCCTGCACTGCGCCTCCGACAGCTACAAATTCGACCTCACCAGCGACGTGACCAGCCAGGGCGACCGCATCTCCGGCAATTGGAGCGAGTCCAGTCGCAACATCTTCGGCAATCTCCAGGGCACCGCCGGCGGCGGCCAGATCGACGTGTTCGTCGAGGCCAACGGCTTTGCCGCCAATTTGACGCTGCGCACCAACGGCACCAAGCAGACGGTGCAGATCTCGTCCAAGGGCGAGATCCGCGGCGTCAATATCACGATGACGAAGAGCTGATCGCTCTTCCCGCTTCCAAGAGGAACACGCCCCCGGTTTTTCGCGAGCCGGGGGCTTTTTACTGAATGAACCGATTTCGCAGACAGCTGCTTTGGGGTGTTGGGCGGGACGATTTCAAGGTCAACCTGTAGCGCATTGACGCTTGAGCCCGCGCATCGCGCCCCGCTCAGATCGCCGGCTTGTCGGGGCCCTGAAGCTTGGCGTGCAGGTTGATCAACCACATCGCCGTCGGCCGCAGGATGAAGAGGTCGGCCACCAGCGCCGCCACCATCGAGAAGGCGCTGAGCCAGCCGAACAGCCGCAGCGACGGCAGGTCCGAGAACACGGTGACGACGAGGCCGCAGGCCAGCACCAGCGTGGTCAGGATCAGCGCGGGGCCGACCAGCACGGTCGCCCGCTCCACCGCGATCGCCGAACCGACGCCGGGCTTACTCTCCAATCGCAGGCGATTGAGGAAGTGGATGGTGGCGCTCAAGCCCAGGCCGAACGAGACGGTGAGCGCGACGACGCTGGCGAATTGCAGCCCCTCGCCCATCGCCCACAGCACCGTTCCCGACATCACCACCGGGAAAATGCCCGGCAGGATGCAGGCGAACATCACCACCCAGGAGCGGAAGGCCAGCCCAATGAAGATCGCGACCATCGCGAATTCGACGGTGAGCCCGCGGTTCAGCTTCTCGATCATGCCGGCCGAATTGCGCGCGGCGATGGCGGCAAGCCCGGTGACGGCGACCTCGTAGCCGGGGTGTTTCTTGCGGACGGCGTCGAGCTCGGTGTCGAGCTTGTCGACGATCGGCAGGAGCTGGCTGGAGTCCTTGTCCGGCACGCGGCCGGCCACGACCACCGCATCCTGCTCGGCATCGATGAACCTTCGCACCAGATGCTCGGGGATGACGTTGACATATTCCTTGAGCGTCGCGACATCGTCGCTGCCGGCCTTTTCGGCCAGCCAGCGGCGCAGCGTCTCCAGCGACCAGACATTGCCGACGCCGGCCGCCTTCTCCACGGTCGCGTGCACGTCCGCAATGGTTTGCAGCGTCTCCGGCGAGTAGAGCGTTTCGCCCTTGGGGAACTGGATCAGCACGTTGACCGGATTTGCGCCGGTCAGCTTGGCGTCGAGCCGGTTGCTGGCGGCCACCGCCTGGCGCTTGTCCGGCACCTGGTCGGCGAGCCGGTAGCGCGGCTGCAGATTGGCGTAGACGACGCCGAGGCTGGCGACGAACAGCAGTGCGATCAGGCTGAACAGGCCGGGTCGGCCGACCATGCGCACCGCGATCCAGTAGCAGAAATTACGCAGCGCCTGCACGCCGGCATCCGCGGTCTGGAACTTGACGGCAAAGAGCTTCTCGTTGCGCACGAACAGCACGCCGAACACCGGCACCAGCGATAGCACCGTGACCAGCGCGATGATGGTCGCGGCAAGGCCCGCCTCGCCGAACTTGCGGATCAGGTCGGAGTCCGAGAACTGAAGCGCGATGAAGGAAATGCCGGCGGTGCCGTGCGTCAGCACGCAGGCTGGGCCCACCACCAGCACCGCATTCCTGAACGCGGTGAACTTGTCCTGGCCCGCGATCAGCCGGTCGCGTGCGGCGAAGGTGAGCTGCATCGAGTCCGAGAACGAGATCACCATGATGAGCGGGGTCATCACGTTCAGGAACATGTTGAGATTGAAATTGGCCCAGCCGAGCGCGCCGAGTGCGATCAAAATCGCGATCATCGGCGGGAACGCCGCCACCACCATGAACGAGATCTTGCGGAAGAAGATGATGGCGATGACGCAGCCGGCGAGAATGCCGAGGATGTTATAGGTGAGCCCGTCGCGCTCGACCGCGTTGCGGATCTCGAGCTGCATCACCGGCACGCCGGAGAGCTGTACGCTGAGGCCGGTCTCGCCGAGATCCTCCTTCATCAGCGCGCGGATGTCGCCGACGGTCTTCGTGAGCTTGCTGGAGGCGACCACCTCGGGATCGAGCGACAGCACGATCAGCGCGAGCGTGCCGTCCTCGGACAAGAGCTTGCCGCGGATGATCTCGTTGTTTTTGACGGTCTCGATGAACTGGTCATAGGCCGCGCCTTCGGGCAGCTCGGCCGGGAACAGCGCGGCCGGCAGCTTGCCCGGCGCCGGCGCCTGGCGCGCGGAGAACAGCGAGACCAAACCGCGGGTGCCCTCGACCAGCTGCATGTCAGTGATGAAGTCGCGCAGCTTCTCGAGATTGTTTCGCGCCAGCAGGTTCTTGCCCTCGACCACGACGAGAACGTCGAATTCCTCGGCCGGGAATTTCTTCGTCACCGCTTCATACTGGCGGAATTCCGGCGTGTTGGAGCGGAACAGCTGGGACAGCGAATCGTCGATCTTGATCCGGTAGATGCCGAACACCGCGCCGACGATCAGCACGACCAGGATGATGCAGGAGACGATCGGCGCCCGGACCGCAATCAGCCCGATGCGCTCCAGCCCGAAGGCGATGGAGGACGCAGGCCCTTGCTCGACCTTGTCGACATGAACCTCATTCTCGCGGTGCTTTTCGAGCATGCCTTGTCCAGTTCCTAAATCGGCTCGGTCAGTGAGCTTATTGCGCCCTGCGAACGGCTTGAAAACGCCATACGAATGGGAGGCTTGCCCTTTGAAAATGCGCGTAAAATCGCCGGCTGCGGTTTAGCAGGTCATGAGCCCGACTCGCAAGCACGCCAAGGGTCTCCAAATCGATCAAGATGCGGCGATTTTACCGGAATGCCCGTCATTCGGGCAACGCCGAGCCAATTCGACGCGGCGCCCGGTCGGCGCTCTCGTCCTTGAGCGCCACGCCCGTGACCTCCCGCGCCAGTCCCTCGCGGACCAGCCAGACGAGCTTGAGGGCGGCCTCACGATAGCTCAACCCGGCCCTGTGGATATTCGACACGCAGTTGCGCGCGGCATCGGTCAGCCCGGGCTTCGGTGCGAAGGTCAGATAGGCACCGAGGCTGTCGGGCGCGGACAGGCCCGGCCGTTCGCCGATCAGCATCAAAACCATGCGGGCGCCGAGGATGGCCCCGATCTCGTCGCCCAGCGCAACCCGCGCGCCTGAGGCGACGACGACATGGCCGATCGCGACAGCGTCGCCTTCGCGGAGCAGCGGTAGCAGGCTTTGCAGCAGCGCGACTGCATGGGCATGGACCGCCGCCGCCGACAATCCATCACCGATGACGATCGCAAGCTGGCACGGCGCAGTGGCGCGATCCGCCAGCGCCGCGGCAGAACTGGCATCGAGTTGCCGTCCAAGATCCGGCCGGCGCAGATAATCGCTGCGATCGGCGGCCCGGCTCGTCACCTCGGTGGCGCCAAGACCGAGCGCCCTCACCCCGGCAACCAGCCCCGGCGCGTCGAAGGCGGCGTGCACGGCATCGCGGGCGCGGGCATGCGCCAGCGTGAAATCGAGCAGCGGTTTTGTCGGCAGGCTCGCGCCGCTGCGCCCGAGCGCGACGCGCGCAGGCGTGAACGATCTCAGGTCGACGGTCGGGCGTGCCGGAACGGGCTTGTCGCTCATTCGGCGGGAACGGATGCTTCGCGCAGCCGGATCGAATAGTTCGACGCGTTCTGCTTGCCGCTCGATGCCGCGCGCGCAAACGTGATGAGATGATGCGCGATCATTGTGCAGCCGATCAGGCCTTCGATGTCACCACGGCGGATCCGCTCCAGCGCAAACTTCCAGAACACGCGCCTGTAGTCGCCGAGCACGCCGACCTTCCAGAAGATGTTGCGCAACATGACGAGGCCGCGCCGGATATTGGTCCAGGTCTTCATCTCGTCCGGCACCGGCATCTTGAGGCGATGGGGATAAACCTCGTCGCATTGGTACTGGAAGCGCGCGTAGACCTTCTCGGGCTCGTAGGCGACGCTCATGGCGTGCTTCCAGGATGCGACGACGTCGTCATAGGGCAACAGGAAGTTGACATTGGAATCGCGCCCCTCGTCATCGACCAGGCGCCCTTCCTTCTCCAGCCGGTCCCACAGCGGCGTCTTCGGCAGCGCCTGAAGCAGGTTGATGGTCAGCAGCGGAATGTGCGACTCCTCGACGAAGGCGAGCAGCGCCTCCGAGGTGTTCGGCTTGTCGGTGTCGAGCCCCATGATGATGCCGGACACCACCTCCATCCCGTAGGAGTTGATGGTGCGCACGCCCTCGAGGATCGGGACCATCATGTTGTGGTCCTTGTGCATCGCCTTCAGCGCGTCGGGGTCCGGCGTCTCGATGCCGCAGAAGATGGTGATGAAATAGGCCTCGCGCATCTTCTCGAGGATTTCGGGGCGCTTTGCGATGTTGAGCGTCGCTTCGCAGGCGAGCCGCACCACATAGCCGGTCTTCTTCTGCCACTCGATCAGATGCGGCAGCAGATCCAGCGCCGCCTTGCGGTTACCGATGAAATTGTCGTCGACGAAATAGACCGTGTCGGTCATGCCGCATTCGCGCAGGCGGTCGAGCTCGGCGATGATCTGCTCGGGCGATTTGATGCGCGGGTTGCGGCCATAGAGACCGGGGATGTCGCAGAACTCGCATTGATACGGGCAGCCGCTGGAATACTGGATGCTGCCGAGGAAATACCGCTTCACATCGGCGAGCTCATAGGCCGGAATCGGAAACTCCGTCATCGGCACGCGGTCTTTGGTCGTCAGCACGACCTGTTGCTCGGGGCGAGACGTATCGCGCGACAGGATTTCGAGCAGCTGATTGGTGGCGTCGCCGAGCTCGCCGACATGGAGATAGTCGAATGACGGGTAATAGTCCGGGCAAGCGCTGACCGAGGGGCCGCCGAGCGCAACCGGCAGATCGAACTCATGGGCGCGGCGGCAGATGTCGTTCATCTGCTGGCGCTGGATGTGCATGCCGCTGACGAAGACGGCCTCCGCCCATTCGAACTCTTCCTTTGTCGCGCGGCGAAGATTCTCGTCGACGAATTTGACCTGCCACTCCTTCGGCAGATAGGCGGCGAGCAACAGCAGCCCCTGCGGCGGCATGAAGGCGCGGACGCCGTCGGTCAGCGGATAGGCATACTCGAAGGTGCCGAAAGACGACGTGTAACGCGGGAAGACACAGAGAATATGCCGGCTCGTTCCGTTGCTATCAGCGCGCATCGAACTTCCCCCAACCACGTTCTACGAACGGTACTGACGAGGTCTCCAGAAACATAGCGTAACGCTGCGACCGGAATTCCTCAATATTGTGGCACCGAACTAATTCATGAGACGCACCAATGGTTTCCCCGGTTCACGCCGTCGGATGATGTTTTTTGCGGGACTTTCGCGTCACGCGATCAACCGGGAGGCGAAATCGGGCAACAGGCCTGCATCACCGGCAAGCCGGAAATCGGCGCTCGCAATTCCGGTCTGGACCAGCCAGTCGTCGAACTCCGGCGCGCGGGCCGCGCCGAAGACGTCGCGGACATAGAGCGCGTCGTGGAAGGAGGTGGACTGGTAGTTCAGCATGACGTCGTCGGCGCCGGGCACCCCCATGATGAAGGTGACGCCGGCGGCGGCAAGCAACGTCAGCAGATTGTCCATGTCGTCCTGGTCCGCCTCGGCATGGTTGGTGTAGCAGATGTCGGTGCCGAGCGGCAGGCCGAGCAGCTTGCCGCAGAAATGATCCTCCAGCCCCGCCCGGATGATCTCCTTGCCGTCATAGAGATATTCCGGACCGATGAAGCCGACCACGCTGTTGACCAGCAATGGCGCATAGGCACGGGCCACCGCATAGGCACGCGCCTCGCAGGTCTGCTGGTCGACACCGTGATGGGCGTTGGCCGACAGCGCGGAGCCCTGGCCGGTCTCGAAATACATCACGTTCTCGCCCACCGTGCCGCGCTTCTGCGACAGCCCGGCTGCCTGCGCCTCCTTCAGCAGCGCGAGGTCGATGCCAAAGCTTCGATTGGCGGCCTCGGTGCCGGCGACCGACTGGAAGACGAGGTCGACCGGCACGCCCTGCCCGATCAGCGCCAGTGTCGTGGTGACATGGGTCAGCACGCAGCCTTGGGTCGGAATCTTCAGCCGCGCGATGATCTCGTCCAATAGCCGCAGCAATTGCGCGATGACGGCCGGATCGTCGCTTGCCGGATTGATGCCGATGCAGGCATCGCCGGCTCCTAGCAGCAGGCCGTCGAGGATCGAGGCGGTGATGCCCCTGGCATCGTCGAAGGGATGGTTGGGCTGCAGCCGCGTGCTCATCCGGCCCTTCAGGCCGATGGTGTTGCGGAAGGCGGTGATGACCTCGCATTTCCGCGCCGCCAGGATCAGGTCCTGGTTGCGCATCAGCTTCGACACCGCGGCCGCCATCTCCGGCGTGATGCCGGGCGCGAGCTTGCGCAAGACCTCCGCCGTGGCCGCGTCCGACAGCAGCCAGTCGCGGAAGGCTCCGACCGTCAGCGAGGCCACGGGGGCAAACGCCTTGGCGTCATGGCTGTCGATGACGAGCCGGGTCACCTCGTCGGCCTCATAGGGGACGACGGCCTCGTTAAGGAATTGACCGAGTGGGACGTCCGCCAGCGCCATCCGCGCGGCGATCATCTGCTCGGCGCTCTCTGCGGCAATGCCGGCCAGCCGGTCGCCGGAGCGCGGCGGCGTCGCCTTGGCCAGGAGGTCGCGCAGGTCGGGAAAGGTGTAGGTCGTGGCGTCGATGGCGTGGCGGTAGACCAAAGGCCCCTCCGGGGTTCGTCGGCCAGTGACCGACTCCAAGGCGATCTTGAAACTATACCTTTGGATCAAGACGCTGAAATATCTTACCTTTCTTTCGACCTGGGGCGAAGGGGGGCCAACGGCCGCGTTAACGCTGCGTCCATCTTCATTCTGCATAGTTTTGCATCAATTTTAGAAGACCGCGCAGTCCGGCCACTCCTGGCCATTCGGGCCCCCGCACCATGACATCAGACCGATCTGGGAATACCGCCGGCCTGGCAGGCCGTTTCTCGCTGGCCACCAAGCTCTATGCGATCTTCGCGCTATTCGCCCTGCTCATCGCGGCGATCGCTATGCTGTCGGACTACAACAGCCGCCGCGGCGCCGAGTTGACCAGCGCGATCGAGACGGCGAATGCGGCGGCGCTGAACGTCGAGCGCGTCAACTCGCTGGTCTATGCGGTCGTGATGGAATCGCGCGGCGTCTACATGTCGACCGAACCGGCGGTCGTGAAGAAATACGGCGATGGCCTGCTCAAGTTCAACGGGCAAATCCTGAATGTCGTGAAGGGATGGGAGAGCATCGTCAAGGCTGACGACGCCGAGCAGTTCGCCACCTTCAAGAAGCGCATCGAGCAGTTCGTCGACTTCCGCAAGGAGCTGGTCCGCCGCGGCGTCGAGATCAATGCGGCCGCGGGCCGCGAATGGGGCGACAACGACGCCAACCGCGCCGTGCGCTCGGCGCTGAACAAGGATCTCGAGGCGCTCTCCAAGGTCTATGCCGAGCGCGCCAGGCAGATCGCGCGCGAGACCGAGACCAACCGTACGCTCTCATTCGTGCTGACGTGTCTCGCCGGCGTCGCGCTGGCGCTGGTCGTGATCGGCATCATCATCATCGCCCGCTCGATCGCGCGGCCGCTCGCCGCGATCACCGCGACCATCAAGCAGGTCGCCGACGGCGCCGAGAATGTCGTGGTGCCGCACGCCGGCCGCGCCGACGAGATCGGCGCACTGGCCCGCGCCATCGAAGTGTTCCAGGACGCGATGGGGCGCAACCGCAACCTCGCCTCGCAGGTCTCGCAGGATTCTGCGGCACGCGAAGAGCGCGCGCGCCACATCGAGCAGTCGGTCGAAGCGTTCCGCGAGGCGATCGGCGCGATCATGCGCGGCCTCAGCGACAACGCCACCGTCATGCGCGAGACCGCACAGACCATCACCCGCGTCACCGCGGATGCGAGCAGCCGCGCCGGCACGGCGGCGAACGCCACCGAGCAGGCCTCGCACAACGTCAGTGCGGTGGCAGGTGCCGCCGAGGAGCTGTCGGCATCGGTCGAGGAGATCGGCCGCCAGGTGCGGCAATCCGCGGGCGCGGTGGAGCAGACCGGCCAGCGCACCGAAAAATCGATCGCCGAGATCGAGAGCCTCGCCGCCGCCACGCAGCGCATCGACGGCGTGCTGACCCTCATTCAGACGATCGCCGAGCAGACCAATTTGCTCGCGCTCAACGCCTCCATCGAGGCTGCGCGCGCCGGTGACGCCGGCCGCGGCTTTGCGGTCGTCGCGCACGAAGTGAAGGCGCTGGCGGGACAGACCGCGAAGGCGACCGCCGACATCGGCGAGAACGTCGCGATGATCCAGTCCTCCACCCGCAGCGCGGTCGATGCCGTCCGCGAGATCGGCGGCGCTGTGCGCGAGATCAACGAGGTCACCTCCGCGATTGCCGGCGCCGTCGGCCAGCAGGACCAGGCCACCCGCGAGATCTCCTCCAACGCGCAAAGCGCCGCCCAGGGCAACGAGACGCTGGTTGCCAACATCACCTCGCTCCGCGACGCCATCGGCGAGACCGACACGGCGGCGACGTCCGTGCTGACGGCCGCAAGCAGCCTGACCGCGACGGCGGACACGCTGTCGCGCGAGGTGGAAAAGTTCTTCCAGAACCTGCGCTCGGACAGCCGCGTCGCGAAGGCGGGATGATCGCGCGCGTCTGCCGCTGTCCGCAGGGCAGGCCCGCTTCAACCAAAAACGCGAAAACAACCCCATGCACAGTAGGCGCGGTGAGCCTTATCAATGGCTTGACCGCTGGCGTCACACGACTGCTGATTTTACGAAATTTCCTTGACGCGTCGGGCAAAACACCGGCATGATGTCATCATGGCGATGCTCCCGAACCGAACCCCAGGGGCGGGCCAGAGACGATCGCGACACACGTACAGCGGACGTGTCCAACGACTATTTTCGTGATCCGAGCCCGGCCGCGCCGCACACAATCGTGAACGGAAACACGCCCTCCGCACGTAACGAGCCGGCAATGCGGCCGTACCGCCAATAATGCATCATCGAGGGCCGGTGAAATGAACGAGCTAGCGAGAGCAACCTTCCACATTGCAGAGGACGGGGCCGGGTCCTATCGACCGCTGGCGATCCTGCGCTGGGTCATGGTCGTGATCTTCGTGTCGTTCGGCATGCAGAAGTTCACGCTGCAGTCGGCCCAGGGCATCGCGCAATTCATCAGCAACAGCCCGCTTGTCTCGTGGCTATCGGTCTTCGGATTGAGGGGCGAAGCCTATGTCCTCGGTGTCACTGAATTCGTGATTGCGGCCTTGCTGGCTGCCGGTGCGTTCAGCCCGATCCTCTCAGCGCTGGGATCGTTGATGGGAGTGGTCACTTTCGCCGTCACCTGGTCGTTCTTTTTCACCACGCCTGGCGTCGTGACATGGAGCATCTCAACCGACCCGATGGCCTGGAATCTGGCAGGCGAGTTCCTGTTCAAGGACATTGTGCTGTTTTGCGTCTGCGTCGTGCTGCTGCTGGCGTCACTGCCACAGGTCGTTACGCGGCTGCGCTGTTGAGAAGCCACGTGTCTTTCGGCACGAACACGTGTTAGCTTCTTCGAATTGCGGGACCACATGACATCCCCATGGCATGTGGCAGATCGTTGATGGACATACGACTTGATGAACAAGACCAATCGCGTGCTGTTTCTCTGCACGGGCAACTACTATCGAAGCCGCTATGCCGAGGAGATTTTCAACCATCAGGCCGGGCTCGAAGGGCTGGGTTGGCAGGCCTTCTCGCGCGGCGTCGCCGAAGATCTTCTCTTTCCTGAAAACGTGGGGCCGATGTCGCCCTACACGGTGAATGCCTTGCAAGCCAAAGGCATTGTGCCTGAAGGCGCTGCGCGCGATCCGGTGCTCTGCACGGACGACGACTTTGCGCAGGCAGCCCTTGTGGTCGCACTGAAGGATGCCGAGCATCGCCCCATGATCGAGCGCCGCTTTGCCGGTGTCGCCCATCGCGTCGAATACTGGAACGTGGACGATATCGAGTTCCTCGATCCGCCAACGGCGCTGGGCAAAATCGATGAGCTGGTTGGGCGGCTGATCGGGAGCCTGCAGAGCCGCCAGCGATAGTGCGAATATCCGCGTTCATGCGCGCTTCAAAATGAAGAGCCCCGATGCATCATCTTCGGATAGAGGTCGCCGAAGCCAGTGACGGAATCGCCGATGCTGTCGGTTCACACCAAGCCGAAGGGCGGCAGCGAAACGGATAGTGTCCCGTTGACGGTGGCGCCGTTGCGCCCGACGATCGCTGCCATCTGTACCGCCAACTGACCACCTAAAACCGGAGTTGCGAACGTGTAGCTCGGGACGAGCAATGCGAGGTCAGCATCGGCTTTCAGGGTCGCATTCAAATTGACGTTCAGGTTCGGATTCAGGCTGCCGATCTGAAGTCCGCGGGAACGCGCGACATCGGCACCAGCACTGACCGATGTATGATAATAAACCGTCGCGAACGCCCATCCCGGCTGCCCCGGCGCGGTCGCGAGACTGCCAAATATGCCCGGAAGCTAAAAACTGGTGCCGCTTTCATCGGCCCTCGAAACCGTCGCGGTGGTCGAAAGAAAGCCGGCGCATAAAAGGGCGATGGCTGCGGGAGTTCGCAGCGGCAACTAATTCATAACGACTCCTCTGTGTCGCTCAGGCTACACAGGCCACTGCAGGTTTCTTCGCAAGCATCGCTCGTCGATCGTGGACCAAGCTCTCGAGCCTATGGGCGGCGACATTCAGCGTCGCGTCGTCCACCGCACTCTCGTCTCCGCGCGCTGCTTTGGCGCGTTGCGCGCTGAGGATACCGTCGATCTCTTCCTCGATGTCGGAGAGTTCGGCTTCGGTGCCGGCCTTTCGGATACGGCGCCCCAGCGCATAAAGGGAATCCAGCGGACCCTCGCTTTTCGGGCTCCCAAGTCCCAGGAATTTCCAGGCCGCGGCGAGGACGGTCGCAGCGCCTCCCAGGATCATCGGCGTGAGGTAAATCCAGTTGCCGTACTCATCCATGAAACTCTGTTGGGTGGCGTTGTAGACGGCCGCCGCCCCGGGGTGCAGCGGAAGGTAGGCATCCTGGTCGGTGCTGGGCGCTGTGATCTGCGCGAAAATCGGATCCTCGGCCAAAAGGTCCCTGCGGACGCTCATGATCGTCTGGGTGAGCGTGGCGACCAGATCGGAACCAAGCTTCTTGTTCGCAACCAGATAGAGTGAAGTCCTCAAGGTTGTCAGGTCATCGTCCGGGACTGGCGGCGCTCCTCGCAGGGTGCCCTTTGGGACGTCGAAGCTCTCATAGGCACGCTCGGTTTCCGCGATTGCCGCGGCGGAATCGATCGCGATCAGGATCGGCAACGCTTTTGGCCCTTGCTGGGAGAAGCCTCGCACCAGTGACAAATATTTCTGGGCCAAAGGGATCACGACGAGCACTGCCGCAACCTCCTTGGACTGGATGGCTCGCCGGGCATCCGTCAAAGGGATATCCTTGAACACCTTCTGTCGATCCAGTCCGTATTCCTTGCTCAGCACATCGGCGATTTTGGCATTGATGTCTCCGCCGATCACCCCGATGCGCCGGCCTTTCAATTTGTCGATGCTGTCGATGGTCGATCCCGGCGGAGCAACGATGAGGACGACCATGTGGCTCACGACCACCACGGCTTTCGCTTGTGACAGGTCACCGACATCGCCGCGAACCACGGCAAGGTCCACCTTGCCGGCCGAAAACGCATTGGCCGCCTCGAGCGCCGTGCCGCTGTCGACAACCTTCAGCCGGACCGGCGCGTTGGTCGCGACGAGTCGGCTTGCCATAGCGGACATCATCTTGGCCGCTTCGCCATCAATGGAGCCGACCGCCACGCTCAGGGTCACCGGGCGCGTGTAGTATCGATAAGCGAACAGGCTCGCGCCTGCCGCAAGACCAACTGCTCCGACCAGCAGGACAAAACGAAGCCAGAGCGGCAAATTCGGCGAAGTCATGCCTGTCATCCCAAACACGTCGATCGATTGCCGCCGCTACGCGGCTGACTTTCGTTGTGTCCTTTTTCACGGCCAGACGGTTTTCAGGCCATTGGGCGTCTCATTTTCCTTCAAACGCGAATACGCGCTTCCAGTCATTCTTCATGTCGACAATGGTCCAGCCCTCCGCCTGAGCGACATCGAGCGCCTTGTCGAGCTTGCCCACGGAAGAGTTGCGGTCGCGGAGATCGACGGGATGATCGGGTGGATTGAAAACGAGCGAACCCGCTTTCAGCATGTGGGGCAATGCACCCGGATAATCGTTCGGATCGGGAGCGATCTCGGCAAAGGTGACGTATCCCGTCACTTCAATGAATGCACGAAACTGCTGGTTCGTCACTGGCGTTCGATCGATCCGGAAGCTGTCGACCGCGACGCGATGGGCCGGCTTCTCCTCGGGATAATGCTTGTCCGATCCCATCCGGAACATGCCGCCGGGAACGAGCAGCATGTCGGCGTGTCGCTCAGCAACTGCCCACGTGCCTGCTTCGGAGAGACTCATGATACGCACAATCCTGCCAAGGCACACAAAACTACGCTCGTCCTGACGGCGCGCCAGGAAGCGGCCGTCGATCAATCACATGGCCGGCGCCTCAATGCGCGCCAGACGTCAATTGAACATCGAAGAATGCTAGAGCGATTTGAATCATCGTCCGATAGACATCAATGGTCCGGACGATTGTCTGCTACCGCACATTGCGCCTAACACGCTGTGGAAGCAAGCATGTTTGTCCTCGCACTCACGCGTGCGGCGGTCAGTGGAAATTCCGCGTGTTGATTTAAATCAAACCGGACGGCCGAAGTTCGGAGCAGTCGCGATGCAGTACGATCAGTTCTTGGGAAGCTTTCGCGCAAATTGTTGATCCTGAAGACAGGTCAACAATTCGACGTAACTGGGCGGCATCGCATTGTCGTCTGCCTTCTCGCCAACGGCCACCGACATACACATAGCGCGGTCAGACGCCAAAAAACCCGGCCATTGGGTCTGAAGCTGATCCTTCGCCCGCTGCTCGTCGTCCACACACCGCTTGATTGTTGCGGCCATACCGGCATTGGGATCGGAAGCCGACGCGCTGTCGACTTTGCAGCCCCGTTGAATGTTGAAGTTCGGCACGGTGTCGGCGACGTTGAAAATCAGCGGCAACGTAAGCAATACTGTCGGGATGTGCGCGAACATTTTGGTCCTCCTCGCAAGAGTTAAGAGTCAGAGACCTCAATTTCACGTCGTCGTACGAGCTGGCAGCGTGATCGACAGGACCCTACGCTTATGCGATCGCGAAACAATCGGATTCGTAAAATCAGTCCGGAGGAATTCCTCGATCCGCCAACGGCGCTGGGCGAAATCGATGAGCTGGTTGGGCGGCTGATCGGGAGCCTGCAGAGTCGCTCCCGATAGACAGCGCCCTGCCCCGCCGTCACACCGTCAGCATCGTCTTGATCGCGCGGCGCTGGTCCATCGCCTTGTAGCCTTCGGCAACCTGGTCGATCGGCAGCGTGAGATCGAACACCTTGCCCGGCTGAATCCGTCCATTGAGCACCCGATCCATGAGATCGGGCAGGAACCGCCGCACCGGAGCGGGACCGCCCAGCATGCGCCGCTGCCCGAAGAACAACGCCTGGCCATCGAAGGTCACGCCATGGGGAACGCCGACATAGCCGATCGTGCCGCCCGGACGCGTGCATTCGAGCGCTTGTGACATGGCTTCCTGCGTGCCGACGCATTCGAGCACCGAGTCGGCACCGACGCCCCGGGTCAGCTCCTTGACGCGCGCGATGCCCTCGAGGCCGCGCTCGACGACGATATCGGTGGCGCCGAACTCCCGGGCCAGATCCTGCCGCGTCTTGTGGCGGCTCATGGCGATGATGCGCTCCGCGCCCATCTCTTTCGCTGCAAGCACACCCATGAGGCCGACCGCACCGTCGCCGACCACCGCGACCACGGAGCCTTGCTTCACATTCGCGGCGTCCGCGGCGTACCAGCCGGTCCCGAGCACGTCGGAGGTCGCAAGCAGATGCGGGATGAGATCGCGTCCCGGCATCTCGCTGGTCGCGACCAGCGTGCCATCAGCGAGCGCGACGCGCGCGTAAGGCGCCTGCGCGCCCGACATGAACTCACGCTGCTCGCACGACGACTGGAAACCGAATTTGCAATGCGGGCAGGTATTGTCCGAAAGGCAGAACGAGCCGACGACGAACTGGCCGGGCTTGATCGTCCGCACCGCGCCGCCGATCTCGACGACCACGCCGCAATATTCATGCCCCATATGCGCAGGGCCCTCACTGGGCTGTAGTCCACGATAGGGCCAGAGATCGGAACCGCAGATGCAGGTGGCCGACAGCTTGATGATGGCATCGGTCGGGCGAATGATCCTGGGGTCGTCGACGCTTTCGTAACGGACATCGCCGGGCCCGTAGAGGACGGTTGCCTTCATGGCTGGTCTCCGTTGGCGGCAGCCGCGCCATACTGTTCGTCTGTTACCTTTTCCATCCACGCGACCGGGCTGCCGTCGAGCGCTTCCTGGATGGCGATATGGCTCATGGCCGTGTTCGCTGACGCGCCATGCCAGTGCTTCTCGCCGGGCTCGAACGAGACCACGTCGCCCGGTCGGATGTCCTCGATCGGACCGCCCCAGCGCTGCACGTGGCCGCGGCCGGACGTGACGATCAGCGTCTGGCCGAAAGGATGCGTGTGCCATGCAGTGCGCGCGCCGGGCTCAAAGGTGACGTGATTGCCGGCGACGCGAGATGGATCGATGGCCGGAAACAAGGGATCGATACGGACCGTGCCGGTGAAATACTCTGCCGGAGCCCGGGCCGACGCTTGCGAGCCTGCTTGCCGAATTTGCATGTCATGCCTCCGTTACTGCCAGTGTTTCAAACATTACGCGCGAAACCGCGTCACAAGGCACAAGCCGCGCATTGCGAGTTGGTTCTTGCCCTGCGACGAAAGATTCCAAACAAGATGACCGAGGACGAGAGCGCGAGTATGACGGCGCTGAACAGAAAGGTGGCCCGATAACCGCCACCGTCGAACAGCACGCCACCGCCGGCGGCTCCGATCGTGATGGCAAACTGAACCACCGCGACCATCAAGCCTCCGCCTGCTTCCGCGTCGTCAGGCAATGCCCTGCTCAGCCACGTCCACCAGCCGACGGGCGCCGCCGTACCGACGAAGCCCCACAGGGACATCAGTGCAGCCGTTGCGCCGAGTGAGGAACCATAACCCGTCAATGCGACCGCCACGACGGCCATTGCGAACGGCATCAAGACCAGAGACGAATAAAGGCGCTGGCGGATGACGAGCCCAATCAGTGACGTGCCGACAAGACCGGCCACGCCCATGACGAGCAGCAGAACCGAAATGGTCGTGGCGTCGACGCGCGTCACCATTTCGAAGAACGGCCGCAGATAGGTGAAGAGTGAGAACTGCCCGAGGAAGAACAGCGCCGCTGCGAGCATGCCGTAGGGAACTTCAGGGCGGCGCAGAACCTTGAACGCCGCCGCCGCGCTTGCCCGCTGCTGACTCGGCATGCGCGGCAACGTGAAGAATTGCCAAAGCAGGGTCAGCGCTGCAATCGGCACGACGCAAAAGAACGCGCCGCGCCAACCGATGTACTGGCCGAGGAAGCTGCCGAGAGGCGCGGCAATCGTCGTCGCGAGGGCATTGCCGCCATTGAGAAGCGCAAGTGCACGCGGCACATCCTTGTCCGGCGCGAGGCGGATCATCGTCGCGGCGGACATCGACCAGAAGCCACCGACGGCCATGCCGACCAGCGCGCGTCCGACCATGAAGACCGCGTAACTGGGCGCAAAAGCAACGAGGATGCCGGAGACGAGGGTGATGCCGGTCAGCCACAGCAAGACGGACCGACGATCGACACCGCGCGTCGCGGCCGAGATGAAGAGACTGGTGAGAATCGCGAACAGGCCGGATACGGAAATGGCTTGCCCCGCCTGGCCTTCGGTCAAATGCAGACTGTCCGCGATCGGCGTCAGCAGACTGACGGGCATCCATTCGGCTGCGACCAGCGTCGAGGCGCAGAGCGACAGTGCAAAAACTGCACTCCACGCGGCCACTGGCTGCATCGTCTTCTGATTTGTCGTGACGTCCATCGGGGATCCATATGTCGCGAAGCGCCCACACCGGCGCTGGTCACGGCAACACATAGCGCCGCCGACGGCATTCGATTAGCCGATATAATTTGCTTGCATTAATCGATGTGAGCCATGAATAGTGGCGGCCCATGGCCGCTCAGGATTTCAACGATCTGCTGGCCTTCGTGGCTGTCGCCCGCGAGCGCAGCTTCACGAAGGCCGCCGCGAAACTGGGCGTCGTGCAGTCGACGCTGAGCCACACAATCAAGCGCCTGGAATCGCAGATGGGCCTGCGGCTGTTGACGCGCACGACCCGAAGCGTCGGCCTGACCGAGGCCGGCGAGCGGCTCCAGCAATCGGTTGCGCCGCGCATCGAGGAGATCGAACGCGATATCGCCGCACTGATGTCCCTGCGCGACAAGCCGTCGGGCACTATCCGGATTACGCTCTCGGACCATGCCCTGGAAAAAGCCGTCTGGCCGAAGCTGGTGCCAGTCCTGACGAAATATCCCGACATCAAGGTCGAGTTCAGCCTCGACACGGCCTTCCGCAACATCGTCGAGGACGGCTTCGATGCCGGCATCCGCCTCGGCGAGAGCGTCGAGAAGGACATGATCGCGGTACGCATCGGTCCGGACTGGCGGCTCGTCGCGGTCGCCTCGCCCGCCTATCTGAAGGAGCATCCGAAGCCGAAGCATCCGCAGGACCTCCTGAAGCATGTCTGCATCAAGCGGCGCGCGGCGGCCGGCGGTCATTATGTATGGGAGTTCGCCAAGAACGGTCCCGACCTCCGGGTACGGGTCGAGGGGCAACTGACCTTCAACGACTCCCGCGCCATGATCGAAGCCGCTGTCAAAGGCTTCGGCATCGCCTATCTTCCCGAAGATATGGTGACGCGGCACGTCCGGTCCGGCGAGCTCGTCATCGTGCTCGACGACTGGTCGCCGAAATTCGACGGCTATTACATCTACTATCCGACCTCACGGCAGAACTCGGCTGCATTCAAGGTGATCGTCGACGCGCTCCGCTACAACGAAGCGCGAAGAAAGCGCGGCTAGTCGCGCTGATATGCGTCCAAACGAAAAGCCCCGGCACGAGGGCCGAGGCTTGCGATGCAGTCCGCGTACATCCGGCGAACCAATCGTCACGTGGGAGACTAGCAACGGATTTTGAACGGATGATGACGGGGTTGGCGCGGACAAAATGTCGCCGTGGGGCGGAACCCAGCTCAACCGGTTTCGTCGCGAAGATAGATCTCCATCCGTTCGAGCAGATGATCGATCGAATCACTGGCGGTATCGAGCACCAGATGATCGCGATCCCATGGTTCATAATGGCGACTGACGATGTCGTGCCAGCTCGGCAGCTTGAGGCCGGCGATGTCGGACGTGCGCGCTTCCGCGCGCTGCCGGTGCAGAGCCACGTCGCTGCAGATCACTTCGATCTCGGCGATGCGCGCTGATGCTTGCATGGCCGTTTGCCGCCAACCATCACGGCTCGCCGGCACCGGATTGACGCAATCCGCGACAACCACGCGGCCGAGCCGCAGGTTCTCGGCCGCCAGTGCATTGGCGATGACGTAGCCCATCGGGCCGACATCATGGCCCGCCGCGCGCAGCGTCTGCTCGATCGCATCGACGCGGATGTAGCTCGCTGCAAACCGTCTCGTCAGCTCGCGCGAGAGCGTGGTCTTCCCGGTGCCGGGAAGGCCGCCGAAAACGATGAGGGTGGGTTGCCGGCTTGCCATGCCTCATCATCCATCGGCATGCTGCGGCCTGCAATGGGCGACGCAGAGCAACGGTCTCAAAGAAAGCAAAGCCCACGGCGGCATGATTCCAACCCGTTGTGCTGCGTCTCCTTCGGCTACAACGTTCAGCCGACCGGCCCAGGAGTCCAATCGTCGCCGGACAGCGGCCTGACTGTGACGTGAGGAAGGACTCCAAGCTCCATGCTCGGGTCGAAATGGCGCATCGTCCGCTCGTTGAGATCGATGATGCGGCCGGGCCTGAGCGGCCCCACGTCATTGATCTTGACGATGACCTTCTTGCCGACGGCCTCGACGAGCGCAAATTTCGGTCTCGCGCCGAACTGAACCCCGCCAAATTTCTGACGCAAGCCCGTCTTGATGGCGGCTGTCCAGACTGAGGGATCATAACGCTCGCCGGAGGCCGTTCTCGGGCCACCCTCCTCCTTGCCAGGCTTGAACGGATTATATGTCGATGCTGCGCCAACGATCACATCTCCACGGGCGGCATCGACGACGGTGCTTGAATGAACCCCACTTGTTTCACTGCGGGCAACTGTCACAGAAACGGCAAGCGCAACCAGGGCGCCGCAAATTGCGGCGCTCGAGCGGAACACCATTATATCTCCTTTGATTTTTCGTGCGGTTCCCGATGCCGCAGAACATGGCCAAGCGAACGCGTCAGCGTTTTTCGACTTGCGCCAGTCTCTTGCGGATTCGTGCCACCCCTGGCTTGCGGAACCATTGCGAGAACCTGAGCGGTTCCCGCATCGTGTTTTCGTTGTCGCTGTCTAAGACAGGGAATGAGTCAGCAACATGACACCTGGAGCGATGAGTCTTGATCCCCGGAGTCTTACGTGCTCAGCGGTGAGGGCTCATCGCGCAACGCCCGTGAGAACGGCAATGGCGCGGAACTTCGGGACATCTGCATATCACCCCGCCGCGCTTTGATCAGCTCCTTGCCGATTGCGGCGAGGTGGTCCGGACCGTCGCCGATGCGGATGAAGCGGCTGCGGACTCGTACGGAATTCTACAAGCTGCGCGTTAGAACCCGCTCTCCGTTTGCGAGCATCGCATCAGTCTCAACGAATCCGATCGAACGATAGAAGTCTAGCGGACCGCCATCGCCGAGCACGACGCTCGTCTGCATTCGTCGGTAGCCAGCATCGCGGAGAAGATTGATCAGCTGCATGATCGCTTGTTTTGCGTATCCCATCTCTTGGTGGTTATGGTCGATCATTAACCGCCAAAGGTAGGCAACTTCCGTCTCATCGGCTGGCTTCCACATCACGAAGCCAACCGGTACCTCGTCTGCGTACACTGCCCTGAAGATGGCTCGCGGCTCGAAATATGCTTGCGCTATTGAGAGTGCGTTGGGGGCGACAAAGCGCTTCTGCTCCTCTCTGGTTTCCAAGGCGCAAACCACCCGCACAGTTGCAGCGGTTATCTCGCGGAGGGTTATCATGGACATCACGATGCGGATTTCCGGTTTGTTGCGATTAGCCGACAGGACAACGCACCATGGGCCGTTCGGCTTGGGGCCAAGCGCAGCCCATATGTCGTCGGCTCGACAGATGTCCGAAAAGTCCGCTGAGTGACGCCCCGGGCCGTGTAACAACGCAGCAACAGAGTTTCAAATACGTCTCCTGATGGGAGAATGAAAGACGCGCGCTCGGTGGGCTCTGGTATATCCAATAGCTGGATTTTTACTTCGAGCCGTTTTTGATGAATGGAGGCTGCATGTCTTTTCGGATTTTCAGCGGTATTGCGCTGGTTGCACTCGCGGTATCCGCCACGGCTGCCCAGAGCGCCGATCTTGGCACACGGGCTTACACCAAGGCGCCGATGGCGCCGGCTCCAATTTCCGTTTGGAGTGGCTGCTACATCGGCGGAAATGTCGGCGGAGGCTGGGACCGCCAAGACTATACCAATGTCAATCCTCACCGGCTGCCAAACTTCGACTTAGGGTCAGAGCGCAATTCCGGCGTGCTCAGCGGCGGTCAGGTGGGTTGCGATTACCAGGTTGGATCATGGGTGATCGGCGCCCAAGGCATGTTTGAAGCTGCTGACCTTCGCGGCAGCAACCATGTGGTGCCTGGAGCCGCCGATCCCCAATTCCCGAACGTTTTCGACCTCAGCGCAAAGACGTCCTGGATTACGACTGCGACCATGCGCGTCGGCTATGCGGTGCTCCCGCAGGCCCTCATCTATGTCAAGGGCGGCGCTGCTTGGACCCATGCAAAACTTGACTACACGATCACCGGAATGGGTGTCTCAAATAACTCGGGTGCGGAGACACGGTCAGGTTGGGACATCGGAGGCGGTCTCGAATATCTCTTTGCGCCGAACTGGTCGGTATTCGTGGAATACAATCACATGGATTTCGGTACGCAGACGCTGAACACGCAAGACGCGTTTGGTTTCATCGAGCCTATTCGCGTTAGCCGCCGGATCGATACCGTCATGGCGGGCGTGAATTTTAGGTTCGGGCCGTGGGGTAGGTAAGCAGCACGGCGCGAAGAGCGCGCGCCTTTGCCCACCCTACGATTCCGAGCGAGAGGAGAGAGTCCTTCACCCACGCCGCCCCTCACCTCCCGCGAAGTATCGTAGGGTGGGCAAAGCGAAGCGTGCCCACCATGCCAGCACGGCGCGCGGATAGTGGGCACGGCGCGCGAAGAGCGCGCGCCTTTGCCCACCCTACGATTCCACCCCTCACGTCCCGCGCAGCAGCTCGGCTCCCTACGATCCAGTCGTTGCCGTCGAACCGGAGCATATAGCCGTCCTTGATCGGGCGGAAATCCTGCGGCGTGGTGTTGAGCGTGATGCCGGGCAGCAGCAGCGACAGCGGCGCGCTCTTCAGGCTGGAGGCCTGCGCCATGATGTTCTCGCGTCGCGTTGCTGACGAGCTAGTGACGCCGCCGCAGGCTGAAACCCAGGCTGATCCAGCCGGCACCGGCCATGATCAGATCGATGCCGAGGAACAGGCCGAGGATATAGACGCTGTTGACCGGCCAGCGTGCCAGGATCAACAGCCCGAGCAGCAGCGTGATGATGGCCGACAGCGCCACCCAGACCCACGGGCTTTCGCGCTTCATGCTGAAGGCGAGAAACAGCCGCACCGCGCCCGAGGCGAGCAGCGAGGCGCCGAGGAACAGGGTCAGCAGCGCTGCTGCAAACAACGGGTTCTCGAAGGTCAGGAAGCCCGCGATGATGTAGAGCGCCCCGAGCAAGGCCCAGAGCACGAACTTGCCCCAGCTCTTCATCTGGAACGCGCCGATCACCTCGGTGAACCCTGCGACGATCATCATGGCGCCGACCACGATCACGCTTGCGACCGTCGCCATCACCATGCTGCCGAGCGCGACGAAGCCTGTGACGAGATAGACGATACCGAGGGCAACGATCCAGCCCCATTTGGCGTGCAGCGCCGCAAGGCCGGAGCCCAGACCCATATGTCGAGACGTATCCGAAGCGCTTGTCATGACGGCCACTCCTGCATGTGAAGCCCCAGCGCACAGCTCAGGATAGCACCGATCGCGCCGGGACGACAGCCGGCCGAGCGGCCCCTGCGGGAGCCAACATTGAGGTAAATCAACCTCAAATGCGGCGCCTCACCCGCGCGCCCGCTCCATCTCGAGCTCGGCCTTGAGATTGTCGAGATCGCGGTTGATCGAGGCGACGGCCAGCACGCGGCCGGCCTTGATATATCGCAGCATGCAATCCCGTTTGGAGATGCTGCCGTCGATCTCAATGTGGTCGTAGCTGTCGGCGTGGCCCAGATAATTGATGACGACGTCAAAATGCTGGCTCCAGAAGAACGGCACGGCGTCGAAGCGCTCGCGCTTGCCCATCATGTTGCGCGCCGCGGTCTGGCCCTGCCGCTCCGCCACCACCCAGTGCTCGACGCGGATGGTTTGCCGCGAATGCGGATCGGGCCAGCGCGCGATATCGCCGGCGGCGAAGATTCCGGCGACGCTGGTCTCCAGATATTCGCTCACGCTGACGCCCCGATCGGCTGCGAGCCCTGCGTGCTCTGCCAGCGCAAGGCGCGGCTTGACGCCGATGCCGACCACGACGAGGTCGGCCTCGATCACGGCGCCGCTCTTCAGCGTGGCGCGGGTACCGTCGATTTTCTCCACGGTGTCCTTCAAGTGGAAGCTGACGCCGTTCTCCTCGTGAACCTTGCGGATGAAATCGCCCATCTCGGGACCGAGCACCTTCTGCATCGGCCGCTCCTCCGGCGCGACCACATGGACCTCGAGCTTGCGCGCACGAAGCGACGCCGCGACCTCGAGGCCGATGAAGCTCGCACCGATCACGAGCACGCGCTTCGCGCTGCCCGCCGCCTTGATGATGGCACGGCTGTCGGCCACGGAGCGTAAGGTGTGGACATGCGGCTGATCGGCGCCGGGGATCTGGAGCTTGACCGGCTCTGCGCCGGTCGCGAGCAGCAGCCGGTCGAACGGCAGCTTGTCGCCATTGCCGAGCGTCACGCTGCGCGTCTTCGGATCGATCGCCGAGACGTTGGTGTTGAGCCGGAGATCGATGCTGGCATCCCCATAGTAGTCCTCGGGGCGCAACGGCAGATATTCTTCCGGCGCATTTCCGGCGAGATAGTCCTTGGACAGGTTCGGCCGGTCGGCCGGCATCGCGCCGTCACTGCTGAGCATCGTGATGCTGCCGGCAAAACCCTCGCGCCGGAGCATCTCGGCCGCCGCAAAACCGGCCCCGCCGCCGCCGACGATGACGAATTTTTCCGGAGTTGGCGCGGTGCGGTGGGACGCCGAAGGCTTCGGCATATCGCGCTTGCGCTGGACCATGATCCTGTCCTGATCGCGCGTCACCTCCCACACTGTCAGCGTATTGAGTGCCGGCGCACGCGTCGCCTCGCCGGTGCGAAGTGAGAAGCAGGCGTGATGCCAGGGACAGCGGATAGTGTCGCCGACCACCAGCCCTTCGGCCAGCGGACCATGCCAATGGCTGCATTCGGGCTCGATTGCAAACACATCGCCGGCGGCGTGCACCAGCAGGACGTCCTCCTCGCCGACATGCCCGAGCAGCTTACCATCCTTGAACTCGCGCAACGACACGCCCCTGGTCAGGTCGGGTCCGCCCGGCTTCTTGTCCTCGGTCATGGTCATCTCCCTGGCACCTCAACGCGCAGCTCAGGATTGGACGACGGCGACAGCGAAAAGTTCCTGCGATCGCGAAAATCAGGCTTTGGCCGCTCAGGATTCAGAAGCGCCGGCGGCGGCGCTTTCCGCTTCGCTCCATGCGGGCTACAAGAGCCCTACTTCTGCGGTCCGGATAGCGATATCTCGCGTTCGGCCCGGAACACGTTGCTGTAGAGATTGGCGATCCACTGCCGGCCGATCTCGGTCTTGTTGAGATAGCCGATCTCGGTCTGGATGTGCGGCGCGACGCTATTCCAATAGAATTGCGGATAGCGGTTCACGATGTCGGCGGGCGAGTCGTAGCCGAGTTGGCGGTTCATGCCGACCTCCTCGAACTCGTAATAGAGTGCATTGGCCTTGCGCAGATAGTTGGGATCGCCGAGCTGCCCGATGAAGTCGGCGGCGCGCAGGATCGACGCCTCGTCGTCGTATTCCTGGCCCTCGCGGGCCGGGAAGCGCGTCCCCTCGATGGCGCGGGCGATGCGTTCAGGATCAAGCCCCGGAATGTGCCGCAACCGCCGCGTCACATAGAGCTTCGAGCGGTCGACGTGATACGTCATCAAGCTGGCGTCCGACGCACCGCGCGGCAACGAGATCTTGGTGTCGGCAGCATCGATCACGAAGCCGTCGATGTCATCCTCCTCGAACAGGCCGCGCACATAGCCGATATCGTGGGCGAGGCAGGCGATCAGGACGTGGACGTAATCCTCGGCCGTCAGGTGGGTATGGAGGCTTCGGCCGCTGAGGATGGAATGGCCCGCCAGCGTCACCAGCATCGTATGCTCGATGTTATGGTAAAGTGCATCGCTGTTGCCGATGCATTCCATCGCCGTGCGGGTTGCGCTCTCGACTATACTCGCAGCGCTCTCGTCATACCGACGCCGCATGAACGTGCCCAGCAGCTTCTCCAGGGATTCAGCTGCCAGTCGCGGTAACGTCATCATGGATGCAGCCCCGTCCGTCGGTGGTGTCCCACGCTAGCCTCCTGACGCCTCATACTCGCCCTCGACGCAGGCTCAGCATAGCCCAATCTGGGGCGACTGGCCAAACCCGGGAGTGAAAACACGGAAATATGTTGCAGTTGTGCTCCGCGATATCGCGGTTGCGGTGAATGCTCGACACATCCCTGGCGGGCGTCGCCGGGACGGCAAAACCGCAATCAGTCCACCAGCTGCACGTCCACGGCGACGCCGAGCTTCTGCTTCGGGGAGCCGACGATGATGCCGTCCACCGGGGACACATCGGAGAAGTCGCGACCGACCGCCAGCACGATGTGGTCATTGGCGACCAAGAGATCGTTGGTCGGATCGAAATCGACCCAGCCGAGCTCCGCGCCGCACCACAGCGACACCCAGGCGTGCGTGGCATCCGCTCCCTGCAAGCGCGGCTGTCCTGCCGGCGGAATGGTGCGTAAGTAGCCGCTGACATAGGCGGCAGGCAGGCCGAGCCCGCGCAGCCCCGCGATCATCACATGGGCAAAATCCTGGCAGACGCCGTGGCGCTTGTCGAAGACCTCGTCGAGCGGCGTCGAGATCGCCGTCGCCTTCGGGTCATAGCGAAACCCGGTGCGGATGCGATGCATGAGATCGACCGCGCCGGCGAGGATGCCCTTTTCGGGCGCGAAGCTCTCGGCGGCATAGGCACTGACGGGACGCAACACCGGCACCAGCGGGCTCGCAAAGACATAACCGACCGGCGAGGCCGGCCCGAGGCTTGTCGCTTCGAACGCGATGTCGCGGATGCTCTCCCAGGATGGGCTCGCGGCGTCGCGCGCCGGTGGCTTCCGCGCGACGGAGACGCGCGAGCGCGAGTCGATGCGTAAATTGCGATGCGCGGCCTCGATCACGATGCTCTCGGTCAGCGTGCCAAAGAAATCGCGGCGGACGTGGCGCTCGGACGGACGCGGACGGATCTCGATCTTGTGCGAGATCAGCTCCTGGCCGTTGCCGTCCCTCGGCTCAAGCCGCAGCGTGCAGCGGGCGAAGCTGACCGGGCTCTCGTACTCGTAAGTCGTGACGTGCCGGATGTCGTAGATCACGCCAGCCCCGTCAGCTTTTCCGGCCGGCTCGCATTGGTGCCGTGCGGGAAGTAATGCAGCCCGATCGCTTCGGCGAGGCTGAGCAAATCCTGCTCCAGCGCGAACAAAGTCTTGACCTCGAGCTTCTCGGCTTCGGCGGTCGCCAGCATGGACTGCACCGCCACCGCAAGCCGCTGCGGCTGCTCGATCAGGCCGTGCTCCTTCAAGCTTGGCAATGCCGCGATATGCTCGTTCAGTGTCGTCACCTGGAACGCCACCGACCGCGGATTGTAGGGATCGAGCACGGCGAGATCGCGCACCGGCGCCAGGATCGGCGCCAGCAGATAGCGCGAGCGGTAGGTGATCTGGGAATCCACCAGCGTCAGCAGGATGTCGAGGTCCTCGTCGCCAGCCTCGTCATAGGCAAACTGTCGGGCAAAACGCGCGGTGTTGATGGCGCGCTCGGTGCGGCGGCCAATATCGAGGAAGCGCCAGCCGGCGGCGCGGTTCATGTTCTCCTGCGCGAGGCCTGCGAAGCTCGCAAGCTCCTGCAAGGTCAGCTCGGCCGCACTCAACACGCTGTCGTCGTCCTCGACCTCGTAGGAGAGCCGATCGGCCATCTCGGTGATGACCTGCCAGGCATCGGGCGACAGCCGCTCGCGCAAGGAGGTTGCGGTGCGCTGCGCCGCGCGCACCAGCGACAGCGCCGAGCCGAAACGCGCCTCGCTCTGCAAGGCTTCGGCGACGATGCGCCCCGGTGCCGTGCGCGAGGTCTGCGAGATCGCACCCCAGGTCACCAGCAGGCGCTGGATCCGTTCGGCCGATTGCAGCGAGGCCGCGGTGCCCTTGTTGGGTCCGCTCGGCGAGCCCAGCGCGCGCACCAGCCGCAGCGTCGCTTCGGCGCGTTCGAGATAGCGGCCGAGCCAGAACAGATTGTCGGCAGCGCGGCTCGGCAGCACGCCGGCGATCCGGCGAATCCGGACCTTGTCTGTCGCTGGCAGCAGCGACGCGGTCGAGACCTTCTTGTCCGAGACCACCCAGACGTCGGCGGCACGCGCGCCGTCCCCCATCGACACCGCGCGCGCATCCGCCTGCTCGGCGATCCGGCAGAACCCGCCGGGCATGATGGCCCAGCCGTCGGGCGTTGCCGCAGCAAACACGCGCAGCACGAAGGGGCGCGGCATGATCTGCCCCTGCTCCCACACCGGCATGGTGGACAAGCGCACCACCTCCTGGCCGACATAATCCATGCCGCGGGCGCTGATTGCATCGACCAGCCGCTGACGTCCGGCGGCATCGAGCCCGCTCGCCAGCACCGGGCCGTTGCTGTCGAAGCCGGGCACGCCGCGCCGGTAGGCGCCTTCGATCGCGACCTCGTCGAGCCGCGACAATACCTCGTCGCGCGCCGAGCGCTGGCCGCACCACCAGGTCGCGATGTGCGGCATCTTCAGCTCTTCGCCGAGCAAACGGCGGCTCAAGGCCGGCAGGAAGCCGAGCAGCGCCCTCGCCTCCAGCACACCGGAGCCCGGCATGTTGGCAACGACGATGCCGTCCTTGCGCAGCACGTCGATCAGGCCGGGCACGCCGAGATGCGAGGAGGCATCGAGCTCGAGCGGATCGAGCGAGTTGGAATCGACACGGCGGAGCAATACGTCGAGCCGCTTCAGCCCCGCGACGGTGCGAATGTGGATGCGGTTTTCGCTGACGGCGAGATCGTCGCCCTCGACCAAGAGGAAGCCGAGATAGCGCGCCAGCGTCGCGTGCTCGAAATAGGTTTCGCTGAAACTGCCGGGCGAGAGCACGCCGATCCGCGGCTCGTCGCGATCGGCACGCGCGCGAAGGCTATCGCGAAACGCCTCGAAGAACGGCGCGACGCGCGGCACATTCATCGACTTGTAGAGATCGGAGAAGGCGCGCGACAGCACCAGGCGGTTCTCCAGCGCATAGCCCGCGCCTGACGGCGCCTGCGTGCGGTCGCCCAGCACCCACCAGCGGCCGTCGGGCCCACGGCCGACATCGGCAGCATAGAGCGAGAGGTAGCGCCCGCCCGGCGGCGGCACGCCGCAGACGGGACGGAGGTATTCGGGACTGCCGGCAATCGCGCCGGCCGGCAGCGCACCTTCCGCGACCAGCCGGCCTTCGCCATAGATGTCGCGCAGCACGAGCTCCAAAAGCTCGGCGCGCTGGGTGATGCCGGCGGAGAGCTGCTTCCAGTCGGCCTCGTCGATCAGCAGCGGCAGATGGCTGAGCGACCACGGCCGGTCGGCGCTGTCGCCGGGCGCGCGGTAGGTGACGCCGGCCTCGCGGAGATGGCGGTCGGCCATGCCGAAGCGCCGCTCGACCTCGTCGGGCGCCAGCGTGCCGAAGGCATCGAAGAAGCGGCTCCAGACCGCGCGCGGGGCGCCGTCGGGCCCCAGAAACTCGTCGGGGATGCCGGGCAGGCGGCGATAGTCGCGGACCCATTGCGCGAGGCGGCGCTGGCCTTCTCGCTGACCCTGCGCCTTACCCGCCTTGTCCTGTTCGGCTGCGCCCTCGCCCATGCGCCTCTCCCTGCCCCACCATCATACTCATTGCAGGAGCGGTGTCCGCAAGTCGAGGGTCAGCGGGAATTCATTTGTGCGTTCCTCGGGCGGGGGCTGCATGGGGCCCGGCGTATGGCCGTGGTCCTGGAAGCGCGCCAGCCGCCGCGCCTCGGCCTCGTAGGTGTTGACCGGCTTGGTGTCGTAGCTGCGGCCGCCGGGATGGGCGACGTGATAGACGCAGCCGCCGAGCGAGCGGCCGTTCCAGGTATCGATCAGGTCAAACGTCAGCGGCGCATGGACCGGAATGGTGGGGTGCAGGCCGGAGGCCGGCTGCCAGGCCTTGAAGCGGACACCCGCCACGGCTTCCCCCGAGCGTCCGGTCGACGTCATCGGCAGGCGGCGGCCGTTGCAGGTCACGACATGGCGGCCCTCGACGAAGCCGTCGGCCTTGACCTGGAGCCGTTCGACGGACGAGTCGACATAGCGCACCGTGCCGCCGGCCGAGCCCTCCTCGCCCAGCACGTGCCAAGGCTCCAATGCCTGGCGCAGCTCCAGCGTCACGCCGCCATGATGGATGCGGCCGAAGGCGGGGAAGCGGAATTCGAGCTGGGCCAGATACCATTCCGGCTCGAACGGATAGCCCGAGCTCTTGAGCTCGGAGAGCACGTCCTGAAAATCATCCCAGATGAAATGCGGCAGCATGAAGCGGTCATGCAGCGCGGTGCCCCAGCGCACGAACTTGCCTTGTTGCGGCTCGCGCCAGAATTTTGCGATCAGCGCCCGGATCAGGAGCTGCTGCGCCAGCGACATCCGCGGATCCGGCGGCATTTCGAGCGCGCGGAATTCGACCAGGCCGAGTCGGCCGGTGGGGCTATCCGGCGAATAGAGCTTGTCGATGCAGATCTCGGCGCGGTGGGTGTTGCCGGTGATGTCGACCAGCAGATGCCGGAACAGCCGGTCAACCAGCCACAGCGGCGTCTGATAGCCCGGCGGCGGCACGTGCGAGAGTGCGATCTCGAGCTCGTAGATGCTGTCGTGACGGGCCTCGTCGATGCGCGGCGCCTGGCTGGTCGGGCCGATGAACAGGCCGGAGAAGAAATAGGACAGCGACGGATGCCGCTGCCAGTACAGCACCAGGCTCTTCAAGAGATCGGGGCGGCGCAGGAACGGCGAATCCTGCGGGCTGGAGCCGCCGACCACGACGTGGTTGCCGCCGCCGGTGCCGGTGTGGCGGCCATCGACCAGGAAGCGGTTGGCGCCGAGGCGTATCTTGCCGGCATCCTCATAGAGCCCGACGGTGATGTCGACCGCCTCGCGCCAGTTCTTTGCGGGCTGAACGTTGACCTCGATGACGCCGGGGTCAGGCGTCACCTTGATGACCTCGATGCGCGGATCGAACGGCGGCGCATAGCCCTCGACATGGACCTGGAGCTGCATCTCCTCGGCGGTGGCTTCGACCGCCGCGATCATCTCGAGATAATCCTCGATACGCTCGACCGGCGGCATGAAGGCGCAGATCACGCCGTCGCGGACCTCGATCGACAGTGCCGTGCGGACGGGGACGGACGTATTGAGCTTCTCGGGCGCGACCCGCGGCGACGCTGTCGGGCGCTCCGGGAGTGTGAACACCGGCAGCTTGCCGCGCGCCTCCAGCGGGTCCTGCTCGACGATGTAGGGATATTCACCGGGCGGGACATAGCCGAGCGAACCGATCGGCAGGCGCAGGCCGAGCGGCGAATCGCCCGGCATCAGGAACAGATGATTGCGCCGGAGCTGCCAACGCTCGCTGCGCCAGCGTGGCGGCGCGTTCCAGCGCTGCACCGGCAGCACGAAACCGCGTGGCTTGCGGAGGCCCTCATCGAACACCCGCGCCATGCGCGCGCGTTCCTCCGGATTGGACAATTTGGAGTCGGACGGATCGACGTTGACGGGAAGATCGGCCTCCTTCTGAAGCCAGTAGACGGTGTCCTCATAGGCCGGAATGACATAGCCGGGATCGAGCCCGAGCCGTGCCGCCGTGCCCTCCATGAAGTCTTCGGCGTCCTCGGTCACGGCGAGCTTGGGCTTCTCGATCCTGGCGATGAGGTCGCCATTCTTCCAGATCGGCACGCCGTCCTTGCGCCAGTACAGGCCAAAGGCCCAGCGCGGCAGGCTTTCGCCGGGATACCATTTGCCCTGGCCGTAATGCAGCAGGCCGCCCGGCGCGAATCGATTGCGCAGACGGCGGATCAGATCGTCGCCGAGCGCGCGCTTGGTCGGGCCGACCGCTTCCGTATTCCACTCCGCCGCTTCGAGATCGTCGACCGAGACGAAGGTCGGCTCGCCGCCCATGGTGAGCCGCACGTCCTGCGCAGCGAGATCGCCGTCGACCTGCTCGCCGAGATCGTTGAGCCGCGTCCAGGAGTCATCGGAGAACGGCTTCGTGATGCGCGGCGCCTCGCGGATGCGGCGGACGCTCATGTCGAAGGCAAATTCGACCTCGGCAAAGCCCGCGCCACCGGAGATCGGCGCGGCCGAACGATAATGCGGCGTGGCGGCAACTGGGATGTGCCCCTCGCCCGCGAGCATGCCCGAGGTCCCATCAAACCCGATCCAGCCCGCGCCCGGCAGATAGACCTCGGCCCAGGCGTGCAGATCGGTGAAGTCGTTCTCCACCTCCGGCGGCCCCTCGATCGGATCGATGTCGGGGCGGATCTGGATGAGATAGCCGGACACGAAGCGCGCGGCGAGGCCAAGATGGCGGAAGGTCTGGATCAACAGCCAGGCGGAGTCGCGGCAGGAGCCGGCGCAGGATGTGAGCGTCTCCTCCGGCGTCTGCACGCCGGGCTCCATGCGAATGACGTAGTTGATCTTCTGTTGCAGTTCCCTGTTCAGATCGACCAGGAAATTGACGGTATTCGGGGCCTCGCGCGGGATCGAGGCGAGATATTTTGCGAATGCGGGATCGGGCTTGATGATCTCGAGATACGGCGCCAGCTCGGCCTTGAGGTCTTTCGGGTATTCGAACGGAAAGCTGTCGGCGTAAGGTTCGACGAAGAAGTCGAACGGATTGACCGTGGTCATCTGTGCCGTGAAATCGACTTCGATCTTCAGCTCGGTCGTTTTCTCCGGGAAGACGTAACGCGCGATCCAGTTACCTAGCGGATCTTGCTGCCAGTTCACGAAGTGATTGGCCGGCGTGACCTTGAGCGAATAGCTCAGGATCGGCGTGCGCGTGTGCGGCGCCGGCCGCAGACGGATGGTCTGCGGTCCCAGATCGATCGGGCGGTCGTATTTGTAGTGCGTGACGTGGTGTAATGCGACGTAGATCGACACGGGGTGCGGTGCTCCAGCAGCTTTTTTGAGCAGAACACCGCTGGTGACCTCGATCAAGCATTAACAACGGGCAGACCGTGCCTATGGTAAGGGCGAATGGTGAGTGGCGAATGGCGAATTGCCGGGGGATCGCTCTATTCGCTACTCCCTATTCGCTATTCGCCCCTCACATCGTCGCGCCCAGCACCCAGGGCGCGAACTCGGCGCCGCCGAAATCAAAGCTTTCGCTCTTGGTCGGCTGGCCGGATGCGGTCTTGAGGATGAGATCGAAGATACGCTGACCGCACTCCTGCACGCTCTCCTCGCCTTCGAGGATGGTGCCACAATTGACGTCCATGTCCTCTTCCATGCGCTTGTACATGGGCGTGTTGGTGGCGAGCTTGATCGAGGGCGCGGGCTTGCAGCCGAACACGCTGCCGCGGCCGGTGGTGAAGCAGACGAGGTTGGCGCCGCCGGCGACCTGGCCGGTGGCGGCGACCGGATCGTAGCCGGGCGTGTCCATGAACACGAAGCCGCGCTTGGTCACCGGTTCGGCGTAACGCACCACGTCGACCAGATTGGTGGTGCCGGCCTTCGCCATCGCGCCGAGCGACTTTTCCAGAATCGTGGTGAGGCCGCCAGCCTTGTTGCCGGGGCTCGGATTGGCGTTCATCTCGGCGCCCTCGCGCTCGGTGTATTCGTCCCACCAGCGCATGAGATCGACCAGCTTCTCGCCGACCTCGCGGCTGACCGCGCGGCGCGTGAGCAGATGCTCGGCGCCGTAGGTCTCGGGTGTCTCCGACAGGATCACGGTGCCACCGTGACGGACGATGAGGTCGCTCGCCGCGCCCAGCGCCGGATTGGCCGACACGCCGGAATAGCCGTCCGAGCCGCCGCATTGCAGCGCCACAGTCAATTCACTCACCGGCACGGACTCGCGCTTGACCTTGTTGGAATCCGCAAGAGCTTCGCGCACGAAGGCGATGCCGGCCTCCACCGTCTTGCGGGTGCCGCCGACCTCCTGGATGTCCATCGCGCGCAGGCGGCCGGCGAGCTTCTGCTCCTCCATGAGCCCGCCGATCTGGTTCACCTCGCAACCGAGGCCAAGCACGATGACGTGGGAGAAATTAACGTGCCGCGCGTAGCCGCCGAGCGTGCGGCGGAGCAGCGCCAGCGGCTCGTTCTGCGTCATGCCGCAGCCGGTCTTGTGCGTCAGCGCGACGACGCCGTCGACATTGGGGAAATCGGCCAGCGGATTGTCGCCGGTGAAGGGATTCTTCTTGAAGACGTCGGCAACGAGGCCCGCGACATGCGCGCTGCAATTCACCGAGGTGAGGATGCCGATATAGTTGCGCGTGGCGATGCGGCCGTCCGGGCGGCGGATGCCCTCGAAGGTCGCCGGCAGGTCGAAATTCGGCGTCGGCTTGACGTCGGCGCAATAGGCGTAGTCCTTGGCGAAATCGCCCATGCCGATGTTCTGCACGTGCACATGCTGGCCCGGCGCGATCGGAATGGTCGCAAAGCCGATGATCTGACCGTAGCGGATGACAGGCTCGCCCACTGCGATCGGCTTGATCGCGACCTTGTGGCCGGAGGGAATGCGCTCGACCGTGGTCACGCCGTCAGCCACCAGTGTCCCCGGCGGCAGACTCGCGCGCGCGATCAGCACGCCATCAGCGGGATGCAGGCGGATGACGGGGCTGATGGTCATGGGTATCTCCTGTATCGAAACTATCGTGCCCCGGATGCTGCGCAGCGCGAAAGCGGTGCGCTGCTAAGCCGGGGCCCATGCGTGAGGTTGGCTTCTGGGTCCCGGCTCTGCGGAGCGGCACTGCGTGCCGCACCGCGTCCGGGACACAGAGAGTCATCAAGCCTTGCCGCCGGAATCCTTGCGGGTCGCATTCACCTGCATCTTGGCAAAGGTCGTCATCAGGCCGACCTCGTTCGAGAGGGTCACCAGCCTGAAGCCCATGTTGATGGCGCGCGCAGCACCCTCGGCGCCGCTGCAATGGATGCCCGCGTTGAGGCCGCGCTTGGCGCACTCCTTGATGATCTTGTCGTAGATCGCGAGGATCTCGGGCTCGGAGCGGTCGAGCTTCGGTTCGAGGCCGTAGGAGAAGCCGAGGTCGGACGGGCCGATATAGACGCCGTCGATGCCTTCGACGTCGAAGATCGCTTCCATGTTCTCGACCGCGGTCTTGGTCTCCATCATCGGCAGCAGCACGATGTCGTCATTGGCCGTCTTCTGGTAGGAGCCTGCGGTGCCGTACATGCCAGCGCGGATCGGGCCGTTCGAGCGGACGCCCTTCGGCGGATATTTCGAATAGGACACGAGGTTCCTGGCCTCCTGCGCCGTGTTGACCATCGGGCAGATCACGCCATAGGCGCCGCCGTCGAGCACCTTGCCGATGATGCCGGGCTCGTTCCAGGGCACGCGGACCATCGGGGTGACCGGATGCTTGTCCATGGCCTGGAAGCACTGCACCATCGACTGATAATCCTGCACGCCGTGCTGGATGTCGACGGTGACGCTGTCGAAGCCGCATTGCGCGATCATCTCAGCGGAGAAGCCGGAGGGAATAGCCAGCCACGCATTGACCACGGCCTTGCCCGACTTCCAGATTTCCTTGACCTTGTTCGCCACGTTGCCTTCCTTCTCAGTTGTTCTCGCTCGCCGTCGTGCCGGCGACCTGTTCGCCGAGGCTCAAGCGAAGCAATCCGGAACTTCTTTATTCTGACGCTCCGGATCGCCTCGCCTTTGTACGTCTCGCGGCACTTTGAGCGAAAAAACGCGCGGATGTCCATTGTTCTCGCTGCGCGGGCACGCATATCTGGTCTCACTCCTCGGCTGTTGTCTCGTCCGCGGCGCCAGGTGCGGCAAGACTGCGCTCGAGCTCGCCCAGCATCTCCTGCAACTCCGCGAGCTTGCGCGCGCCGAAGCGCTGCGTGATCTCGGCATAGATCGCTTCCGAGGACGGCGCCACGGAGGCCATCAGCTTCACGCCGTCCCTGGAGATCGAGACCATGCTGCGGCGCTGGTCGGCCTTCGCGGTCTTGCGCTCGATCAGGTTGCGCGCCTCGAGATCGCGCAGGATGCGTGACAGGCTCGGCCCAAGGAGAAACGCGGTGCGCGCGAGTTCCGTGACCTCGGCGGCCTCAATGGACGCGAGCGCACGCAGGATGCGCCATTGCTGTTCGGTCAGGCCGTGCTCGCGCAGCGATGGGCGAAATTGCCGCATCACCGCCTCGCGTGCCCGCAGCAGCGACATCGGCAACGATCGCGAGAAATCGCGCATCGGCACCTGCCGCGCGGCAGGCGCGCTTGCGTTCGCGGAATCAGCCGGTCTCTTCGTCATGACGCCCTTTCAGACTGCAAAACGTTTGCAGTGCAGCAAGCCCGAATTGTGATTGACGCATTCACTTAACATGTTAAGTATCTCCGGGCACCACGATTTTGGTCGATCACTGATGGCGCTTTCCAAAGACGATATCCAAGCTTGCGCGAACCGTCTGCACGAGGCGGAGAAGACGCGCGTGCAGATCCGGCAGCTCTCGCAGGACTTCCCCGACATCACCATCGCCCATGCCTACGCGATTCAGAAGGCCTGGGTCGACATCAAGATCGCCGAGGGACGCCGCGTCAAAGGCCACAAGATCGGCCTGACCTCGAAGGCGATGCAGAGCGCGCTTGCCATCGACGAGCCGGATTCCGGCGTGCTGCTCGACGACATGTTCTTCGCCGATGGCGGCATGGTCCCGACCGAGCGCTTCATCGCAACCCGCGTCGAGGCCGAACTCGCCTTCGTCATGAGCAAGCGGCTCGAAGGTCCCGACTGCACAATGTTCGACGTGCTCAATGCCACCGACTTCGTGGTTCCGGCGCTGGAGATTCTGGACACGCGGATCGAGCGCGTCGATCCCAAGACGAAAGCCACGCGAAAAATCTACGATACCATCGCCGACAACGCGGCGAATGCCGGCATCGTGCTCGGCGGCCGGCCGATCCGTCCGCTCGACGCCGATTTGCGCTGGATCGGCGCGCTTTGCTTCAAGAACGGCCAGCTCGAAGAAACCGGCCTCGCCGCCGGCGTGCCCAATCACCCCGCGACTGCAGTTGCGTGGCTTGCGAACAAGATCGCGCCGCTTGGGCTCGCGCTCGAGCCCGGCCAAATCGTGCTCGCCGGCTCCTTCATCCGTCCGATCGAGACCCGTAAGGGCGACACAATTCAAGCCGATTATGGCGCCTACGGCTCGGTCAGCTGCTACTTCGCCTAAGGCAATTAGACGACCCAGGGAGTGAAACAGCCATGCCGCATTTCACGATCGAATATTCGGCCAATCTCGATCACCGTGTCGACATCGGCGCCGTCTGCGAGATCGTGCGCAAGGCGGCGGTCGAAACCGGCATCTTCCCGCTCGGCGGCATCCGCGTTCGTGCCATCCGCTGCGAGCACTATGCGGTCGCCGATAACAGGCACGATTACGGCTTTCTCGACATGGTGCTGCGCATCGGTGAAGGCCGCGATCTCGCCACGCGGCAGAAGGCCGGCGAGCATGTCTTTGAGGCGCTCTCGAAACACCTCGATCCCGTTTTTGCCGCCAGCAAGTTCGCCTTGTCGTTCGACATGCAGATCAACGACAAGGACACCAGCTGGAAGCGCAACAACATCCACGACGCATTGAAAGTGGTGGCCGCCCATGGATAAGCCCACGCCGAAAGCCGATGTATTCCAGGCCAACCACGACCGCGCAGCACCCCTGCTTAAAAAGCTGCAGGCGGACGGCATCGGCCACATGATCGACGGCAAGATTGTCCCGTCGATCTCGGGCCGGACCTTTGAGACAAAGTCGCCGGTCGATGGCGCAACGCTCGCGAGCGTCGCCCGCGGCAATGCCGAGGACATCGACGCCGCAGCAACGGCTGCTGCGCTGGCCTTCAAATCATGGCGCGACATGGGCCCCGTCACGCGGAAGAAGCTGCTGCATCGCGTTGCAGACGCGATCGAGGACAATGCTGAAGACATCGCCGTGCTCGAATGCATCGACACCGGCCAGGCCTATCGCTTCATGGCCAAGGCCGCGATCCGCGCCGCGGAAAACTTCCGGTTCTTCGCCGACAAATGCGCCGAGGCGCGCGACGGCCAGAACACGCCGAGCGACGAGCACTGGAATATCTCCACCCGCGTGCCGATCGGCCCGGTCGGCGTGATTACGCCGTGGAACACGCCGTTCATGCTCTCGACCTGGAAGATTGCGCCCGCGCTGGCCGCTGGCTGCACCGTCGTGCACAAGCCGGCCGAGTGGTCGCCGGTGACGGCATCCATTCTGGCCAGGCTCGTCAAGGAAGCCGGCGTACCCGATGGCGTGTTCAACACCGTGCACGGTTTTGGCGAACAGGCCGGCAAGGCTTTGACAGAACATCCCGCCATCAAGGCGATCGGCTTCGTCGGCGAAAGCGCGACGGGATCGGCGATCATGATTCAGGGCGCGCCGACCTTGAAGCGCGTGCATTTCGAGCTCGGCGGCAAGAACCCCGTGATCGTGTTCGACGACGCCGATCTCGACCGCGCGCTCGATGCTGTCGTGTTCATGATCTACTCGCTCAACGGCGAGCGCTGCACGTCATCGAGCCGCCTGCTGATCCAGCAAAGCATCGCGGACAAGTTCATCGAAAGGCTGACCGCGCGCGTGAGGGCGCTGAAGGTCGGCCACCCCCTCGATCCCGCGACCGAAATCGGGCCGCTGATCCACGAGCGGCACCTCGCAAAAGTCTGCTCCTATTTCGACGTGGCGCGCCAGGACGGCGCCACGATCGCGGTCGGCGGCAAGGCTTATGACGGCCCGGGCGGCGGACATTATGTCGAGCCCACTCTGGTGACCGGCGCGAGCGGCAAGATGCGCGTGGCGCAGGAAGAGGTGTTCGGCCCCTTCCTCACCGTGCTGCCGTTCAAGGACGAAGCGGACGCGATCGAGATCGCAAACGACATCCGCTATGGCCTCACCGGCTATGTCTGGACCAACGATGTCGGCCGGAGCTTGCGCGTTGCCGACGCGCTGGAGGCCGGCATGATCTGGTTGAACTCGGAGAACGTCCGCCATCTGCCGACCCCGTTCGGCGGCATGAAGGCCTCCGGCATCGGCCGCGACGGTGGCGACTATTCGTTCGACTTCTACATGGAAACCAAGCATGTCTCGCTGGCGCGGGGCACGCACAAGATTCAGAAACTGGGAATTTGATTGTCATTCCGGGGCGGCTCGAAGAGCCGAACCCGGAATCCATCGCGCAGCAGAGTTAGTGGAAGAATGGATTCCGGGCTCGCGCTCCGCGCGCCCCGGAATGACAAGGGCCGAGAGGGGAAACGCAATGCCCGTACCGCAACATATCTTCGAGCCGCCATTCAACATCATCCGCTCCAGCCACGTCGTGCTCGACGTGACCGATCTGAAGCTGAGCCGGGCGTTCTACGAGACCGTCGTCGGCCTGCATGTCGAGGATGCCGACGACAAATGCGTTTACCTTCGCGCCGCCGAGGAGCATCAGCATCACTCGCTGGTGCTGCGCAAGGCAGCCGTGCCCGCCTGTAACAGGCTCGGCTTCAAGGTCGGCAATGACGGCGACCTCGACAAGGCCGCAAAGTTTCTTTCCGAGAACGGTCTTGGCTACGCCTTCGGCGACCAGCCGTTCCAGGGTCGCACGCTGCAATTCACCGACCCCTTCGGCTTCCAGATCGAGCTCTATGCGTCGATGGACCGCAGACCGCATCTGCTCCGCCGCTACGACCTCTACAGGGGATGCCATCCGCAGCGGCTCGATCATTTCAACGTCTTCGCCGCCGAGGTGCAGGATACGGTCGACTTCTATGCGCGGCTGGGCTTCCGCCTCACCGAATATGCCGAAGAGGACGGACCGAACGGTCGTATCGCAGCGGCCTGGATGCATCGCAAGGGCAACGTCCACGATTTCGCGATCACCAACGGCAAGGGCCCACGGCTGCACCACTTCGCCTACTGGACGCCGACGGCGATGAACATCATCCATCTCTGCGACGTCATGGCTTCCGCTGGCTTCGTCAAGAACATCGAGCGCGGACCGGGGCGCCACGGCATCTCGAATGCGTTCTTCCTCTACGTTCGCGATCCTGATGGACACCGCCTCGAGCTCTACACCAGCGATTACTTCACTGGGGATCACGACCACGAGCCGCTGCGCTGGTCGCTGCGCGATCCGCGCCGCCAGACCCTGTGGGGCGCGCCGGCGCCACGCTCCTGGTTCGAGCAAGGCTCGTCGTTCTCAGGCCAAGCCGTGCGTGAGCCAAAGTTCGTGGCCGACGTGCTGGTGGCGGATTAAGCGATGAAGCTCCCTCGCCTCGCCACCTATTCCGTCAAGGGTGCAACCCGGTACGGCGCCGTCCTGGAGGGCGGCATCGTCGATCTCTCCCCGCGCCACGCCAAGGACTATCCGACGCTGCGCGAGGTGATTGCGGCAGGAAAGCTCGCGAGCCTTGCCGAAGCGGCCGCCAGCCTTGCGCCGGATCACGCGCATGGTGACGTCATCTGGCTGCCGCCGGTGCCTGCGCCGGAAAAGATCATCTGCATCGGCGTCAACTATCCCGACCGCAATGCTGAGTACAAGGACGGCCAGGACGCGCCGAAATATCCGAGCATGTTCATGCGCTCGCCCCGCTCCTTTGTCGGCCACGACACGCCGCTGGTGCGCCCGCGCGCATCCGCGCAGCTCGATTACGAGGGCGAGATCGTGCTGGTGATCGGCAAGCCCGGCCGGCACATTGCGGAAGACGCCGCGCTCGATCACATCGCAGCCCTCACGCTCTGCAACGAAGGCTCGGTGCGTGACTGGCTGCGCCACGCCAAATTCAACGTCACGCAGGGCAAGAACTTCGATTCCAGCGGCAGCCTCGGGCCTTGGCTCGTGCCCTACGCCAGGGAAGCGCAAATCGCTGACATTCGCCTCACCACGCATGTCAACGGCGAGCTGCGGCAGGACGACCGTACCAGCCGGCTGATGTTTCCGTTCCGCTATCTCATCAGCTATATCTCGACTTTCGCGACGCTGGTCCCCGGCGACATCATCGTCACGGGCACGCCGACCGGCGCCGGTGCTCGGTTCGATCCGCCGCGCTATTTGAAGCCCGGCGATGTCATCGAGGTCGCGGCCGAGGGCATCGGATCCTTGCGCAACGGCGTCGTCGACGAAGCCTGAACAACACCACGAATGGAATGATGCAATGACCACCCTCACCGGCGGCGAAGCGATCGTAAGCGGGCTCGTCGCCCACGGCATCGACACCGTGTTCGGCCTGCCCGGCGCGCAGGTCTATGGCCTGTTCGACGCCTTCCACCAGGCCCAGCTCAAGGTGATCGGCGCGCGGCACGAGCAGGCCTGCGGCTACATGGCGTTCGGCTATGCCCGCTCCAGCGGCAGACCCGGCGTGTTCAGCGTGGTGCCCGGCCCCGGCGTGCTCAACGCCAGCGCGGCGCTGCTCACCGCTTACGGCTGCAACGAGCCGGTGCTGTGCGTGACGGGCCAGGTGCCGACGCAGTTTCTCGGCAAGGGCCGCGGTCATCTGCACGAGATGCCGGACCAGCTCGCCACCTTGCGCACCTATGTGAAGTGGGCGGACCGCATCGAGCATCCCGGCAATGCGCCGACGACCGTGGCGCGTGCGTTCCAGGAGATGACATCGGGGCGGCGCGGTCCGGCCTCGGTCGAGATGCCCTGGGACATCTTTACGCAGCGCGCGGACACGGCCGCCGCGCAGGTGCTTGAGCCGCTGCCCGCGCCGCTGCCTGATCCTGACATGATCAAGCAGGCCGCAGCACTCATCAAGAGCAGCAAGGCGCCGATGATCTTCGTCGGCAGCGGCGCGATCGAGGCACGCGAGGAGATTCTCGAGCTCGCCGAGATGATCGACGCGCCTGTGGTCGCCTTCCGCAGCGGCCGCGGCATCGTCTCCAATGCGCACGAGCTTGGCCTCACCATGGCCGCCGCCTACAAGCTGTGGCCGAAGACGGATCTGATGATCGGCATCGGCTCGCGGCTGGAGCTGCCGACCATGTCGCGCTGGCCGTATCGGCCGGACGGGTTGAAGAGCATCCGCATCGACATCGATCCCGTCGAGATGCGGCGCTTCATCGCCGACACCGCCATCGTCGCCGACGCCAAGACCGCGACCGCCGATCTCACTGCCGCCGTCAGCAAGGCGGGCTACAGCAAGACCGCCGGCCGCCGCGCCGCGATCCGCGAGGCCAGCGCAACCGCGCTGGCGGAGATCCAGCGCATCCAGCCGCAGATGGCGTATCTGAACATCCTGCGCGAGGTGCTGCCGGCGAATGCGATCGTCACCGACGAACTCTCGCAGTTCGGCTTTGCCTCCTGGTACGGCTTTCCGATCTACGAGCCGCGCACCTTCATCACCTCGGGCTACCAGGGCACGCTCGGCTCGGGCTTCCCGACTGCGCTCGGCGCCAAGGTCGCCAATCCCGACAGGCCGGTGGTGGCGATCACCGGCGACGGCGGCTTCATGTTCGGCGTGCAGGAGCTTGCCACCGCCGTGCAATTCAATATCGGCGTGGTGACGCTGGTGTTCAACAACAACGCCTACGGCAATGTCCGCCGCGACCAGCGCGAACGTTTCGACGGCCGCGTGGTGGCGTCCGATCTGGTCAATCCGGACTTCGTCAAGCTCGCGGAGTCCTTTGGCGTGGCGGCCGCGCGCGTGACCTCGCCGGATCAGTTCAAGGCCGCGATGGAGAGGGCGCTTAGCCACAGCGGGCCCTATCTGCTCTCTGTCGAGGTGACGCGGGACTCCGAGGTCAGCCCGTGGGCGTTCATTCACCCGCCGAAGCCGTAAGCGTCAGCGCGTCCTACGGAATGTCAGATTGATCCGCTTCCGGCCGAGCAGCGCGTGCTCGCCATCGGCGAGCGGCGCGACGCCGTGATAGGCGAGCCTGGACGGGCCGCCCCAGACCACGACGTCGCCATGGACCAGGCGGAAACGGCGCGGCTTGTCGGCGCGCGCCAGGCCGCCGAACAGGAAGGTCGCGGGCAGGCCGAGCGAGGCCGAGACGATCGGTGCCGAATAATCCAGCTCGTCCTTGTCCTGATGCAGCGACAGTCGCGTGCCGGGCTCGTAGCGGTTGACGAGGCATGCGTCGGGCGCAAAGTTTTGGAAGCCTCCCTGCTCCGCGGCGCGGCGGGCGAGATCGCGGAGCACCGGCGGCATCGCCGGCCATGGCGCGCCGGTTCGCGGATCGATGGGATCATAGCGATAGCCGGTGTGGTCGGCGATCCAGCCGCGCTCGCCGCAATTGGTCATCGCCACCGACATCTGGTAGCCGCCGGGCGTGGTCATGCGGCGGAACGGCGACTGCGCCACGATGGTGCGCACGGTTTCGATCAGCTCACTCTCGATCGGCTTGACGAAGCCGCGCAGCAGCACGGCACCGTCCGCGATCTCCTCGCGTGACGGCTGCGCCTCGGCAACGCTGTCGAACAAATCAGCCGTCAATCGCCGCACTCATTTGGCATCGTGAAAGATCACACCCAGGGTGTGGCGCCGGCCGGACCTGATCCGGCTGACGCCATGACGCAGGTTAACGCGGTACGTGCCGCGTGTCCCCTGCACGGGGCGATGATGCACAGCGAAGGCGACCGCATCGCCTTGAGCGAGCGGAACCACCTCGGCGCGGGATTGCATGCGCGGGCGCTGCTCGGTCAGCACGAACTCGCCGCCGGTGAAGTCGCGGCCGGGCTCGGAGAGCAGGATCGCGACCTGGAGCGGGAACACGTGCTCGCCATAGAGATCCTGATGCAGGCAATTGTAGTCGCCGGCTTCATACTGCAGCAGTAGCGGCGTCGGCCGCGCCTGCCCCGCCTCGTGGCAGCGCTTCAGGAAGGCCGCATGCGCTGTGGGATAGCGGATGTCGATGCCCATCGCCTCGTTCCAGCGGTTGGCGACGCCCTGGAGATGCGCATAGAGCGCCGGCCGCAGCTGCGTGATGAGATCGGGCAGCGGATAGGAGAAATATTTGTACTCGCCGCGGCCAAAGCCATGGCGGCCCATGACGATGCGGCTGCGGAAGTTCGCGTCGTCGGGATAGAGGGCGGCGAGGGCGCGGCATTGATCCGGCGTCAGCAGGTCCTTGAGGACGGCGCAGCCTTGGGTGTCGAGCTCGCCGGCGATGTGGGACCAGTCGAGGGCATCGACGTGGGCGGTGAGGTCCACCGACTGGGACCGAGGTGGTTTGCGTGCCGTTGCTGCCATGGCATTGACTCTCGCAGGACCGCCCCGCCCTCTGCCACCCGATTTCCGACTCTCTCCCCGTCATTGCGAGCGGAGCGAAGCAATCCAGTGTCTTTCCGCGGAGGGATTCTGGATTGCTTCGTCGCAAGGGCTCCTCGCAATGACGCCGAGAGAGCGTCGCTCGCAATGACGGCGGAGAGACTTTAGCCCCTCACCGGTAGCGTCATCACATTGTAGCCGTGCTTGATCGTGCGTTTCAGCACGGGATCTTCCAGCTCGAACTCGAACCGATCCGCGGGGCGGATGCCGCCCTTGGCTGCAAAGGTGCCGCCGAACATGGCGCAGCCGTCAGGAAATTTTCCGCCTTCGAAACCGCGCGCGATGAGGTCATTGACCGGCAGCATCGCGTCCAGCGTGCCCTCCTGGTAGAGCACGCGTTCGCCCTTGATCGTGGCGTAGGAGCGCAAAATCATCCTGTCCCAATGGCCGATGACGTCCTCGAGCTCCCACAGCGTGGACGCAATCGGCTTGTCGCACATCTGCTTGGAGACCGTGACGTTGTAGGCCTCGACCTTGCGGTCGGTGTGGTCGGAGCCGCAGCCGACGAAGATGCGGCCCTGCCAGCCGATCAGCACGAACTCAACCTCGCCTGAGGAATCGCCGCCGCAGCATTCGATGCTGTCTTCCTGGGTCAGCCGCCGCGCCGAGGCGCGGTAGTAGATCGGCGTCGAGGCCGGCCGGGCGATGCCCATCGCCTCCAGCTCGGCGATGTGCTTGTCGCGCGCGATCGCGTCGCGGCCGGTCCAGCCCGCGATGACCATCTGGTCAACCGCCAGCGTCAGCGGCGTGGTGGTGTCCTGGGCGTCGACGGTGAAAGTCAGGTCAAACACGAATTACGGCCTCCATGCCGGCAGCAAGCTCAAAGATACGACGATCGGATCCACCCGCGCCTGCAAGCATCAGGCCCACGGGAACGTCGCCCTGGCGATGTGCCGGCAGCGAGATGGCGCAGCCGTCGATCATGTTGATCAGGGTGCAATTGCGCAGCGCGCGCAGGTTCTGGACGGTGAACGCCTTGTCGTCGGCGAGATCCGAAATCTTCGGCGGCGTGTTGGCGGTAGTCGGGAGCACCAGGGCATCATAGGGCGCGATGCGCGCATTGACGCGGGCGATCAGCGAGCGGCGCTCGTTGAGGAGATCGATATAGTCGGCCGCGCTCTGCGCCTCGCCGCGCATGATGCGGACGGAGACACGGGGGTCGTAAACGTCGCCCTTGGACGTGATGAGGTAGCGATGCCAGGCATAGCTTTCGGACGCGGCAAAGCCGCCCTTGGCGTTCATCGGGCCGATGTCGTGGAATTCGGCCATCTCGATGCGGTCGATGATGGCGCCATGGTCGGCGAGCGACTTTAGCGCGCGCTCGAACGTCTGGGCCACCTCAGCGTCGAGATCGTCGAGCGCGATCGTGGTCGGCACCGCAAGCCGCATGCCTTTCACGGGGCGCGGCTTCAGGGGCACGATCGGCTCGTTCGCGAGCACGGCGTCGAGAATGGCACAGCAGCTGACCGATCGCGCCAAAGGCCCGATGCTGTCGAGCGAGAACGAGAGCGGCACCGCGCCGTCGAGCGGTACACGGCGCTGCGTCGGCTTATAGCCGACGATACCGTTAAAGGCCGCCGGAATGCGGCAGGAGCCGCCGGTGTCGGTGCCGAGCGCGCCGTGCGCCATGCCGTCGAGCACGGACACCGCCGCGCCCGAGGACGAGCCGCCGGGCACATGGCCCTCGGCCCGGTTCCAGGCGCCCTTCGGCGTGCCGTAATGCGGATTGATGCCGATGCCGGAATAGGCGAACTCGGTCATGTTGGTGCGGCCGATCACGACAAATCCGGCCCTGCGCAGCCGCGCCACGGTGGCGGCATCCTGCTCGGCCGGCGGGGAATCGTCGAGCGCGCGGGAGCCGGCACGCGTCACCTGGCCCTTGATGTCGAACAGATCCTTGATCGAGACCGGGATGCCGGCATAGCGCGACGGCGCGGCCTTGGCCTTGCGCAAACCGTCCATCGCATCCGCGGTCGCAAGCGCGGCGTCCTTGGCGACATGGACGAAGGTGCGCTGCCCCTCGCCGGCGGGATCGGCGATTTTGGCGATGCACGCCTCGACCAGTTTTCGGGAGGTGGTGCGACCGCTTTCGAGGTCGTCGGCGAGCTTCGCCAGTGTCGGAAAATCGGGCATGTCTGTCTCACGGAATATTGCGCGCGCAATCTATAGCGCCGGCTCAGTTCGACACAAGCATTGTGCGCATGATGGCATGCATGCTGCCTGCTGGACCGTTGACGCGCTATAGCCGATTGTCGCATCAAGATTGAAACAGGCGGGCATGAAGCCTGTCCCTGAGGAGGGCGTTCCGAGATGGCCGAACCGCAGCGCGCGCGACCGAAACCGACGCCGGAAACCCAGCATTTCTGGGACGGCACCAAGGCGGGCGAGCTGCGCCTGCAGCGTTGCGACGCCTGCGCGCATGTCTACTTCCCGCCGCGCCCGTTCTGCCCGTCCTGCGCCTCGCGCAAGGTTTCGATGTTCAAGGCGAGCGGCAAGGGCTTTCTCTACAGCTACGTGATCAATCACCGTCCCGCCGCGCCCGGCTTCACGCCGCCTTACGCGATCGCAGTGGTGGAGCTCGCCGAAGGGCCGCGGATGATGAGCAACATCATCGATTGTCCGCAGACCCCGGAGGCGCTTGAGCTCGACATGAAGCTCGAGGTCGCCTTCGAGGCACTCGACGACAAGATCACCTTCCCCGTGTTCCGTCCGGCGAAGGGGTAAACCATGCGCAAGAACCAGGTTGCCGTCGTCGGCGCGGCCGAGACCACCGAGCTCGGTGTCATCCCCAACGTCTCGCAGCTCCAGCTTCACGCGGATGCGGCGCTCAATGCCATCGCCGATGCCGGGCTAAAACTGTCCGACATCGACGGCTTCGCCACCGCGGTCGAGACGCCGCAGCAGGTCTGCCATTATCTCGGAATCAAGCCCACTTGGGTCGACGGCACCTCGGTCGGCGGCTGCTCGTTCATGCTGCACGTCCGCCACGCTGCCGCGGCGATCGAGGCCGGCCTGTGCAAGACCGTGCTGATCACGCATGCCGAGAGCGGCAAGTCGATGATCGGCAAGGCGCCGCGCTCGATCCCCGCCGACAGTTTGCAAGGCCAGTTCGAAGCGCCGTTCGGCGTCTACGGCCCGCCCAGCATGTTCCCGATCCCCGTGCTGCGCTTCATGAAAACCTATGGCATCACGCATGAGCAGCTCGCCTCGGTCGCGGTCGTGCAGCGGGAATGGGCGGCGAAGAATCCGCGGGCGATGATGAAGGACCCGATCACGGTCGCCGATGTCCTCAACTCGCGCATGATCGCTTATCCGTTCCGGCTGCTGCAATGCTGCCTCGTCACCGACGGCGGCGGCGCGCTGATCCTGACCTCGGCCGATCGCGCCAGGGATTTTCCGCGCAAGCCCGTCTACATCATGGGCACCGGCGAGAGCGTCGAGACGCCGATGGTCAGCCAGATGGAGACGTTCAACTCCTCGCGCGCGTTCAAGACCGCGGGGCCGTTGGCGTTCAGGGAGGCCGGCATCGCGCACAAGGACGTCGATCACCTCATGATCTACGATGCTTTCGCGCATCTGCCGCTGTTCGGCCTCGGCGACCTCGGCTTCATGCCGCACGAGGAGACCGGCCAATTCATCTCGGACGGCAACACGCGCCCCGGCGGCAAGCTTCCGCTCAACACCAATGGCGGCGGCTTGAGCTACATGCATTCGGGCATGTACGGCATGTACGCGCTCCAGGAGAGTGTGCGCCAGATGCGCGGCATCGCGCCGGCACAGGTGCCCAACGCGAAGATTTCGGTATGCCACGGCGTCGGCGGCATGTTCGCCGCAAGTGGCACGATCGTGTTTACGAACGAGAGGTAGCGCACCGTCATTCCGGGGCGGCGCGCAAGCGACGAGCCCGGAATCCATCGTGCAGCAGGCGAGGCGGAGAAATGGATTCCGGGCTCGCGCCAAGAGGCGCGCCCCGGAATGACGGCGGAAATTGGAACGGACAGCGGAGAAACCCACATGAGCAAATCACTGCAGGACAAGGTCATCATCGTTACCGGCGCAGGCCGTGGCATCGGGCGCGAGATCGCGCTGCTCTGCGCGGCGGAAGGCGCCAAGGTCGTGGTCAACGACCCCGGTGTTGCCGCCGACGGTGCCGGCTCGAGCGCATCCCCCGCCGAAGAGGTGGTCGACGAGATCAAGAAGCGCGGCGGCATCGCCGTCCCCAATTTCGAATCGGTCGCGGAAGCCGTGCCGGCGAGTAAGATCGTGAAGACCGCGACCGATCATTTCGGCCGGCTCGACGGCGTCGTCAACAATGCCGGCATCTTGCGGGACATGATCTTCCACAAGATGAGCGTGGAAGCGTTCGAGGCCGTCATCAAGGTACATCTGATGGGCTCGTTCTACGTCAGCCATGCCGCGGCGCGCATCTTCCGCGAGCAGGAAAGCGGCTCCTTCGTGCACTTCACATCGACCTCGGGCCTGATCGGAAACTTTGGCCAGGCCAACTACGCCGCCGCCAAGCTCGGCATCATCGGGCTCTCTAAATCCATCGCCCTCGACATGGGCCGCTTCAACGTTCGCTCGAACTGCGTCTCGCCGTTTGCCTGGACCCGCATGATCGGCACCATCCCGACCGAGACCGACGCCGAGAAGGCGCGTGTCGAGAAGATCAAGCAGATGGGTCCGGAGAAGATCGCGCCGATCTGCGCCTATCTGCTCTCCGATGCCGCCAAGGATGTCTCTGGCCAGATCTTTGGCGCGCGCATGAACGAGCTGTTCCTGTTCAGCCAGAACCGTCCGCTGCGCTCGGTGCATCGCAGCGAAGGCTGGACGCCGCAGTCGATCGCGGAGCACGGCATGCCGGCGCTGAAGGGCTCGTTCTACAAGCTCGATCGCTCCGCCGACATCTTCCCGTGGGATCCGGTCTAGCCATATTTTTGGCATCCCTGCGCCGCGATCTCTGGTTGCCTTGTCCAGAGATCGCCCCGCTTTACGCCCGAATGCGGGCGAATGGTGTCCTCCCAACACAACTTTGGGAGGAAACCATGACAAGAATACTGACCAACTCTGACGACATCACTGCAAGCGAGCGTGGCGGTCTCGGCCGCCGCACGCTTCTCAAGGGCGCCGCGACCGTCGCCGCATCCGCCCTGCTCGCCTCCAAGGCCGACGCCCGCGACTATGGCGCCAATGCCGAGCCGCAGCGCTATCCCGACCCCGACATCGTCGTCATCGATCCCAAGCGCTTCAAGGCCAAGGTCGGCAACACCGCGATCAAGCGGCTCTACACCGGCTGCCTCTGGGCGGAGGGACCGGCGTGGAATGCGCAGGGGCAATATCTCGTCTGGAGCGACATCCCCGCCAACCGGCAGTTGCGCTACCTCGACGATGACGGCCATATCTCCGAGCAGTTCCACAAGCCGTCGAACGAGGCCAACGGCAATTCGTTCGACACCGAGGGACGCCAGATCAGCGCCGAGCGCACCCGCCTCGTCCGCTACGAGCACGATGGCTCGGTGACAACGCTGGCCGAGCAGGCCAACGGCAAGCCGCTCAACGGCCCGAACGACATGGTCGTGCATCCCAACGACAAGTCGATCTGGTTTACCGATCCCGGCTACGGCGCGATCAGCATCTACGAGGGCAAGCTCGCCAATACCGGCTCGCTGCAGCCCTATCAGAAGGAAGCCGTCTATCGCCTCGACGCGCAGTCCGGCCAGCTGACGAAGGTCGCGGACGACCCGTTCAAGCCGAACGGCATCGCCTTCTCGCACGACTACAAGAAGGTCTATGTCTGCGACACCGGGATCACGCATTATCCGCAGGCGGAAAACGTGGTGTGGTCCTACGACCTCGACGGTCAAAAGTTATCGAACCCGAAGCGGTTGATCGACATGAAGCTCGACGGCAAGTCGGGCTTCCCCGACGGAATGCGCGTCGACACCGAAGGCAATATCTGGGTCGGCGCCGGCTGGGTCGGACCGGGTTATGACGGCGTGCAGGTGTTCGCGCCGACCGACGGCGCACGGATCGGCCAGATCATGCTGCCGGAGACCTGCGCCAATCTGTGCTTCGGCGGCAAGAAGCGCAACCGCCTGTTCATGACCGCGAGCCAGTCGCTGTACTCGGTCTATGTGGAGACGCAGGGCGCGCATTTCTGTTGAGAGCCCCGCTCCTCGTCATGGCCGGGCTTGTCCCGGCCATCCACGCGTTGACACACGGCACGAAGAACGTGGTTGCCCGGGACAAGCCCGGGCATGACGACAGAGTGCGAGGCGACCGCGTGGCTCCTGAACCTACCCCGTATTCCTCAGCCCCGCCGAGATGCCGTTGATCGTCAGCTGAATCCCGCGCAGCACCTGCTCATCCGGGTTCTGCGCGCGGTGCTCCCTCAAGAGCTCGACCTGCACGTGGTTGAGCGGATCGAGATAGGGGAAGCGGTGACGCACCGAGCGCTCCAGCAGCGGGTTGCCCTGCAGCAGCCGGTCCTGATCCATGATGTCGAGCAACGTCTCGATGCAGGAATGCCACTCGCGGCGGATGCGGCCGAAGATCTTTTCGCGCAGGGCTTCGTCCGGCACCAGCTCGGCATAGCGCGATGCGATCGCGATCGAGCTTTTCGCGAGCACCATGTCCATGTTCGACAACAGCATGCGGAAGAACGGCCATTCCTTGTAGAGCTCTTTCAGGAACGGCATGCCCTTGTCGGGATGTTGCGCGATCCATTGCTCCACCGCGCTGCCAAAGCCGTACCACCCCGGCAGCATGAGGCGGCATTGTGCCCAGGAGAACACCCAGGGGATCGCACGCAAATCCTCGATCGCGCGGGTCTTCTTGCGCGACGCCGGACGGCTGCCGATGTTGAGCGTCGCGATCTCGTTGATGACGGTCGAACCCCAGAAATAATCGACAAAACCGTCGGTCTCGTAGACGAGGCCGCGATAGGCCTTGAAGGCCAGATTTGAAAGCTCGTCCATCGCAGTGAGATATTCGCGGCGCGGCGCGCTCTGGCTCGGCTGCAACAGGCTGGCATCCAGCGTCGCCGCCGCCAGGATTTCGAGATTGTTGCGGCCGACCTCCGCGTTGGAATATTTCGACGAGATGATCTCGCCCTGCTCGGTGATGCGGATCTGGCCGTTCACCGCCCCGCCCGGCTGCGCAACGATGGCGTCATAGCTCGGCCCGCCGCCACGGCCGACCGAGCCGCCGCGGCCGTGGAACAGGCGCAGGCGAACGTGGTGGCGCTCGAACACCTCGACGAGGCCGATCTCGGCCTTGTAGAGCTCCCAGCCCGAGGTGACGAAGCCGCCGTCCTTGTTCGAGTCGGAATAGCCGAGCATGACCTCCTGCACGCTGCCGCGGCTGTCGACGAGGCGGCGGTAATCGTGCAGCGACAGCATGCGATCCATGATGCCGCTGGAGGCCTGCAGATCCTCGATGGTCTCGAACAGCGGCACGATGTTGATGGCGCTGCGCCCGGAGGGATGGACCAGGCCCACCTCCTTCAACAGCACCGCGACCTCGAGCATGTCAGACATGCCCTTGCACATCGAGATGATGCATTGGGGAATCGCGTCCGAGCCGAACTTCGCATGCGCCTCCGCAGCCGCATGGAAGACGTTGAGCTCACCCATGGTCTCGTCGCTGTACTTGACGAATGGCGAAACCAGTGAGCGGATGCTGCGCAATTCGTTGGTGAGCAGCGAGATGCGCGCCTCCTCGCCGAGCGCGAGATAGGACATGCCGGGGTTTGCCGCGTCCATCAGCTCGGCGATGGTGCGTTCGTGTACTGCCGAGTTCTGGCGAATATCGAGCCGCGCCAGATGGAAGCCGAAGCAATCCACCGCGCGACGCAACAGCCGCAGCCGGCCGCGGGCGATGACGCGGGCGTTATTGGAGATCAGCGAGCGGTGCAGCACGTCGAGATCGGCTTGCAACTCCTTGACGCTCTCATAGGGCGCGCCCTTGCCGACGGGACGGCGGGTGATCTCGACCTCGAGCTTTTCGGCCGTGGCCGTCAGGCGGGCATAGATGCCGGAGACCGCGAGGCGATAGGGCTCGCCGCTCCGGTGCGGCGAGGTATCGGGCGAACGCTCCGCCAGTGTGCGCAGCTCCCCCGAGACGTCGGCGAGATGCGCTGCGATCGACAGCTCCGAGCCGAGCACGTGCAGCTCGTTCAGATAGAACTGCATGACCCGGCTCGACTGGAGCCGCAGCGTGCCGCGCATCACGTCGGCGGTCACGAACGGATTGCCGTCGCGGTCGCCGCCGATCCAGCTTCCCATGCGCAGGAACGAGGCGAGCTCGCTGGCGGCCTGCTCGCCGCCCTCCTCCAGCCGGTCTTCCAGTGCGTTGACCAACCGCGGCACTTCACGAAGGAAGGTGTAATCGTAGAACGACAGGCCGTTGGCGACCTCGTCGAGCACGGTGAGCTTGGTCCGGCGCAACAGATTGGTCTGCCACAGCGTCAGCACCTCGCGGCGAAGCTGCTCGTCGCTGGCGGCGGCCTCGTCCTCCGTCAGCGCAACCCGCTCGCGGCGGTCGAGCAGGCGAGCGACCTCCATCTCGCGGTCCATGGTGCTCTTGCGGCGGACTTCAGTGGGGTGCGCCGTCAGCACCGGACTGACCAGCGCGCTCTTGAAGAAATTGCGTAGCGTATCCGCGCCAATGCCCGCGGCCTTGGCTTTGGCGAGCGTCTCCGCCAGCACGCCGGAGCCGCCGCCCTTGCCCGCGCGCATCTGGCGGATGTTGTTCTGGTCCTCGGCGATGTTGGCGAGGTGGGAGAAATAGCTGAAGGCGCGGACGATTCGCACTGTCTCCGAGGTCGACATGCCGTCGAGGATCTGCTCGAGCTCGCGGCGCGCAGGCCGGTCCTCGTCGCGGTGGAACCGGATCGAGGTCTGCCGGATGCGTTCGACCAGGTCGAACACATCTGCGCCCTCCTGGTCGCGCACCGTGTCGCCCAGGATACGCCCGAGCAGGCGGATGTCGTCGCGCAGCCGCGCATCGGCCTCCAGCGCCTGGGCGTCCTCAGGCCTGTTCGGGCGAAGATCGGCAGCGTCGGATGGTAGGGTCTGGAGGGACATGGCTCGCTCCTTTTGCAGAGCTCCCAATGGCTCCCCGGCCTACCAAGTGTGCAAGTTTTTTGCCGCAGCGCAAGATGAAGTTGGGGGCGGCGCACACAGGCCCGCGCCGGGCTCGAAGTGTGCCGGCAAGGTCAGGCAGGCACGATCACCTTGCCGATCGGCCAGAGCGCGATGCCTGCGAGCTTCAGATGGGCCCACGCAAAGGGAATGCCGATGATGGTGATGGCAAAGATCACGGCCGTCAGGACGTGGCCGAGCGCCAGCCACCAGCCGGCCAGCACGAACCAGATGATGTTGCCTATCACTCCGAGCGGGCCGGTTCCGATATCGCCAGCACCAGTGACCTCGTCGCGACTGACCGCCCGCGAACCGAACGGCAAGAGCGCATAGACGGCGATGTTGAACGCCGCCCGCGCCCAAGGCAGGCCGATGATGGTGATGGCCATGATGATGGACGCCACCAGCCAGCCGAATGCCATCCAGGCACCGCCGATGAGAATCCAGATGACGTTGAGCAGAATGGAAACGGGGGCCATTAGATTCAGGAACCTTGGGATGATCCGGGGTCAATGATCGCGTTTGTATAACACAAATCCGAGCTAGATCTTTCGTCCCGCCTGCTCCCAATAGGGATCGCGCAGGCGGCGCTTGACGATTTTTCCCGAGTCTTCGCGCGGCAGTCCCGAGCGGACCTCGATATGCTTCGGCACCTTGTAGTCGGCAAGCGAGCTCTTCAGCCGCGCGCGGATATCGGCTGCATTGAGCGTGACGCCCGGCTGCGGCTCGACCACGGCCATCAGCGCCTCGCCGAATTCGGCGTCGGGGATGCCGAACACGGCGCAATCATGCACGCCCGGCACGGCGTGCAGCACGGATTCGATCTCGGCCGGATAGATATTGACGCCGCCCGAGATCACCATGTCGCGCTTGCGGTCGCAGATGAAGACGTAACCGTCCGCGTCGATGTAGCCGACGTCACCCGAGGTGATGAAGCCGTCGCGGTCGATCTCGGCGCGCTTCTCCGGCTTGTTGTGGTAGGTGAAGTCGGCCATCGCGGCCATGCGCGAATAGATCTCGCCGATCTCGCCGACACCAAGCACGCGGCCGTCATCGCCGATGAAGCGCAGCTCGGCGCCGGGCGAGATCTTGCCGACGGTGCCGGGCTTCTTCAGTGCGTCCTCGGAGGTCGCAAACGTGACCGCGCTGGATTCGGTCGAGCCGTAGAATTCGTAGATCACCGGACCCCACCATTCGATCATGGCGCGCTTGACATCGGCCGGACATGGTGCCGCAGCGTGAATGATGTGGCGCAGCGAGGAGACGTCGTAATTGCTGCGCACCTCCTCCGGCAGCTTCATCAGGCGGATGAACATGGTCGGCACCATGAAGATGGTGTCGATCCTGTACTGCTCGATCAGCTCCAGAAATTCTTCCGGCTCGAAGCGCGGCATCAGCGCCAATACGCCGCCGAGCTTGCCGGCGCGGATGCCGAACGAGTTCGGCGCGGAATGATAAAGCGGGCCCGGCAGGATCGCGCGAGCGCCGGGCTTCAAGCCATAGATCATCGCGCGCATGCGCTCGCCGGCGGCCTGCTGCTCCAGCGTCGGCGCATTGCGGCGCACGCCCTTGGGATGGCCGGTGGTGCCTGAGGTGTAGATCATGTTCATGGGCTGCGGCACGACCGGGCCGTCATAGGGCTGGAATTGCGCGAGCCAGGATTCGAAATCGATCGCGAATTCAGGAGCCGTCAGGTGATCGGGATCGATCTTGTAGTTGGACAGGATCTCCGGCGGTGTCGGCACGCTGAGCACCGTCACGCCTTTCGGGATCGCATCGCGCAAGGCGTGCAGCATGTCGGCATGTCCGATCAGCACGGACGTGCCGGTATCGCCAAGGATGTAGTTGATCTCCTCCGGCTTGAAATGCCAGTTGATCGGCACGCCATAGGCCCCGAGCCGCATCGCGGCGTAAGCGGCTTCGAGAAAGGCGATATCGTTGCGCATCAGCATGCAGACGCAATCGCCTTGGCGGACGCCGATCCTGGCGAGGCCGGACGCGATGCGGTCGGCGCGATTGGCGACCTCGGCATGGTCGCGACGGCGATCTCCGGAGACGATGCCGAGGAATTGGGACGCTTCGCTCATTTTTGTTTTCCGATGTTTCGTCGGGTTGAGAGAGGTGGGCATCACTCAGGCCGTCATTCCGGGGCGATGCGAAGCATCGAACCCGGAATCCATTTCACAGCGGACGATGAGGTGCGATGGATTCCGGGCCTGCGCCTGCGGCGCATCCCGGAATGACGAACTCAATCCGCAAACCTCGCCGCGCGCTTCTCCAGATTCGACCGCACCGCTTCGGTCTGGTTCGCGCTGCCGATCAGCTTCTGCTGCTCGACCGACTCTGCAAGCAACGCAGGGCCGGAATCGACCGAGAGATTGTTGAGCAGGCGCTTGGCAGCGCGGATCGCATCGGGGCTCTTGCCAGCAATCTCGCGTGCGACTTCGAGCGCTGCGACGCGCGGGTCGTCGCAGATGCGCGTGGCGAGGCCATACGTCATCGCCTCCTGCGCGGAGAAGATGCGGCCGGTGTAAGTAAGATCGCGCAAGATGTCATCGCGCACGAGCGAGGCCAGGATCGGCGTGCCCGCCATGTCGGGCACGAGGCCCCATTTGATCTCCATCACCGACATCCGCGCATCGGGGGCGAGGAAGCGCATGTCGGCGCCGAGCGAGAGCTGGAAGCCACCGCCAAAGGCAACGCCGTGCACGGCCGCAATCACGGGAACCGGAAGCTGGCGCCATCCCCATACCGCCTGTTGCGGAAAGTTCGCCTGGCCATGCGTGCGCTTGGTGAGATCGCGATTTTCGCCACCCGGAATTCCGTTGCCGCCATTCTCCTTCATGGCGGCAAAACGCCCCATGTCGAGACCGGCGCAGAAGGCGCGGCCCTCGCCGGACAGCACGACGACGCGCACGCCTTTTTCCTTCGAAAGCCGCTCGGTTGCCGCAACAAGGGCCTCGAACATGGCCTGATCGAGCGCATTCATCTTATCCGCGCGCACCAGGCGCACGTCGGCGACGCCTTCCGAGATCGAGATCGAGACGCGCTCTTCCATGGATGAATTCTCCCCTAGTTCTTGCCTGTTCTTGTTCGGTGCCGCTTTACAGAAAGCTGACCGCCGGATTTAGTCAATCGACCAATTAACTGACAATCCGTAAGGGAGAAACAGCCATGTTCAAGGAAAATCTTCTGGCTGGACGGCGCATTCTCGTGACCGGCGGCGGCACGGGCCTCGGCAAATCGATGGCGGCACGCTTTCTCCAGCTCGGCGCCGAGGTGCACATTTGCGGCCGGCGCAAGATCGTCTGCGACGAGACCGCGACAGAACTGATGGATCAGTATGGCGGCCGCGTCACCAGCCACGGCGTCGACATCCGCAATGCGCTCGCCGTCGAGGAGATGATCGAGAGTATCTTTCGCGACGCGCCGCTGACCGACCTCATCAACAACGCCGCCGGCAATTTTATCTCGCGCAGCGAGGAGCTCTCGCCGCGCGGCTTCGACGCGGTCGCCAACATCGTCATGCACGGCACGTTCTATGTGACGCATGCGGTCGGCAAGCGCTGGATCGCCTTGAAGCAGCCCGGCAATGTCGTCTCAATCACGGTGACCTGGGTGCGCAACGGCTCGCCTTACGTGGTGCCGTCGGCGATGAGCAAGTCGGCGATCCACGCCATGACGATGTCGCTTGCGACCGAATGGGGCCGACACGGCATCCGTCTCAACACCATCGCGCCGGGCGAGATCCCGACCGAGGGCATGAGCAAGCGCATCAAGCCCGGCGACGAGGCCGGCGCTCGCACCAAGGCGATGAACCCGATGGGCCGCGTCGGAACCATGGAGGAATTGCAGAACCTCGCGGTGTTCCTGATCTCCGGCGGCTGCGACTGGATCACCGGCGAGACCATCGCCATGGACGGTGCACAGGCGCTGGCCATGGGCGGCAATTTCTACCAGCTCCGGGACTGGAGCGACGACGACTGGAAGACCGCGCGCGAGAGCATCATGGCGCAGAACGAGAAGGACCGGGCGAAGCGGGGATAATCTCGTGCCCCGGACGCAGCGCAGCGCGCCGCCTTCGGCGTGGTGCGGGCGACAATTGAGGGAGCCGTATTGGGCGGGCAAGGATCGACGGGTGAATTGATTTCGTAGGGTGGGCAAAGGTGCGCTCTTCGCGCGCCGTGCCCACCGTCTTACTACGCTAGCCGGAAGCATGGTGGGCACGCTTCGCTTTGCCCACCCTACGAGTGCACAGATTGACGCTCAATGCTTCCCCGGCCCCATATACCCAAACAAAAACCCCGCCACCTTGCGCATCTGGATCTCCTCGCTGCCCTCGGTGATCCGGTAGCGGCGGTGGTGGCGGTAGATGTGCTCGAACGCCTTGTGGCGTGAATAGCCCATGCCGCCGTGGACCTGCATGGCGCGGTCGGCGGATTCGCAAGCGAGGCGGTTTGCCCAGTAGTTGCACATGGAGACGCGATCGGAGAGCGTGCGCTCGACCTGCTCTTCGGTGAGCTGGTCCATCTCCCATGCGGTCTTGCGGATCAACAGGCGCAGCATCTCGGCTTGCGTGGCAAGCTCGACCAGCGGGAACTGGATCGCTTGGTTCTCTGCCAGCGCCCTGCCGAACGGCTTTCGCTCGCGCGCATATTTCACGCTTTCGTTGATGCAGTAAACGGCCGCGCCGAGCGAGCTCGCGGCCTGGCGGATGCGGTTCTGGTGCACGAAGCACTGCGCCAGCGACAGGCCGCGGCCGACCTCGCCGAACAGCGCATCCTCAGGCACGAACACGTCCGTAAAGCTGACGCGGGGATGATCGGTCGGCATGTTGAAGGTCCACATGTACTCCTCGACCTTCACGCCATGGCTCTTGGCCGGCACCAGGAAGCAGGTGATGCCGCGGGCATCGCCGTCATTACCCGAGGTGCGCGCGAACAGCGCGCAATGCGTGGCAACGTGCATGCCGGTGGTCCACATCTTCTCGCCGTTGATGATCCAGCCCTTGACGTTGTCGCGAGTCGCCGGCACCGCGCGCGTCTCCATGTGAGTCGCGTCCGAGCCGTGATTGGGTTCGGTCAGGCCGAAGGTGATGCGGTATTTGCCCTTGATCGAGCCGTCGATCATCGCCTTCTGGTCGTCGCGGCCGTAGCGATCGAGCATGGTGACGACGGGAAAATTGCCGACGATGGAGTGCTCGTTCTGGAGGTCGTTGTGCAGGCCGAGGCCCTTTGCGGCAAAATGCTCGCGGATCACGGCCATCCAGAGGTTGGAGCCATCCTTGCCGCCATACTGCTTCGGCACCGGAAAGCGCAGATGGCCGGCGGCGTCCGCGAGATCCTTCGCCTTGCGCAGCAGCGCTTCCCATTCGTGACGCGGCAGGCCGCCATTCTCGAAATCGGTGCGCGCCCATTCGCGGCGATGATCGAAGAAGCGGATGTTGTCGTCGGCCTGTTCCAGCGGCTTGATCTCGCGTTCGATGAAACGATCGAGCTCTCCGAGATAGGCGACGAGATCGGCAGGTAATGAGAAATCCACGGTTCTCTCCCGGATTGATTCTATCGTTTTGCGTTAAGACGCTAGGCGCGTTTTGCTTCGCACGATTAGGGTGAGAAGAGCGCGCTCAAGTCAAGCAAAGCGAGGCGTGCCAGACGCGCAAGGCACATTGCGCAATTCGATGGTGTTGAACGATGCCTCCGCGGTACTATGACGCCAATATTCCTTCACGAGAAAATGCGGGAGCGCGCGATGGAGCTGAAATTCTCAAAAGTGGAACGCAAGGGGCCGATCACGATCATCACGCTGTCGCGGCCCGAGGTCTACAACGCGCTGCACACCGATGCGCATTTCGAGCTGCAAAAGGTGTTTGACGATTTCGCCGCCGACCCTGCGCAGTGGGTTGCGATCGTCACCGGCGCCGGCGACAAGGCGTTCTGCGCCGGCAACGATCTGAAGTGGCAGGCGGCGGGAGGCAAGCGCGGCTGGGACAAGGGCGGTTTTGCCGGCCTCACCGCGCGATTCGACTGCGACAAGCCGATCATCGCCGCGGTCAACGGCGTCGCCATGGGCGGCGGCTTCGAGATCGCGCTCGCCTGCGACCTCATCATCGCCTCGGAGAACGCGACCTTCGCCCTGCCCGAGCCGCGCGTCGGCCTCGCTGCGCTTGCTGGCGGTTTGCACCGGCTGCCGCGCCAGATCGGATTGAAGCGCGCCATGGGCATGATCCTCACCGCGCGTCATGTCAGCGCCAAGGAGAGTTTTGAGCTCGGCTTCGTCAACGAGGTGGTGCCGCAGGGCGAAGCGCTTGCTGGCGCGCTGCGCTGGGCCGAGATGATCACCAAGAACTCGCCGATGTCGATTCGGGCGTCGAAGCAGACCATCCGGAAGGGCCTTGCCGTGTCGCTGGAGCAGGCAATCGAGGAGCAGCGCGAATATCCGGCGGTGAAGGCGATGGTCGCGTCGCAGGATTACATCGAGGGCCCGAAGGCGTTCTCGGAGAAGCGGCCGCCGAACTGGGTGGGGAAGTAGCTCAACGCGTCATTGCGAGCGGAGCGAAGCAATCCAGAATCTTCCCGCGGAGACAGTCTGGATTGCTTCGTCGCAAGGGCTCCTCGCAATGACGGAGGATGGGGCCACTGCCTACCCGCCCCGCCCCAGCTCGCGCTTGTATGACGCATAGTTCGGCTGATCCACCGCGAGCTTGTCCATCGTAGTCGCCCACAGATGCTCGGCCAGCCCCGGTGTTGCGAGATCCACCTCGCCCTTGGCGATACGATCCGCGAGTGCGCGGTTGAGGTCAGTCACCGCGCCGTCCATGCCAAGTAGCGCGCGCAGGCGCTCCACCTCCGCAGCATCACCCCCCTCCTCCTGCGTCAACTGCCGAGTCACGAGGTCGAGGATGTTGACCGCCACCCGCAACTTGAAGGCCTGATGGCCCGAGACCAGCGGCGTGATGTCGTTGCGGAGGAAATCGGCGACTGCCTTGGTCAGCTCGATCGGTGTCGGTTCGTCCTGCATGCCTAACCTCCCCGCGGCGCGAGCAGCCGCAGCAGATCGATCTCGGTCTCCGAGGCGCGGCGGCCGATCATGGCGCGCTCCATCGAATGATCCGGACCCTCGCGGAACCGCTGCATCATGCCGCCGCACATGATGCCCCAGCGCAGCGTGCCCATCACTTCCCAAAATTTCACGCGCGACGGATCGACCTTGCGGCCGGCAGCCTCGTAACCGGCGAACAGCTCTTCGCGCGAGCCGAAACCGCCGACGGGCTTGTCGATCTCACCAAAGCGCCAGGAGTTCACGCAGACCCAGCCGAGATCCTCCATGGGATCGCCGAGATGGGCGAGCTCCCAGTCCAGCACCGCGCGAACGCCGTCGGCGCCGATGATGAGATTGCCGTTGCGGAAGTCGCCGTGCACCAGCGTGGTCTCGGCGGACGGACCGGGATCGTGGTCACGCAGCCAGCGCAGCGCCAGCTCGAACACCGGCTTTGGCCAATTCAGGCTGCGATAGTCGCGCTCGGACTCGGATATCTCCTGAGTCCCGGACCGGCTGCGCAACTCGGGCAGCTTGTCCTGCGGCAGCCTGTGCAGGCCCGCAAGCACGACGCCGATCTGCCGCGCGAGAAGCGGCCGCGCCGCCGCGAACTCCTCGTCGCGCAGGATCTTGCGCGCGATGGTCTCGCCCTCGACCCGCTGCATGATGAAACCGGTGCCGAGATCCTCGTCCGGCGTCAGCACATGCATCACACGCGGCGACGGCACGCCCGCCTCATAGGCGAGCTGCATCAGCCGCGCTTCAGCGGCAAGACCGGCTGCACGCGTTGGCGCTGCGCCATAGCCTTTCGGCGAGCGGCGCAGGATCGCGCCGATCGGCCCATCGGGATGGGTAATGTCGAAGCGCCAGGTCTCCTGACTGGCGCCGCCGGACAGCTTTGCCGCGCCGGTAACGCCGGTCGCTCCCTTGCACCAGCGCGCAACGCTGCGGGAGAGCTCCGCCTCGATCATTTGCCTTTGAACTGCGCCGGACGCTTCTCCAGGAAGGCGCCGACACCTTCGCGAAAATCCTGCGTATCGCCGGCGCGGAGCTGGCACTGGAATTCGAGATTGAGCTGGTCCTCGAAGGAGTTTTCCGGGCTGTCCCAATAGAGCTTGCGGATCAGCGACAGCGCGACCGTCGGGCCGCTGGCGAGATCGCGCGCGAGCTTCATCGCCTCCTCCATCAGCACGCCATCATCGTAGACGCGGTTGATGAGGCCCCATTCCAGCGCCTTTTCGGCCGGCAGCCGCTCGCCCATCAGCGACAATTCGACCGAGCGCGCCTTGCCGATCAGGCGCGGCAGCAGCCAGGTCGAGCCGCAATCCGGCACGAGGCCGATGCGGCGGAAGGCTTGAAGAAAGTAAGACGACCGCGCGCATAAAATCATGTCGCCGAGCAGCGCGCAGCTCATGCCGGCGCCCGCCGCCGGGCCGTTGACCGCCGTGACGATCGGGCAATGCAGATTGCGGACGCGGCGCAGGAACGGATGAAAGCCGGTCTCGAGCGTCAGGCCGGCCTTGGTCTTCTTCGACTGGTTGTTGCGGCCCTGGAGATTCGCACCGGTGCAGAACGCCCGCCCGGCGCCGGTCAGCACGACGCAGCGCACCTCATCCTTTTTCTCCTCGATCGCGTCGAGCGCATCGGAGAGCCCGCCCAGCATGTCCACGGAGACTGCGTTCATCACCTCCTGATGATCGAGCCTGATGATCGCAACCGAACCATCGATTTCGAGCGTGACGTGTTTGAACTGCATCGTTTCCTCGTCGGTTGCGGCCCGCGTCAGTTTCGCAGACCGGAATTTGTTGCCGGAGCGCATATTTGATTTTTGGCGCGGTCTTGTCCATGGTGATCAGAGCATAGCAAGCAATCTTGCGCGCAGCGGCTGATGCGCCTTAAGCAAAAAACAGGAAACGCGCCCATGAATCTTTTCGACCTCTCCGGCCGCGTCGCGGTGATCACCGGCGGCAATGGCGGTATCGGGCTCGGCATCGCGCAGGCGCTCGCCGGCCAAGGCTGCAACGTCTCGATCTGGGGCCGCAATGCTGACAAGAACAAGGCTGCTGCCGCGAGCATGGCGGGCCTCACCGGCAAGGTCGATACCCGCGTCTGCGACGTCACCGATCCGGCCTCCGTCAATGCCGCTATGAACGCGACGCTCGACAGCTTCGGCCGGGTCGACGGCTGCTTCGCCAATGCCGGCATCGGCGGTGGCGGCCGCAGGTCCTTCATCGAGCGCACCGAGGCGGAATGGCGCGCGATGTTTGCGACCAATCTCGATGGTGTGTTCCACGCCTTCCAGGCGGCCGCAAAGCACATGACCGACCGCGCCAATGCCGGCGATCCCTTTGGCCGGCTGGTTGCGACCTCGAGCCTCGCCTCGATCTTCGGCACTGCGCGCAACGAGCATTATGCGGCGACCAAGGCCGCCATCAACGCGCTGGTGCGCGCGCTCGGCGTCGAGCTGGCGCGCCACGGCGTCACCGCGAACGCGATCCTGCCGGGCTGGATCAAGAGCGACATGACATCAAGCATCATGGCCAACGAAAAATTCGTCGCCAACGTGATGCCGCGCATTCCGGTGCGGCGCTTCGGCGAGGCATCCGATTTCGGCGGCATCGCGGTGTATCTGATGAGCAAGGCGTCGTCGTATCACACCGCGGATACGTTCGTGATCGACGGCGGCTATACGGCGTTTTGAGATCTCGTAGGGGGGCAAAGGCGCATCTGCGCCGTGCCCACCACAAGCGCTTTCGACTACCGTGGTGGGCACGCTGCGCTTTGCCCACCTACGGTCTCTGGTTTTGCAAGCGCTGAGGGGATAGGGCAAATGTTTTCGCACATCATGATTGGCACCAACGATCTCGACAAGGCGAAGGTCTTCTACGACAATTTGCTGAACTCGCTCGAAGTACGTCCGGCGAAGGTCGACGGCCATCGCATTTTCTACTTCACCAGGACCGGCGTATTCTCGGTGTCGAAGCCGATCAACGGCGAGCCGGCGACCTGTGCGAATGGTGGCACCATCGGCTTTGCCGCCAACTCGCCTGAGCAGGTCGACAAGTGGCACGCCGCCGGCGTCGCCGCTGGCGGAACGCCGATCGAGAATCCGCCCGGCATTCGCGAGGGCGCGGGAAACAAGCTGTATATCGCCTATTTGCGCGATCTCGACGGCAACAAGATCTGCGCGATGCACCGGATGCCGAACTGATTGAAGCCGCGGCTTCTCGGTTCAATCACTTCCGTCTCTGGAATACTGGATCGCCCGATTGAATCGGGCGATGACAGCGGAGAGCGCGGCGAGCACATCGAAACAGCGCTCCTCGATTCAAACAACATTTCAAACGCCCTTGCGAAATTCCATCGCATGGCATGGCTTGCGTGAGAAAATACGCGCTCGCGCTTTGGCCGTGCTGCGACTATTCTCCGGCCCAACGCGATCTCAGTGACCCCGGGAGGAACAATGACAAAGCACGCCTACATTCCCCGCACCACCAACTACACGCTCAATCCCGGCGACGAGCTCAACGATCTCCGCATGTCGGACCAGGTGCGGCCGCTCTACGATCATGTCAGGAAATTCATTCGCGAGACGGTCGAGCCGATGTCGACCGAGTTCGCCAAGGCCGGCGAAGGCAAACAGGATCGCTGGAGTTTTACGCCGAAGCAGCTCGAGGTGCTGGAGGTCGCCAAGAACAAGGCCAAGAAGGAAGGCCTCTGGAACTTCTTCCTGCCCGATGACGAGACCGGCCAGGGCCTGAAGAATCTCGACTACGCCTATATCGCCTCCGAGCTCGGCAAGAGCCCGCTCGCCTCCGAGACCATGAACTGCTCGGCGCCCGACACCGGCAACATGGAGGTGCTGGAGCGCGTCGGCACCAAGGAGCAGAAGGAGAAGTGGCTGAAGCCGCTGATGAACGGCGAGATCCGCTCGGCCTATGTCATGACCGAGCCGAACGTCGCCTCCTCCGACGCCAAGAACGTCTCGACCACCGCAAAGCTTGTCGGCGACGAGTGGGTCATCAACGGCGAGAAGTATTACATCTCCGGCGTCGGCGATCCCCGCTGCAAGATACTCATCGTGATGGTGAAGACCAATCCGGACGCGGCGCCGAGCAAGCAGCAGTCGCAGATCCTGGTGCCGCGCGACACGCCCGGCGTCGAGGTGCTCGGGCCCATGTATGTGTTCGGCCAGGACCACGCGCCGCGCGGTCACATGCACATGCGATTCAACAATGTCCGCGTGCCCAAGGAGAACATGCTGCTCGGCGAAGGCCGCGGCTTCGAGATCTCGCAGCTCCGTCTTGGCCCCGGCCGCATCCATCACTGCATGCGCACCATCGGCAAGGCCGAAAAGGCGCTCGACCTGATGGTGCAGCGTGGCCTCACCCGCGAAGCCTTCGGCAAGAAGATCGCCCATCTCGGCGGCAACATGCAGATCATCGCGCAGGCGCGCTGCGAGATCGAGGCGATGCGGCTGATGGTGTTGAAAGCGGCCAAGGCGATGGACGTGCTCGGCAACAAGGAAGCCCGCGTCTGGGTCTCCATGGTCAAGGCCATGGTGCCGGAGCGGGCCTGCAAGATTATCGACCAGTCAATCCAGATGCACGGCGCCACCGGCATCTCGCACTGGACCCCGCTCGCCGAAATGTACCAGGACGTCCGCCACCTGCGCTTCGCGGATGGTCCGGACGAGGTACACTGGATGGTGGTGGGACGCCACGAGCTGAGCATGGCGTGAACTCTGTCCTCTCCCTCTCCCCGTTCTTTACGGGGAGAGGGTTGGGGTGAGGGGCTGTCTTTGGGAAAACGGTGTCAGTCGGACTCGCGGAGACTCCCCCTCACCCGCCGCACTCCGGACGATGCTTCGCATCGCTCGGCGCGCGTCGGCCTCTCCCCGCAAGCGGGGAGAGGCGAAGAGGCCCTACGACGCAGCAGCCACTTCGCCGATCTTGTCCTGGGTCCTGGTCTCGAAATCGCTCGCGTCGTGGCGTTCGTGAAGCTGGCTGGCGGGGTCGCCGGAGACGCGGTTGACCATGCGGCCGCGCTTCACCGCGGGGCGTTTTGCGATCTGGTCGGTCCAGCGCTGCACGTTCTTGTAGTCCTGCACCGACAGGAACTCGCCGGCGCCGTAGACCAGCCCCTTGGCGAGCGCGCCGTACCAGGGCCACACCGCCATATCGGCGATGGTGTAGTCCTTACCCGCGAGATATTCGTTATCGGCAAGGCGCCGGTCGAGCACGTCGAGCTGGCGCTTGGTCTCCATCGCAAAGCGATCGATGGCGTACTCGATCTTGAACGGCGCATAGGCGTAGAAGTGGCCGAAGCCGCCGCCGAGATAGGGTGCGCTGCCCATCTGCCAGAACAGCCAGGACATGGCTTCGGTGCGGGCCTTGATGTCCTTCGGCAGGAAGGCACCGAACTTCTCGGCGAGATAGAACAGGATCGAGCCGGACTCGAACACCCGGATCGGCTCCGGACCCGAGCGGTCCATCAGCGCTGGGATTTTCGAGTTCGGGTTGATGTCGACAAAGCCGCTGCCGAACTGGTCGCCATTGCCTATTCTGATCAGCCAGGCGTCGTATTCGGCGCCCTTGTGGCCGAGCGCCAGAAGCTCCTCCAGCATCACCGTCACCTTCACCCCGTTCGGCGTCGCCAGCGAATAGAGCTGGAAGGGATGCTTGCCGACCGGCAGCTCCTTGTCGTGGGTGGCCCCGGCAATCGGCCGATTGATGCTGGCGAACTGGCCGCCATTCTCCTTGTTCCAGGTCCAGACTTTTGGCGGCACGTAAGGGGTATCGGTCATGCGAGGGCTCCGGCGAAAAGATGCGCATGCATTAATTAGCCCGCTGACGGCCGATGACAAGCCCTGCCGGGTCTGCACGAGGCGCGGAACTCACGTCCGGGTCATGCAACTTGACCTTGCTGAGGAAGGCCTGGAATGGAGGCCGCCCTGCCGAGCTCCCGCGTGCGGCCTGGCACGCAGCACGGCGTGTGCACGCAAGATGCGTTGCCAAATCCGGATTGGCATTGCGCAAGACGATGGCCTAGCTTCGATGGCCTTCGCCCGAGAGACAACAACAGAAGGCCGCCGGGAGAGGACCATGAAATCGCCGATCTGCGACATGCTGGGCATCGAGTTTCCGCTGCTCGCCTTCAGCCATTGCCGCGATGTCGTTGCTGCCGTCAGCCGTGCCGGCGGCTTTGGCGTGTTAGGTGCTACCGTGCATACGCCGGATACGCTCGAACGCGAGCTGAAATGGATCGACGACCACGTCGACGGCAAGCCCTACGGCATCGACGTGCTGATCCCCGAGAACATCTCGACCGCGGGCGAGAAGGACGTCACCTGGAAGAGCCTGGAGGCGCGCGTGCCGCAGGAGCACCGCAAATACACCAGCGATCTCCTGAAGAAGTACGACATCGAGCTGATGACAACCGATGTGGCTGACGACGAGCCGCAGCCGTTCGATGCCGAGACCGCGCTGGAGTTGCTAAAAGTCTCCTTCAATCATCCGATCCGGCTGATCGCGAACGCGCTGGGCGTGCCGCCGAAAGCGATGATCGAGATGGGCAAGAAGCACAACGTGCCCGTGGCCGCCCTTGTCGGCGCCAAGGAGCACGCGTTGCGCCAGGTCGCGGCCGGCGTCGATATCCTCGTGGTGCAGGGCACCGAAGCCGGCGGCCATTGCGGCGAGGTCTCGACCATGGTGCTGGTGCCCGAGGTGATCAAGGCGATCAAGAAGGTCCGCGACGTGCCGGTGCTGGCGGCTGGCGGCATCATGACGGGCCGGCAGATGGCAGCCTGCATGGCGATGGGTGCAGCCGGCGCCTGGACCGGCTCGGTGTGGCTTGCCACCGTCGAGTCCGAGACCAGTGAGATCTTTCGCGAGAAGATGATCGCTGCGTCGTCCCGTGACGCAATCCGCTCGAAGGGCCGCACCGGAAAGCCGGCGCGACAGCTCCGTTCGGTCTGGACCGATGCCTGGGACCGCGCGCCGGAAAGCCCCGGCGCGCTGCCGATGCCGCTGCAAAGCATCATCAGCCGCGACGCCTTCAACTCGATCGACCGCGCCGCGGCCGCCGGCAACGCCAGGGCGCGCGATCTCGTCAGCTATTTCGTCGGCCAGGGCGTCGGCCTGATCGACAGCGTGAAATCGGCCGGCGCCGTGGTGCAGGAGTTCAAGGAAGAGTTTGCCGAAGCCGTCGAGCACATGAATGCGCTGGTGGCGGAGTAACAACCACCTGTCATTGCGAGCGTAGCGAAGCAATCCAGACCGTCATCGCGGAAAGATTCTGGATTGCTTCGCTACGCTCGCAATGACGAAAACAATCGACATCGTGAATTGAGGCCATGACCGAAAAGACCATTGTTCACGAAGACCGCATCCCCGTCATCGTCGGCATCGGCGAGATCGTCGACCGCCCCAAGGAGATCGCCGAGGGCCTCGAGCCGCTCGATCTGCTCGAACAGGCGCTGCGACGCGCCGAAGCTGACGCCGGCGCGAAGCTGCTCGGTGAGGTGCAATCGCTCGACGTCGTCAACTTCCTGAGCTGGCGCTATCGCGATGCGGAGAAGCTGCTTGCGCAACGGCTCGGCGTCTCGCCGGCGCATTGCTATTACGGTCCGGTCGGCGGCGAGAGCCCGATCCGCTTCATTCACGAGGCAGCCAAACGCATCGCGCGCGGCGAATGCACCGTCGCCGCGGTCTGCGGCGCGGAAGCGCAATCGACGGCAACCAAGGCCGAGCGCGCCGGCGTCAAGCTGCCATGGACGCCGTTCGCCCAGGATGTCCCGGAGCCGAAGCGCGGCGCTGCGTTTCAGAAGCCACTGGCTATCAAGCTCGGCGTGTTCCGGCCCGTGACCGTCTATCCGTTCTATGAAGCGGCATCGTCCGCGCATTGGGGCCAGACACCGCGCGAGGCGATGGCGGAGTCAGGCACGCTGTGGTCGCGCTATTCGGCGGCCGCCGCGCAAAATCCCAATTCGTGGCTGAAGCGGCGCTATGCGCCCGAGGAGATCACGACGCCGACCGCGGACAACCGGCTGATCGCCTGGCCCTACAACAAGCTGATGGTCGCCAATCCAAGTGTTAACATGGGCGGCGCGCTGTTGCTCACCAGCCTTGCCAGGGCGCGTGCGGCTGGCATTGCTGAGGACAAGCTGGTCTACCCGCTCGGCGGCGCGTCTGCCGAGGAGCCGCCCGACTATCTGGTGCGCGACCAGTTTTACGAGAGCCATCCGCAGAACGCGGTCCTGACGGCCGTGATGGACATCGCCGGCGGCGACGGTAAAAATTTCGACGCGATCGAGCTGTACAGCTGCTTCCCTTGCGTGCCGAAGATGGCGCGGCGGACGCTGGGGCTGGGCGCCGACGTGCAGCCCACGGTGACCGGCGGGCTCACCTTCTTCGGCGCGCCGCTCAACACCTACATGACGCATGCAGCCTGCGCGATGGTGCGGCGCCTGCGCGACGGCGACAAGCTCGGCCTGCTGTACGGCCAGGGCGGCTTCGTCACCAAGCATCACGCTCTGGTGGTGTCGAAGACGCCACCGCGCGAAGCGCTGGCGCAGGAGACCAGCGTGCAAGATGAGGCCGACCGCAACAGGCGCGCGGTGCCGGAGTTCGTCACGAAGGCGAGCGGAAAAGGCAAGGTGGAGAGCTTTACCGTGCTCTACGGCCGTGACGGCGATGCCGAGCACGGTGTGGTGATGTTGCGCACGGCGGATGACCGGCGGACGCTGGCACGGATTCCGGCGAGCGATAATGCGACGCTGGCGCGCCTATCGAACATGGATAAGACGCCAGTCGGCTCAATTGGCGAGATCACCCTGGCAGCCGATGGCACACCGGAGTGGCGGGTGGCGTAGCTAGCTCTCGTGTCCCGGACGCGGTGTGGCATGCAATGCCGCTCCGCTGAGCCGGGACCCATAAAGCAACGCGGTACTTTGAGGAGAGATGGGCCCCGGCTCAGCAGCGCACCACTTCGTGCTGCGCTGCGTCCGGGGCACGAGACCGCCCTTAACTAGCCCTTCGGCGCCTGCTTTTCCGACGCAGTTGCCGGCTTGCCGCCGGCACCAACGACGCGAACCGCATCGCCATCAGACAAACCGTCCGGCGGGGCAGTGATGACACGGTCGTCCGGTGTGATGCCCGAGGCTAGCTCAATCTCCTTGCCGAGATCACGGGCGATGGTCACGGTCTTGAACTGCACCTTCTCGTCCGCACCGACGGTCGCAACACGCAGGCCGCTGCCGTTGAAGATCAGGGCGCTGGCGGGAATGCTGAGCGGCGCGGTGTCGCGCTGGAGGTTGAGCTTCACGCTCGCATAGCCGCCGGGCATCAGCTCGCCGTTGGAATTGTCCAGCCCAAGCTGCATCCGCGTGGTGCCCGATGCGACGTCGACGGCCTGGGAAGAAGCTTCCACCGTCGCCTGGAAGGTCCGGTTCGGATATTCCGGCATCACGATGGAGGCCTTTGCGCCGATCTTGATCGCCGGCACGTAGTTCTGGGGAACGTTGACGTAGACGCGCAGCTTGGTGATGTCGGAGACCACGAACATCGCCGGCCCCGAGCCGCCGCCCGCGTTGATCAGCGCGCCAACGTCGGTGTCGCGCGCCGTGACCACGCCATCGAATGGCACCGTAATCTTCTTGTAGCCGGCCAGCGCCTCGAGACGCTCGACATTGGCCTGGCCGGAATGGACCGCGGCATTCTTGTTGGAGAGATCGGCGGTGCGCTCGTCGATCTCCTGCGCCGAGACGAAGTTGGAGGCGACCAGCGTTTTGCGCCGATTCAGGGTTGCTTCCGACAGCCTGGCGCTGGCTTGCTGGCTGGCGAGGTCGGCGCGGGCCTGCAGGAGCTGCTGGTCGAGGTCTGGCGCCTCGATCTCGGCGATCACCTGGCCGGCCTTGACGCGGGCGCCGATGTCCGCGCTCCAGCTTTTGAGATAGCCGGAGACGCGCGCGAAGATCGGAGCGCGGTAATAGGCCTCGAGCCGGCCCGGCAGATCGATGGTGGAATTGAGCGCCTTGGCGTTTGGCAGCGTCACCGCAACGCTGGGAACGGCCTGGTCGTCGGTCCATTCCTTCAGCTTGGAGCCTTGCTCCTCGCGGGCCCGGATGCCGGTGCCAACCACGAGGCCTGCCGCAATCAGCGTCACCACGCCGAAAATGCCCAGTTTCCGGTGCGATACCGGGGAGCGGGGTTCAGTGGGCGACATGCGGAGTCTCCGATCGGGCGGCGGCTTTGGCGCCTTGTTTCTTGTGTACCATACTGAACACCACGGGAACAAAGATCAGCGTTGCGAAGGTTGCAAAGATCAGGCCGCCGATCACGGCGCGGCCAAGCGGCGCATTCTGCTCGCCGCCCTCGCCCAGCCCGAGCGCCATCGGCGCCATGCCGATGATCATGGCAAGCGCAGTCATCAGCACCGGGCGGAACCGGACGAAGCCGGCTTCCAGCGCGGCCGCAATGGGATCGCCGAGCTCCTCATAGCGCTCGCGGGCGAAGGAGATCACCAGCACGCTGTTGGCGGTGGCCACGCCCATGCACATGATCGCGCCGGTCAGCGCCGGCACGGACAGCGTGGTCTGGGTCGTGAACAGCATCCAGATGATGCCGGCAAGGGCCGCCGGCAGCGCCGTGATGATCACGAACGGATCGGACCAGGACTGGAAGTTCACGACGATCAAGAAGTAGATCAGCACGACGGCGCCGAGCAGGCCGAACAGAAGGCCGGTGAAGGCGCTATTCATGGTCTGCACCTGACCAAGCAACGCCACGGAGGAGCCCTTCGGCACATCCTTGGCGGTGTCGGCGATGGCCTGGCGGATGTCGGTTGCGACCGCGCCGAGATCGCGGCCCGACGTCGTGGCAAAGATCTGCACGAGGTTTTGAATGTCGTACTGCGACACCACCGCGCTCGAGGTTGCACGCTTGATGTCGGCGATGCCGCCGAGGATCGGCGACTGCGAGGCGCCGGCCGCGGTGATTGGCAGCGTCTGCAACGCGCTGAGCGAATCGATCTGGTATTGCGGCGTCTGCATCACGATCGAGTAGGACACGCCGTTGTCCGGGTTGAGATAATAGGTCGGCGCGACCTGTGAGGAGCCGGCGAGATTGACCACGAGGCTGTTGGTGACGTCGCGCTCGGTCAGGCCGACATATTGCGCGCGGGTGCGATCGACATCGATATTGAAGGTCGGCAGGTTCGGTGATTGCTGGATGCGTGCATCGGCAACGCCTGGAATCCGGCGGACCCTGGCAAGCAACTTGTTGGCGTATGCAAAGTTGCCGTCGAGATTGGCGCCGCGGATCTGGAGATCGATCGGCGCCGGCGCACCGAAATTCAGGATCTGGCTGACGATGTCGGCCGGCAGGAAGGCGAAGCTGACGCCCGGGAACAGCCGCGGCAATTGCTCGCGCAGCACCCGTACATGTTCCTCGGTCGGCTTGTGACCTTCCTTCAGCTTGATCTGGATGTCGCCGTCCTGCGGACCGATCACGCCAGTGTTGTTGTAGGTCATGTTGATACCGGAGATCGGCATGCCGATGTTGTCGGTCATGGTCTCGATCTCGCCCGGAATCAGCTTGCGCACCGCCTTCTGCACATCCGCGAGCTGGTTGGCGGCCTCCTCGACGCGAGTGCCGACCTGGGTGCGCACATGCATCAGGATGTTGCCGGCATCGACGGCGGGGAAGAAATTGCGCCCCAGGAACGGCACCAGCGCGAAGGAGGCACCGACCACGCAGAGGAAGCCGATCACGAACACCGCGCGATGCGCCAGCGCCATGCCGAGCAGACCGCGGTAACCGCCGCGAATACGCTCGAACCGCGCCTCGAATCCGCGCTGGAACCAGACGAAGGGATTGCGCGACTTCGGTGGCTCGCCCTCATGATGGACGTGCGCATGCAGCAGATAGTTCGCCATGGTCGGCACCAGCGTGCGCGACAGGATGAACGACCAGATCATCGCGAACATCACCGCTTCAGCCATCGGCACGAACAGGAAGCGCGCGACGCCGGTGAGGAAGAACATCGGCACGAACACGATACAGATACAGAGCAGCGAGACGAAGGCCGGCGTCACGATCTGGTTGGCGCCGTCGAGGATCGACTGCTCGACCGGCTTGCCCTGCTCGAGATGATAATTGATATTCTCGATGGTCACCGTGGCGTCGTCGACCAGGATGCCGACCGCGAGCGCAAGGCCGCCGAGCGTCATGATATTGAGCGTCTCGCCGATCGCCGAGAGCATGACGATGGCACCGAGCACGGACAGCGGGATCGAGACCGCGATGATGAGGGTCGAGCGCCAGCTGCCGAGGAACAGCAGGATCATGACGCTGGTGAGCAGCGCCGCGATCACGCCTTCGAAGGCGACGCCTTGAATCGCGCCGCGGACGAACACCGACTGGTCGCCGATGAAGCCGATCTTCAGCGCATCCGGCAACTGATCCTTGACGTCGATGACCTTCTGCTTGATGCCGGCGATGATATCGAGCGTCGAGGTCGCGCCCGCCTTCAGCACCATCATCAGCACCGAGCGGTTGCCGTCGACGTGGACGATGTTGGTCTGCGGCGGATTGCCGTCGCGTACGGTTGCGACGTCGCGCACATAAACCATCGCGCCGTTGACGGTCTTGATCGGCAGATTACCGAGCTCGTCGATCTTGAGCGGTGAGTTGTTGAGCTGGATGCTGTATTCGAAGCTGCCGATCTTCTGGGTGCCGACCGGCGTGATCAGGTTTTGGGCCGCGAGCGCATTGGCGACGTCCTGGCCCGAAAGGCCGCGGGCCTGAAGCGCGGTCGGGTCGAGGTCGATCTGGACCTGGCGCTGCTTGCCGCCGAACGGGTACGGGATCGCCGCACCGGGCACGGTGACCAGGGGTGTGCGGAGCTGGTTGATGCCGATGTCGGCGAGGTTCTGCTCGGTCAGGCCGTCGCCCGACAGCGCCACCTGGATGATCGGGACGGTCGAGGCGGAGTAGTTCAGGATCAAGGGCGGCGTCGCGCCCGGCGGCATCTGCTTGATCAGCGTCTGCGAGATCGCGGTGACCTGCGCATTGGCGGTGCGGATGTCGACATTGGGCTGGAAGAATATCTTGATGATGCCAAAGCCGTTATAGGAATTGGCGGTGATGTGCTCGATGTCGTTGACCGTCGTCGTCAGCGCCCGCTGGAACGGCGTGGTGATACGGCCGGACATCTGGTCCGGCGGCAGGCCGGTGTATTGCCAGACCACGCCGATCACGGGGATGCGGATGTCCGGAAAGATGTCGGTCGGCGTCCGCAGCGCCGCGAGCGGTCCGATGATCAGAAGCAGGAGCGCCAGCACGACAAACGTATAGGGCCGGCTCAGGGCAATACGGACCAGAGCAATCATTCGTCAGGCAATTCCAAATACGGGGACAGGGAACACGCCCCCGCGGGTTCCTCGGCTGATTTACCCGAACACCGCCGAAATGGCCAACGACAGCGTGTCACGTGCGGTCAATTCCCTGCTATCGCATAGCGAAATCGCATTCCAGATATGCAGCCTCTCGTCGAAAGATTACAGGAAGGGCCTTCAACCACGCAAAAAGGCGGCGCCCGGAGGCACCGCTTTCAGAACTGACATCTTCTTGAGGTCTACGCCGCCCGAACGTTGGTCAGGAACTTGCTGACCTCGGTTTTCAACCGGGTCGAGTCGTTCGACAGCATCTGCGCCGCCGAGAGTACTTGCGAGGAAGCTGTGCCGGTTTCGGTGGCGCCGCGCTGCACGTCGGTGATGTTGGACGAGACCTGCTGGGTGCCCTGCGCCGCCTGCTGGACGTTGCGGGCGATTTCCTGGGTCGCGGCACCCTGCTCTTCCACCGCGGCCGCAATCGCCGAGGAGATTTCCGAGAGACGCTCGATGGTCGAGGAGATCTCCTTGATCGCGCCGACCGAGTCGTTGGTCGCCGCCTGGATGCCGGAGATCTGCTGGCCGATCTCGCCGGTCGCCTTCGCGGTCTGTTCGGCCAGCGCCTTCACTTCGGAGGCGACCACCGCGAAACCGCGGCCGGCTTCACCGGCGCGCGCCGCCTCGATGGTGGCGTTCAGCGCCAGCAGGTTGGTCTGGCCGGCGATGGTGTTGATGAGCTCTACGACATCGCCGATGCGCGAAGCGGCTTTCGACAGCTCGCTGACGCGCTCGGTGGTGGCACGGGCCTGGCCGACGGCGTCACCCGCCATCCGCGCCGATTCCTGCACCTGACGGCTGATCTCGCCGACCGAGGAGGCCATCTCTTCCGTCGCCGAAGCCACCGACTGGACGTTGGTGGAAGCCTCCTCCGAAGCTGCGGCAACCGTGGTCGCCAGTCGCTGCGATCGGTCGGCGGTCGAAGTGAGCGTCGAGGCGGAGGATTCGAGCTGGGTCGAGGCCGACGACACGGTCTGGACGATCTCGCCGATCATCGTTTCGAATTCGCGGGTGACATTGTCGACGCGGCGGCCGCGCTCGATCTTGGCTTCGGCGTCGGCCGCAGCAGCCTCGTCGGCAGCCTTCTTGGCGATCAGCGCTTCCTTGAAGACCTGGAGCACGTCGGCCATGGCGCCGATCTCGGTCTTCTCGCCACGGTGCGGGACCTCGGCGGAAAGGTCGCCTTTGCCGAGCGCCTGCATCGGCTGGATGATGGAGTTGATGCCGCTGGAGACGTCCTGGACGAGATAGAAGCCGACGCCAATGCCAATGACGACGGCGGCGCCGAGGATGATCGCGACGAGTACGAAGGCGTAGTAATAGGTGTCGGAGGCATCGGCGGAGGCCTGATCGCCGCCCGTGGTGTTCAGCTCGATGTCCTTGGCCAGAATCGCGTCGGCCTCAAGCCCGATCTTGTTGACTGTCTTGGTGTTCAACTCGTGCGCCTCGTGCGGAATCTTGCCGGCCTCCTTGCGCGATAACGCCATGACTTCCTGGGTGCCCTTCTTGTAGTCCTCCCAGATCTTGGACCACTGGCTGTAAAGCGCGCGCTCCTCGGGCGAGGTAATCATCGCCTCGTATGCCTTGCGGAATTTGGTATTGGCCTCGATCACCGTCGCGAGGGTCTTCTCCGCCGCGAGCTTCTCCTCCAGCGTTTCCGCCAGCATATGCTCGCGGATGACGTTGCGGTAGGTGATGACGCCGGCGCGCAGATCGCCGATCACCCGCACGCTGGGCATCCAGTTCGTGGTGATATCGACCGTGTTCGCGTTGATCGACCGCATCTTCATGACGGCGAGCAGGCCCATGCCGGTCATCGCGACCAGCAGGAACGCCACGACACTGATGATCTTGGCGCGGATGGAGAGGGAGGCGAACATAATCGGGTCTCTTTGCTGGCGCGGTCGCGCGTCCGGGAATTTACGAATCAACCAAGGGGAGCAGTGCCCGACATCACCAACAAAGCATCTGAGCAGATGTGAGCTCTGACTCCCCACGGGTAAGGAACCCGAAAGAGATGAACAGGGGGATAAGAATGCCCTGCGCTCAGCGCATGAGCCCGATCGCATCCGAAAAAAACTGCGCGCCACCGAAATTTCCGGACTTGAGAGCGAGCAACATGCCGGCTTTTTCAGCACCGACAGCGCGCAGCACGGGGACACCCGCAGCGATCTCTACTCCAACGAGAAATCCGGGAATCTTCAACCGATCGACCACGGCGCCAGAGGTCTCGCCGCCGGCGACGATCAAGCGCCGCACCCCTGCTTTCACAAGGCTTTCGGCGATGTCGGCCATCGTCTGCTCGATGGCGTGCCCTGCGGCGTCGCGGCCGTGACGCGCCTGGAGCGCAGCAACGTCAGCCGGCGTCGCGCTCGATGCAATCAGCACGGGCCCCTGGGCCAATCGCTCCTTCGCCCAGTCCAGCGCACGCTGCGTTTCGTTCGCACCCGTAAGAATACGGTCAGGATCGAGACGGAGCACCGGCATGACCCGTTCGGCATTGGCAATTTGCTGCAAGGTGGCTTGCGAGCAGCTTCCGGCGAGGCACGCCACCTGTCCACCGACGGCGGCGCGCTGGTCGCTGCTTGTGGTGGCCGATTTGACCTTGCCGGTCGACACCAGCGCGCGGGCGAGCCCGAGGCCGATACCGGAGGCGCCGACCGACAGCCGGTGCTCTGCGGCGACGATGCCGATGGTCTCGAGGTCGCGGTCGAACACGGCGTCGATGATGGCGGCGCCGATACCCTTGCCTGATAGTTCGGCAAGCCGGGCGTGCACGGCCTCCGCTCCGCGCGCGAGGGTCGCGAGATCGACGAGACCGATCTGCGTCTTGCTCTGGCGCGCCAGCACGCGCACCAGATTGGAATCATGCATCGGGTTGAGCGGATGGTCCTTCAAAGGGCTCTCGTTCAGCGGCACGGCGCCGACGAACAGATTGCCCTGGTAGACGGTGCGGCCGGTTTCGGGGAAAGCCGGCGTCACCAGCACGACCGCCTCGCCGCAATCGGCGCGCAGCGCGTCCATCACCGGCCCGATATTGCCGGCATCGGTGGAATCGAAGGTCGAGCAGATCTTGAACAGCACGTGGCTCGCGCCGCGACCACGCAGCCATTTCTCCGCCGCGCGCGAGCGCGACACCGCAAGCCCCGCCTCGATCGAGCGGCTCTTCAGCGACACCACGACGGCGTCGACTTCCGGCAGCTTCAGATCGTCAGCAGGCACGCCGATGGTCTGCACCGTGCGCAAGCCGGCGCGCGTGAGCGTGTTGGCGAGATCGGAGGCGCCGGTGTAGTCATCGGCGATGCAACCCAGCGCAAGTGTCACGACTTCACTCCAGCATAGGGCTTGAACCAGGCCAGGCCATCGGTGGTCTTGCCGCGCGGATTGTATTCGCAGCCGACGAATCCAGCGTAGCCGAGGCGGTCGAGCTCATCGAACAGGAACGGATAATTGAGCTCCTCGCCGTCGGGCTCGTTGCGCGAGGGAATGCTGGCGATCTGGATGTGGCCGATGATCGGCATCATCTCGCGCAGCCGCATGGTGACGTCGCCATGGATGATCCCGCAATGATAGATGTCGAACTGGAGCTTCAAATTGGGAAGCCTCAACTCCTGGATCAAATCGCGCGCGAAGCCGAAATCGTTGAGGAAGTAACCTGGGACGTTGCGAGCGTTGATCGGCTCGAGCACGATGTCGATGCCATGCGGCGCGAAGAATTCCGCAGCCCACGTCACCGATTTGTAGAAGGCCTCGATCGCCACCCGTTCGCCGCGGTTGGCGATGCCCGCCATCAAATGCAGCCGCTTGACGCCGGTCGCTTTGGCGTAAGGCAGCGCCGTCTCCAGGCTCGCCTTGAGGTCGGCAAAGCGCGCCGGCAACGCGGCAAAACCTTTCTCGCCGGCATTCCAGTCGCCCGGCGGCAGGTTGAACAGCGCCTGTGCCAGGCCGTTGCGCTTGAGCCGCTCGCCGATCGCTTCGACCGGATGCTCATAGGGAAAGAGAAACTCGACGGCGGTGAAGCCGGCTTGCGCGGCAGCGTCAAACCGGTCGAGGAACGGCACCTCGGTGAACATCATCGAGAGGTTGGCGGCGAAACGGGGCATTGGAATCCTCTTCTACTTGTCGCCGGGAAGTTTTACGCCGGTGACCTGCGCATACATTCGCGCCACCGACGCATCATCGTCACGCCCCATGCCGGCAGCTGATGTCATCAGGAACATCTGGAGGGCTGCGGCGGAAACCGGCACCGGGAATCTGGCGCTGCGCGCCATGTCCTGGATGATGCCGAGATCCTTGACGAAGATCTCCACCGCGCTCCGCGGCGTGTAGTCGCCGTCGAGCACGTGCGGCATACGGTTCTCGAACATCCACGAATTGCCGGCAGACGCCGTGATCACCTCATAGACCTTGCGGATGTCGAGGCCCTGCTTGGCCGCGAACGCCATCGCTTCGCTTGCGGCAGCGATATGCACGCCGGCCAGCAGCTGGTTGATCATCTTGAAGGCCGCGCCCTGGCCAGCGGCATCGCCGAGCTCGTAGAGCTTTGCTGCCATGGCATCGAGCGCCGGACGCGCCTTGGCGAACGCGGCGGGACTGCCTGAGGCTAGGATCGTCAGCTCGCCTTGCGCGGCACGCTGCGCGCCGCCGGAGATCGGCGCGTCCAGGTAATTTCGGCCGGTCGCTTCCAGCTGTCTTGCCAGACGCCGGGCCACGTCGGGATCCATGGTCGCAGAGGAGATGAAGACGCTGTCCTTCGGCAGGGTCTCGGCGACGCCGTCCTTGCCGAACAGGATCGCTTCGGTCTGTGCGGCGTTGACGACGACGCTGACGACGATGTCCGCGCCCTTGGCCGCCTCGGCCGGCGTTGTGGCGCCGGCGCCGCCGTCCTTGACAAAACGCGCCACCGCATCAGCCGAAACGTCGCAGCCGGTGACCGTATGGCCGGCGCGCTTCAGCGAGGTCGCCATGCCGTACCCCATCGAGCCGAGCCCGATGACCGCGATGCGCTGATTTTGTGACGTGGAGGCGGACATGCAACTAACCCTTGCGAACGTTTCCCGGACGGCCGCCTTTGCGGCGGCTCGTGATCTCGAATAACACGGCTTGGCCGCGCTGCCAAAGCGTGAGACAAGCGAGCATGACGGCCATGAAAACTGAAACGAGCAACGAGACAAGGCTGCGTGAGGATATCTGCCGCTTCGGACGGTCCCTGTTCGAGCGCGGGCTGACGCCAGGCTCCTCCGGCAATATCAGTGTCAGGTTGGATGGCGGCGGCTGGCTGGTGACGCCGACCAACGCCTCGCTCGGCTTCCTCGATCCTGTAAAACTGTCGCGGCTGGACGATCAGGGCCGGCTCATGTCCGGCGATGCGCCGACCAAGGAAGTTCCGCTGCACACCGCGCTCTACGATACGCGCGGAAGTGCTCGGGCGATCGTGCATCTGCACTCCACCCATTCGGTCGCGCTCTCGATGCTGCCCGAGATCGACCCGCGCGCCGCGCTGCCGCCGATGACGGCCTATTATCTGATGAAATGCGGCGCCACCGCGCTCGTGCCCTATTACCGCCCTGGCGATCCCGCGGTCGCGGATGCGATCAAGGGGCTGGCCGGAAAATATTCATCCGTGCTGCTCGCCAATCACGGCCCGGTCGTCGCCGGCGAGACGCTGGAAGCGGCGGTGTTCGCGACCGAGGAGCTGGAGGAGACGGCGAAGCTCTATCTGCTGCTGCGCGGAATGAACCCGCGGTATCTCTCGCCGGAGCAGGTGGCGGATCTGGTGAAAGTGTTCGGAGTGGCGCTGCCGGAGCATGGGCACGAGCACGGGCATTGAGCCCAGCTTTAACCTCGTCATTGCGAGCGCAGCGAAGCAATCCAGAGTCTTTCCGCGGAGGGATTCTGGATTGCTTCGCTGCGCTCGCAATGACGGTTGGCGCTACAGCCCCAGATACGCCTTCCTCACGTCCGGATTGCCCCTGATCTCCGCCGCCGGACCCTGCATCAGCACACGGCCGGTTTGCAGGATGTAGGCGCGGTCGGCGATCTCCAGGCACTCGGCCATGCGCTGTTCGACGATCAGCACGGTCATGCCGGCTTCGCGGATGGTTTTCACCGCCTGGAAGATTTCGTCGACCAGCTTCGGCATGATGCCCTGCGAGGGCTCGTCGAGCATCAGAAGCCGCGGACGCGTCATCAGGGCGCGGCCGATCGCGAGCATCTGCTGCTCGCCGCCGGAGAGCGTTTCGGCGCGCTGCTCGAGGCGTTCGGACAGTCGCGGGAACAGCTTGAAGACGAGATCGAGCGGTCCCTCGCGATCCGCCTCGCCGCGATAGAGATAGCTGCCGAGGCGGAGATTGTCGCGCACCGACAAGCGTGGGAACAGGCGGCGGTTCTCCGGCACATAGGCGATGCCGGTGGCGGTGATATGATGCTGCGCCATGCCGTCGAGGCGTTTGCCGTCGAACGTCACCGTACCCGAGCGCGGACGCTCGGCACCGGCAATGGACTTGAGCAGCGTCGACTTGCCCGCACCGTTGGCGCCGGCGACACAGACGATCTCACCCTTCTGGACCTCGATCGAGACCGCGGAGATCGCGACCAGGCCCTGATAGGCGGTCGTGACTTCATGCACCGACAGCATGACGATCTCCCAGATATGCGCTGATCACCTTGGGATCGCGGACCACGTCGGCGGGCTTGCCCTCGACCAGGACCTTGCCGAGGTCGAGCACGATGGCGCGATCGACCAACGGCATCACGATCTCCATGACATGCTCGACCATCAGAACGGTGATGCCGGCATCGCGTACTTTTCGCACCAGCGCCACGCCGGTCTGTGCCTCGGTCGGCGTAAGGCCGGTGAGCACTTCATCGAGCAGCAACAGCTTCGGTTCGGTTGCGAGCGCACGCGCGACTTCGAGACGGCGCTTCTCGGCCGGCACGAGGTCGCTTGCGAGCACGTCGGCGCGCGCGGCAAGGCCGGTGAACTCCAGCACCTGATGCGCCTTGCGGCGCGCCTCGCGCATCACCGTGTTGCGGACGAGCGCGCCAACGATGACGTTGTCGATGACAGTCATGGTCTCAAAGCTCTTGACGACCTGGAAGGTGCGCCCGACGCCGCGCTGGCAGCGCGCGGCCGCCGGCAGCTTTGTCACGTCCTCGCCGTCGAACCAGATCGAGCCTTGCGTCGGCGGCAGAACGCCGGCGATGAGGTTGAACAGCGTCGACTTGCCGGCGCCATTCGGACCGATCAGCCCGACGATCTCGCCCCGGCCGACCGAGATCGAGACGTCGCTGTTGGCGACGAGGCCGCCGAACCGCTGCCAGACGCCGCGGGTTTCAAGGAGCGCGGTCATCGCGTCGCTCCTTTTGCCTTGGAACGGGAGAACAGGCTGACCAGGCCTTGCGGCAAAGCGAGCGAGATCGCCACGATCAGCGCGCCATAGACGATGAGGTCGACGCCGCGGCCGGAGCCGCCGATATAGGAGCGCGTCAGCTCCGTCATCGGGATCAGGATGGCCGCTCCTAACACCGGACCCCAGAGGGTGCCGATGCCACCGAGCACGGCCGGGAGTGCCATCAGAAGCGAGAACTGGAAACCCATGACGCTTTCGGGATCGATATAAGCGAGGAATTGCGCATAGAAGGCGCCGCCGACGGCAACGAGGAATGCAGAGACCGCTGCCGCACCCATCTTGGAGTTGAACACGACGACGCCGAGGCTTTCAGCGGCTTCCGGATTGTCCTTCACCGCGCGCCACCAAAAACCCCATTTGGAGTCCTCGAGCCACCAGGTGACGAACCAGGCGACGCAGCAAAGCGCCAGCGCGAAATAGAAGTACGGCAGCTTGCTGCGCATGAACTGGAACTTCAACCAGCTGTCGCCGCGCACCGGAATGGTAATTCCCATCGCAGCCCCCGCCCATTCCCAGTTCTGGAACAGCAGCAGCCCGATCTCGGCGATGACGATGGTCGCGATCACGAAGTAATGGCCACGCAGACGGAAGAAGGGATAGCCGAGCCCCATCGCGATCACGGCCGCGATCACGCCGCCGGCAAGCATGCCGAACCAGGGCAGCACGCCGAACTTGGTGAACAGCAGCTCCGTGGTGTAGGCGCCGATGCCGAAATAGAGCGCGTGTCCGAGCGAGATCTGTCCGCAATAGCCGGACAGGATATTCCAACTCTGCGACAGCGCCGCATACATCAAGGTCAGCACCAGGATGTTCTGGATGTAGACGTTCTTGACGAACAGCGGCGCGAGCGCGGCCAGTGCGGCCAGCACCGCGGCAACGATGAGATCGCGGCGACGCCGCGCGGCAAAATTCTTGTCCATCACATTGACCCGAACAGGCCACGCGGCCGGATGAAGACAACGAGCAAGTACACCGCATAGATGCCGACCGACTTCAGTGAGGGCGGCAGCATCAGGGCGGTCACCGCTTCAACCAGGCCGACAATGATGCCGCCGGCAAAGGCGCCGAACACACTACCAAAGCCGCCGAGCGCCACCGTGACATAGGCAATCAACGCAAACGACGCGCCAACGTCGGGATAGATGTAGAAAAACACCGCCATGATCGCGCCGGCGAGACCGACGAGCGCAGCACCAAGGCCCCAACCGAACGCGAACACGCGGTTCTTGTCGATACCGACGAGCGCGACCGCGCCGGGATCTTCACGGGTGGCTTCCAGCGCGCGGCCGAAATCGGTGCGGTGGATGAAGAAGTAGAGGCCGGCAAAGGCCGCGATCGAGACCAGCGCACCGACCAGCTGCGGCTCCGGCAGGAAAATGCCCACAACCGAGATGGTTTTGCCACCGAGCCAGGATTGCGGAATGCTGCGATAGTCCGGCGTGAAGAACAGCTGGGCCAGTCCGCGCATCACGATGGCCAGGCCGAAGGTGGTGAAGATCTGCACCATGCCGGCATTGGCCTTGGCGCGCATGGCGAAGCGCACAACCAACAGGTAGATCACCGCTCCGAACACGAACATCGCTGCCGCGACGAGCGGCGCCGAAAGCAAGGGGTCGATGGCGAAGAACGTGAACAGGAAGAAGGACGCGTACATCGCGATCATCAGGAACTCGCCATGGGCGAAGTTCGTGACGTCCATCAGGCCGAAGATCAGCGCGAGGCCGACGGCGATCAGTCCGTAGAGCAGGCCCATCAGCAGGCCGCTCGCGAGACTTTGGACAATTGTTTCGACTGTCAGCAACTTGTCCCCCAGAAAAAGCCCTCACCCGGAGGGGCGTCATCGAACGCGCATCGCCAAGGACGGGCAACCCTCGTCTTTCCCGACGCGGGCTCCGTCTTACTCCGCAAGATCAGGATCAGGAGCTATCGTCCGAGCTCCCAATTCCATCCTCACTTCATCGGCCAGACTGCTTCGGCCACGGCCGCCTGCGACGGGAAGATAGTGACAAACTTGCCGCCGATATATTGCAGCAGCACCGGATCGGCGTCGTTGTTCTGGCCCATGTCGTCGAACTTGACCCGCTTCCAGGGCATGATGGTCTGCTCGCCCGGGATGTCGGTTGCGGCCATCGCGTCGCGGATCTTCTCGCCGTCGGTCGACTTGGCGCGGTTGATGGCGTCCGCGATCACGATCATCGCCATGAACTGCCGCGACGTGTTGTCGTTGAGATCCTTGCCCGATTTCGCCTTGAACAGATCGTTGATCTTGCCGACCATCGGCCGCTTGGCGGCGAGATCGAGCGAGAAGCTGCCGCGGGTGATCGCACCTTCGAGCTTGTCGCCGACGGCGTCGTAAAGCGCCTTTTCGGAGAAGCCCGCTGCCTGGGCCAGGATCGCGTTCGGCTTGTAGCCGAGCTCCGCCATCGTCTTGACCAGCAGGATGCCGTCCGTGGTGTAGCTCGAGGGCAGCAGCACATCGGCATTGGCGGCCTTGAGCTGCTGGACTTCGGCAGACAAAGACGGCGAGTTGGCGCGGTACTTGATGTCGGCGACGATCTTGTAGCCGCGCTCGGTTGCGAACTTGGTCTGGGCGTTGGCGGAGTCGGTGCCGAAGATCGTATCTTCGTGGAACAGCGCCAGCGTCTCGGCCTTGACGCCCTTCTTCTTCATCGAGTCGAGGAAATCGAACATCCCGGCCGAAAACATCTCGTCATGCGGCGAGGCGCGGAAATAGTACTTCAGTCCGCGGCGATGCAGGCTCGGCGAGGAATTGTCCGCCGACAAGAACGGGATCTGGTAACGCTCGCAAATCTGACTGACCGTGACCGCGACTGCGCTCTGATAGGAGCCGAGCACCGCGCAGACTTTTTCCTGGGTGATCAGCCGCTCGGCTTCGGCGCGCCCCTTTTGCGGGTCGCCCTGGTGGTCGGCGTACACCATGCGGATCTTGGCACCACCGAGACCGGGCAAGCCGACACCCTTCGCCAGCGGAAGGTCGAAGTCCTGGTCGTTGTTGATGATATCGATCGCGGTCTCGAATGCACGCTGCGCGTCCACCCCTACCTGGGCGCCGGCGCCGGACAAGGGATAGGTCGCGCCGATCACCACCTCAGAGGTTTGCGCGCGCGCCGCTAGCGGCAACAGCGCGGCAGCGGCGGTGGCTCCGAGCAGAACGTCGCGGCGAGTGATCGTCATTGGCAAAGTCCTCTGTATTTTGTGCGTATCGAATGAAGCGATTGGCAAACTGCGTAAAGCCTGAAGAAGCAGCAAATGCTGCCCACTAAATCACGGCCATGTTCCTGTTCTTCAGATCGGTCACCAACATCAGGCCGGGCGAATGCGTGATCGCGAAAGGGACCTTGGCCGCATTGATGACCGATTGCGGCGTCACGCCGCAGGCCCAGAACACCGGGATCTCGTCATCGGCAACAGCTACGGGATCACCATAGTCGGGCTTGGCGATATCCTTGATGCCGATCAGATGCGGATGGCCGAGGTGCACGGGCGCGCCGTGCACGGCGGGATAGCGCGAGGTGATCTGCACCGCGCGGATCGCATCGGCCGGCTTGAACGGGCGCATCGACACCACCATCGGCCCCGCGAACGGGCCAGCCTCGCCGCAGGCGATGTTGGTGCGGTACATCGGCACCCGCACGTTCTGCTCGATGTGGCGGATCGGCATGCCCTCGTCGAGCAGCGCCTCCTCGAATGAGAACGAGCACCCGAGCACGAAGGTCACGAGGTCATCGCGCCAATACTTGGTCACATCGGTTGGCTCATCGACGACTTCGCCGTCGCGCCAGACACGGTAGCGCGGCACGTCGGTGCGAATATCGAGATCGGCGCCAAGCGCAGGGATGTATGGGCTGCCGACATCGGACATCCCGATGATCGGGCACGGTTTCGGATTGAGCTGGCAGAAGCGGTGGAAGGCGCCGGCGTATTCCGCCGGCAGGATCGCCAGATTGCCCTGGACGAAGCCGGGCGCGACCCCGGCGGTGGAACCGACCTCGCCGCCACGATAGGCGAGCCGCGCCTGACGGCTCGGGAGGGTGTCGGGTGTTTCAGTTTGCTGCGCTGCCACCAAAACAGTCATGTGATCGACCTGCCTATAAACTCGACAAAGACAGCCAACACCAAGCGTGCTATAAAGTCTAATCGTCCTTTCTAATCGATATCGATAAATCTATTTTATCGATCAGGAAAATCCCTCCAATGCTGGACTTCAGGTCGATCGAAACCTTCCTCTGGGTTGTGAAGCTCGGCAGCTTCCGCGGCGCCGCAGCACGGCTCAATACGACCCAGCCGGCGATCTCCCAGCGCATTGCCCAGCTCGAGCGCGAGATGGGCGTCAAACTCCTGAACCGCGATCATCGCGTGGCGTCGCCCACCCCGAGCGGCCGGCAGATGATGGTCTATGCGGAAAAGCTGATCGGCCTGCGCGCTCAGATGATGGCCGAGATCGGCGATCGGTCGGCGATGCGCGGCGTGATGCGGCTCGGCGTCGCCGAGACCATCGTGCACACCTGGCTGCCGCGGCTGGTGAAGAGCATGAACGGGATCTATCCGAACCTGTCGCTGGAGATCGAGGTCGACATCACGCCGAACCTCACCGCGCGCCTGCTCGCGCAGGAGATCGAGCTGGCCTTCGTGGTCGGGCCGCTGTCGGCCTCCGGCGTGCACAATCGCGTGCTCGCCGACTATCCGATCGGCTTTCTCGCAAGCCCCTCACTCGGGCTCGGCCACGGCCCGGTGACGCCCGCCGATCTCGCACGGTTTCCGATCATCACTTTTCCGCGCAAGACCAGACCCTACGAGGTCGTGCGCGAGGTGTTCGACCGGCCCGACTTGCCGCCGATCCGTCTCCACGCCTCTGCCTCGCTTGCCACCGTGATCCACATGGCAGTGGAAGGACTCGGCATCGCCGTGATCCCCGACGCCATCGTCGAAAACGAGCTCGCCGACGGCCGGCTGCAATTGCTCGACACCGATCTGGAGATCGCACCGCTGACGTTCACCGCAAGCTGGCTCGCCTCGCCCGACGTCGTCGCGGTCGAGCGCGTCGCCGAGCTTGCATGTCAGATTGCGCAGAGCAGCCTCGCGGTTGACGCGCCCGCGCTGGCGCGTCATTGAAACAGGCGCCGGACAAATGAGAGACTGATGCATGAGCCGAGCCGCCACCAATTTGCAGATCGATTCCGCCCGCCTCTGGGGCTCCATCCACGAGACCGCGCAATTCGGCGCGACGGCCAAAGGCGGCGTACGGCGGCTGACGCTCAGCGGCGAAGACAAGCAGGTTCGCGACTGGTTCCGAAAGGCCTGTGAGGAAGCCGGCCTCGACGTGCATGTCGATGCGCTCGGATCTCAGTTCGGTCTGCGCAAGGGCCGCGACATGTCGAAGCTTCCCGTCGGCATCGGCTCGCATCTCGACACCCAGCCGACAGGCGGGAAGTATGACGGCATTCTGGGAACGCTCGGCGCGCTCGAAGTGATCCGCACGCTGAACGATGCCGGCATCGAGACCGAGGCGCCGATCTGCGTCGTCAACTGGACCAACGAGGAAGGCTCGCGCTTCGCGCCGGCGATGATGGCGTCCGCGGCCTACGTCGGCGATTTCACGACCGACGACATCCTGTCGCGCAAGGATATCGAGGGCACGACTGTCGGCCAGGCGCTTGACAGCATCGGCTATCGCGGCGACAAGCCGGTCGGTTTCCAGAAGCTCGGCTGCTTTGTCGAGCTGCACATTGAGCAAGGCCCGATCCTGGAGGCCGAAGGAAAGACCATCGGCGTGGTCGATTCCGGCCAGGGCGTGCTCTGGTATGACGGCAAGATCTCCGGCTTCGAAAGCCATGCGGGATCGACGCCGATGCCGTTGCGGCGCGACGCGCTGGCGACACTGTCCGAGATCGTGCTGGCGATGGAGGCCATTGCCAGGAAGCACGGGCCGAATGCAGTCGGCACCATCGGCGAAGCCGTGATCGCTAATCCCTCGCGCAACGTCATTCCCGGCGAGATCGCCTTTACGATGGATTGCCGCAGCGCGGATGGTGCGATCATGGATGCCCTCGATCGTGACCTGCGTGCGGCCATCGCCGAGATCGCCGCACGCCGCAGGGTCGAGGTCAAGATTGATCTGGTCTGGCGCAAGCCGCCGACGCATTTCGATTCCAAGCTGATCGCCGCAGTCGAGAACGCGGCCAAGACGCTCGGCTATTCCTCCCGCCGCATCACCTCTGGCGCCGGCCACGATGCGTGCAACCTCAATACGGTCATGCCGGCGGCGATGGTGTTCGTGCCGTGCAAGGACGGCATCAGCCACAACGAGCTGGAGGATGCGACGCAGCCCGACTGCGCCGCGGGCACCAACGTGCTGATGCACACCGTGCTGGCGATCGCCGGCGTCGCATCCTGATCGGAGACAGACATGCGCGGAGTTTTCGTCGACGCCAATGAAGCGCTCGCCGTGATCATGGAGCGGCTTGAGAAGCCGGACGATCCCAAGGTGCGGATCCACCGGGACCCCGACATCAAGCCCGAGCAATATCCTGAGATCCTCGACGGCGCCGAGATCGCGATCGTGGACCACACCGCGTTGCCGACCGAGATCGCGAAGAAGTGCGCGGGCCTCAAGCACGTCGTGTTCCTCGGCACCGGTGCGCGCAGCTACATGAACCCGGAGGAACTTAGCCAGCTCGGCATCTCCGTGCATCTGATCAAGGGCTATGGCGACACGGCCGTGGCGGAGTCCGCGATCGCACTGATGTGGTCCTCCGCCCGCGTCATCGCGATGATGGACCGCGAGATGCGCGCTGGTAACTGGCTGCGCGAGGATGGCATGCAGCTCACCGGCAAGACGCTCGGCCTGATCGGGTTCGGCGGTATCGCCGCCGAAGTCGCGCGCATTGCGTCAGGCGGCGGCATGAAGGTAGTTGCCTGGAACCGCTCGCCAAAGGCCTATCCTGGCGTCGAGTTCACCGATCTCGACACGCTGCTGGCGAGAAGCGACGTGGTGTCGCTGCACCTGCTGCTCAACGACGAGACACGCGGCATGATCACGCGCGAGACAATCGCGAAGATGAAGCCGGGCGTCGTCTTCATCAACACCGCGCGTGGCGCGATCGTCGACGAGCAGGCGATGATCGACGCGTTGACGTCGGGCCACATCCGCCATGCCGGCCTCGATGTCTTCAATATCGAGCCGTTGCCCGCGGACCATCCGCTGACCAGGATACCGAACGTAACGCTGTCGGCGCATTCGGCGTTCCGCACACCGGAAGCCAGCGAGAATCTGATCGAAGCGGCATGGGTCCATTGCCGCCGGATCGTGAAAGGATAAGAGCAACGACAATGGCCGACACTCGCACCATCAAGGCGGAACCGCTCACCAATGTCATCCGCGCCATCGTCAAGGCGGGCGGGTCTACGGACCGCGAAGCCGAGCTTGTCTCCACCAACTTAGTCGAGGCCAATCTGAAGGGACACGATTCGCACGGAGTCGGCATGATCCCGCGCTATGTCTCGAGCGTCACCAACGGCGGCCTCGCCGTGAACCAGCACGTCAAGATCGTGCTCGACACTGGTCCGCTTCTCACCCTCGACGGTCTCACCGGCTACGGTCAGGTGATCGGCCATGAAGCGATGGAGCTGGCGGCAGAGCGCGCCAAGAGCAACGGCGTCTGTCTCGTCGGCCTTTCCAACGCCCACCACATCGGCCGCATCGGCCACTGGGCCGAGCAGTGCATCGACCACGGGCTGGTCTCGATCCACTTCGTCAACGTGATTTCGCGCCCGATCGTGGCGCCCTGGGGCGGCAGCGATGCGCGCCACGGCACCAACCCGTTCTGCGTCGGCATCCCGCGCAGGGGCAAAGAGCCGATCGTGCTCGACTTCGCCACCAGCAGGATAGCGCAGGGCAAGACCCGCGTCGCCCACAACAAGGGCGTCGAACTCGAGCCCGGCACCATCATCGACAATGAAGGCAAGCCCACGGTCAATCCGCGCTACACCGTGATCCCGCCGCACGGCGCCATCCTGCCGTTCGGCGAGCACAAGGGCTCGGGTCTCGCTCTGGTGTGTGAAATCCTCGGCGGTGCGCTCTCCGGCGGTCAGGTGGTCAAGGGCCCGTCCGACGGCAAGCACAACGTCCTCAACGGCATGCTCTCGATCATCATCGACCCGGGCAAGCTCGGCACCGGCGAAAACCTCGCGCGCGAAGTCGAGAGCTTCGTCGCCTGGCACACCGGCTCGCCGCCCGCCCTCGGCGTCGACAAGGTCAAGATCGCCGGCGAGCCCGAGCGTGAGACCAAGAAGAAGCGGCTCGCGGAAGGTATCCCAGTCGATCCGACCACCTGGCAGGAAATTTTGGCGGCCGGGAAGAAGTTCGGACTGGATGAAGCGGAGATCGAGAAGATCGTGGGCTGACTGCCAGCATTAATGTCGTCCCGACCCCCGAGCGCAATTGCGCACTAGGCCGGAAACGACATTTCGTTTAGCAGCCTACTTTAATCCACCATATCTGCGACCGCCTTGCCGCAGGCTGTGGTATCGGCGTTACCGCCGAGATCCTTGGTGCGGAGCGTGCGCTCGGCCAACGTGCGCTCGATCGCATCGACGATCGACTTGCCGGCAACCTTCTCGCCAAGATGCTCGAGCATCATCGCGCCCGACCAGATCGCGCCGATCGGGTTCGCTATGCCCTGCCCTGCGATGTCAGGCGCCGAGCCGTGCACCGGCTCGAACACCGAGGGGAAATCGCCCTCGGGATTGATGTTGCCTGACGGTGCGATGCCGATGGTGCCGGTGCAGGCCGGGCCGAGATCGGACAGGATGTCGCCGAACAGGTTGGAGCCGACCACGACGTCGAACCAGTCCGGGTGCAGCACGAAGTTCGCCGTGAGAATGTCGATGTGGTACTTGTCCCACTTCACGCCCGGAAACTTCTTCGCCATCGCCTCCACGCGCTCGTCCCAATAGGGCATGGTGATGGAGATGCCGTTGGACTTGGTCGCCGACGTCAGGTGCTTCTTCGGCCGCGACTGGGCGAGCTCGAAGGCGAACTTGAGGATGCGATCGACGCCGGTGCGGGTCATCACCGTCTGCTGCGTCACGAACTCACGGTCGGTGTCGGGGAACATGCGGCCGCCGACGGAGGAATATTCGCCTTCCGTGTTCTCGCGCACGACCCAGAAATCGATATCACCGGGCTTGCGGCCGGCCAGCGGCGACGGCACGCCGGGCATCAGCCGCACTGGACGCAGATTCACATATTGATCGAACTCACGGCGGAATTTGATCAGCGAGCCCCACAGCGAAACGTGATCCGGAATCTTGGCCGGCCAGCCGACCGCGCCGAAATAGATCGCGTCGTGCTTGCCGATCTTCTCTTTCCAGTCGTCCGGCATCATCTGCCCGTGCTTCTCGTAGTAGTCCCAGGACGAGAAGTCGAAATGATCAAAATGCAGGGAGACCCCGTGCCTCTTCGCGGCCGCCTCCAAAACGCGCAGGCCCTCGGGCATCACTTCCTTGCCGATGCCGTCGCCGGGAATGACTGCGATCCGGTATTGTTTCTTGCTCATCGAGAACGTCCTTTTTTGGTCCGGCAGCCGCCGCCTTTTGACCGCACTGCAATGGACCAAAGTCAACGGCAGTGCAACGCTGCACTGCAATGTTGACCATGGCGCAGCCGTGCGCCTACTGATTTCATCCCTGTTCCCACCCTGCGAGTACCTCTCATGGATCTGCATCTGCGTGGCAAGCGCGTCCTCATCACAGGCGCGTCCAAGGGCATTGGCGCAGCCGCCGCCGAGGCGTTTGCCGAGGAAGGCGCTCATCTCCTGCTCGCCGCGCGCAACGGCGAGCAGCTCGAGGCGCTGGCCGACCGCTTGCGCTCGGCGCATCAGATCGATGCCGCGACCAGCATCGTCGATTTACGCAACGCCGAGGATTTGGCGCGGCTAGCCAGGGAGGCCGCCGACATCGACGTGCTCGTCAACAATGCCGGCGACATCCCCGGCGGCTCCATCGACAAGATCGATGAAGCCATCTGGCGCCACGCCTGGGAATTGAAAGTGTTCGGCTATATCAACCTGACGCGGCAGATCTACGCGCAGATGAAGGCCCGGGGCGGCGGCGTCATCGTCAACGACATTGGTGCTGCCGGCGAAAAATTCGACGCCAATTACATCTGCGGCAGCGCCGGCAATGCCGCGCTGATGGCTTTCACCCGCGCGCTCGGGGGAAAAAGCCTCGCCGACAACGTTCGCGTGGTCGGCATCAATCCCGGCCCGGTTGGCACCGACCGTCACGTTACACTGCTGAAGACGCGCGCAAAGCACCAGTTCGGCGACGAGAACCGTTACAAGGAATTCCAGAAGAGCCTGCCGCTCAGCCGCCCCGCACATCCGCGCGAGATCGGCGACCTCATGGCGTTCCTGGCGTCGGATCGCGCCGGCTATACGTCGGGCGTGATCTATACGGTCGACGGCGGCATCAGCGCAGGATGGGGTTAACTCTATCCGCGTCATCGCGAGCGCAGCGAAGCAATCCAGACCGTCCCCGCAGATGCATATCTCGATTGCTTCGCTGCGCTCGCAATGACGAAGCCTTTTCATGAGCAGGAGCAAAATAGTTGTCTCAAGACCTGATCCACGAAACCGCCTGCACCGTCGTCGACAAGCTACGCTCCGGCGATGTCTCGCCACTCGAACTGCTGGATGTCGTGGAGAGGCGCATCAGTGCGGTCGATAGCACGGTCAACGCGCTGCCGACGCTGTGCTTCGATCGGGCGCGAGATAGCGCCAAGGCGCTGATGCAGAAGCCGGCCGGCGCGCGCGGGCTGCTCGCGGGCTTGCCGGTGCCGATCAAGGATCTGACCGATGTCGCCGGCGTGTTGAACACGCAGGGCTCGCCCATCTTCAAGGACAACGTTGCAGCGAAATCCGACCTCATGGTCGAGAACCTCGAGGCCAATGGAGCGGTCGTCTACGCCAAGTCCAACACGCCGGAATTTGGCGCCGGCGCCAACACCTTCAACGAAGTGTTCGGCGCGACGCTCAATCCCTGGGACACGTCGAAGTCGGCGGCCGGCTCCTCCGGCGGCGCCGCGGTGGCGCTCGCCACCGGCATGGCCTGGCTGGCACAGGGCTCGGACATGGGCGGCTCGTTGCGCAGCCCCGCGGCCTTCTGCGGCGTGGTCGGCATGCGGCCGAGCATCGGCCGCGTCGCCCACACTCCCAAATCGAGCATCGATCGCAATCTCGGCGTCGTCGGGCCGATGGCGCGCAATGTCGAGGACCTCGCGCTGCTGCTGGACGCCATGAGCGGCGACTATGCGGACGATCCGCTGTCGCTGCCGGCGCCTGCGACCTCTTTCCTGTCAGCGGCGCGCTCGGGCACGAAGCCGAAGCGTATCGCCTACTCGCCCGATCTCGGCATCACGCCGGTCGATCCCGAGGTCAAGGCGATCACGCGCAAGGCGGCGGAGCGCTTCGCGGAAGCCGGCGCCATCGTCGAGGAGGCGCATCCCGACTGGCGCGAGGCGCATGAATGCTTCCACGTGCTGCGCGCCTTCGATTTCGCGATCACCAAGGCCAATCTGCTGCGTACCAAGCGCAACCTGCTCAAGCCCGAGGTGATCTGGAACATCGAGGAGGGCCTTAAACTCACCGTCGAACAGCTCGCACGCGCCGAAGCACAGCGCGTCGGCATGACCGCGCGCGCGATCGAGTTCTTCAAGGCGTATGACCTGTTGCTGACCCCGACCACGATCGTGCCACCCTTCCCGATCGAGAACCGCTATGTCGCGGAATGCGCCGGCAAGACCTTCGAGAATTATGTCGAATGGCTCGGCATCGTCTATGCGATCACGCTGGCCTGCTGCCCGTCGCTGTCGCTGCCCTGCGGCTTCACCGCCTCCGGCCTGCCGGTCGGCGTGCAGGTCGTCGGCGCACCCCGCGCGGACGCGCAAGTGATCGCGGGTGCGAAGGTGCTGGAGGACATTTTGGGCCTGCGCGGGCAGACCCCGATCGATCCGCGGGTGAAGAAGTAAGGCACTCTCTTGCCCGGACGCAGCGCAGCGCGCCTTCGCGGTGCGCTGCAGAGCCGGGGCCCATCTCTCCGGGGCCTCCTGTGCGATCCTGGGTCCCGGCTCTGCGGCACAGCGCTCGCGCGCTGCATCTTGTCCGGGACACCGGTCATCACCTCGCGCTCGTCGCCTCCAGGCTCCGGCTATAGCGCGACATTGCGAAGCAGAAGACGAAATAGATCGCGGCAACGAAGATATAGACCTCCACCGAGAACTGCTGCCAGGCAGGATCGATGATCGCGGTCTTCGCCGTCGTCAGCAGGTCGAAGATACCGATGATCAGGACCAGGCTGGTATCCTTGAAGAAGGCGATGAAGGTGTTGACCAGCGGCGGGATGACGTGGCGGATCGCCTGCGGCAGGACGATCAGCCGGTGCTTGCGCCAGTAGGACAGCCCGAGCGCGTCGGCCGCCTCGTATTGCCCGCGCGGCACGGCCTGGAGGCCACCTCGGATCACCTCGGCAAGATAGGCGCCCGCGAAGAGAATGATCGCGATCTGCGCACGCAACAGCTTGTCGATGTTGAATCCGCTGGGCATGAACAGCGGAAACATCACGCTCGCCATGAAGAGAAGGCTCACCAGCGGCACACCGCGGATCAACTCGACATAGAGCACCGAGAGCGAGCGGATCGCCGGCAGCTTTGAGCGCCGGCCGAGCGCGACCAAAATGCCGAGCGGGAAGCCGAACGCCAATCCGAATGTCGCCAGGATCAATGTCACCGGCAGCCCACCCCAACGATCCTGCGAGACGAAGGACAGCCCGAACACGCCGCCCCACATCAGCACGCTGATCAGCGCGAGCGCGCCGATCCAGAGATAGGCCAATTCGCGCCGCCATAGCGCGCGGCGCGTGGAGAGAAAGAACAGCGCGATGAACAGCACGACGGAGAGCGCAGGCCGCCATTGCTCGTCGAACGGATAGGTGCCGAACAGGATGAAGCGGTACTTCTCGGGGATGATGGCCCAGCAGGCGCCGAGGCCGCGCGCGACCTTGCAGGCGCTGGAATCATTGGCTGGTGCGAGCCAGACCGCGTTCGCGATGCCCCATTGCACGAAGCTGATCACGCCTTTCGCCAGCACCGCCAGCAGGACGACCGTCAGGATGCCGTTGGGGATCGACGAGAACAGATTGGTGCGCAGCCAGCGCAGCACCGGGTTGCCGATTTGGGGACGGCGGGCGGCGCGCGGCACGTCTGGCATGTCAGTGATCGCGGTCATGCTCAGCGCTCCGCCAGCGCGATGCGCGCATTGTACCAGTTCATGAAGAAGCTGATGCCGAGACTGATGGTCAGGAAGACGGCCATGATCAGCGCGATCGCCTCGATCGCCTGTCCGGTCTGGTTCAGCGTGGTGTTGGCGATCGAGACCACGTCCTGGTAGCCGATTGCGACCGCGAGCGAGGAGTTCTTGGTCAAATTGAGATACTGGCTGGTCATCGGCGGCACGATCACGCGCAGCGCCTGCGGCAGAATGATCTGCCGTAACATGAAGCTGCGGCGCAGGCCGAGCGCGCTGGCGGCATCCCACTGCCCGCGTGGCACCGACTGGATGCCGCTGCGCACGATCTCGGCGATGAAGGCGGACGTGTAGGTCACGAGCGCGATCAGCAGCGCGAAATATTCAGGCGCGAGCGTCAGCCCGCCGACGAAGTTGAAGCCGCGCAGCGCAGGCCATTCGATGGTCCAGGACACGCCAAGCGACAACGACACCGCTACCGGCAGCACGGCAATGAGACCAAGCGCAAAGGGCCAAGCCGGCCGCGGCTTGCCATCGCGCACCTGCTGAGCGACCAGCCATCGCTGAATGACAAGGAATGCAGCGCAGCCCAGCACGGCCGTGCCGAGCACCCAGAGCTGTGGTGAGCCAACCGGGATCGCCGGCAGGATCAGGCCGCGGTTGGATAGGAAGACGCCCTCGACCGGCCGCCACGCCGCACGCGCAGCCGGCAACGCCTGCATCAGCACGTACCAGAACAGGAGTTGAAGCAGCAGCGGGATGTCGCGCAGGACCTCGACATAGACGGCCGCAAACCGGGATAGCAGCCAGTTCGTAGACAGCCGCGAGATGCCGATCAGTGTGCCGAGGATCGTCGCGAGCACGATGCCGATCACGGCGACGCGCAGCGTGTTGGCGACGCCGACGACGAAAGCCCAGAGGTAGCTGTCTCTCGGATTGTACGCGAGCAGGCTGTCGGAGATCGGCATCCCGGCCTCGCGGCCGAGAAAGGCAAAGCCGGTGGTGATGCGGCGAGCCGAGAGGTTGGTGACAGTGTTGGACCAGAGGAAGACGATGACGGCGACCGCGATGCCGACCACCAGCACCTGCCAGAACAAGCCCTTCAATTCGTTCGGCCCGAGCGCGCCGAAAAAGCTGCGGCGCGGCGGCGGCCTGGGGTCATCTGAGGTCACGGGCGCAAAAATCCTTCCTGACAGCAGCGATTTCCGGCGGCGCACGTCAACTGTTGCACCAATCCAAGAACCGTGCAACAAATGTTTCATGGCCGAGCCCGCGAAATTCTCGCCCCTGAGCGAACTCCGCATTGCGTTGCCATCGCTCCCCCTGCGCTTGCAGGAGGTCGGGCGTTTTGTCGCGGCCAATGATTACGACGCCACCACCCGTTCGATGCGCGACCTCGCGGCCGAAGCCGGTGCCGATCCCGCCGCATTCACGCGCCTTGCGAAGGCGATCGGCTATTCCGGTTGGGACGAATTGCGCGCCGCGCTGACCGAGGCACGGCGGCCGTCGCAGACCTCGCCCTTTTCGGCTCGCGCCAAGAGCCGCCGCCACGGCCCGAACGCCGATGTCGCGCTTATCTCCGACAAGCTCGAGGCCGAAGCCGCGGGCCTGCCGCGCATATCCGCCCACGCGATCGCGGACGCGGCCCGCACGCTGCACGACGCGAAACGGATCTGGATCACCGGCTATCGCAGCTGCCGCAGCGTCGCGGAATTGCTCAACTACGAGCTAAGGCTGTTCCGCCCCGAGCAGGTGCAGATCGTCGGCGCGTCCGGCCCTGACGATCTCGATCTCGGCGCATTCCGGCCCGACGAGGCCGTGATCGTCATCGGCTTCATGCCCTATACCAATGCCAGCGTCCGGGTCGCGCAGGCCGCCTATCGCGCCGGCGCGACGCTGATCGCGATCGCCGACAGCGTGGCCGCGCCGATGGCCGAGGGCGCCGACCACGTCCTGCTGTTCGAAGCCGCCTCCTCGCCCGGATTCTTCCCGAGCCTCACCGGCGCGATCGCGATCGCGCAGTCGCTAGCCGCCGCGACGTTCTTGCTCGGCGGCACGGCTGCGAAGAAGCGCCTCCAGGATACCGAGGCGCGGCTTGCCGCCACCTCTACCTACGTCTCAGAGAAAGGTTGACCATGAGCACTCGCACCAGCCGCGTGCTGCACCGTTCGCTGCGCGAAACGCCGCCCAAGGCGATCGGCGGCGCGGGCGTCTATCTCTTCGCCGAAGACGGCCGCCGCGTGATCGACGCGTCCGGCGGCGCGGCGGTGTCCTGCCTCGGGCATCAGCATCCCCGCGTGATCGCGGCAATGGCGAAGCAGGCCTCGACGCTCGCCTATGCGCACACCGCGTTTTTCTCCTCCGAGCCGGCCGAGGCGCTTGCTCAAACGCTGGTCGGGCATGAGCCCGGCGGTCTCGCCTACGCCTATTTCGTCAGCGGCGGATCGGAGGCGATCGAGGCCAGCATCAAGCTCGCGCGGCAATATTTCATCGAGCGCGGCGAGCCGCAGCGGCAGCATTTCATCGCGCGGCGGCAGAGCTATCACGGCAACACGCTCGGCGCGCTCGCAGCCGGCGGCAACGCCTGGCGCCGCGCACCCTATGCACCCCTGCTCTCGGCCGCATTCAGCCACGTGACGCCGGCCTTTGCCTATCACGAGGAGCACGACGGTGAATCCGATGCGCAGTTCGTGGCGCGGCTCGCCGCGGAGCTTGAAGCCGAGTTTCAACGGCTTGGCCCTGACACTGTTGCGGCGTTCCTCGCCGAGCCCGTCGTCGGCGCCACAGCCGGCGCGGTGACGGCGCCGGACGGCTACTTCAGGGCCGTGCGTGAGATCTGCGACCGGCACGGCGCTCTTCTCATTCTCGATGAGGTCATGTGCGGCATGGGCCGCACCGGCACGACGCATGCATGGCAGCAAGAAGGCATCGCCCCTGATATCCAGGCGATCGCAAAGGGGCTTGGCGGCGGCTACCAGCCGATCGGTGCAATGCTCGCGAGCGGCAAGATCATCGACACAATCCGTGCAGGGTCGGGCGCGTTCCAGCACGGCCACACTTATCTCGCCCACCCCCTCGCCTGCGCGGCGGCGCTTGCGGTGCAGGACGTGATCCGCGAAGACAATCTGCTCGACCGGGTCAAGGAGCGCGGCAAGCAGCTCGAGCAGCGGCTGACCGAACGCTTCGGCAATCATCGCCATGTCGGCGACATCAGGGGACGCGGGCTGTTCTGGGCGATCGAGCTCGTCGCTGATCGTGCCAGCCGCACCTCGTTCGATCCAGCACTCAAGCTGAACCAGAAGATCAAGGCTGAAGCCTTCGCCAACGGACTCGGCTGCTATCCTGGCGGCGGCACCGTGGATGGTATCCGCGGCGACCATGTGCTGCTGGCGCCGCCCTATATCGCTTCGGCCGACGAGATCGATCTGATCGTCGACAAGCTCGGCACGGCCGTGGACAACGTATTGCGTAGTGTCAATCACTGAGGGGAGAGTAGCATGATGAGGACAATGGTTATCGCGGCGAGCGTGCTCACCGCATCGACGGTCGTCGCGTCGGCGGCGACGCTCGACACGGTCAAGAGCCGCGGCACGCTGGTGTGCGGCGTCAGCGCGGGCTTTGCCGGTTTCTCCGCGCCGGACTCGCAAGGCAATTACAAGGGCCTCGACGTCGACTATTGCCGCGCGCTCGCGGCCGGCGTGCTCGGTGATCCCAACAAGGTGCGTTACGTTTCGTTGACCGCGCAGAACCGCTTCACTGCGCTGCAATCGGGCGAGATCGACGTGCTCTACCGCAACTCCACGCAGACTTATCTGCGCGGCGTCACGCTGGGCCTGCGGCAGGGACCGATCAACTTCTACGACGGCCAGGGTTTTGTCGTGAAGAAGGACCTCGGCGTGAAAGAGCTGAAGGACCTCAAGGGCGCCACCGTTTGCGTCGCGCAGGGCACGACCCATGAGGTCACGCTTGGCGATTACGGCCGCGCCAACGGCATCGACTGGAAGCCGCTGGTGTTCGACCGCGTCGACACCATGTACCAGACCTTCTTCGGCGGCCGCTGCGATGCCATGACCCAGGACGCCTCCGCGCTTGCCGGTGCCGTGACGACCGCGGCGCCGAACCCGGCCGACTACGTCGTGCTGCCGCAGACCATCAGCAAGGAGCCGCTCGGGCCCTTTACCCGCAATGGCGACGAGGTCTGGAGCGACATCATCACCTGGCTGCATTACGGCCTGATCGAGGCTGAGGAGCTCGGCGTCACCCAGGCCAATGTCGACGAGATGACGAAGTCGCAGACCCCCGCGATCCAGCGGCTGCTCGGCTCCTCGGGCGATCTCGGCTCGCGGCTTGGTCTCGACAACAAATGGCTGGTCACCGCGATCAAGGCTACCGGCAATTACGGCGAGATCTACGAGCGCAATGTCGGCAAGGCGAGCCCGCTCAAGCTCGAGCGCGGCCTCAACGGCCTCTGGAGCAAGGGCGGCTTGATGTACGCGGTGCCGTTCAAGTAAGTGTCTTCCGTGTCCCGGACGCGCTGCAGCGTGCAACGCTGCTGCGCTGAGCCGGGACACAGCGGCCACAATGGGCCCCGGCTCAGCAGCGCAATACTGCGCATTGCGCTGCGTCCGGGGCACGAGACCTACCAGGTAGTCACGTTCAATGACGACGCCCCCTCGCATCGCCCTGATCCACGCCCTCAAGCACTCCATCGCCCCGATCGAGGCGGCGTTCGCGCAGGCGTGGCCGGAGACGCGGCTGATGAACTTGCTCGACGACAGCCTGTCGGCGGATCTGGCGCGCGACGGCAAGCTCAACGATGCCATGACCGAGCGTTTTCTTGCGCTCGGCGATTATGCGGCAGCGACCGGGGCGAACGCGATCCTGTTCACCTGCTCGGCCTTCGGCCCCTGCATTGAGGCCGTCGCGCGCGCGCATGCGCCGATGCCGGTGCTCAAGCCGAACGAAGCCATGATCGAACGGGCCGCGACGATGGGCAAGAAGATCGGCCTGCTCTCGACCTTCCCGCCAACGCTGGTCTCAATGCCGCCGGAGTTTCCGACCTCGGTCCAGATCGTGCCAAAGCTTGCCGACGGCGCGCTCGCCGCACTCGACCGCGGCGAGCGCGCCACGCATGACCGGCTGATCGTCGAGGCGTCAAAGGATTTGCGCGACTGCGACGTCATCGCGCTGGCGCAGTTCAGCATCGCGGCAACCGCACCGCTCGTCGCGGAGGCTACGGGCCGCCCGGTCGTGACGACACCGGATAGCGCGGTCGAAAAGCTGATGCGGCTGCTGAAAGCGAAGGCTTAAGCGCCCGCCTTCTTGCGACGCTGCGCGTCCTTGATCGCAACCGCGAGCGCGGCCTTCGTCTCGTTCACAAAGTCCTCGACCAGTTCCTCGCGCGTGGCATGTGCGGCCTCGCCGGTGAACAGACCCTGCTCGGCCAGCATCACCACGCCGTGCAGCGCGGCCCAGATCTTGAGTGCTTGCCGCTCGCGCAGATAGCCAATTGCTGGCGCTTCCAGCGCCTCGATCACAAGTGCAAAGGTCTCGCGCGTAGCCTCGTGCAGCTCGCTGCCCTTGGCTGCGCAAGACACCGTGCGCGAGGCAAACATCAACCGGTATGTGCCGTTGCGGTGTAGGCCGAAATCGAGCGTCGCCTGCGCCAGCCGCGACAGCTTTGATTGCTTCGACGGCTTGGCCATTGCCTCACGCAGAATCGCGCTGAGCTGCCGGAACGCCTCCGCCGTCACCGCGGCAAGCAGCGCCTCTCGGTCAGCAAAATGCCGGTACGGCGCCGGTTGCGAAACACCGAGCTGCTTTGCCAGCGCCTTGATGCTGATCGCTTCCGCCCCGCCCTGCTCGGCCTCGCGCAGCGCGACCTTGATCAGGGCGTCGCGGAGATCGCCATGGTGGTAGGTATTGTGCGGCTTGCGGGCAAGTTGTGAACGCATGTTGCGCCGAGCCTATAAGTTTGCGCTTGACAGGGGAAGCCTGTCGCGAATGTAATAGACTATAACTTAAAGCCAGCGGCAAATGCCGCGGAAAAAAATTTACATGAGGAGCGCGCGCCACCTTCCGGCCGCGCGCATACGACCGAGGAAGCCGCAATGACAGAGCGACTGAGGGTTCGCGTCGATCCCGACAAATGCCAGGGCCACGCACGGTGCAAGGCACTGGCGCCAGAGCTGTTCGAGCTCGACGAATACGGCAATGCCCATGAGGCCGGAGACGGCACGGTTCCACCGGGCCTTGAGGACAAGGCCTGGCTTGCCAAATCCAACTGCCCGGAAATCGCGATCGATGTGATCGAGGAGTAGCGCGGCGCCTGCCCGCGCGCGCTTTGCGTGCCTTCAGCGAACACGAGCCCCAAGGGATATTCAAGGGATTTCCTGCCATGTCCGACGTCAGCCAGCCTACTGCCCACCCGCCCGTGACCGACTGGATCAACGATTTCGACCACACCGATCCGCAATGGACCGACGATCCCTTCCCGATCTGGGAAGAGCTGCGCGCCGCGAGCCCGGTCGTGCATACCGGGCGCTTCCTCGGCTGCTACATGCCGACGACCTATGAGGCGGTGCGCGAAATCGCCAACGACACCGAACATTTTTCGTCACGCCGCATCATCGTCCGCGACGTACGGCCCGAGGTCGCCAGGAACGCGGCCCCGCCGATCACTTCGGATCCGCCCGTGCACAAGCCGGCCAAGCAATTGCTGCTACCGCCCTTCACGCCGGATGCGATGAAGAAGCTGGAGCCGCGGATGCGCGCAATCTGCAACGAGCTGATCGACGGGTTCATTGCCGACGGCAAGGTCGATGCCGCAGCGCAGTACAGCAAATACATTCCGGTTCAGGCCATCGCGCACATGCTCGGCATTCCCGAGTCTGACAGCGATCTCTTCATCAACTGGATCCACATGATCCTGGAGCTCGGCATCAAGGACGAGAACAGATTGCTCCAGGCGGTGCAGGAGATGAGCGCCTATTTCAGGACGCATATCGAGGAGCGGAGGTCGAAGCCGACCAACGATCTCATCTCCTATTTGATGAATGCCAAGGACAAGGAAGGCCAGCCGCTGGAGGAGTCGCACGTGCTGGGCTCTCTGCGGCTGCTCCTGATTGCCGGCATCGATACCACTTGGAGCGCGATCGGCTCCTCGCTCTGGCATCTCGCCCGGACGCCGGCCGATCGCGAGCGGCTGATCGCCGAGCCCGCGTTGATCCCGATCGCCGTAGAGGAACTGCTCCGTGCCTATTCGCCGGTGACCATGGCTCGTGAGGTCGTCAAGGAGACCACGGTCTCGGGCTGCCCGGTCAAGACGGGCAACATGGTGCTGCTGTCCTTCCCGGCCGCCAACCGGGACCCAAAAATGTTTCCGGACGCTGACAAGGTCGTGATCGACCGGCGGGAAAACCGCCATGCCGCCTTCGGCCTCGGCATCCACCGCTGCGTCGGTTCCAATTTGGCGCGGATGGAGATGCAGGTCGCGCTCGAGGAATGGCTGAAGCGGATTCCGGACTTCCGGCTCGACCCAGCCGGCACCGTGACCTGGTCGCAGGGCACGGTACGAGGCCCCCGCCAGTTGCCATTTCTGCTTGGAAAGGCGATGTAGGCTCCCAACACATGATTTCTGGGAGGCCGGACGTGACAGAGCAAGCAATCAAACCGGGCTCCGACCACATTGACATCGCCGACGCAGAGCGCCGGATCAAGGCGATCTTGATCGGCTCGATCGGCAATCTCGTCGAGTGGTACGACTTCTACGCCTACACGGCGTTCGCGCTCTATTTTGCCCCGGCCTTCTTCCCGGGCAGCGATCCCGTCGTCCAGCAATTGAACGTCGCCGTGGTGTTCGCGGCAACCTTCCTGATGCGGCCGCTGGGCGGTTGGCTGTTCGGCTACATCGCCGACCATTTCGGGCGGCGGATCTCACTGACGCTGTCAGTCGTCTTCATGTGCTTCGGCTCGCTGATCATCGCGGCGACGCCGACCTATGCCACGATCGGCTTTGCCGCCCCGGTGATCCTGGCGCTGGCCCGCGTGATCGAGGGCCTGAGCCTCGGCGGCGAATATGGCGCCAGCGCCACCTACCTGAGCGAAGTCGCCGATCCCAGGCATCGCGGCTTCTATTCGAGCTTTCAATACGTCACGCTGATCGGCGGCCAGCTCACCGCGATCATCGTGCTACTGCTGCTGCAAAAGGTCTTCCTGACGCCCGACGAGCTGAAGGCCTGGGGCTGGCGGATTCCGTTCGCGATCGGCGCGGCGCTCGCGATCTTTGCCGCAGTGATGCGGCGCAATCTGCAGGAGACCGAGGCGTTCGAGGAAGCCAAGAAGGTGGTGAAGCCGACCGGCTCGATCACCAATTTGCTGCGGTATCCGCGCGAGCTGCTACTCGTGGTCGGCCTCACTGCCGGCGGCACCGCGGCGTTCTACACTTTCACCACCTACATGCAGACCTTCGTGAAGCTCTCGGTCGGCTTGACCGAAGACCAGACCACTTTCGTGATCTTCGGCACGCTGATCTTCGCGACCATCCTGCAGCCGATCTATGGTGCGATCTCCGACAAGATCGGCCGCAAGCCGCTGTTGATCTTCTTCGGCGTCGCCGGCACGCTCGCCACCGTGCCGCTGCTGATGACGCTGAAAGAGACCAAGTCGCCATTCGTGGCGTTCATCCTGATCTGCGCCGCCTGGCTGTTCGTCGCCGGCTACACCTCGATCAACGCGGTGGTGAAGGCCGAGCTGTTCCCGACCAACGTCCGCGCGCTCGGCGTCGGCCTGCCCTATGCGATCACCGTCTCGATCTTCGGCGGCACGGCGCCCGCGATCGCGCTCTATTTCAAGAGCGTCGGGCACGAGGAATGGTTCTACTACTATCTCGCCGGCGTCATCTTCCTGTCGCTGATCATCTATTCCACCATGCGCGACACCAAGCATGCCTCTGCGATGCACCGCCACGAGTAGCTCATGGCCGACCAGACGCCATACGACAGCAAGCTGACGCGCACCAAGGAGAAATGGGCGCGCGAGGGCCGCTTTCTCACGGGTAAGGTGACGCGCTGCGAGGATCAGCGCCTGCCGCCCGGCCAGCATCTGACGAAAGACTGGCCGGTGCTCGACCTTGGCGTCCTGCCGCCGGTCTCGCGCGATCGCTGGCGGCTCGACGTCTACGGCGCGATCGAGAATCCCGTGTTCTGGACTTTTGCGGAGCTCGCCGCGCAAAAGCAGGACCAGTTCACCTCCGACATCCATTGCGTGACGACCTGGTCGCGTTACGACAATGAGTGGGAAGGGCTCGCAACGCGCGAGCTGCTGGCAGCCTGCCAGCCGCGCGACGATGCACGCTTCGTCGTGCTGCATTCCTATGACGGGTACACCACCAACCTCGCGCTCGAAGACTTTGCCGCCGAGGACGCGCTACTCGCCCACAGCTGGTCGGGGCAGCCCCTGTCGGACGAGCATGGCGGCCCGGTGCGGCTGGTCGTGCCGCATCTCTATTTCTGGAAGAGCGCAAAGTGGCTCCAGGCTATCGAATTCCTGACCGACGACGCGCCGGGCTTTTGGGAGGTCCGCGGCTATCATAACCGCGGCGATCCCTGGGCCGAGCAGCGCTATTCGGCCGACTAGGCTCAAGCAAGAACGGGGGAAGCCCATGACGACGGAACGCTTTCAATTCACCGGCGAAGGCGGCCATCAACTCGCCGCCGCGCTGGAGCTCCCTGACGGCGAGCCCGTAGCTTACGCACTGTTTGCCCACTGCTTCACCTGCGGCAAGGACACGCTGGCGGCCAAGCGCATCTCGGTCGCCCTCGCCGCCAAAGGCATCGCAGTGCTGCGCTTCGACTTCACCGGGCTCGGCTCCAGCGAAGGCGAGTTTGCCAATTCGACGTTCTCCTCCAATGTCGCCGATCTCGTGCATGCCGCCGATCATCTGCGTGCGACCCGCAAGGCGCCGTCGATCCTGGTCGGGCACAGTCTCGGCGGCGCGGCGATTCTGGCGGCCGCCGGAAAGATTCCGGAGGCCAAGGCGGTCGCGACCATCGCGGCGCCGTCCGATCCTGCTCACGTCACCGGTCTCTTTAGAGAGCATCTCGACAATATCCGCGCGCGGGGTGAGGTCGAGGTTTCTCTCGCGGGCCGCCCGTTCCGGATCAAGCGCGAATTTCTCGACGACATCGTCGAACACGAGCTGATGAAGGACGTCACCGGCCTGCACAAGGCGCTGCTGGTGATGCATTCGCCGGTCGACGATACCGTGGGGATCGACAACGCGACAAAGATTTTCGTCTCGGCGAAACATCCCAAGAGCTTCGTCTCGCTCGACCATGCGGATCACCTGCTGACCAGGCCGGCCGACGCGCTCTATGCGGCCGATGTGATCGCTGCCTGGGCGAGCCGATATGTCGACACGGCAAAGCCCGCGCAAGCGATGGACCTCCCTGAGGAACCGCGGAAGGTCGTGGTCCGGGAGACCCGCAAGAGCAAGTTCAACCAGATCATCACAGTCGGACCGCATCATCTGGTAGCGGACGAGCCGGTGGCGGCTGGGGGTGAAGATGCAGGTCCCGGGCCCTATGATTTCCTTCTCGCCGGTCTCGGTGCCTGCACCTCCATGACCATGCGCCTCTATGCCGACCGCAAGTCGCTGCCGCTCGACCGCGTCACCGTCACGCTGAAGCATTCAAAAATCTATGCCAAGGACTGCGCGGAGTGCGAGACGCGCGACGGCATGCTCGACCAGATCGAGCGCGATATCGCAATCGACGGCGCGCTCGACGTTGAGCAGCGCAAGAAGCTGATGGAGATCGCCGACAAGTGCCCGGTGCACCGGACGCTGACCTCGGAGATCCGTATCGTCACGAAGGCGGTTGACTAGCGCGACTGCCTAGAAACATGACGCCATCGTTCGCACCGCTGCGCTGATCTCGCTCTCGCGCCAGGCCGCAAAGCCGAGCAACAGGCCATTATCGCGCGGCTTGCCCAGCGCCAGGCTGGACAGGGCGCGCGTTTCAACGCCTGCCTTGACGAGCCGCTTCACCGCCGCCTGATCGGCACGACCGCGCTTGAGGCGGGCGACGAGCTGGATGCCGCCCGATGGCACCTCGACCAAGAGCACCTCACCGAGATTGCGCTCCAACCCCTCGACGAGGTGATCGCGGCGCGCGTGATAGAGTCGGCGCATCCGACGCAGATGCGCCAGGAAATGCCCGTCGGCGATGAACTCGGCGAGCGCTTCCTGGATGTGACTGGAAGCGATCAAGCCGATATGCCGCTGTGCGATCTCGAATGTGCTGACCAGCGCCGGCGGCACGACGAGATAGCCGAGCCGGATATCCGACGTCATCGCCTTTGAGAACGTGCCGACATAAAACACGCGGCCATGGGCGTCGAGCCCCTGCAAGGCCGGCACCGGCCGGCTGTCATAGTGGAATTCACCGTCATAATCGTCCTCGACGATCCAGGTGTTGCCGGGCCTGCTTGACCTGAGAAACTCGGTGCGGCGGGCCAGCGACATCAGCCGTCCGGTCGGGTGCTGGTGCGACGGCGTCATGAAAACGAGTTTGGGCACGGCCATTCCCGGCATCGGCTGCATGCCCTGCTCATCCAGCCCGATGCCGGTCACGCGCGCGCCAGAGGCGCGGAAAGCCGCCGCGGCGCCGGGATAGCCGGGATCCTCGACCCAGACGTCGTCGCCCGGCCTAACAAGCGCAGCCGCTATCAAGGTCAACGCAGCCTGTGCGCTTGGCAGGATCATGATCTGGTCGGCCGTGGCACGAACGCCTCTGCTGGTCGCGAGATAATGCGCCAGCGCCTCGCGCAGGCGCGCTCGGTTGAGCGGACCAAGCTCGCGCCTGGCGGCACGCACGGCGCTGCGGCGCAGGCAGCGCGCCCACACCTCGTTCGGAAACTCCCTGAAATCGCCATGCCCCGGCCGCAACGGCTTGAGCGGAGCCTGATAGGACATCGGCCAGTCCGTCTGCTTGAGCTGCGAAGCCCAAGGCGAGAGCTGCGGCCTGGCGGAGCGAACGCGCGAAGCGGCGGCGCCAGCTCCTTCGACGGGCTCAGCACCATCGACCGTCACTACAGGACGACGTCCGTGCGACGCCTGGAGATATCCCTCGGCGGCGAGCTGCTCGAACGCATAGGTGACAGTGTTGCGCGAGACGCCGAGATCGCTCGCAAGCCGGCGGCTTGACGGCAGCGCGCGGCCTTTGGCGAGGCGGCCGGTCGCGATCAGGCTCCGGAGTTGGCTGGTCAGCTGGGCCACCAGCCCCTCTTCCTCGGTCCGGCTCAGGTCGATCAGACCGGAGATCATACTTTCTGAAACTGGCACTTTATTCCTTTCAGATCTGGCACTTTTTCAGGTGCCAGCCGGGATGCTATCTCGCAGACCGCACTGCTTCAAGGATTCTGCGATGAACTCTTCCCTCTCTCCCCGCACGGCAATCGGGCTGTTCCTCATCGTCGTGCTGGCCTGGGGCGTGAACTGGTCGATCACGAAGCAGCTCGTGCAATTCCTTCCGCCCCTCTGGACCTCGGCGATCCGGAGCTGGATCGCGCTGGCTGGGTTGTTCGTGATCCTGGGATTGAGCAACAATCTTGTGATCCCGGAGCGGCGCGACATTCCTGTGGTCTTGAGCGTGGCGCTGCTGCACATGACGGTGTTCTCGGTCCTGGTTGCGGCCGGTGTGCGCTTCCTGCCCGCGAGCAAGGCTGTCGTGCTCGGCTACACCACGCCGCTCTGGGTTGCGATTGCAGCACCCTTGCTGGGGGAAGATACGCTGACGGCGCCAAAGCTCGCGGGCGCCCTGCTCGGACTGATCGGGCTAGCCGTGATCCTGAACCCGACGTCGATCGATTGGACCAACACCAACGTCGTGCTCGGCGCCGGCATGGTGATCCTGGCCGCGATCTCCTGGGCCGCGAACATCATCTATATCCGCGCGCATCGCTGGATCGGCTCCCCGCTCCAGCTCCTGATCTGGCAGGTGCTCGTGGCAACCATCGTGCTCACAGGGTCGGCGCTGATCACGGACGGCCTGCCGCATGCGGAGTGGTCGTGGAGGCTCGTGCTGCTGTTCCTGTACTCCGGCCTGATCGGGACAGCGCTGGCCTATTGGGCGATGTCGATGGTCAACAAGAGTATCTCCGCCTTGACGAGCTCGCTCGGCACCACCGGGACGCCGCTCATCGGTATCGCCAGTGCGGCCGTCCTGCTGGGTGAGCCAATCGACATCAGTCTGGCCGTTGCGGCCGGACTGATCGTGGCCGGCATTGGCCTTGCGACGCTGGGCGACCGGCTGCTGCGCCGTCAGGCCACCGCGAGCGGCTGAACGCGCAAGCTTCCGCGCAGTCCCGCCGTCGTGCCGAGCAGGATGCCGGCAACCGCAATGAACGAGCCCAGTGCGAGCGTCGATATGCCCGTGAGCCCCTGCCCGATCGAGCAGCCAAAAGCCATCACGCCGCCGATCCCCATCAGCGCGGCGCCGCCGGCCGAGCGCAGCATGTGGCGCGGCGAGGAATAACCTTCGAGATGGAAGCGGCCCGTGGTGAGCGCAGTGACCAGACTGCCGGCAAAGACGCCGGCAACGGTCGCGATGCCGAAGTTCGGTGTCAGGCCCGTCGAGAGCATCGCGTATTGCAGGCTATCGGCGATCGGCGCGACGAAGGTGAGCGAGGTCACCGGGACGGGATTGAAGTCGTCGGCGCCGAGATAGCCGGTGATGTACCAGCCAGCGGCGACGAGAAGGCCTACGACGACGCCTGCCGCGATCTGGCCCGGAGAACGGCGGAACGCCGGATGGGCAAAGGCAAACAGGACCAGCGCTACGACGATCGCGGCAGCGCAGAGTACGCGAGAAAGAGCTTCACCAAGACCAAGCGTCGTCAACAGCGTGGGCAGCGAATTGGCGCCGGTGGTGGTCTGGGAAGCCTGAACCAGCGCAATGCGCGCTGGCGCGATCAAGCCTTTGAGCGTCATCTGCGCGGCAATGGCGAGCACGATCACGACGACGAAGGAGCGGAGATTGCCGCCGCCGAGCAGCACCAGCGCGCGCGAGCCGCAGCCGTTCGACAGCACCATGCCGTAGCCGAACAGCAGGCCGCCGAGGAACAGCACCGGTACCGAAAAGGTCGGCTGCAGGTAGATCGACTTGCCGAGATCGACCATGCCCTCGCCGGCGAGGAATTGGCTCATGGCAATCGCGACCGCGATCGCCAACGCATAGCTGCGCACCAGCCGCCCGTCTCCCGCCGCCAGCCATCCGCGCATGCTGCTCATCAGGCAGAAACCGCTGAGCAGGCCGACGGCACCATAGACCAGGCCGATGACGAGGCCGGCGATGATGACGAGTTGGGCGGGCGAGTCCATGATTACGGCTTCAGGATCACGCGATCACGCGAGGAGCCGGCGACCGCAACGTAGGCTTCCTTCGCGCGCTCGAGCGGATAGATCGCATTCGCGTTGATTGGGAACGGCCTCAGGTGGCCGCCCCCAAAGCCCGGACCGAGATCGTGCAGCACGGCGCCCGTTGCGGCCGACGACAGGCCGAGCGTGTCGATGCCGACATAGGTGTGCTGTCCCCGGTAGAATTCGAGGATGTTGAACTGCACGATCCGGTCGATCGCGGCGATCAGGATCTGGCGGCCGCGCAGCGCGAGCGACTTGTGCGCGGCCTGGAAATAGGGATCGCCGACGGTGTTGAAGACGATGTCGGCGCCGTTGCCGCCGGTCAATTCGCGCACGCGTGTGGCGGCATCGACGGCGGAAACGTCGATGACCTCGATCGGCGCATTGCTGTGGCCTTCATAGGCTTCCGCCTTGCGCACCACGCCGACGACGCGCGCACCCTGCCAGGTCGCGATCTGCACCGCGGCCTGACCGACCTTGCCGTTAACGCCGAACACCAGAACCGTCTCGCCGCTCTTCGGCACGCCCGCGCGGCGAAAGCCTTCCATCGCGGTGACGAAGGGCACGCCGATGCCGGCGGCCTCCTCCCACGATACGCTCTTCGGCTTCTCCACGACTGCATCAGCTTCGACCACCAGATGGCTCGCGTGCGTACCGTCGCGGCGGATGCCGAGATCACCCGAGGAGCCGAACACCTCGCGGCCGATCGTGCCGCCCGGCCCGTCGATCACCACGCCGGCGTAGTCTCGGCCGGGCGTACGCGGGAACACGGCATAGGGCATCAGCCCGGTGGCAGCCTTGACGTCGGACGGATTGACGGCGGCGGCCTTCACCTCGATCAGGAGATCGTTCGGGCCGCACGTCAGCATACGGCGCTCGACGCTGGGTGCAATCGCGGCGGCGTTTTCGGCCTTGGCATCGAGGCGGACGCAACGCGCCTCGACGGTTCTGGTATCGGCTGGCGACATAGGAAAGACCCGCGATTTCTCGCGGGCCTTGTCGCCTTTGGGGGCGGTCAAGTCAATCCTTCGGCCGCTTGTCGTAAAGGCGCTTGGCCTTGCCGAGCGAGCGCTCCAGCGTGGCCGGCGCGACGATCTGCACTTTGGAGCTGACGCCGATGGTGTTCTTGATATGGGTCGAGATCCGATCTGCTTGGTCGATGAGGCCTTGTCCATCCCAGCTTTCGGGGCGCGCCTCGGCGATGATGGTCAGTTCGTCCATCCGGCCTTCGCGGGTCAATTCGAGGATAAAGTGACCGCCGCACCAGTCGGTGGCGAGCAGCACCTCCTCGATCTGGGTCGGGAACAGATTGACACCGCGCAGGATGATCATGTCGTCCGAGCGGCCCGTCACCTTTTCCATCCGCCGCATGCCTGGCCGCGCCGTGCCTGGCAACAGCCGCGTCAGATCGCGCGTGCGATAGCGGATCACCGGAAAGGCTTCCTTGGTCAGCGAGGTGAACACAAGTTCGCCCTTCTCGCCATCCGGCAGCACCGCGCCGGTCAAGGGATCAATCACCTCGGGATAGAAATGGTCCTCCCAGATGTGAAGGCCGTCCTTGGTCTCGATGCATTCCTGCGCGACGCCGGGGCCAATCACCTCGGACAGGCCATAGATGTCGGTCGCATCCATGTCGAAGGCGTCCTCAATCTCGCCGCGCATGGCGTTGGTCCACGGCTCGGCACCGAAGATGCCGACCTTGAGCGAACATTGGCGCGGGTCGAGCTTCTGCCGCTTGAACTCGTCCAGGATCGCCAGCATGTAGCTCGGCGTCACCGTGATGATGTCAGGCCGGAAGTCGTTGATCAGTTGCACCTGCCGCTCGGTCATGCCGCCCGAGATCGGCACCACGGTGCAGCCGAGCTTTTCGGCACCGTAATGCACACCAAGACCTCCGGTGAAAAGACCATAGCCATAGGCGTTGTGGATGATCATGCCGGTGCGGCCGCCGGCCGCCCGGATCGAGCGCGCCACCACCTCCGACCAGGTCTCGATGTCGCGTCGGGTGTAGCCGACGACGATCGGCTTGCCTGTCGTGCCGGAGGACGCATGCACGCGCACAAGCTTCTCACGCGGCACGGCGAACATGTTGAAGGGATAGTTGTCGCGGAGATCCGTCTTCGCTGTGAACGGAAACTTTGCGAGATCAGGAAGCTCGCGAAAGTCGGACGGATGCACGCCAGCCTTATCAAAAGCCTTGCGATAATGCGCGACGTTGTCATAGGCGTGCTTCAGCGACCAGGCCAGCCGCTGCTTCTGCAACGCTATGATCTCGTCGCGTGACGCGCGCTCCTGCGCGTCCAACTCGGCCCTATAGACGTGGCCGCCTTCCTTCAGCTTCGTCGAAGCCATTTTCGTTTCCCCACATTGATTTGGTCTCTTTATTGATTTCTTACTGTTCTTGCGCCGGCAACCACGTGCCGGGAATGACACGCGAATGCCCGCGGAATTCGGCTATGACGGTATCGCCGGTGGTGACACGCACGTCATAGATGCCGGAGCGGCCGCCGCGGGTGACCTCTTTTGCTTTCGCAACGAGCCGATCGCCGAGCTTGCCCGGCTTGATGAAGGTGATCTGGCCTTGTGCAGCCACAACACGGTCATTGTGCGAATTGCAGGCAAAGGCGAAGGCGGAATCGGCGAGCGTGAAGATGAATCCGCCATGGGCGATGCGCTGACCGTTGACCATGTCCGGCCGCACCGTCATGGCGAGCGTCGCAAAGCCCGGGCCGACCTCGACGATCTCCATGCCGAGGCCCTTTGAGGCGTCGTCCTCCGCCCACATCGCATCGGCACAGGCCCGCGCGACATTCTCAGGCGACAAGGCGGCTTTGACGTTCACGCGCTTCTCCCGACGAAATGCTTGCTCATGATGTTCTGCTGGTTGGCCAACACTGTCAAACGTGGTCGTAGTCGACCACGACCCGCTCCGACGATGGCTTGGCCTGGCAAGTGAGAACAAAACCCGCCTTCAGCTCCCACGGCTCCAGTGAATAATTGGTGTCCATCGGCGCCTCGCCCTCCACCAGCTTCGCCCGGCAGGTCGAGCACATGCCGCCCTTGCAGGCGAAGGGAAGATCGACGCCCGCGCGCAGCGCAGCATCGAGAATCGCTTCGCCGTCAGCGACCGGCACGTCGCGGCGCTTGCCGTCGATGATCAGTGATGCGATCGCCTTCGGCGGCGCGTCGGCGGCAACGGCCTTCTTGACTCGCGGCTTGCCGCCGAATTCGGAGACGAAGCGTTCGACATGGATGCTCTCACCGGCAATGCCGAGATCACGGCAGGTCGCCTCGATTTCGTCGCTCATGCCGAGGGGACCGCAGACGAAGACATGATCGACGCTCTCCGCCGGCACCAATGAGCGCAGCAACACCCTCAGTTTGTCGCCGTCGAGCCGGCCATGCAGGATCGGGATGTCCTGCTCCTCGCCCGAGATGACGTGAAAGATCGAGAGGCGGTCGATGAAGCGATCCTTCAGCTCCTCCAGCGCCTCGAGGAACATGATGTTGTCGGTCGCGCGGTTGCCATAGAACAGGAAGAAGCGGCTATTGGGCTCGCGCGCCAGCACGCCCTTCACGATCGACAGGATCGGCGTGATGCCGGAGCCGGCCGCGAAGCCGACATGGATGCGCCCAGCATCCGCCGGCGGGACCACGCCGAAGCGGCCGGTCGGGGTCATCACGTCGAGCTCGTCGCCACTCTTCAGCTCATCTGCCACCCAACTCGAAAATGCACCGCCATCGATCTTCTTCACGGCAATCCGGATCTCGCCGTCGTCAGGGCCGGAGCAGATGGAATAGGAGCGCCGCACCTCCTCGCCGTCGAGTGTGGTGCGGAGCGTGAGATACTGGCCGGGGGTAAAAGCGTAGTCACTGGCGAGTTCGCCGGGGATCGCGAAGGTCAACGATACGGCGTCGGACGCCTCGCGTCGGAGATTGTTGACGGCGAGGCGATGGAAGCGCGGTGCGGCTGCTGACATGGTCAATGACACTTGAAATAATCAAAGGGTTCGCGGCAGAACTTGCAGCGCCAAAGCGCTTTGCAGGAGGTCGATCCGAATTCGGACAGCAGCTCCGTCTCCTGCGAGCCGCATTGCGGGCATGTGACGGCCTGCTCGCCGAACAGCGCGCGACGCGAGTGTGAGGATTGCGGCGGCGCGATGCCGTAGGCGTGCAGCTTGCGGCGTCCCTCTTCGCTCATCCAGTCGGTGGTCCAGGCCGGCGACAGCACGGTGCGCACTTTCGGCTGACGAAAGCCGGCGCGCTCCAACGCAAGCTCGATTTCGAGCGCGATCATGTTCATGGCCGGGCAACCCGAATAGGTCGGCGTGATCGCAACCTCGACATAGTCGCCGTCGAGCACGACATCGCGCAGCACGCCGAGATCGGCGATAGTCAGCACCGGGATTTCCGGGTCGACAACGTTTGCAGCAGCGTCCCAGGCGCGTCGGCGCAACTCGCTACCGTGCTCCAGCACCGTCACCATGTCTGCCCCGGAAACGTGCGCTGCATCGATTGCAGCTCGGACAGGAGATGACCGAGATGCTCGCCGTGCCGACCCGAACGGCCACCCTGCTGCATCCAATCGTTCTGCGGCAGAGTAAGCGTTGCTTCACCAACGACATCCGACAGCGTCGTCATCCAGCGGCCGCGCAAGGTGCCGGGATCGACGGCGATACCGGCATGAATCATCGCGCGCTCGCCGTCATCGACGGCAAACATCTCGCCCGTGAAGGCCCAGAGGTGATCGATCGCGGACTGCGTCCGTTGACGGCTCTCGTCGGTGCCGTCGCCGAGCCGGATGATCCATTCCGAGGCGTGACGCAGATGATAGGCGCTCTCCTTCTCCGACTTCGCTGCAATCGCCGCAAGCGTCGTGTCGCGCGAGGTCATCATGGCGCGCCAGTAGAGATCGGCGAAGGCCGAATAGAGGAACTGCCGCACCAGGGTCTGGGCGAAGTCACCATTGGGTTGCTCGACCAGCAGCAGATTGCGGTATTGCCTGACGTCGCGCAGATAAGCGAGCTTGTCCTCGTCGTTATCCTTGCCTTCGGTCTTGGCGGCATAGGTGTAGAGCTCGCGCGCCTGGCCGATGAGGTCGAGCGCAATGTTGGAGAGCGCCATATCCTCTTCCATCATCGGCGCGTGCCCGCACCATTCCGACAGCCGGTGTCCGAGGATGAGCGCATCGTCGGCCCGGCGCAGCGCGTAGAGCACGAGCGGCGTTTCGGAGACCTGGATGTTGGCGGCGGGCATCACATGTGCCCCACTTCTTCCGGCACCTCGTAGAATGTCGGATGCCGGTAGATTTTGGATTCAGCCGGCTCGAACATCATGCCCTTCTCGGCGGGGTCGCTTGCGGTGATCGCGGTCGACGGCACCACCCAGATCGAAAGGCCCTCGCCGCGGCGGGTGTAGATATCGCGCGCAGCCTGCAGCGCCATCGTGGCATCGCTCGCATGCAGCGAGCCGACATGCTTGTGCGCGAGCCCGTTGCGGCTGCGAATGAAGACTTCCCACAGCGGCGTATTCGGCGTGGTCATTTTTGATCTCCCTATTCCGCAGCTTGCGCGATCTGACGCTGCGCGCGCTTCGCCGCGTAGGCGGCAGCGGCCTCGCGCACCCAGGCGCCCTCGTCGTGCGACTTGCGGCGCGCGGCCATGCGGTCACGGTTGCAGGGGCCGTTGCCGGCGATCACCTGCTTGAATTCGGTCCAGTCGATCTCGCTGTAGCGCCAGTGACCTTCCGCATCCTGAGTCATGCCGGGATCGGGGATGGTGAGGCCGAGATATTGCGCCTGCGGCACGGTGGCATCGACGAATTTCTGGCGCAGCTCGTCATTGGAGAAACGCTTGATCTTCCACTTCGTCGACGTGTCGCTGTGCTGGCTGGTGGCATCGGGCGGGCCAAACATCATCAGCACCGGCCACCACCAGCGGTTCAGCGCGTCCTGCGCCATCGCCTTCTGCTCGTCCGAGCCGCGGCACAGCGTCAACATGATCTCGTAACCCTGGCGCTGATGGAACGACTCCTCCTTGCAGACGCGGATCATCGCGCGCGCATAGGGGCCATAGGAGCAGCGGCACAGCGGGATCTGGTTCATGATCGCGGCGCCATCGACCAGCCAGCCGATGGTGCCGATGTCGGCCCAGGACAGCGTCGGATAGTTGAAGATCGAGGAATATTTGGCCTTGCCCGAGAGCATCGCGTCGACCAGCTCTTCGCGCGAGGTTCCGAGCGTCTCGGCGGCGGCGTAGAGATAGAGCCCGTGGCCGCATTCGTCCTGCACTTTGGCAAGTAACGCCGCCTTGCGCCGCAGCGTCGGCGCGCGCGTGATCCAGTTGCCTTCGGGCAGCATGCCGACGATTTCGGAATGGGCGTGCTGGGAGATCTGGCGGGTGAGCGTCTTGCGATAGGCCGCCGGCATCCAGTCATTCGGCTCGATGCGCTCTTCGGCATCGATGCGGGCCTGGAACTGCGCGGCCTCGGCCGCGTCCTCAAGACCGCGATCATCGGTGTCGGCCGTGTTCAGCGCCTGGGTATACATGCGCATCCTCCCGTTTGGTTGGGAGGAAATATATAACAAAAATTATCTCATGCAAGATATTTCTGTAACATATAGGTCAAGCCTCGAACCTCCGTTCCAGCAGCTTTCTCGCCGGCGGCAGCGCCCCCTTCTCGTTGGTTCCATGCCTATCAAGCCATTGCTCGGACGGCGCCAGCAGCGCGCGATAGATCTCGGCGCAAAGTTCGCGGGCAGTCCTGCCCGGCCAATCCGCCGGCAGCAGGCTCTCAGGCAGCAGCGGATCGCGCAGCACGACGCGGCGGTAGTAGTGGATCAGCAGGATGCGCGCGGTGAAGGCATCGGCCTCGGAGAGGTCCGCGCCGCGCGCAAGCGCGGCGCGCAGCGGCTCGAACGTCTTCATGAATTTCAGATAGGCGTCGGCGGTGCGCTCCAGCGGCCAGCTCGCGCCGAGCAGGCGACGCCCGCTGTCATCCTCAGCCGAAACTTCCAGCCGGATGGCACCGGCAGCTTCCTCCGGCACCGGAACACCCGACGGAGCGACCCAGACGCCCGGCAGCGGGCTACCGAAGCCGGCATTGCGCAAGGCTTCGCGCGAGGCGTCGCGGTCCTCACCATTGCCGATCAGCAGCAGCTCGAAGCGGCCGGTCCAGCCCGACGGTGGCGGATCGTAGATGTGGCGCGTCGCGGCCTCGAACGTTTCCCGGCCCTTGTCGGCAAGACGATAAAAGCTGTTGCGGCCGACCTTTTCGCGCGTCAGCCAGCCATCGGCAGCGAGCCGCGACATCGCGGTGCGCACAACGCCGGCATCGATGTCCAAGGTCTCGAAGAACGCCAGCAGCGTGCCGAGCCACACCGAACCGCCGCGCGGCACGATGGCATCGCCGAACATGGTGATGACGATGGAGCCGGTGCGCGACGGCTCGCGCTTGAGCTGGTCGATGATGCGAGAGAGCGGATGCGCCATGCGCGAGGCATAGCGCGTTTGGTGCGGGCGCGACAATGGAGAGACGCGACGATCTTGCTGCTCGCTCTTCCCGTTCTTACCGGGAGAGGCGAAGAAACTACCTGTGCGGATCGGGATAAACCAGGCTGCGCCAGCCGCTGCGATCAAAAGGCTGCCACTGGCCTTCCTTCTGCGCGAGACGGTCGGCGACCGCATAGACAACGGCTGGATGGTGACCCATGCCGCAATGGCTGCTTTCGACCTCGATGCTCTCGGTCTGCGCGCCCGACTTCTCCATGCAGCCTTGCCAGGCGCAGACGCCGTCGGTACGGCTGAAGATCGCGGTGGTCGGCACCGGCGGCGGGACGGCGAGCTCGCCACCGAACTCTGGATCGACATCATCGGCCTTGCGGCCGCTCGCCCATTCGTAGACACGCCAGGCATTGGTCGAACGGTGATCGCCGGCAAAGGGGCTGCCGAGCGTGATCACCTGGCGCACGCGCTCGGGCATCATCTTGGCGAGCTGGCGCGCATAGAGGCCGCCGAGGCTCCAGCCGACCAGGCTGATCTTTCGGACGTGCTTGTCGCTGAGCTCCTCGACCAGATCGACCATCGCGTGCTGCACGCCCTCGCGCAGGCCGTAATTGCGGCCCTGGCGCCAACCGCTCACCGCGTAGCCCTTGCTGGTCAGAAAGGTGCGCAGCGCCCGCGTTGATGCGTCGGAGGCCACGAGGCCCGGCAACACCAGCACCGGATGCCCATCCCCGTGCGGCGCGAGGCTCAGCAGCGGCAGCGCCCCGAGGAATGCGCCGAACTCGTGGATCGCGCGCCCTTCCAGAAACATCAGGGTACGGGATGGCGGACGCAGCGTCTGGGCAGTAGCGGTCATCAATGGATCCCCTGGGCAAGAATTCCTGGAAAGCTTGCCGGGCGCAATGCCGGCAATGGGCATGAATTCCAATACGCCGGCTTCTTGAACGTTCCGCAGCGCAACATGAATCAGCTAGGCGGCCGGTTCCCGACATTCAAGCCGGTGCAGCACTGCGCCACAATAGGCCCAGGCGTTAATGCTAAGGGCCGTGACGCAAAAGTCACAACCATCGGAGCAGGAATTCTACGGAGTAGAGGACGAGACCGGCGAGCCCGCCGATCAGCGAGCCGTTGAAGCGGATGTATTGCAGGTCGCGGCCGATGTTGATCTCGATCAGCGAAATCAGCTGCGCCATATTCCATGATTTCACCTGATCTGAGATGAAGGTCGAGACGCCGCTCTTCTGGTCAGCGACGAAGCTGCGCAGCACCGTCACCAGCCCCTTGTTGATCTCGCCACGCAACTCGGCGTCGCCGGCGAGCGCATCGCCCGCCGAAACGAACATTCCGGCGAGATGATGCTGCAGCACCTGCGTCTCGCCGGACGCACTGCGCTCGATGAAGGATCGCGTGTTAGCCCAGACGGTGCGGGCGAGATCGGCAAGCTCGGGCCGCGCCAACAGATCGCGCTTCAATCCATCGATGCGATCGATATAGGCATGATCGGTGCCGAGCCGGTCAACGAAGCTCAGCACCATGCGGTCGAACTCGCCGCGGAACGGATGCTTGGGATCGCTGCGCACCTCATTGAAGAAGGCGGTGGCGGACGCCACGATCTTGTTCACCAGAAACTTGTCGGCGCGATAGAGCCTGAGCAGTGTCGGCAATTCCGCGCGCACCTTCTCGCGAATCATCGCCATCGTTTCCGTCTGGTTCAGCGTCTCGTGCATGATGCGCAGGAGATCGTCGAACAGAATCTGGTGGCGTCCTTCGGACACGAAGCCGCGCAGCGTGCCGGCGGCAAGCGGCGCAAGGTCAATCGCCTGGAGCTGGGAGGACATGCGGCGGATGATGAAGGTCATCAGGCCCGAGCTTTCGGTTGTTGAGACCGCCTCCGGCAGCAGACGCAGCGCGAAGCGCGCAAGGTCATTGCTGCGCTTGCGGTCGCGCAGCCAGTCAGCGACGAAGGAGCCGAAATCGATCTCCTGCAGCTTGGCCTCGACGGGACCTGCCTCGAGGAAATGCACCTGGATGAATTCGCCGAGCTTGTCGGCGATGCGGGCCTGGTTGCTCTGGATGATCGCGGTGTGCGGGATCGGCAGGCCGAGCGGCCGCTTGAACAGCGCGACCACAGCGTACCAATCGGCGAGCCCGCCGATGGTCGCAGCTTCCGCGAAGGCCGCGATGAAGCCGAACACGGGATGCACGGGCAGCAGCCATTTCGCGACAACGAACAGCAGAAGCGTCGAGGCCAGCACCAGGGTCGCCAGCGCCTTGACGCGGCGCAGCTCGGCCGCGCGTTCGGCATCGCCCGGAGTGTCGAAGGAAAAGGTGGCGGGTGAAGTCATCACTGCATCACCCTACCCGTCATTGCGAGCGAAGCGAAGCAATCCAGTCTGCCTCCGCGGAAAGACTCCGGATTGCTTCGCTCGCAATGACGGCAGCGCAAAAAACAAAGGCCCGCCGAAGCGGGCCTCAAATTCAGTTTCTCGTCTCAGGCGCCAATCAGGCGGTCTTGGTGTAGACCTTGGCAAAGTTGTCCTGAGCGGACTTCGCACCGTTGGCGGCGAGCTTGCCGAGATAGTCGGTGGTCGCCTTGGCGCGCGAGACGAAGGCTTCGCCGCGAGCGCGGAGCAGGCTCGACTGGATCTCGACGGCTTCGCTGAACGACTTGGCGGACGCGAGCTTGTCGATGCCCGAGAAGAACGCCTCGGCGTCCTCATAGATCGCCTGCTGGATGTTGCGGCTGATCTTGCCGGCCTCAGTGACGGACTCGGTCACCGCGTTCTCGACGGCGGCGGTCACGCGCTCGGAGCCAGCGAACACTTCGGCAGCACGGTCCTTGGCGGTGTTGGCAGTCTTCTTGACGAACTCGCGGGCGGCCTCGGGAACTTCCAGGTTCTGGATGTTCTTGAACGCGTCCTTGAAGCCTTCGAAAGCAGTGTTGGTCTCAGTCGTCATTGGGGTCTCTCCATCCTCATTGAGTTGAGCTATGGGCTCACCCCGTCCGGTTGTGGCCCGGGGCACGGCTTATATGGCAGAGTTAATGGTGCGATGCAACATTCATATTGCACTGCGATATCACGAAACCGTGAACCGCCGAAAGAGCAGGCAATCTGCTGCCTTCCTGGCCCGCCGCCTACTGTGTATGGGGTTGATTTCCAGCTTTTGGGTTGCCCCCAATGGCGTCTCGGTGCTGGACGGCGCTCCTAGTGCTGGACGGCGCCTGGCAGCCCGTAGGCCTCCATCTGGGCCTGGACCTGCGCAATGTTGTGGCCAAGCACGACGATGTCGTGGGTCTCGCCGCCGACATCCCGGACATGGTCGCGGAGCAGCGCCTCGGCCTTGAAGCCGAGGCTCTCGAACAGCGCGATCGCCGCCTGCTGGTCGACCGTCATCTGGACCGAGAGCTTTTCCAGCCCGGCCCCTAGCGCGAGCGCAAAGGTCTCCTGCGACAGCGCCTTCCCCACCCCCTTCCCGCGGACCTCGGGCGAAACCACCATGCGGATCTCGCCGACATGGGGCGACCAGGAGTGCGGGTCGCGCACCAGCGTGCCGCAACCTACGACCTTGCCGTCTTTCACCGCGAGAAGGCTCTGAATCGCGCCACGCTCGATCTCCTTGACCCAGGCGGACAGCACCTTCGGTTCGCTGATGTTGCGCGGCAGGAACAGCAGGTCATGCGTCGGCAAGCCCTTGCCGAAAGCGAGCACAGCGCCTTCGTCCGCAGGCGACATCAGGCGGATATCGATATCGCCCGCGTCGGTCTTGACATGACGCGGATAGGCACGCTGCTCACTCATGTCGATCTCTTTCCCAGCCAGGAATCCAGTTTCGGCCACAGCCGCTTGACCGCATTGGCGCCGGCGACGAGAGAGACGTGACCGCCCTTCAACATCACCTCTTCCTTGTCGTCGGATCCGATCTTGGCGATCAGATGTTTTGCGGCCTCATACGGCACGATGTGATCGTGCTCGGCGACCGCGTGCAGGAATGGCACCTTGATATTCTCGAGCTTCGCTGGCCGCCCGCCGACCGACATGGTGTCGTTGTAGAGCTTGTTGTCCCACATCAGGTCCTTGGTGATGGTGCGGAAATATTCGCCCGCCAGCGGCAGCGTGTCGGTCGCCCAGCGATCGAACATCCGGTACGACTTCACGAACTCGTCGTTCCAGATGTTTTCCCAGAGCTGGATCTGGCTGACCGTGCGCGAAGCTGGGCGCAGCATCTCGAACGAGGACAGGATCATCTCCGGCGGCACATTGCCGACGCTGTCGACCAGGCGGTCGACGTCGAAATAACGTCGGTCGGAGAAATTGGAGAACAGCTTCATCTCGCGGAAGTCGATCGGCGTGGTGAAGCAGATCAGATTCTTCATCGGCCCGTCCGGGAAGATCGAGCCATAGAGCAGCGACAAGACCCCGCCGAAGCAATAGCCGATGACGGAGACATCCTGCTCGCCGGAATCGGCCTGCACGCGACGGACGCAATCCGGGATGAAATCGAGGACATAGTCCTCCATCCTCAGGCTCTTTTCCTCCGGCCGCGGCGCGCTCCAGTCGAGCATGTAGACGTCGTAGCCGCGCTTGAGCAGGAACTCGATAAAACTCTGGCCCGGCACGAGATCGAGGATGTAGCCGCGATTGGTCGTCGCCATGACGACCAGCACCGGCACGCGGTAGATCTCGTCCGACATCGGCCGGTAGTGGTAGAGGCTCATCGTACCGCGCGAGTGCAGCACGTCCTTCGGAGTCGATCCGAGCGTGGGACCGGAGCTCGAGAAATATTCGACGCCCTTGATGCTGCGCTGGATCGCGCGCTGCACTTCGGACTGGATGCGCTCCGGGATCGCAGCGAAATCAAGTCCCGTCGGCGCGTTCATCTTTGCTCTCCGCCTTCGGAGGGCGGGCGTTTGGTGCGTGGCGGCCGCGGCGCGACGCCGATCTGCGCGTCGCCCGAGTTGGCCGACATCTGGCTCAGCATCGACTTGATCTCGCCAATCTGGCCTTCGATGGCTTGCAGCCGTTCGGCGATGCCGGTCATCTGCTCGCGGCTCGGCAGGTTCATGGAGAGCAGGTACTTCTCCATGAGATCGCCGAACTGCTTCTGAGCACCCGCAGCAGCGCCGCCGGCGCGATTCATGGCTTGCGAGAATTCAGGCGTCTCCATCGCCCTGGTGGCGAAGGAGTTGAACCCCTTCTCCATGTCGCCGACCATCTTCTGCCACAAGGCGACTGGATCGGTGATCTTGTCGGTCATCGGCGTCCTCCCAATTTGGAGCGCTTGTGCCCTTCTTTTCCCGCCATACCACACCGTTGCGCGGGGCCGGTCAACCGGCAAGCGGCGGGTGCCGCGCACACGGCTTCTTTGCCGCGGGAAACCGTGCGATACAGCATTGATCAAAAGCCAAGGGAACACGCCTGTGAACGCCCATCAGCCGCCCCAGACCCTCCGCGCCAACGGCATCGACATCTGCTACGAGATCTTCGGCAACGACAATGCCGAGCCGCTGCTGCTGATCATGGGGCTCGGGGCGCAGATGATCCATTGGGACGATGTGTTCTGCGAGCAGCTCGCCGCGCGCGGCTTTCGTGTGATCCGCTTCGACAACCGCGACATCGGCAAGTCGAGCCATCTCGCCGGCGGCAAGCGGCTAACGCCGCTCGAGCTGCTCAAGCTTCGCTTCCTCAGGATTCCCGTGGCCGCAACCTACAAGCTGATCGACATGGCCAAAGACACGGTCGGCCTGATGGACACGCTCGGCATCAAGTCGACGCATCTGGTCGGGGCGTCCATGGGCGGCATGATCGCGCAGGAGGTGACGCTGTCGTTTCCGCAGCGCGTGCGCTCACTGACCTCGATCATGTCGACGACAGGCAATCCGCGCGTTCCGCCGCCGACGCGGGAGGCCGCTGCCATGCTGATGGCTCCGCCGCCGCGCAGTAAGGAGGAGTTCATCACCCGCTACGGCCAGACCTGGAAGGTCTTGCGCGCCGGTTCCTTTCCGGAAGAAGAAGCGCTCGATCCCGGCCGCGCCGAACGCGTCTTCGCCCGCGGGCTCAATCCGGCCGGCGTCGGCCGGCAGCTCCGCGCCGTGCTCGCCTCCGGCAGCCGCAAGCAGCGGCTGCATGGCGTCAAGACGCCGACGCTCGTGATTCACGGCACGGTCGATCCGCTGGTGCGTCCCGAAGGCGGCAAGGACACGGCAGAGTCAATTCCGGGCGCAAAGCTGCTGATGATCGAAGGCATGGGCCACGCGCTCCCGATGAGGTTCTGGCCTGAGATCATCGGCGCCATCGACATGCACGCCCATGGCGCAGCCGTGCAGGCGGCGTAGACCGACGCCCTCGGTCTCCTGGCGGTGACCATGTGAGCTGCCGGTTACTCTCTTAACGAGTGCCGGCGCGAAAGCTATAGAGGCCTTCCTCAATCGCAAGACAGGGGCTGCGGCCTCTCGGAGCTCACATGCATCTCATCGTCCGGCCGGTCGCAATGCTCGCCGCTTCAATTCTCGTGCTGTCCCTCGCCAACGGCGCCGCGATGGCTGGCAGCGCACAAGAAGAAGCCAATCGCAAAGCGGTGCTGGCCTTCTACGAGAAAGGTCTCAATCAGAAGGATGTCGACGCGGCCCTCACCTATGTCGGCGACCGATACACCCAACACAATCCGAACGCTGCCGATGGTCCGGAGGGCTTCCGAAAGTTCATCGGCTTCCTGCGTGAGAAGTTCCCGAACTCGCACAGCGAGATCAAGCGTTCTTTCGTTGATGGTGATTACGTCATTCTCCACGTTCACGCGGTTCGCGAACCCGGCACCAAAGGCAACGCGATCGTCGACATCTTCAAGCTCGATAACGGCAAGATCGTCGAGCATTGGGACGTGGTGCAGCCGATCCCGGAGAATCCGGCGAACAACAACACGATGTTCTAGCTCTTCTTCGCGATCCAGATCACGTGGCGCGCGCCGCCACCCCTGCCGGTGGCGCGCACACTGACCTCATTGACGTCGAAACCGGCGCTGCCGAGACGCTTGGTGAATGCAGGATTGGGTCCCGACGACCAGACACCGAGCACGCCGCCCGGCCGCAATGCCGCCTTCGCCGCCTTCAGCCCGCTTGCGCTGTAGAGCGCGTCATTGCCCTTTCTCGTCAGCCCTTCCGGCCCGTTGTCGACATCGAGGAGAATGGCGTCGAAAGCCGAGCTCTTCGCCCGGATGATTTCGCCAACATCGGTCTCCCGGATGTTCACCCTGGCATCATCGAGACTGTCGCCGAAGACCTCTGACATTGGGCCTCGCGCCCAGGCGACGACCGCAGGCACCAGCTCGGAGACCACGATCTTCGCCTTAGCTCCGAGCACGGTGAGCGCCGCGCGCAACGTAAAGCCCATGCCGAGGCCACCGATGAGGACGACGGGCTTTGCGACGGTCTCGATTCTCTTCGCCGCGAGCGTCGCGAGCGCGACCTCGGAGCCCGACAGGCGGTTGTTCATCAGCTCGTTGATGCCGAGCTTAATGGAGAACTCTTTGCCGCGCCGCATCAGGCGAAGCTCCTCGTCGGAGCCGGGGATTTTGGCGGTATCGATCTTTTCCCAGGGAATCATGCGAGAGCTTTAGCACGATCGGACGAACAATCACCCTCCCGCCCAGACGTCCAGCACATAGCGGCTCTTCGCACCCATCTCCTCGATCCAGCGCGCACCGGCGGCCGTATCGCTGCCGCTCTTCTCGCGATGGATCGCGACCAGCGCCGCCTTCACGTCGGGCTCCATCTTGCCGCCGTCGCCACAAACATAGATGATCGCGCCCTGCTCGATCAGCGGCCAGACCTTGTCCTTCTGCGCGGCAAGCATGTGCTGGACATAGGTCTTCGGTCCGTCCGCGCGCGAGAACGCGGTGAACAGTTCGGTGATGCCGCCGGCCGACAGCGTCTTCAATTCATCCGCATAGAGAAAATCCTGGTCGGGATGGCGGCAGCCGAACAACAGCATCGCTGAGCCGAGGACGGCCCCCTTGGCTTTACGCGCGGCGCGCTCCTGGAGGAAGCCGCGGAACGGAGCCAATCCCGTACCCGGACCGATCATGATGATCGGCACGGATGGATCATCCGGGAGCCGGAAGCCGGCCTTGGTCTCTCGCACCGTCGCGTAGACCGTATCGCCTGTGCGGCGGTTGGCGAGATAGTTCGAGCAAATCCCCTTGTAGGTGCCGCGCCCAGAGGCGGCCAGCCCTTCGACCACGCCGACCGTGACGCTACAGCGCGTCGGATCGACCGACGGCGAGGACGAGATCGAGTAATAGCGCGGCGCCAGCAGCGAGAGCATTTCCAGATAGACATGGAACGGCAATTCGCAGGCGGGATATTCGAGCAGCAGGTCGAACACGGATTTGCGCCTGGCCAAAATCTCGCTGCGATAACGCTCGAGCGGTTCGGCCTCCTCGCCGGCGAAGGCGAGCAATTTCGGCTTGGTGACGGGGCAACGGGTGTGCTCAGCCATGATCTGGATCTGCTTGCGCGTCGCCACCTGCTGCAACTCGACGAACTCACTGAGCAGACGGCCGACCGACACGGCATCGCCAACAGGCAACTGCGCGCGACGGCCCTCGGCGACCTGAAGCCTGATCTGGTCGGCCGGCAGGAAACCGAACCGGCGGGCCACCGAATCAACCAACGTCGGATCGTTGCGTGGAACCACGCTCAAATGGTCGCCGACCCGGTAGGTGACATTAGACGGAAGCTGCACCTCGATATGGCGCGTCGAGCGCTCGGACGGATTGGCGCCGGACTTGTTCTGGAGCTCGTCATTGACCAGCACCTTCATCGCCACCGCGCCGCCCTGGGCCACGATGGTGTTGACGGCGGTCACCGCGACCGGCTCGATCGCGTAGAGCGGATCGTCCTCCGCGGTGCGGGTGAAATTCCAGTCGATGCCGAATTCCTTGGTCGCAACCTGGGCGGCGGCCGGGAACCACTTCTGGAACTGACCGTCGAGATCGCTGCGCGCGTCGCCCTCGCCGCGCGGATAGACCGCGCGGGCACCATGCTTCGACAATTGCTCGTCGATGAACCGTGGCACCGATTGATAGGTTGCGGCCCAGTCGCTGTTGCCACAGCCGAACACGGCGTACCGCACGTTGGCGAAGGCGTCTCTTGGCAAGTCGTCGCCGAGCCATTTGACGAACTGCGTCGCATTGTCAGGCGGCGCCCCGTTATAGGAGGCGCAGATAATCAGCACGCCGCCGGCTTGCGGCAGCTTGCCGACGTAGTCGTCGAGCGGCCCGAGGCGCACGGCAAAGCCGTTGATCTCGGCGAGATCGGCCATGCGCGTCGCAAGCTCCTCGGCCGTGCCGAGGTTGGAGCCGTAAAGAACCAGCATCGGCGTGTTGTGGCCGAGCCGGGTGGTCGGCTGACGTGGTGCCCTCGGCGCAGAAGCCGCCGCTGCGACCGGGCCGCCATAAGCACCGCGCTCACGATCCGCACGCGGCCGGACCTTGATCTTGAAGCCTTCCGGCTTCATCGTCAGCGTTTCCTTCAAGTGCATCTGATAACGCTGATGGTCGATCAATCTGAAGCGCTGGAGGATCATGCCGAGCGCGAGCGCAGCCTCGTGCATGGCGAAGCCACGGCCGATGCAGGCGCGCTGGCCGTTGCCGAACGGCTTCCAGGCATTGACCGGCCGCTTGGCGTCGGCTTCCTTGCTGAAATTCTCGGGATCGAAGGCATCAGGGTTGGGCCCCCAGACGCTGGGGTCGCGATGCAGCGCCGTCACCAGGATCGTGGTGAATGTGCCTTTCCTGAGCTTGTACTTGCCGCCGCCGATGGTCTCGTCGTTCAGAGGCGAGATGCCATAGGCCGGCGCCGGCGGCCACAGCCGCAGCGCTTCTTTCAGGATCTGCGTGATGTAGGTGAGCTGCGTCACCTGCTGATAGGTCGGCTTGGCATTGACGTCCGGGCCGAAGACGCGGTCGACCTCGTCATAGGCCTTCTTGAGAATGTCCGGATGCTTGAGCAACGCATAAAGCGTGTAGGACAGCAGGCCGCTGGTGGTCTCGTGCCCCGCGATCAGAAATGTGTTGATCTGGTAGCGGATGTTGACGTCGTCGAGCTGCTCGCCGGTCGAGCGATCGACGCCGGTCATCATCGCGGCCAGCATATCCTTCTTGTCGTCAATTCCTCCGGCGCTCTTGCGGCGCTCCGCGATGATCTCGTCGACCATCTTGTTCATGAAGGCAACGTCTTCGCCCAACGTCTTCCGCCGCTTCTGCATCCAGAGCTGCTCGAACGGCAGGCCGCGCGTCATCATGATGGTTTCAAGTGAGCGCACCAGCGATTCGACGAAGGGATGGTAGTCGCGCCGGTAGAACGAGTTGAAACGGTACTCGAAACCGCACAGGCCGATCGTGTCGAGCGTCAGCGCCGTCATGTCGTGGACGACGTCGATCTCGTCGTCGGCGTTCAGACGCTCCCATTTGTGGACGAGTTGCTCGGCGATATCGACCATGCTCGGGTGGTAGGACTGCATGGCGCGGTTGCCGAAGGGTTGGAGCAGGATGTTGTGCGCCTTGCTCCAGTTCGGCTCCTTGGTATCGGCGGTGAACAGGCCGTCGCCGCCGACCGCGCGCACGCGCCGCAGCGCACCGCGCACCGTCTTGTCGAATCGTTTTTCATCGGAGAGCTCGTCGACGAGATCGTGTCCGGAGACGACGACGATCGGCGACCCCATCATGTCGAGCCAGAAGATCGGGCCGAGCTCCTTGGCAAGCCGCGTCAGGTGCTGCACGGGTGCGGCCGAATCCAGCGACAGCATGTTGCCAACCACCGGCTTGGGCGGCGGCTGCGGAATCGGATCCAGACGGTTCTTCGATGACATCGCTACGCTTCCCCCGCTCGCAATGACGAGCTAGCCAAACCGCCTTCGACGCCATTCGATCAGCTTGGCGCTGACCTCTTCCGGCTTCTCCTGCTGTGTCCAATGGCCGCTGTCGCGGACCAGATATTTTTCCAGATCGGGAATCAGCTTGTCCATGCCATCAGCGGAAGACGGCGGCAACACCGCGTCGTTCTCGGCCATGATCATTAGAGACGGCACGCGCACCGTGTGATCCAGCGCTTCGGAGCGTATCCAGTTGCGCGACATGTTGCGGTACCAATTGATGCCGCCGGTAAAGCCGGTCCTGGTAAAGTTGTCGACGAACATTTGCTTCTCTTCCGGCGACAGGATCGGTGTGCGCGGATCATGCCTGGCGTCATAGCCGGCAATCATCTGCGGAAACGCCAGATTGACCCGCGGCGAAGCGCCGACGCCGGCAACCACCTCCTCTGCCGGTGCGTCGGGCGGACGCGGCGCCGGCTTGCGCATGAACGCATCGAATGTCTGCTCGACGCGGCTACCAAAGATTCTGTCGGGTTCACGCGCTGGATCCTGGAACTGCACGATGTACATCTTGTCGCCGAAGCGGGCGCGCAGCAGCTCGATCGGATCGGCCCAGGCACGATTGGTATGAGGCGTGTTGACGCCGACCACCCCAGCAACCCGGTCGATGTGCCGCAACGGCATCTGCCAGACGACGAAGCCGCCCCAGTCGTGGCCGACAAAGATTGCCTTGTCGATATTGAGGTGGTCGAGCAGCCCGACGAGGTCACCGGTCAGGTGCTCGATGTCGTAGTCCTCGACCGGCTCGGGCCGGTCGGTCGCGCCATAGCCGCGCTGGTCCGGCGCGATCACGCGGATGCCGGCCTCGCTCAGCGCCTTGATCTGATGGCGCCAGGAGAAGGCGAGCTCTGGCCAGCCGTGGCATAGCACCATCGGGGGCTTATCGGTGACCGGGCCCGCCTCGTAATAACCCATGCGGATTCCGTTCGTATGCACGAACTTGAGTGGTGGCATCTCAATCATCTCAACATTCCTACTCAGCCGCGCCCTTGATGTCGGCCGCGGGCGGCGCATACGCCGCTTCGAGCGCAGCAAACTCCTCCGGCAGCATGTCGCACATCACCTGCACGTGGGGAATGATGTTGGCGCCGACGATGAAGCCGAAATCGAGCTGGTCGCGGTAGCTCTGCACGGTGATGTTCAGCGCCTGCCCATGTGTCGAGATCGACACCGGGAAGATGTGCAGCAGCTCGGCACCTGCGGCATAGAGCGTCTGCCGCGGACCCGGCACGTTGGACACGGTGATGTTCGCAGCCGGCGGCAGCACATCCGACAGGTCGGAGCGGCTGTAGAGCAGCGCCATGATCTGGACGATGATCGGTGCGCCCAGCATCGAGATGTTGGAGACCTGCGGCATCAGGGCGCGCAGCGGATGCGACATCTCCTTGGACTTGGTCGACTGCGCGATGATGGCTTCAAGCCGCACCTTGGGATCATCGATGTTGGTCGCGATCGAGCAGATCATGCCGAACACCTGGTTGTTGGCCTCGGTGTTGCCCTCCTCACGCAGCGAGATCGGCACGGCGGCGGTCAGCGATTTCGCCGGCAATGTGGCGTATTGCAGGAGGTAGCGGCGGACCACGCCGGAGGCGAGCGCCAGCACCACGTCGTTGAGCTTGCCGCCGGCCTGCTTGGCCAGCGCCTTGGATCGCGACAACGAGATCGACACGCCGGCAAAGCTGCGCTCGGACGATATCGACTTGTTGAGCATGGTCGGCGGCGACACCATGCTGGCGAGGCTCTCGCGCGACTTCGGATCGGAAATCTTGCCGAGCACGTCGGAAACGCTCTTGACCATGGTCGGGATATTGCCGGCAAAGCGTACCGCGCTCTCGATCTGGTACATCGCATTGTCGAACAGGATCGAACCGATGTCGCTCTTGCCGGTGCGCGGCAGTTGAAGATTCTTCGCGGCCGCCGAGGCATCGAGCGGCTGGGTGAAGAGCTGCTGATAGGAATCGAGCAGGTTCGCCGCGATATCGCGCGGCTCCTGTCCCGGCTTCGATCCGCCCGTCGGCGGCTCGACCTTTCGCGGGATCGGCGAGATGTCGTAGATCATGTTGGTCAGGGCCGCACCGGCACCGCCGTCGATGGCGGCATGGTGCATCTTGGAATAAAGCCCAACCTCGTTGTCCTTCATGCCCTCGAACACGTAGAACTCCCAGAGCGGGCGAGCACGGTTCAGGAGCTTGGCATGCATCCAGCCGACGATGCGCTCGAGCGTGGCGCGATCGCGCGGCGCCGGCAGGCTGGCACGGAAGATGTGACGGTCGATGTCGAATTGATCGTCTTCGACCCAGGTCGGATGATCGATGTCGAGCGGTGCCTTCTCCAGGCGCGCTTTCAGAATCGGCGCGATGTGCAGCCGCGAGACGATCATCGCCTTGAAGTCTTCGAAGAAGTCGCCCTTGTAATCGTCAGGCAGGCGAAAGATCGCCATGCTGCCGACATGCATCGGCATTTCCGGCGTTTCCAGATAAAGAAACGACGCATCCAGCGACGACAGCTTCTTACCGTCAGCCATAGTTCCCTCCGCTCGTATTCGACGGGCGCCTTTGCCGGCGCTTCTCGTCAGGCCGATACTGCCCGCTCCGGCGGGGCATATGCAATGGCAAACGGACCAGCCCGGTCAAATGGCCAGAACTCCCCCTCCGGTTGCGCCAGGCGATCCGCCACGGCCCACAAGGCAGCCGGGTTCACCCCGAGCCCGATATGGCTTGCGAAATGCACCTCGATATTCTCGGCCCGGTCGGAGGGATGTAGCAGGCAAGTCCGCCAATTCACGACGCCGTCCGCGCGCGAATAGATCGACGTCGCCGGTACCGGAAGATCGCCGGCGATCGCTTCACGCGCTTCCGCAAAATCCTCGACCCGCTCGCCGGACAACGCCTCATAGAGCGCCGTCGCATTGGTGGCCCGTACATCATTGGCAAAGGGGCTGCCGAGCGTAATGACATTGCGGACCATCTCGGGCGCCTGGAGCGCGAGATCACGGGCATAGACGCCGCCGAGGCTCCATCCGACCAGACTGATCTTCCGTCCGCTCGCGGCGTGGATTTCGGTGATGCGAGTGTGCAGGGCTTCCCGCATCCGCGCCAGTCCGCCGAGATTGCGGCCCATCCGCCAGGCATGCGCGTCATAGCCGAGCTCGCCGAGATAGCGCCGCATCGGCGCCATCGAGAGATCGCTGGCGAGAAAGCCCGGCAGCGCCAGCACCGGATGGCCGTCGCCCCGGGGCGCGCGCATCAGCAACGGCGACAGCAGGACGCTGGCGTTGAATTCGAGCAGGCTGCGCGCCTCCGCGAGCAGCAGGCCGAGGCCCGGCGGACGAAGCCGGCCTGAGCCTGGCGCCCCGTCGCGCGCCGTCGGCATTACTTCTTCTTGTCGCTGCTGCGCGGGCTGCCGAGACCGGCCATGGTGACGAACATGTCCTGAAACCGCTCGGCGATTTTGGGATCGAAGGTGAACCAGCTCTGGATCAGCGATTCCGGCGAGACCTTGTCGATATTACTCAGGACCTGCTGCTGCAGCTTTTCCATGACGGCAACCTGCATCGGCGACACATCCGGCAATCCGAAGAACTGGCGGGCCTCAAGGGGGGTGCAGTCGATTTCGATATTAACTTTCATATCCCCTCCGGATGAGATTCGAGCGGCGTCACACAGTATCGCCGCGACATGGTGTGCGACGCAAGCGACCTGAGACGAGCGACCTGAGACGTCGGGTCGGAAACCGGCTTCCGCAATCGGCGGATATGGTCAATCAGATTGTCGGCGCGAATGGGCGCCGGCGGGCCGCCCCCGCCCTCAATCTCGGGACCCGGCTGGCCGAAAGTCCAATGTCGCCAACTCGCTTCTCGCCGCTAAATTGTTGGTCAGCATTGCTGCAAAGCGGTGCAACTTGGCGCATTCCTTGCTGGAATGGCGCTTGCACGGGTCGAGAACTCTGGGCAACATGGATCGATCAACCCCGCCGAACAACAAAAATGACGGTGCGGGCGAGTGGAGAGGGTCAAGAATGTCAGTCGGACGAAGTCTGTTTGCGGCGGCGCTCGCCGGTGTGCTTGCGTTGGCGGTCTCGCCGGCGTCGAGCCAGACGCTGCGTTACGCCAACCAGGGTGAGCTGAAGTCGCTCGACCCCTACACGCTGAATGAGTCGACCACCAGTGCGCATCTCGGCCACGTCTATGAGGGCCTGGTCGCCCGCGGCAAGGACCTGAAAGTCATCCCGGCGCTGGCCGAAAGCTGGGAGACCCCGGAGCCGACACGCTGGCGCTTTCATCTGCGCAAGGGCGTGAAATTCCACAATGGCGACCCCTTCACCGCCGATGACGTGATATTTTCGGCCGAGCGCGTGCGGGCGAAGGGCTCGAATTTCCAGAGCCGCGTTCCCGCCGATGCCAAGGCGGTCAAGATTGACGATTATACCGTCGATTTCGTCCTGACCTCGCCCAATCCGATCCTGACGGCGCTTTGGGCGACCTGGTACATCATGGACAAGAAATGGGCAGAGGCGAACGATGCGGTGGCACCGACGCCGGCCGCCGCCACGACCCCGAGCTATGCCTCGCTTCATGAAAACGGCACTGGCCCTTTCACGATCGAGAGCCATCAGCCGGGCGTGAAGACCGTCTTCAAGGCAAATCCGAACTGGTGGCGCAAGCCGGAGCATAATCTGAAGGAGATCATCTTCACGCCGATTGCAAACCCGGCCACGCGTGTCGCGGCGCTGCTGTCGGGCGAGGTCGACGTGATCGAACCGGTTCCGGTCCAGGACATCGAGCGTGTCAAAGCAAGCCCCAACGCCACTGTGCTGACAGGACCTGAACTCCGCACCATCTTCGTCGGCATGGATCAGCAGCGCGATGAGCTATTGTACTCCAACGTCAAGGGCAAGAACCCGTTCAAGGACGTTCGCGTCCGCGAAGCCGTGTACCGGGCGATCGATGTCGACCTGATCAAGAATCGCGTCATGCGCGGGCTCTCAACGCCTTCCGCATTGATGGTCGCACCGGAGATCTTTACGCTCTCGAAGGACTTCACCCGGCCGAAGTTCGATCCCGACGCCTCCAAGAAGCTCCTGGCGGACGCCGGCTATCCCGAGGGTTTCGAAGTCACGATGGACTGCCCCAACGATCGCTATGTCAATGACGCCGCGATCTGTCAGGCCGTCGTCGGAATGCTCGCCCGTATCGGCATCAAGGTGGAGCTGCTGGCGCAACCCAAGGCGCTGTATTTCGCCAAGGTGCTGAAGCCCGGCGGCTACAAGACTTCGCTGTTCATGCTGGGCTGGACCCCGGATACGCTCGACGCCCATAACGTGCTGCACGACATCATGGGCTGCCGGGACGACCCCAAGGATCCCAACCGCGGCGAGGCCAATCTCGCCGGCTATTGCAACAAGCAGTTCGACGAGCTCGCAGACCGGATCCTCGTGGAACCCGATGTAGGCAAGCGCGATCTCCTGATCAAGCAGGCCTTCGAGGTCTCGATGAAGGACTGGGCCTACGTCCCGCTGCACCAGCAGGCGCTCGCCTGGGGCGTCTCGAAGAAAGTGAAGCTGACCCAGCGCGCGGACAACATGGTCATGCTCTACTGGGCGACCAAGCAGGACGAGTAGGTGTCGACAAGTTGTGAAGTCCCGGAAGCCCCGGCTTCCGGGACTTGCTGTTTAAGGACTTGCCGTTTCGGGCTAACGCAATGATGCGTGCTGCTGAAGAGATGTGAAAGGAACAGATGCTCGCTTTCACACTGCGCCGAGCCATCCAGGCCGTCGGTGTCATGATCGCCGTCGGGATCATTTCGTTCTCGATGTTCCGGTTTGCCGGCGATCCCGTAAACCAGATGGTCGGGATGGATACGTCGGGCGCCGAACGCGCTGCGATCCGCAAATCGCTCGGCCTCGACGACCCCGTGATCGTGCAGTTCGGTCGCTACGTCGGCAATGCCGCGCAATTCAAGTTCGGCGTGTCCTACCAGTTCCGGCTGCCCGTCACCGACCTGCTGATGGAACGGATGCCGGCGACGCTGGAGCTGGCCATCGTTGCAACCATCTTCGCAATGGTCAGCGGCATTCTGATGGGCGTTTATTCCGCGCTGCGTCGTGACAGCTGGCTCACGCATGTCTTCCAGGCCGTCTCGCTGATCGGCATCTCGCTGCCGACCTTCCTGATCGGCATTCTCATGATCTACCTGTTTTCGGTGACACTCGGCTGGCTACCCTCGTTCGGGCGGGGCGATGTCGTGCATATCGGCTGGTGGACGACGGGGCTCCTGACGTTGTCAGGCCTGAAAGCGCTGATCATGCCCTCGATCACCCTCGGCCTGTTCCAGATGACGCTGATCATGCGGCTCGTCCGCGCAGAGATGCTCGAGGTCCTGCGGACCGACTACATCCGCTTCGCCCGCGCCCGTGGGCTCACCACGCGGGCGATCCATTTCGGCCACGCGCTGCGCAACACGCTGGTTCCCGTGATCACCGTGGCAGGCCTGCAATTTGGCTCGGTCATTGCTTTCGCAATCATCACCGAGACCGTGTTCCAGTGGCCGGGCATGGGGCTCCTGTTCGTGCAGGCGGTTCAGAACGTCGATATCCCGATCATGGCAGCCTATCTGATGATGGTGTCCCTGATCTTCGTCACCATCAATCTCGTGGTTGATATTCTCTACACCATCGTCGATCCGCGGCTGCGCTCGACGGTCAGCCGGGCGCACTGACATGAGCGAGGCCGTCGTTCCACACAGCACCGAGAAGCGCGCCGCCGCCGCACCAGGCTGGTTCAAGCGCGCGCTCGACAGCGACCTGTTCTATTCGTTCCGCCGCTCCAGGATCACCATGATCGCGGCCGCAGTGACGCTGCTGTTCTTCCTGCTCGCGATCTTTGCCTCCGTGCTGTCGGTGCAGAATCCGTTCGACCCGGCGCAGCTCCAGCTGATGAATTCGCGCATCTCGCCGCTCTGGACCGCCGATGGCCAGAGCCCATTCCTGCTCGGCACCGACGAGCAGGGCCGCGACGTGCTGTCTGCGATCCTCTACGGCCTGCGCATCTCGCTTCTCGTCGGCGTACTCGGCGTGGTCTTGTCCGGCGTGCTCGGCATCATGCTCGGGCTGACGGCCGGCTATTTCGGTGGCGCCGTCGACGGGCTGATCATGCGCATCGCCGACGTGCAGCTTTCCTTTCCGGCCATCCTGATCGCGCTCTTGATCAACGGCATCGCCAAGTCGGTCTTCGGCAACAAGCTCGACGAGATGAGCATGTTGGCGGTCCTGGTTTTCGCGATCGGGCTGAGTTTTTGGGTGCAGTACGCGCGGACGGTGCGCGGCTCGGTGCTGGTCGAGAAGAACAAGGATTATGTCGCAGCCGCGCAACTGATCGGCCTGCCCGCCCCCGTGATCATGCTGCGCCACGTGCTGCCAAACACGATGGGCCCGATCCTCGTGATCGCCACCATCAACCTCGCGCTCGCCATCATCACCGAGGCAACGCTGTCGTTCCTCGGCTCGGGCATGCCCGAGACCATGCCGTCGCTCGGCACGCTGATCCGCATCGGCAACGGCTATCTGTTCGCAGGCGAATGGTGGATCGTCGCATTCCCCGGAATCGCACTCGCGGCCCTGATCCTGTCGATCAACCTGCTCGGCGACTGGCTGCGCGACGCGCTCAACCCGAAACTCCGATGAGTATGCACCGTTCATGACCGCACCCGTTCTCTCCGTCCGCAATCTTCAGGTCGAGTTCGCCTCCCGCCGCGGCAGGCTGCGTGCGATCGACGGCGTATCCTTCGACATCGCCAAGGGCGAAGTGCTCGGCGTGGTCGGCGAATCCGGCGCCGGCAAATCCGTCACCGGGCTCTCGGTGATCGGCCTGATCGATCCGCCCGGCCGCATCGCCGGTGGCGAGATCCATCTCGCGGGCCTGCGCATCGACAATCTGCCGCCGGAGGAGATGCGCCGTATCAGAGGAAAGCGCATCGGCATGATCTTCCAGGATCCGCTCACTTCCCTCAATCCGCTGTACAAGGTCGGCGACCAGATCGTGGAAACGATCCGGACCCACCTCAATCTCTCCGAACAGGCCGCCCGCCGCCGTGCCATCGACCTCCTCGCCGAGGTCGGCATTCCCGCGCCGGAAAAGCGCATCGACGGCTACCCTCATGAATTCTCCGGCGGCATGCGCCAGCGCGTGGTGATTGCGCTGGCGATCTGCGCCGAGCCGGAACTGATTATCGCGGACGAGCCGACCACCGCGCTCGATGTCTCCGTGCAGGCCCAGATCATCTCGCTGATCAAGCGGCTCGGCCGCGACCACGGCACCGCCGTGATGCTGGTGACGCACGACATGGGCGTGATCGCCGAGACCTCGGACCGCGTCGCGGTGATGTATGCTGGCCGCGTCGCCGAGATCGGCCCGGTGCAGGACGTGGTCAGGAACCCGCTGCACCCCTACGCCAAAGGCTTGATGGGCGCGATCCCGACGCTTGCCGGCGATGACAAGCGCCTGGTGCAGATTCCGGGCTCCATGCCGCGCCTGTCGGCGATCCCCCGCGGCTGCTCGTTCAACCCGCGCTGCGCCTCCGCCTTCGACCGCTGCCGCGTCGACCGGCCAGAGCCGCTGTCGCGTGGCACACAATCGGTTGCCTGCCATCTCTACGACAGCGTGCCGGCGGAGACCGCGGCATGAGCGCCCCCTTCATCCAGGCCACAAATCTCCGCCGCGTCTTCGACGTCTCAAAGCCCTGGCTCAACCGCTTGCTGGAAGGTGGACATCTCGAATATCTCAAGGCTGTCGATCACGTCACTTTCGACATCAAGAAAGGCGAGACCTTTGCGCTGGTCGGTGAGTCCGGCTCAGGCAAGACCACGGTGGCGCGGATGGTGGTCGGCCTGTTGCCGCCGAGCTCCGGCAATGTCCTGATCGACGGCGTCTCGATGACCGATCCGCGGCAGGCGTCAGCGCGCCGAAAGCTGCGCCGCCGCATCCAGATGATTTTTCAGGATCCTTATGCGAGCCTGAACCCGCACTTCCGCGTCGATGCCATCATCTCCGAGCCAATCCGCGCCTTCGACCTGATCCAGGGCGAACGCGACATCCAGGCGCGCGTCGGCGAGCTGCTCAGCCTCGTCGGCCTGCACCCCGACGACCGCCTGAAATTCCCGCACGAATTCTCTGGCGGCCAGCGCCAGCGCATCGCAATCGCGCGGGCGCTCGCCTCCGACGCCGAGTTCATCGTCTGTGACGAGCCGACCTCGGCGCTCGACGTCTCCGTGCAGGCGCAGATCCTGAACCTGATGCGCGACCTGCAGGACAAGTTCGGCCTGACCTATCTGTTCATCAGCCATAACCTTGCCGTGGTCCGCCACATGGCGAGCCGTGTCGGCGTGATGTATCTCGGCCGGATCGTCGAGATCGCGGAGGGGCGCGAGCTGTTTGCCCGTCCACGCATGCCTTACACCAAGATGCTGCTGGGCGCCGTACCTGATCTCGCGATGTCCGGTCGCCAGCGCATTCCGGTGAAGGGCGAGATCCCGAACCCGATCAATCCGCCGCCCGGCTGTGCCTTCAATCCGCGCTGTCCGCTGGCGTTCGACCTCTGTCGCAAGCAAGCTCCGGAATTGATCGACGGCGTCGCCTGCCATGCGGTTAACACCGCGCCGGTCCCGGCGTGACGCGCGCGTGCCATGCGGCCTGTGCATTGGCCGCACGGCATTGCCTGTGATCAATTGCGCGCGCCGCAAATGAGGTAGCCCATGGCCAGCAACGTCAATCCCGATCCCTTTACGACGCGCCCCGAGATCGAGGGCACGTTCGGTGTCGTCGCAACCACGCACTGGATCGCAACCGCCGTCGGCATGGCTATTCTGGAAAAGGGCGGCAATGCCTTCGACGCCGGTGTCGCCACCGCCTTCACGCTTCAGGTCGTCGAGCCGCATCTGAACGGACCCGGCGGCGACGTGCCTGTTATCGTCCATGACGTGAAGCGCGGCCGCACCGAGGTGATCTGCGGCCAGGGCCCGGCACCGGCACGCGCCACCATCGCGCATTACAAGAGCGAGGGCCTCGACATGGTGCCCGGCACCGGCCTGCTCGCGGCCTGCGTTCCCGGCACCTTCGAATCCTGGATGATGCTGCTCCGCGACTACGGCACGATGCGCGTGCGCGACGTGCTGGAGCCCGCGATCTCTTATGCCCGCGACGGCTATCCCTTGGTCGAGCGCGCCTGCGCCACGATCCAGACCGTCGAGCAATTGTTCCGCAAGCACTGGCCGACCTCGGCCGCTGTCTACCTGCCGAACGGCGAGGTCCCGAAACCCGGTACGCTCTTCACCAACAAGACGCTGGCGGCGACCTACGCGCGCATCCTCAGCGAGGCCGAAAGCGGTGGCGGAGGCCGCGACGCCGAGATCGAGCGTGCGCGAAATGCCTGGTCCCAGGGTTTTGTCGCGGAGGCCATCGACAAGTTCTGCCGGACCCAGGAGGTGATGGACGTCAGTGGCTCGCCGCATCGCGGCGTGCTTTCCGCCGATGACATGGCACGCTGGCAGCCGACGATCGAGGCGCCCCTCACCTACGATTATGGCCGCTACACCGTCTGCAAGGCCGGCGTCTGGAGCCAGGGTCCGGTGACCCTGCAACAGCTCGCGCTCTTGAAAGGCTTCGCGCTCGACGGGCTCGATCCGACCGGGCCGGAGTTCATCCATCTCCAGATCGAATGCGCAAAACTCGCCTTCGCCGACCGCGAAAAGTTCTACGGCGATCCCAAGTTCAGCGAAATCCCGATCGCAACGCTGCTGTCGGACGCCTACAACGACGAGCGCCGCAAGCTCGTCACCGACAAGGCGTCGCTCGATTTCATCCCGGGATCGATCGAAGGTTTTGGCGGTGTGGTCAAGCTGCGCCGTGCAGAGGGCCAACGCGAGGCCGTCGGCGCACTCGGCGCCGGCGAGCCCACCGTGGGGCGCTTCGGCGAGGTCCGCGGCGACACCGTGCATTTCGACATCATCGACAAGGCCGGCAATATGGTGTCCTCGACGCCGTCGGGTGGCTGGCTGCAATCTTCACCGGTGATCCCGGAGATCGGATTCTGCCTCGGCAGCCGCGCGCAAATGTTCTGGCTCGAGGAAGATCACCCGGCAGCACTCGCACCGGGCAAGCGGCCGCGCACCACGCTGTCGCCGACCATGGCGCTGCGTGACGGCGAGCCCTACCTCGCCTGGGGCTCGCCCGGCGGCGATCAGCAGGACCAATGGATCACGCAGTTCTTCCTGCGCCACGTCCATTGCAACCTCAACCTCCAGGAGGCGATCGACGCACCGGCCTGGCACTCCGAGCATTTCCCGATCTCGTTCTGGCCGCGCACCGCGCGTCCCGGCGTGCTCGTGGTCGAAAACCGGGTGCCGAAGGCAACCATCGAGAGCCTTCGCGAGCGCGGGCATATCGTCGAGGTCGGCCCCGACTGGTCTGAGGGCCGCCTCACCGCTGCCTCGCGTGTCGGCGTGCGCCGCCGCGCCGCCGCCAATCCGCGCGGCATGCAGGGCTACGCCGCGGGACGCTGAAGGCAGCACATGACCTGGTCGATCATCGCGCGCGATCCTGCCACCGGCCAGTTCGGCATTGCGGTAGCGACCCGCTTCTTCGCGGTCGGCGCACGTGTGCCCTACATCGCGGCAGGCCTCGGGGCCATTGCAACGCAAGCTTTCGTCAATCCCTATTACGGCATCGACGGCATCAAGCTGCTACGCGAAGGCCTGAACGCCCATGACGTGCTCGCCGCCCTGGTCGCGACCGACGACGGCCGCGAGAGCCGCCAGATCCACATCATGGATGCGAGTGGCGCGATCGCCGCGCATACCGGGCGCGATTGCGTCGACTGGTGCGGGCACATCGCCGGCAGCGGCTTCTCGATCGCAGGCAACATGCTCGCGGGCGCCGACGTGCTCGCCGAAACGGCAAAGACCTACATCGCCAATGACAGCCTGCCTTTCCCGCAGCGGCTACTGGCCGCCATGCGCGCAGGGGAAGCCGCCGGCGGCGACAAGCGCGGCAAGCAGTCTGCGGCACTACTGATCCACGGCGAGGAGGAATGGCCAGCGCTGGACATTCGCGCCGACGATCACCCCGAACCGCTCGGCGAGCTTGAGCGGCTCGAACGGGTCAGCCACGAGCTCTGGATCCACTTCCGCGCTTCCATGCCGACCCGGCAGAACCCGGCCGGCAACACCGATCGCAGCGTCATCGACGCCAGCATCGCCGCGGCACGGGCGAGGCAAGCATGAACGCAAGCCCTCTCATCGAGATCAGGGACCTGCGCATCCGCTTTCACGGCGACGACGGCCGCATCACCCATGCCGTCGACAGCGTCGATCTCAGCGTCGCCAATGGCGCAACGCTCGGCCTCGTCGGCGAATCCGGCTGCGGCAAGAGCGTGACCTCGCTGGCGATCATGGGCCTGCTGCCGAAGCAGACGACGGAGATATCGGGCACGATCCGCTTCGACGGCTTCGACCTGCTGAAGACCTCGGACCAGACGCTGCGCGACTTGCGCGGCAACCGGCTCGCGATGATTTTCCAGGAGCCGATGACCTCACTCAACCCGAGCTTCACCATCGGCGACCAGATCATTGAGACCATTTTGCGCCATCGCGGCGGCTCGCGCCGCAGCGCATGGGATCGGGCGATCGAGCTGCTGCGTCGCGTCCACATCCCTTCGCCCGAGCGTCGGATCGACGAATATCCGCACAAGCTCTCCGGCGGCATGCGCCAGCGCGTCATGATCGCGATGGCGCTTGCCTGCGATCCACAGCTCTTGATCGCCGACGAGCCGACCACTGCACTCGACGTCACCCTGCAGGCCCAGATCCTGGAGCTGATGCGCGAGCTGAAGGCCGCGAGCGGCGCCGCGATCATTCTGATCACCCACGACCTCGGCGTCGTCGCCGAAGTCTGCGACGAAGTCGCGGTGATGTATGCCGGCGAGATCGTCGAGCGCGCGCCGGTCGACGAATTGTTCTCCGCGCCGCAGCACCCCTACACGGTCGGACTGCTCGGCTCGATCCCGCGTCTGGACCATCGCGCCGAACAGCTTGCGACGATCGAGGGCATGGTGCCGAACATGGCACAGCCGCCCGCAGGCTGCCGTTTCGCGGCGCGCTGCCCGTTCGTGCTGGACGCCTGCACCATTGCGCCGCCGCCGCTGTTGGAACTCAGTCCCGGCCACCTCTCGCGCTGCATCCGCGCGCCGCTCGAACGTCTGGTGTCGTGATGGCGCTGCCTTCTTCCATCTTGCCCCGGGCGCAGCGCAGCACAAGCGAAGCGCAGTGCTGCGCTGCTGAACCGGGGCCCATGCGGCAACAACCTGGGTCCCGGTTCAGCGTCGCACCACTTCGTGCTGCGCCGCGCCCGGGACACGAGACCGGATTTCGCGGGGAGCGCCGAGGATGACCGCTCTCCTCGAGGTCAAAGGCCTGGTCAAGCATTTCGTCGCCCGGCGCTCGTTGTTCGGCCGGGCGCTGGCCCATGTCAAAGCGGTCGATGGTGTCAGCTTCACACTCGAACCCGGCAAGACCCTCGCTTTGGTCGGTGAATCCGGCTGCGGCAAGTCCACTGTCAGCCGCCTCGTGCTGCGGCTGATCGAACCAGACGCGGGCACGGTGCGATTCGACGGCCGCGATCTGCTCTCACTCGATCCGGATGCGCTCCGCAAATTCCGCCGCGAGGCGCAGATCATCTTTCAGGACCCCTACGCCTCGCTCAATCCTCGCATGACGGTCAGCCAGATTCTGACCGAGCCGCTGGCGCTGCACGATCTCGTGCCGACGGCGCACCGGCGCGAGCGCGTCGCGGAGCTTCTGCGGCTGGTGGGGCTCGAACCGCGGCTGGCGCGGCGCTATCCGCACGAGTTCTCCGGCGGCCAGCGCCAGCGCATCGCCATCGCGCGCGCGCTTGCGGTCGAGCCGAAGCTGATCATTTGCGACGAGCCGGTCTCGGCGCTCGACGTCTCGATCCGCTCGCAGATATTGAACCTGCTGCGCGAGCTCCAGGACCGGCTTGGTCTGGCCTACATCTTCGTTTCGCATGATCTCGCAGTGGTCAAGCACATCGCCGACCGCGTCGCGGTGATGAATCTCGGCCAGATTGTCGAAGAAGCCGATGCGGGCGAGTTGTTCGCCGAGCCACGCCATCCCTACAGCCGGGCCCTGTTGTCCGCGATTCCGCTGCCGCAGCCTCACGCAAGGCGGGCGAAGATCGTACTGCAGGGCGAGACCCCGAGCGCGCTCAATCCGCCGGCCGGCTGTCGCTTCCACACCCGCTGCCCCTTCGTGATCGACCGTTGCCGCGCCGAGGCGCCGGCGCTGGTGGCAGACGAGGCAGCCCACGCCACCGCCTGCCATCGCGTCAGCGAGCTGCCCCCGGCCGACACCATCCTGCCCACAGCCGGAGGATTCACGCCGGAACTGGCAAAATTAGTCGCCGCCTTCAGCCGAAAGACGGAAAGCGCGAGCCTGGCCGGGGTTGGTATACAGAGTGCAAGGCCTACAACGACGTAGCCGGAGCAATGGGGACTGTCCGATGAAGATGTTTCGCCTGGCCGCAACCGCGGCTGCGTTCCTACTGTCGCTTGGAGCCGCCCAGGCGCAGACCACGCTGCGCATCGGCCTTGCCGAGGACCCCGATATCCTCGATCCCTCGATGGCGCGCACCTATGTCGGCCGCATCGTGTTCGCCGCATTTTGCGACAAGCTGTTCGACATCGACGAGAAGCTCAACATCGTGCCCCAGCTCGCGCTGTCGAGCGAGACGGTCGATGACGGTAAGGGCCTCGTCATCAAGCTCAGGCCCGGCGTGAAATTCCACGACGGCGAGCCGTTCGACGCGGAGGCCGCCAAATTCTCGCTTGAGCGCCATCTGACCCTCCCCGGCTCGTTCCGCAAGCCGGAGCTCGCCTCGGTCGACCACATCGATGTCGTCGATCCCCTCACCATCAAGCTGGTGCTGAAATCGCCGTTCTCGCCCCTGCTTGCCCAGCTCACAGATCGCGCCGGCATGATGATGTCGCCGAAAGCGGCAAAGGCAGCCGGCGACAAGTTCGGTCTGCACCCGGTCTGCGCCGGCCCCTACAAATTCGTCGAGCGCGTGCAGCAGGACCGCATCGTGTTCGAGAAGTTCGCGGACTACTGGAACAGGGACAACATCTTCATCGATCGCATCGTGTTCCAGCCCATCGTCGACGCCACCGTCCGGCTGGCGAACCTGAAATCCGGCGGCCTCGATCTGATCGAGCGCGTGCTCGCCACCGATCTCAAGGAGGTGCGCGCCGATTCACGGCTGAAGGTCGCCACCGCGATCGAGCTCGGCTATCAGGGTATCACGCTCAACATCGGCAAGGACAAGGCCAAGGGACCGCTGAGCCAATCAGCCAAGGTGCGGCAGGCCCTTGACCTTGCCATCGACCGCGAGGCGATCAACCAGGTCGTGTTCAACGGCGAGTTCCAGGTCGGCAATCAATGGGTCAATCCTGATCATCCCTACTATCAAAAGAGCTTGCCGGTCCGTCCCCGCAACGTGGAGAAGGCCAAGGCGCTGCTGAAGGAAGCCGGCGTGACGCCGCCGGTCAGCGTCGACTTCCTGGTACCCAAGGGCGCAGAAACGGAGACGCCGGCGCAAGTGATCCAGTCGATGGCGGCGGAGGCCGGCTTCGACATGAAGATCCGCGTCACCGAATTTGCAACCGGGCTCAAGCAGGCCGAGGCCGGCGACTACCAGGCCTTCATGCTCGCCTGGAGTGGCCGCGTCGATCCTGATGGCAACACCTTCATCTTCCTGCACAGTGGCGCTCCTCAGAATTACGGCGACTGGAACAATGCGCAGGCCGACAAGGCACTGGAGGACGCGCGGCTCGTGACCGACCTTGCCAAGCGCAAGGCCAGCTACGAAGTTTTGGCGAAGCTAGTCCAAGATGAGGAGCCGCTGCTTTATCTCTATCACCGCCGCATCATCATCGCGCATACGACCAAGCTCGATGGCTACAAGCAGATGCCAGACGGCCTCGTGCGCGTCGTCGGCCTCAAGCTGAAGTGACGCCGCGGCGATGCTGAACTTTCTCACCCGCCGGCTTGCGCAGATCGTGCCGACACTGTTCTTCGTGTCGGTGCTGATCTTCTCGCTGCAGCAATTGCTGCCGGGCGATCCCGCCCTGGTGATGGCGGGCGAAGAGCGCGATCCGGCCGTGATCGAGCAGATCCGCCACCAATACCGGCTCGATCAACCGGTCCCCGTGCAGTATGCCTACTGGATGAAGGGCGTGTTATCTGGCGATTTCGGCGAGTCCCTGCGCAACAAGATGCCGGTGCGCGAGCTGATTGCGCAAAAGCTGCCGGTCACGCTGCAGCTCGGCTCGATGGCGATCATCATCGCCTTTCTGATCGGCATTCCCGCCGGGATCGTCGCCGCCGTGAAGAAGGGAACGGCCTGGGACTACGGCGCCAACTTCTTCGCGCTGTGGGGCATCTCGACGCCGAACTTCTGGCTCGGGATCATGCTGATCTTCCTGTTCTCGATCGAGCTCGGCTGGCTGCCGGCCTCCGGCTACGTGCCGCTCACCGAGAACTGGCGCGCGAGCCTTGCCGCCACGATCATGCCGGCCTTCGTGCTCGGCAACGCCATTTCCGCGGTCCTGATGCGGCATACGCGCAGCGCCATGCTCCAGGTGCTGGAAAGCGATTACGTCCGCACCGCACGCGCCAAGGGCCTCTCCGAGCGTTCCGTGATCCTCAAGCATGCCATGCGCAACGCGCTGACGCCGATCATCACACTCGGCGCGCTCGAGCTCGGCACGCTGCTCTCCGGCGCCGTGCTGACCGAGCAGATCTTCTCCATTCCCGGCTTCGGCAAGCTGATCGTGGACGCCGTGTTCAACCGCGACTATGCCGTCGTGCAGGGCGTGGTGCTGGTGACCGCGACCGTCTACATCACGCTCAATCTGGTCGCCGACGTCGCCTATATCCTCGTCAATCCGCGGCTGAGGGGCTAGGCCATGACCGACGCCGCCCTGTCGGGCCCCCTTGCGCAAGCCGACGAGCTGGACAGCCCGGCGCGCCGCGCACGGCGCCGCCTGTTCAAGCGCAAGGCGGCGGTTGCGGGCCTCGCGGTCCTCACCATCTTCATCCTGCTCGCGCTGCTGGCGCCTCTGATCGTGCCCTACGACCCCATCGCGACGAGCTGGAGCCTGGTGCGCAAGCCGCCCACAATGGCGCACTGGTTCGGCACTGACGAGCTCGGCCGCGATATCCTGAGCCGCGTCGTCTACGGTGCGCGGGCCTCGCTGCTGGCAGGCCTGATCTCGGTCGCGATCGCGCTCGGAATCGGCGTGCCGCTTGGCCTCATCGCTGGCTATCGCGGTGGCTTCGTCGATGCGCTGATCAGCCGGATCACCGATGCGATGCTGGCCTGCCCGTTCCTGATCCTGGCGATTGCGCTGGCGGCGTTCCTCGGCCCGAGTCTTGGCAACGCCATGATCGCGATCGGCATCTCGGCAACGCCCATCTTCATCCGCCTGACCCGCGGCCAGGTGTTGAGTGTCAAGGCCGAGGACTATGTCGAAGCGGCGCGCGCACTCGGCAATCCGCCCTGGCGCATCGCCGTCTCGCACATCCTGCCGAACATCCTGCCCGCACTGCTGGTTCAGGCCACGCTCTCTATCGCTGCAGCGATCATCGCCGAGGCGGCGCTATCGTTCCTCGGCCTCGGCCAGCAGCCGCCGGCGCCGTCCTGGGGCAGCATGCTTAACGCAGCGCAACGCTTCCTGACCCAGGCGCCCTGGATGGCGATCTGGCCCGGGCTGGCGATCTTCCTCGTGGTGCTGTCGCTCAACTTACTTGGCGACGGCCTGCGCGACGCCCTCGACCCGCGCCAGCGCTAGATCACGCTCTCGCGCATCACGCGGCGGCAATCCATCTCGTATTCGAGGTCGACCACCGGCGGCCGCGCAAAGTGCCAGGTGAGACCTGAGCGTAGTGCACCACGCCGAACCAGTTCATCCACCAGCGCGTGATGGAAGTCGTGCACGGAGTAGGCCTGCACGCCCGTCGTGTTCTTCCAGCCGAATCCGAACGCCGTCATCCGGTTCTCCATCTGGGACGTCGTGGTGAACCGCACCTTCTCGCGCAAACCCTCCGGGCTGAGGTCGCGGTAGCGTACCGTGCGCTCGACATAGGTCCCGCTGCCCTCGCGTGCCTCGGCGCCGCCGGCGATGACGAAGGACGGCGCCTTGGAGCTGGTAGGGCGCGTGAAGGAGAACGCATAGAACGACGGCTCCGACGGCGGATCGAGTTCCGGACAGACATTGCTGCGCGCCACCGGATTGGTGGTGCCGTCGAAGATGCCCCATTCCGACAGCGTCTTGACGTAATGCAGGTTGAACGCGCGGAAGCCCTCCTCGCTGAAGGCGGCCGGCGAACGCAGCTCGCAGGCACAGAAGGCCGTCAACGGACGCCCTGCCTCCTGGATGAACTTTGCCGCAAGCGCAAACCCCTCGGCCAGAGGCACGAGGCGATCGAACCGGACGCGCTCGATCTCATAGCCGTCATCGGCGGCAGCCCCAGCCGAGTACTGAAACACGGAGGGAATGAACCGATAATTGCCGGCGGAGAATTCACGCGTCATGACGAGCTCCTAATCCAATTGAATGCGGATGCCCTTGCCGCCGTTGAGCAGGCGCCTCAAGTGAAATCCGGCGAGAGCATCGTCGGCGTGCGCGCCGACCAGCGCGGCAAAGGTCGGCATGGCCGCGGCGTCACCGGCTTGCATCTTGGCAAAGGCCTCGGAATACTGCGCCGTCTCGGGCGCCTCGAATCTTTCGCGCGGCAGCGGCTCGAACGCGCGCAGCGGCTCGCTGCGCCCGCGCAGCATCAGATCGCCGACGGGTCGCCCCTGGAAATTCCTGGCTGCCTCGGCGACACTGGAGCTGACACAGATGCGGGTGCCCAGCTGCTTGTTCGCAGCTTCCAGCCGCGCGGCGATGTTGATCGTGTCCCCATACGCGGTGTAGTCGAAAAAGCGGTTGCCGCCGAAATTGCCGACCAGTGCTGACCCGGCGTGAATGCCGATGCGGGTGGCTCCGAAATCCACGCCTCGATCACTTTGGCGCGCACAAAACTCCTGTGCCCAGGCATCCAGATCATGGGCGCATGCGACCGCACGCGTCGCATAGTCCGGCTGATCGCCGGGCGCGTTAAACAGCACCTGAATCGCATCACCGATGATCTTGGCGACGGTGCCGTCATGCGCGAACACCACTTCGGTCATCCCGCCGACATATTCGTTGAGGAGCGCGCCCAGCGTCTCGGGCGGCGCGCTCTCGACCAGCGATGTGAAGCCGGTGATATCGGTGAAAATGGTCGCGATATCGCGCCACTGCACCTCGATCCCCTCGCCCTCGCCGCTTGCCGCCAGACGCTTGGCCAGCTCCGGCGAGAAGTGGCGCGACAGCGCAGCATGGGCGCGCTCGGCCTCCGCCTGACGACGACGCACCTCGCGCAACATCTCGATGTGGCGAAGGGTCTTATCGATCGTGGTTTCCAGGTCGGTGAAGTCGATCGGCTTGGTCAGGAAATCGAACGCACCGCGGTTCATGGCGGTGCGGATATTGCTCATGTCGCCATAGGCCGAGACGATGATGGTCGACTTCTTGTCCTCGGCTTCCTGCAGCTTCTGCAGCAGCGACAGCCCGTCCATCCTGGGCATGTTGATGTCCGAGACCACCATGTCGACTTGCGGGTTCTGCTCGAGGGATTCCAGCGCCTCCAAGCCGTCGCGCGCGAACATGATGGAGACGAGCCCGTCGCGGATCTGCCTGCGGAATTTCTGCAGGATCAGCGCCTCGAGGTCGGGCTCGTCGTCGACGAAGAGGATGGTCAGGGTCATGCCGCTTGCTCGAGCCTTGTGTCGATCTGCTGGCGCAGCAGCGCAAAATCAATCGGCTTGGTGAGGAGCCCGATGGCGCCGCGCTCGATCGCCTTGCGACGCGTCTCGGCATCGCCGTACGCCGTGATCATGATAACCGGAACATGCGGATGCTCGGCGCGCACCCTGGGCAGCATGTCGAGCCCGCTCATGCCGGGCATGTTGATATCGGACAGGATCAGGATCAACGAGGGGTCGCGAACCTCGGCCGCGAGCCTCAGCGCATCGGGCGCCGAGGGTGCAAACTCCATCTGGAAACGGCCGGCGCGCAGATCGCGCCGGAATTGCTGCCGGAACAGCGCCTCGACATCGGGCTCGTCATCGACGACCAGGATGTAAACGTTCACGTCTTGCCTCCGGAAGGACCGCTTGCCGCCATGACGCGCGGCAGGGAGATGATGAATTCGGTGAAGACACCGGGCTCGGTGTTCACGTCGATCGTGCCGCCGTGCTGTTTCACGACGATGTCATGGCTCATGGACAGACCAAGCCCGGTGCCCTCGCCGGCCGGTTTGGTGGTGAAGAAGGGATTGAACATCTTCTCCTTCACGTCCTGCGGAATGCCTGTGCCGTTGTCGCGGATCCGGATCTCGACTTTGCCGCCGAGATTCTTCGTCGCAGCGCGCAAGCTCGGTTCGAATCCATCCGCGGCGCTTTCCTTGCGCTTGGCCGCAGCATAGAAGCCGTTCGAGATCAGATTGAGGAAGACGCGAGTGATCTCCTGCGGATAGACGTCGGCCATCCCGGCGGCCGGATCGAGGTCGCGCTGGAGCGTCACGTTGAACGACGGCCGTTCGGCGCGCGCGCCGTGATAGGCAAGATTAAGGCTCTCCTCCACGATCGCGTTGATGTCGGTGGGGCGATGCTCACTGGAGCCTTCGCGCGAGTGCAATAGCATGTTCCTGACGATGGAATCGGCGCGCTTGCCGTGCTGCACCACCTTCTCGAGATTCCCCCGCAGCATGCCGGTCAGCTCGTCCACCTCGTCCTTCGTCTTGCCGTCGAGCGATGCCGTTTGCAGGACCTCGTTGAGCTCGTCGATCAGCTCCGCCGAGATCGACGAGAAATTATTGACGAAGTTGAGCGGGTTCTTGATCTCGTGGGCGATGCCAGCCGTGAGCTGGCCGAGCGAGGCCAGCTTCTCGGTCTGGATCAGGCGGCCCTGAGCCGCGCGCAACTCATCAAGGGACTGCGAGAGTTCCATCGTGCGTTTGCGCAACTCATTCAGCAGCCGCGCATTCTCGACGGCAATGACGGCTTGCTTCGTAAAATTCTCGACCACAGAAATCTGTTTATCGGTGAACGGACGGACCTCCTTGCGATAGACTGCGATCGTGCCGATCAGCTCGCTCTCCCTCAGCATCGGTACGACGACGATCGTGCGGGCACCGGCCACATCGGAGATTCCGCGAATGCTTGGTCCTCCCGCAATATAGGCCGGTGTGCTTTGCACATCGTGAACGTGAACGACCTGACGCGTCCTGACGACCGCAGCGAGCGCGCTCTCCGGATGAGGGCGTATCGCCACATCTCTTCGCGAAGCGGCGAACGCAGGCGGCACGTTGTAGTCAGCCGCGATGGTGAAGCCTTCGCCGTCCCACAGGTTCATGATCCCGAAACTCGCGCCACAGACGCGCGTGGCATTCTCGAGCAATTTGTGGAAAACCGGCGTAAGTTCGCCCGGAGACGAACTGATCACCTGTAGCACCTCCGACGTCGCTGTCTGCTGCTCCAGCGACTCACTCAATTCGGCCGTTCGTACCTCGACCTTCTTTTCCAAATCCGCGTAGGATTCCTGCAAGCGCGCGCCCATGTCGTTGAACTGGTCGGCTAGCTCCTCGAGCTCGTCGCCGGTCTTGATGGAGATGCGCTGAGAGAAATCGCCGCCGCCGATGCGCTCGGCACCGCTGCGCAGCGCCTGGATCGGGCCAACCATGCGGCGCGCGAGGAATATTCCAGCGAGCACCGCGAAGATCGAGGCTGCGAGCAGCACGATCGCGAGCCGCTGCAGCGATGCGTAGAGCGAGGCATAGGCCTCCTCGACCGGCAATTCGACGAACATGGTCCAGCCGAGCGGCGCGATCGGCGCGGAGGCCGTCAGGACCTTCTGCCCCTGGATGTTGGTCGCTTCCTGCAATGCATCCGGCATTGCGCCGCCACCGGCCTGAGCACCGCGTACCTGCTCGAGCTTGGACATGTCGGTGTTGCGCAGCACGAGGCTGATGTCGGGATGCGCGATCAGGCGTCCCTCCGGACCGACCACATAGGCGTGTCCGTGCTCGCCGACCTTGATCTGGGACACGACGTCCCAGATCAGCTTGAGATTGACCTCTGCGATGCTGACGCCCGCATCCTTACGGGCGCCGGCCTGCGCCAGCGTCATGTAGGGCTCGGAATCCCTGCGGAAATAGATCGGCCCGTAAAAAACCTTGTGCGCGACCGCCTGCGTGAATTTTGGATCGTCCGACAGATCGACGCCGCTGTCGATCGCGTCCATCGCCAGCCGCGAAACGCGCAGGCGCTCTCTGCCGGTCGCGTCGACCTGGGCGAGCTCGGTGATCGCCGGCACTTGACGCAGCAGCCGCAGCGCGTCGAACCGGCGCGGCTCGATCGAGCCCGCCGACCACGGCAATTGCGTGGTCCAGCCGAGCTGGCTCTCGATCTCCTTGATGAACTGGCCAATCTTGGCGGCCGCCGCCTCGGCCTGCTCGTGCTGGACCCGGATCAGCGAGGCCTTGTGCTCCCGATAATAGAAGAAGACCTCGAACAGGCCATTGGCCAGCAGGGCAACGGCGACCACGGCCACGAACAGCGCGACATATTTGGTGAAGAGCCGGGTCCTGATCCCCCGCCCCGCCTCGCCGGACGCGACCCCGCCCTCGGCCGCGCGCGGCAGGGTCCTGGTTTGCGGAGTGTCGGGATGGACGGAAATGCTCATTCCCCCAAGCCTAGCAAGAAGGCAGAACCTTGTCTCCCGCCGCAGCGCACTGGGTTACTCAATGACCTCGTCGGCAAGTGCCAGCAAGGTGGGTGGAATTTCAAGTCCGGTCGCCTTCGCCGTCTTGAGATTGAGCACTAGGGGATAGCGGGTCGGGAGCTCGAACGGCAGGTCGCCGGGATTTGCCCCGTTGAAAATGCGGGCGACCAGCGCGGCCGCTCGCTCGAAGGACTCCGAAGAATCCGCGCCGTAGGACATCAGACCACCGTCGCGAGCGAATTGGTCGAATTCGTAGATCGCCGGCAGCTTTCGGACCGCGGCGAACTCGAACACGCGCTCACGATTAAGAATCGTCAGCGCGTCCGCGACCATCAGGATGCCGTCGGGCAAATCGTTGTTCATCGCGGAAAAGGCTTCGTCGAAATCGTCGGGCTCGCGCACGCCGAGTGCCTGCACGGTCAGTCCGAGCGCCTGGGCCGCCTTCGCAGATGCCTGATAACGCATGGTCATGCCGAGGTCGTCCTTGTTCCAGAGCATCGCGACCTTGGTCAGTTTCGGCGAAACCTCCTTGAGCAGCGACAGCCGCTTGGCGCTGAGCGTCGCTGCGACGTCCGAAATGCCGGTGATCTTGCCGCCTGGATGCGCCAGGCTTTCGATCAGCTTGGTCTCGACGGGATCACCGACGCCGCTGGCCGCGACAGTGGCAATGCCGGCGGCCTTGGCGGCCATGGCCGTCGGGTAGCCAATGATCACGATGACGTCGGCGTTCCCGGCCTTCAGCTCTGTGATGAGCGCGGGCAGCATCGCGACGTCGCCAAGTGCGCCCCGCGCTTCGAAGGTCAGGTTGCGGCCGAGCTTGAAACCGCGCTCTTCGAGCACCTTGATCAGGATCTTGCCGCCCCGGCTCTCCGCCGTCACCGGCGCGATCGGGGCCACCGTACCCAGGCGATAGATACGACCCGGCGTATCGGCCGACGCCATGCCCGGGCGCGCCAATGCCGCCCCGCCAAGCACTGCCAGAAATTCGCGCCTCTTCATCCGACAACCCGCCTCAAGCGCACAATCACGGCGCAGCTGCGATCATAGCACGAGATACCGCGCGACAAGAAAAAGCGGCAACAACCGTGGCTATTGCCGCTTCGCACGCAAATCGAGCTTAGGTCAGGTCAGGTCGGCCGCAGCGCCTTGGCGCCGACGTCGAGTTCATTGACCTGCTTGTTACGCTCGGAATCGGCCGCCGCGCGATGGTCGGTCGCCAGCACGACATAGACGGCCGGCAGCACGAACAGCGTGAACAGCGTGCCGATCGACATGCCGGCCACGACCACGAGACCGATCGAGAAGCGGCTGGCCGCACCGGCGCCGCTTGCCGTCAGCAGCGGGATCAGGCCCGTGACCATCGCAGCCGTCGTCATCAGGATCGGCCGCAAGCGGATGCGGGCCGACATTTCGATGGCCGATCGACGGTCGAGCCGCTCATTGACCTGGAGCTCGTTGGCGAACTCCACCATCAGGATGCCGTGCTTGGTGATCAGGCCGACCAGGGTGAGCAGACCGACCTGAGTGTAGATGTTCATGGTGGCCGCGCCGAAGAACAGCGGGATCAGCGCTCCCACGATCGCCATCGGCACCGAGATCATGATCACCAGCGGGTCACGCAAGCTCTCGAACTGCGCGGCCAGCACCAGGAAGATGATGATCAGCGCGAAACCGAAGGTGATCGCGAGCTGGTTGCCTTCCTGAACATACTGCCGGCTATCCGCGAGAAAGTCGTGGCTGAAGCCCTGCGGCAGCTTCTTGGCCTCACTCTCAAGGAACTCCACCGCAGCGCCGACGGTCACGCCGGGCATCGGCACGGCCGAGAACGTCGCCGAGTTGAGCTGATTGTAATGCGTCAGCGAGTTCGGGTCGGTCTTGGTCTTGATCGAGACCACGGTCGACAGCGGGAGCTGCTGTCCGGTGTTGGTCGTCACATAGTAGCCGCCGAGCGATTCCGGCGAAAGACGATCGCTGCGCGGCACCTGCGGGATCACCTGGTAGGACCGGCCCTCGAGATTGAAGCGGTTGATGTAGTTGCCGCCGAGCAGAACCGCGAGCGTGCTGCCGAGGTTCTGCATGTTGACGCCGAGATCCTGCGCCTTGGTGCGGTCGATCGTGACCTGCACGTTCGGCTGGTTATAGGCGAGGTCGCTGTCGGAGACGATGAACATGCCGCTCTTGCGGGCAGCGTCCTTCAGCTTCTCCATCTGCTCAAAGACGGTCTGGTAGCCCGCGGTGGAGTTGATGACCATCTGCACCGGCAGACCGCCCGGACCACCCGGCAGCGGCGGCAGGTTGAATGCGAAGGCCTGCACGCCCTCGATCTTGGAGAGCTCGGCCTGGACCAGCGGCTTCAGCGCGATCGACGACCGCTTGCGCTCTTCCCACGGCTTGAGCAGCATGCCGGCGATGCCGCCTTGCGGACCGTTGATGCCGTTCAGCACGAAGCGCAAATCGGTCTCGGGGAATTTCTGGAATTCCTTGTCGAGCTTCTCGCCGTAGAAATCGACATAGTCGATGTTGGCGTATTTCGGCGCCTTGGTCACCGCGAACACGATACCCTGGTCTTCCTCAGGCGCCAGCTCCTTCGAGGTGTGCATATAGAGGAAGCCGACGAGTCCGAGGATCGTCACGGCGAACAGGCCGGTGATAGTCTTGTAGTCGAGCGAGCGGTCAAGCCTGCGGCCGTACCAGCGCGTCAGCGCGCCAAACACCCTGTTGACGAGCTTGGCGAAGCGGCCCTCCTCGGTGTTCTTGAGGAGCACCGAGCACATCATCGGCGACAGCGTCAGCGCGATCACGCCTGATACGATCACCGAGCCGGCGAGCGTGAACGCGAATTCGCGGAACAGCGAACCGGTGAGACCGCCGAGGAAACCGATCGGGGCATACACCGCCGCGAGCGTGATGGTCATCGAGACGACGGGGCCGACGATCTCGCGCGCGCCTTCGAGCGCCGCCTGCACCGGTGTCTTCCCTTCTTCGAGATGGCGGTGGATGTTCTCCACCACCACGATGGCGTCGTCGACCACGAGCCCGATCGCGAGCACCATCGCGAGCAAGGTCAGCAAGTTGAAGCTGAAGCCCAGCGCCAGCATCAGGGTACAGACGCCGATCATCGACAACGGGATGGTGACGACCGGAATGATGACCGAACGGAGCGAGGCCAGGAACAGGAAGATCACCACGATCACGATGATGACGGCTTCGCCCAGCGTCTTCTCCACCTCGTCAATCGATGATTGGATGAACTTGGTCGAGTCATAGGCGACCTTCATCTTCATCGAGGGCGGCAGATTGCGCTCGAGCTCCGGGAACAGCGCCCGCACGCCCTTGACCAGCGTCAGCGGATTGCCTTGCGGCGTCGCGTTCACACCAATGAATATTGCATGCTCACCGTTGAAGGCGACGCTCGCGTCGGTACTCTGCGCCGCAAGTTCGACCGTGGCGATATCCTCCATCCGGACGAAGCCACCGTCCTTGGCCTTGACGATCATCTTCCGGAACTGGTTGACGTCGGTCAGGCTGGTGTTCGTCGAGATGTTGGAAACGATGAGATAGCCCTTGGTCTGTCCCGCCGCAGACTGGAAGTTGTTGGCCGCAATCGCGGACGCGACGTCGGCCGGCGATACGCTGCGGCCTGCCATCTTCACGGGATCAAGCCACAGCCGCATCGCAAAGGTCTGGCCGCCCAAAATATCGGCCGAGGCCACGCCGTCGACGGTCGACAGCACCGGCTGCACCACGCGCGTCAGATAATCGGAGATCGCCGAGCCCGACAGCTCCTCGGAGGAGAAGCCGAGATACATCACGGCCGTTGTCTGGCCCGTGGTCTTGGTGACGACCGGATCGTTCGATTCCTTCGGAATCAGATATTTGACCGAATTCGTCTTGGCCAGCACCTCGGTGAGCGCCTGGTTCGGATCGAAGTTCAGCTTGATGTAGACCTGAATCGTCGAGGTGCCGAGCACCGAGGACGAGGTCATGTAGTCCACGCCTTCGGCGGAGGCGACCGCCTGCTCGATCGGCGTCGTGATGAAGCCCTGGATCAGGTCTGCGGACGCGCCGGGATAAACGGTCGTGATGTTGATGACCGTATTCGACAGCTTCGGGTACTGCCGGATCGGCAGCACCATCGCCGCGCGCAGTCCGATCAGCAGGATCAGCAGGCTGACGACGACCGACAGAACCGGGCGCTTGATGAAAATATCAGTAAAGGCCATCGCGGCGATCTCGATTTCTATGTCTCAAGAAACGTGATCCGGCCAGGCCGGATCACGCGAGTGTAGTGTCAGTAGCGCGGCGGTTGCGCCGGGATCTGCGGAGCAGGGTCGGTCGAAATCGCCACGGCGGCGCCCGACTGCAGCTTGAGCTGGCCCACGGCGACGACCTTGTCGCCCGGCTTCACGCCCTTGATGATTTCGGTGCGACCATTGACCCGGCTGCCGGTCTGCACGAACGTGCGCACCGCACTCAGGCTGGTCTTGCCGTCCTCTCCCTTCTTCTCGGTGATCACGAACACCGAGTCGCCGTACAGGGTGTAATCGACTGCCGTCTCCGGAACGGTGATCACGGCCGGCTTGTCCGGCAGCACCACCGTGGTGGTCACGAACATGCCGGGCTTCAGGATCTTCTCCGGATTGGAGACCGTCGCCTGCACCCGGATGTTGCGCGTATCGGCGGCGATCTGCGGCTCGATCGTGGTGATCTTGCCGTCGAAGGTGCGGCCCGGATAGGCGTCGACCTTCAGCCGGACGGACTGCCCGACCTTGAGATTCGCGGAGTCCTTTTCCGTCACCGTGAAGTTGGCCCACAGCTCCGACAGATCGGTCAGCGAGACGATCGCCGTGCCCGCGGTCAGATACTGACCGACCTCGACCTTGCGGACGCCGAGATCGCCTGAGAACGGCGCGCGGACGAGCTTCTGCGAGATCAGCGCTTCGGTCTTGGCGATGCCGGCCAGGGCCTGGTCATAGGCGGCCTGCGCGGAATCGACGGTCGCCTGCGGACCGAACTGGCGCGACGCCAGCTGTTTTGCGCGGTCGAGCGAGAGCTGTGCGACCGTTGCCTGGGCCTTGTAGTTGGCGAGGTCGCCCTGATCGGGCGCGTCGAACAGCTGCACCAGCGGCGTGCCGGCCTCGACATGGGCGCCGGGCTCGAACTTGATCTCGGTGACGCGGCCGTTTACGTCGGCGCTGACGTCGACCTGGTGCACGGCGGTGAGGCCGCCGACCGCGGTGAGCAGGTTCGGGATCACCTCGGACTTCGCTTCCGCCGCGCTGACGGCAGTCGGCGGCGGCTTGTTGTTGGCGAAGAACTGCTTGATCATCTGGCCACGGAAATAGTTGAACCAGACGAGACCACCAACCAGCGCGCCCAGGAGCGTGCCGACGATGATGAACCAGAGCACCGGCCGAACCGGACGCTTGGGAGCCTTGCTGTCGATCGGTTCGCCCGAAATCTTGTGTTCGGTTACGATGTTCATGTCATGCGCTTTCTGCAATCGCCGTTTTGCCGGCACAAGCGGCCTGATCGCGGCCCAAATGCGAAGCAATTGCGGCGTCGTTAAGTCCGATGCCTCTCAAGAGAAACTCACAGAGCTGCCGCTCCAGATCGTTCGCCCTGCCATAAGCGAGACAGGGCACGGACGGCAGCCTGGTCAGCGCAGCGGTCATCACCGTATGATGCGCAAACCAGAACAGGTTGAGCGGTTCACTGCCACTCGCCCGCGCATCGCCGGCGGCGACCGCACGTTCGAGCGAGGCGACGAAGACCGCCCCGATCAGCGTCTCGATCTTGGCATATAGCAAACGAGCGAATTCGCCGTCATCCAGATGACTGGTGGCCGTCAGTCGCAGGCGCTGGGCCTCCTCCTGGTCGGGTCCGTCGGCGATCATCAGGAAATGCTGGACCATGCCGCGGATCAATTCCACCAGGGTGGCCGTTGACGGCTCGCGCTCGAGCAGCTCCATGAGCGCCGGGTCAGCCTCGCACTCGTCGCTGAGGATTTCGGCATAGAGCGCCGCCTTGGACGGGAAATGCTTGAACAGCAGCGCCTCGGAAATGGCAGCAGCGGCCGCCACGCTCTTGGTCGTGGTGCCGGTATAGCCGTGTCGGGCAAAGCAACGCTTTGCGGCTCCGAGGATCAATTGACGCCTCAGGTCGCTCGTCATACGCAATGAGCTCATGCTAGTGAGTAAGCACTCACCCACGCCAAAGTCAAGCCAAATGGTGCGACGCAACCTAGGTGGGTGCCGACTTGTTGGAAATTGGTCACACTTTCCCGACCACCGGGGGCCGGCCGTCGGCGAGGGCGAGAGCAACCGGGCGATGTCAGATCGGCTGGAAGCCGAGATCGCCGCGGATCCGGTTGACGATGTAGGTCCCGTCCCGACTTGGCAAAATCCGCTCGACGCTGGCGCTGTCGATCTTCACATTGGCAAAGCGCGGCCCCGCCGAGAGATCATGGACGGTCTTGGCGAAGGTTTCGACCTCGGCCATGGTCGAGATCGCCCGGCTGTCGCCGATGCCACAGGCCCTGGCGACGCCCACCAAGTCAGCCGCAGCCGAAGTGTGGCTGGTCTGGCCACCGGTCTCGCCATAGGCCTCGTTGTCGAGCACTGCGATCGAGAGGTTGGAGGGCTTCTGCAGGCCGATGGTGGCAAGGCTGCCCATCCCCATCAGCATCTCGCCGTCGCCGGTGATGACCAGCACCGGCAACTTTGGCTGCGCCAGCGCGAGACCCAGCCCGATCATCGCAGCGCCGCCCATGCCACCCCAGAGATAGAAGTTGCGGGCATGATCGCCCGCGGCGGTGATGTCGTTGGTGGAGGCACCCAGGCCACCGATCGCGACGACGTCCTTGCGGTTGGCCAGCAGCGCGGACACCACCTCGCGGCGGTCGAGGAGATTGGCCTTGCTCATCTGGTGAAAACCTTGGCGCCGATCAGGCGCTGCGATAGCAGGACGGCGGTGGGCGTCAGCGCATTGTAGGCTTGCGCCGCGGCCGCCTCCAACACGGCCGGCACCTCGGCTGCGTTCGAGGCGCGCAGCACCTTGATGCCGGAGAGCTCGAGCACGCCCTGCGTGGTCGAGCCCATCGGCACCTGCCACGGATTGAACTCGCCCCACTCGCCGCGCATGGTCACGAGGGTGAGGAACGGAAAACGCAAGATCGGGATCAGCGACAGCATGTTGATGCAATTGCCGACGCCGCTCGACTGCATCAGCAGCACACCGCGCTGACCGCCGGTCCAGGCGCCGGCGAGCAGCGCCACGCCTTCCTCCTCCGTCGTCAGCGGAATGCCGCGCATCGTGGAGGAGCCGAGCACGCGCTGGATCAACTTCGAATGGCCGGCATCGGGCACATAAGGCACCTGCCGCACGTCGAAGCGTTGCAAGGTCGCGAAAACATCGTCCGGCCAGCTCGGGGCGGTGTCGGAAGCATCAGCGCGGGCGTGCATTTTCCTGTCCGGTCGGCTAGCAAATCACGGCGAGACTGTAGACGGTGATCAGCACGGCTCGAAAGAGCGAAAACGGCATATCGGTCTCAACCGGTGAGTATGGCGCATGAACGCAGATGCGAAAGAACTGGCGGCCAATTTCGATCTGGCGAAGCTGACGAGCGAATTCTACGACGATCCCTACCCGACTTATCGTGCACTGCGGGAGAACGAGCCGGTCAAGCGCCTGCCGAGCGGCACCGTGTTCCTGACCCGCTACGACGACCTCGTCGCCACCTACAAGAACACAAGGTCGTTCAGCTCGGACAAGAAGCGCGAGTTCGCGCCGAAATATGGCGACACCCCGCTCTTCGAGCACCACACCACAAGCCTCGTCTTCAACGATCCGCCGGCGCACACAAGGGTGCGGCGCCTGATCATGGGCGCGCTGTCGCCGCGCGCGATCGCAGGGATGGAGCTTGACATCGTCAGGCTGGTCGACGGCCTGCTCGACACCATCGCTGCCAAGGGCGATTGCGAGCTGATCGAGGATTTTGCCGCCTCGATCCCCATCGAGGTGATCGGCAATTTGCTCGACGTCCCCCATGAGGAGCGCACGCCGTTGCGCGACTGGTCGCTGGCGATCCTTGGCGCGCTCGAGCCCGTCGTATCGCCTGCGGTCGCCGCGCGCGGCAACAAGGCGGTGACGGATTTCCTTGCCTATCTCGAGACGCTGGTCGCGCGCCGGCGCCAGAAGCCCGGCAATCCCGAGCGCGACGTGCTGACGCGCCTGATCCAGGGTGAAGACAACGGTGAGCGGCTGACCGAGAAGGAGCTGCTGCACAATTGCATCTTCCTGCTCAACGCCGGCCACGAGACGACCACCAATCTGATCGGCAACGGCCTCGTCGCGCTGCATCGGAATCCGGACCAGAAGCAGCGGCTGATCGACAATCCCGATATGATCAAGACCGCGGTGGAGGAGATGCTGCGCTACGAAAGCTCGAACCAGCTCGGCAACCGCATGACGACGGAGCGGGTCGAGCTCGGCGGCGTCGTGCTCGAAGCGGGCACGTCGGTGACGTTGTGCATCGGTGCTGCCAACCGCGATCCCGCGCAGTTTCCGGACCCTGAACGCTTCGACGTCGCGCGCACGCCGAACCGGCACCTTGCGTTCGCCACCGGCGCGCATCAATGCGCCGGCATGGCCCTGGCCCGGCTCGAAGGCGCGATTGCGATCTCGCGGTTCCTGGCGCGCTTCCCGGACTATGCCGTAAGCAGTCAGCCGGTACGCGGTGGCCGCGTCCGGTTCCGCGGCTTCCTGAGCGTACCCTGCTCGATCGGCTGAGGCGTCATGAACATCGATCGATTGCGCGAACGCTGGGCCGATCCGGCCCTGACGGTGCTGACAGGGCTGCTGGTGATCATGATGTTCGTGATCGCGCCGCTGCAGGCGCTGGGGCTTTTTGCATTCCAGGTCTCCGAGCTGGTGCTGGCGCTGCTGCTGGTCTGCGGCATCTTCGTGATATCAGGCAGCCCGGTCGCGGTCATCGGCATGCTGATCGCGCTCGGCATGATCGTGACCGGCGCGATCCTGCGGATCAAATCGCCGTCCATTCTCGATCTCAATCTGTTCGCGGGCTCGTGGTTCATCGTGGGCGCGACGATGGCCTGGGCGGTCGCGCGCCAGACTTTTGCGCCGGGGCGCGTGACCTATCATCGCGTGATCGGCGCGGTGCTGTTGTATCTGACTGTCGCGATCATTTTCGCAGCCCTCTACACCTTTATCGGCTCGCTGGATCAGGACGCCTTCGTCAGCATGAAGGTGGAAGACAGTCCCAGCCTCGCAAGCGAGGTCATCTATTTCAGCTTCGCGACGATGACCACGACCGGATATGGCGACGTCGCCCCGCTCCATCCGGTTGCGCGCAGCCTGTGCAACATGGAAGCCATCTTCGGCCAGCTCTATCCGGCGACGCTGCTGGCGCGGCTGGTCACGCTGGAGATCGCGCATCGCGATCAGGACTCCTGAGGCCCAAACAAAAATGTCGAAAACAACCCCATGCACAGTAGGGGACAGGTTGGTCGAAAATGCCCGGTGGATGCCCAGAACCATTTGACACGCCGGAGCAAATCGGCAGCATCGCGCACGTCCCAGGCTGCCCAATGGGAGTGACGAAAAATGAGCCCGTCGGTCGTTGATCTCCTCGCAACCGAAGCACGCTTTGGCGCCCATAATTACCAGCCGATCGGCGTCGTCCTGACACGCGGCGAAGGTGTCTGGGTCTGGGATACCGAAGGCAACCGTTATCTCGATTGCCTCTCCGCCTATTCCGCGGTCAGCCAGGGCCACTGCCACCCCAAGATCCTGGCGGCGATGGTGGAACAGGCGCACCGGCTGACGCTCACCTCGCGCGCCTTCCACAACGACCAGCTCGCCTTGTTCTACGAGGAGATCGCCGCGCTGACCGGCTCCCACAAGGTGCTGCCGATGAACAGCGGCGCCGAGGCGGTCGAAAGCGCGATCAAGTCGGTGCGCAAATGGGGCTACGAGGTGAAAGGCGTGCCGGACGGCCAGGCCGAGATCATCGTCTGCGCCGACAATTTCCACGGACGCACGCTGGGCGTTGTCGGCTTCTCGACGGACGCCGAGACCCGCGGACACTTTGGGCCGTTCGCGCCGGGCTTCAGGATAATCCCGTTCGGCGATGCCGCGGCGCTGGAACAAGCGATCACGCCGAACACGGTCGCCTTTCTGGTCGAGCCGATCCAGGGCGAAGCCGGTGTCATCATTCCTCCAGCCGGCTATTTCGCCAGCGTGCGGGAGCTCTGCACCGCCAACAACGTCATGCTGGTGCTCGACGAGATCCAGACCGGGCTCGGCCGCACCGGCAAGCTGCTCGCCGAACAGCACGAGGGCATTGAGGCGGACGTGACGCTGCTCGGCAAGGCCTTGTCCGGCGGCTTTTATCCGGTGTCGGCCGTGCTCTCGAACAACGACGTGCTCGGGACACTCCGACCCGGACAGCATGGCTCGACCTTCGGCGGCAACCCGCTGGCCTGCGCGGTGGCGCGCGCGGCGATGCGCGTGCTGGTCGAGGAAGGCATGATCGAGAACGCGGCCACGCAAGGCGCGCGCTTCCTGCAAGGCTTGAAGGACATCCGCGCCAACACGATCCGCGAGGTGCGCGGGCGCGGCCTGATGCTGGCGGTCGAGCTGCATCCCGAGGCCGGCCGCGCCCGCCGCTACTGCGAGGCGCTCCAGGGCAAGGGCATCCTGGCGAAGGACACCCATGAGCACACGATCCGCATCGCCCCGCCGCTGGTGATCACCAGCGACCAGGTCGACTGGGCGCTGGAGCAGTTCGCGACGATCCTGACGCAGGATTTCTCTTGAGGCTGCCTGCGGCGGAAGATCGCAATGTCGGCCGCGGCCGACAACGAACCATTCCGGCACTTCTGCGTTGAACGTCGCGGGCAGTTAGGAGCTGGGAGCTACGGTCATGCTTCCGCGTGGCGTCTGCTTGACGGCTTTTTTGATCAGTACCTCGATGCTGGCGGCGAGCATCAGTGCATCCGCCCAGCCCCATGGAAGGGGTGGACCACCAGGGCCGGCCCCAGCGCCGGCTGCACGGCCGGCAGCGCCACCCGCAATGGCGCGTCCTGCCGCGCCACCAGCCATGGCCCGCCCTGCCGCGCCACCAGCCATGGCGCGTCCCGCCGCGCCGGCATTCCATCCGCCGGCCATGGCGCCGCATCCCGCGCCGCACTTCGCCGCACCGGCGCCACGTCCGATGCCGCACTTTGCCGCGCCGCCGCGGGCTGCCCCGCACCTGGCAACGCCGCGGCCTGAATTCCATCGGCCGCCGCCTGCACCGCAACGTCCGGCCATGGCGCCGCGGCCGACGCCGCATATCGCCGCGCCGTCGCGCCCAAGCGCGCCGCCGGCCGTGAGCGAGCGGCTGTCGCGACAGGGGCAGATCGATCAGCGCGCGCAACAGCATCAGCAGCAGATCCAGCAGCGCCAGCAGATGGTGCAGCAGCGGCAGCGCGACGTGCTATCGCGCCAGACGACGGAGCGCCAGACCCGCATCGATCGGCTCCAGCAGCGCGTGCAGCAACTCCAGTCGCAAAAGCCGGAAGGTGCGCGCGCGCAGCGGACGCAAGAACGCATGCTGCAATCGCAGAACCGCCTGCTCCAGCGCGAGCAACGCGCGCAGCAGGGCGATCTGGCACGCCAGCAAAGGCTGGGACAGGCTCCCGCTGCAACAGCCGCAGCGACTGCCGCCGCGCAGGCCGCCGAGCGCGGGCGGTTTGCCGCGCGCTTCCGCGAGCAGGCCAATGCGCAAACCCAGGCGGCGCTTATCGCTCGCCAAAGCGGCTGGGCGCCCCGGCAGGCCTGGCGGCACCGCCATCCGGCGGCGTTTGTGGCATGGCTTGGACCGGTGTTCTGGCCTTACGCCTATTCCGACATTTTTGACTACACGTTCTGGCCCCAAGCCTATGAGCCCGGCTATTGGGCCTACGCGTATGACGACCTCGTCGACACCGTGTTCTGGGGCGGGGACAGCAGCCCCTACTCCGCCTATGCCAGCACCAACCCGTATGACTATCCCCAAGCCGGCGGCGGCTATCCCGCACGCCAGCGCGCCAGCGTGAGCCCGCAGACGCTTCGGCAATTGTGCGGCACGCCGGACAAGGGCGTCACGGCGTGGCCGCTCGCCGATATCGCGCGAGCCGTGCGGCCGACGCCGGAGCAACGCGCGCTGCTCGACGAATTGAAGGCCGCGGCGGCCAACGCTGCCGGCGTGTTCAAGGACTCCTGCGCGGAAACTTATGCGTTGACGCCGCCCGGCCGCTTGCGGGCGATGATGAACCGCGTCAGTGCGACGCTGGAAGCGGTCAAGATCGTGCGGCCGGCACTGGAGAATTTTTACAACTCGCTCAGTGACGAGCAGCAGGCGCGCTTCAACGCGCTCGGCCCCAATGTTGGCGAGCGCTCGCCGCCGCAGCAGCAAGCCAGTGCCCAAACCACTGCCGAGGGCTGCGGCGATCCGAAGTCCGGCCTCACCCAGTTGCCGATCCAAAGGATCGAGGCCGTGCTCCACCCCGCGGGCAAGCAAAAGGACGCGCTCGACCGCCTCAGCGAAGCGACGGCCAAAGGTGTCGAAGACCTGCAGGCGGCCTGCCCGAACGATGTACCGCTGACGCCGGTCGGGCGGCTGGAGGCGATGCAGCACCGGCTCGAGGCCATGCTGAGCGCCGCCAAGCTGGTCGAGCCGGCCCTTGACGAGTTCTATGCCACGCTGAGCAGCGAGCAAAAGGCGCGCTTCAACACGCTGCAACAGGTCGCTGGTCCCTAGGCACATAAGCGGAGCTATGACGTAAGCTAGTTATTGACATATGTCAGCTATTAGCTTACATGCTTGAAGCTACGATCAGAGGCTTCAAGAGCAAGGCTCTCGCGGAGCTTTGGGAAAAGGGACGAACAGCGAAAATCGACGCGAAAATGCACGCGCGGATTTTTCGTCGTCTTGATCGCCTGGATGCAGCTGCAGTGCCCGAGGAAGTGAATATCCCGGGCTTTGATTTCCATGCCTTGCGAGGCTTTAAGCCAACGCGCTATTCGGTCCACGTGAACGGGCCGTGGTGCATCACGTTCGAATTCGAGGCCGGCGACGCCTGTCGGATCGACTTCGAACAATATCACTGAGAGAGACGATCATGGCTCATGTCACGAAACGTAATCCTGATCGCTGCCCGACCCACCCCGGCGCGTTGCTGAGGGAGGACGTGATTCCGGCGACCGGCAAGACCAAGGCCGAGATTGCGCAGCTTCTCGGCATTTCCCGCCAGCACCTCTACGACATTTTGCGCGAGCGCAAACCGGTCTCGCCGGGCGTTGCTGTTCGGCTCGGCAAGTTGTTCGGAGATGGCGCCGGAGTTTGGGTGCGCATGCAGGCAGCCTATGATACTTGGCACGCGGAACGGGAAGAGGACGTGAGCGGAATCCCCACGCTCCGCCCCAGGGCCGCATGAATACCGCCCAGATCAGTTTCGTCATGCGCCGGCGTTTGAAGGCGGCGTCGCATTCTCTCGTTGCAACGTGGCCAAACGCCGTGGATGACGTAGTCGCCCAGCCTCAAAGCTCGACGAGAGCATGCCTGTCCGGGCCGCGGCTCGCCGTGAGACTGCGGTGGCACGGAATGCAAACGACAGCCTCGTTCCTCCTCACTCGCTCGTTCCTCCTCACGCGCTGGAAATCGTCTCCTGCCGCGCGTCATTCGTGTTTGCGATCGCTTGAGGCCGCTCTATCTCATTTGCGCTAACGGCGTTGCATTGCTGGAAGTATGAAGACAGCTCAAGATCGGCCAGGTGGTCCCAGTATTCTGCTTCTGCGAGCAGCTTCCATTTGTTCATGCTGTTGTAGGCGGCCTGTTGACGGCACAGCGAACCCATCGCACGCAAGCGTTGCACCTTCTCCACTGCGAACCTCCCTTCGCGCTTGTTTGTTTTACAAGCGCATTCGTGTTGTCACAGCTTTGCAGATTGAATTGACGAGCGATAGTCCGGTGTTTGACGGTCATCGATGATAGCGCAATCGTCTGACTTTTCACCGAATAGTCGAGCCGAACGACGCGAGCACTGACGGCAGCAAAAGGCGCTGCGCAGAATGACCGCTCTTTCGGCCTGCGCTCTACGAGGCGCATTCCATTTCAGGACTGAAATTTTAATTGTGAGCGGCCGTTCCTGGATGGTGGTTAGCTCGTGATCAGACCGGGCCGGACAAAGTTTGATCCCGAAACTATTTTGGCCCGGCCAATTGGACTGCAAGACCGCCTTCGGGCGGTCTTTCCTTATCGCCGCAAAAATCGCCAGCCTTGCCACGCCGATCACAACAATGGCCCCGACGATGACACGTCGGGGCCATTCAAGATCGTCAGGCAGGGTACATCCGCCGTGCCTGCCGATCGTTGATGCCACCGATTACCGCATCCGATCTTGCACAGACTGAGGCGCGGCTGCGGCATCGGGGTGATGATATTCTGCCTGAAAGCTGAAGGCTGTCCACCTCTCGCTGGTAGTACTCCAACCAGCTCGCTGAGCCGCGGCCTCATCGCTGGTCAACGCAGATTGCTTCGCCGCGCGAGAACCGGCTCGACGCTCCTGTTAAACTCGATCTTCTAGCCCGGTACTGCTAGTCGCAACGGCGGACTCTGCGGACCGAACCGTCGTCACGCTCGATTGTGACGGTGCGGCATCCGCGATATCCGCGATCATATCCGTAGGCGCGATAAGCGGGTCGATCATACTCCCGGTAGTAACGGTGCTCCGGGCCCACTCTTACGCCGCCGAGCGGAGTATCAACGGCAACTTGAGCTGACGCGGGTGCAATGGATATCGGCGTGGCGACAGCGAAACCAGCAACCGCCAGCACACCAGCCAGTAACAGTGTTCTCATGAGAGTTTCCTCCTGAGTGATTGTGTCATTTTCCAACATCCCAGACGGGGGCAAGGTTCCTGCGCGAACCTTATCCAAATGGCGGGTGGCTCAGATTTTGGCCGCCCGCTTCGGACGGATACGGACACCAGCCCCGCCGCGCATGTTCCTGAACCGTTGAGGGTCATTCGCGACCCGGTCGAGCCGGCAGCGCTGGCCGCCCGAAAGGCATATGCGATCGCCCTGCGGCGAGCCCGGACAGCCGATCGAACCTAATTTCATCGCGCTCTACACAAATGTCCGATGCCGTTCGATGCAAGTCCGTAGCACCTCGTCCATCGGCTTGCCCCACCAATCGTTGGAGAAGATCTCGATTTCCGAATAGCCGGCAAAACCCTGCGCCTCGACGGCCGCGCGCGCCGACTTGATGTCGATGACGCCGTCGCCCATCATGCCGCGGTCGTTGAGGATGTCCCTGGTGGGCACCAGCCAGTCGCAGACGTGGAACGCGAGCAGGCGGTCCTTGCCGGCCCGTGCGATCTGCCCCGACAGCTCCGGATCCCACCAGATGTGATAAACATCGAGCGCGACGCCGAGCATGCCGGTGCTATCAGGATCGAGCCGGTCGCAGATATCGAGCGCCTGCTTTGTCGTGTTGACGCAGGCGCGGTCGGCGGCATAGGCGGGATGCAGCGGCTCGATCGCCAGCGGCAGCTTTGCCTGCTTGGCGTAATCGAGCATGTCGGCGAGAGCTTCCTCGACCTGCCCGCGCGCCGCCGCGATATCTTTCGACGCTTCGCTGCCGGGCCGGGAATATTGCGGCAGGCCGCCGACGACGAGCACGATGCAGGGCGCGCCAAGCGCCTTGGCCTCATCGACGCAGCGGCGGTTGTCGTCACGCACTTCGGCGCGGCGCGATGCGTCCGACGTGAACATGCCGCCGCGACAATAGCCCGAAAGATCAAGCCCTGCATCGCGCACCGCGCGCGCCGCGCGATCGAGGCCCACGGTCGCGACCTGATCGCGCCAGGGATCGATGGCGCGGATGCCGTGCCTGGCGCAGGCCTCGACGATCTGGACGAGGTCACCCTGCTTGCGGACTGTCGCCGTGTTCAGCGACAGCCAGCGATGGTCGGACGAGAAATCGCGCATCAGGCGTCGATCCCGTGCGAGGCCAGCACGGTCTTCATCCGCCGCGTCGCCAGTTCGGGTTTGGCGAGCAGGCCGGCCTGATCGGCGAGCCGGAACAGCTCGGCCAGATGCAGCATCGAGCGCGCGCTCTCCTGGCCGCCGACCATGGTGAAATGGTCCTGATGGCCGTTGAGATACGCCATGAACACCACGCCGGTCTTGTAGAAACGCGTCGGCGCCTTGAAGATGTGGCGCGACAACGGCACCGTCGGCCCAAGCACGTCGTGGAAGCCGGCCTCGTCGCCCGCAGCCAGCCGCGACAGCGCGTAGGATGCTGCGGGCGCAATGGCATCGAAGATGCCGAGCAGCGCGTGTGAAAAGCCTTGGCTATCGCCAGCGATCAGCTCCGCATAGTTGAAATCGTCGCCGGTGTACATCTTGATGCGCTTGTCGAGGCGCCGGCGCATGTCGATCTCGCGCTGCTTGTCGAGCAGCGAGACTTTCACCCCATCGACCTTCGCGGCATTGCCGTTGATGATGGCCACAGCAATGTCCATCGCCTTGTCGAGATCCCCGGTGCCCCAATATCCAGTCAGCGCCGGATCGAACATGTCGCCGAGCCAGTGGATGATCACGGGCTCCCGGACTTGCGTGAGCACACGGTCATAGACCTTCGCGTAGTCGTCGGCGTTGCGGCCGAGCTTTGCCAGCGCGCGCGACGCCATCAAAATGATGCGGCCGCCGACCTTCTCGACCGCCGAAATCTGCTCCTCATAGGCGCGGATCACGTCGTCGAGGCTCTTGGCGTCCTCCACGGCGAGATGGTCGGTGCCGGCGCCTGAGAACACCAGCGCATTGCGGCGCTTGGCGGCGGACACCGAGCGCGTGATCAGCTCCAGCGAGGTCGGCCAGTCCAGCCCCATGCCGCGCTGCGCGGTGTCCATGGCTTCGGCAACGCCGAGGCCGAGATCCCAGACGTGCTCGCGGAACGCGATGGTCTTGTCCCAGTCGACGGCTGCCGAAAGCCAGGGATCGTTGTCGGCAAAGGGATCGGCCACCATATGCACGGCGGAGAAGGCGATCCGGTTGAGCGGTCCTTCGAGCTTTGCGGGGAACGTGCGCGAGGCCGCAAGCCGGTAGGTCTCGATCGAACGGTCGGCCTTCGGCAGCTTGAGCGACAATGACGACATCGGCAGGACCGGCTTGTTCATGATTTCGAACCTCTCCCCGTCATTGCGAGGAGCCACCCGGTCCGGCCTTTGGCCGGCCGGATGATAAACTCCGCGACGAAGCAATCCAGACCGTCGCCGCGGAGGGACACTGGATTGCTTCGCTTCGCTCGCAATGACGGCTTGGTAAACATCGCGACTTATCCAATAGACTTCAGGCCTTGATCGGGGCGACGTCGATCCAGCGCCGCTCCTTCCAGCTCTTCAGCGCGCATTCGGCGAGCTGCACGCCCTTGACGCCTTCGAGCAGCGTGAACTTGTAGGGCGCATCCTCGTAGACGTGGCGGATGAACATCTCCCACTGCTCTTTGAAGCCGTTGTCGTAGGTGACGTTGTCCGGCAGCTTCTGCCAGTCGCCGTAAAAATCATGCAGCCGCTTCTCGTCGGGATTCCACAGCGGCCGGGGCGTTGCCTGCCGCGCCTGGATCACGCAGTCGGTGAGACCCGCGACCGCCGAGCCATGCGTGCCGTCGACCTGGAAGGTGACGAGGTCATCCCGATAGACACGCGTGACCCAGGACATGTTGATGTGTGCGATGACGCCACCCTCGAGCTGGAAGGTCGCGTAGGCGGAATCATCCGCGGTCGCCTTGTACTTCTTGCCCTGCTCGTCAAAACGCTCGGGAATGTCGGTGTTGCCGATGCAGACCACGCTCTGGACGTTGCCAAAGAGATTGTCGAGCACGTAGCGCCAGTGGCAGACCATGTCCAGAATGATCCCGCCGCCGTCCTCGTCGCGGTAGTTCCAGGATGGCCGCTGCGCCTCCTGCCAGCCGCCTTCGAATACCCAATAGCCGAACTCGCCGCGCACCGAGAGGATGCGGCCGAAGAAGCCGGAGTCGCGCAGGAAGGCGATCTTCTTCAGGCCGGGCAGGAACAGCTTGTCCTGCACCGTTCCGTGCTTGACGCCCTTGGCATTGGCGAGCTTGACGACCTCGAGCGCTTCCTCAAAACTCGTCGCGATCGGTTTCTCGCAATAGACGTGCTTGCCGGCGTTGATGGCCTGTGCCAGCAGGCCGGGCCGCGCCTGTGTCGTCGCAGCATCGAAGAACATGGTGTCGTTCTTGTCGGCGAGCGCGGCATCGAGGTCGGTGGTCCAGCGCGTGATGTTGAAGCGCTTGGCAAGCGCCTCGAGCTTCTCGGCGCTGCGGCCGACCAGGATCGGATCGGGCATGATGCGATCGCCGTTCTTCAAGCGAACGCCGCCCTGGTCGCGGATCGCCACGATCGAGCGGATCAGATGCTGGTTGAGCCCCATGCGGCCGGTGACGCCGTTCATGATGAGGCCGAGGCGTTGGGTGGTCATGCCAATTGCTCCCTAGGTGATTTTGGCTGTTCGAGCGGGCGGAGCGCCGACCAATCCGGATGGACCGACGTCGCAAAGCCCGCAACATGGAGCGATCCCGTCAGGAGATCGCCGTTGTGAATGGAAAGCCGGATGCCCTGCCCGGCATCGGCATAGAGATCGGGATGCGCGGCGGCGAAGGCCTGCGCTTCAGCGACCGGCGTGTCGCCAAAGCCATCGACATAGTGATGGCCGTTGCGCTCGGCGTGGGTGACGCCGATGAAGGCGCCGAGCGCGAGATCCTGCTGCACGGCAAGGCCCGCCTGGCAGGTGAGGTCCTCGCCGGTCACGAAGAACCTCTCTCCGCCCGCGCTCCATTTCGCTGCGCGCGTGGCGTTGACGATGGACTTGTACAGCCCCTTGCAGGACTTTGACGAGATGCCGTGATAGCCGAGCGCGCGCGCCGCGGGGAACGCGTCGTAGGAGTCGTCGGCCTCGTCGATGATGAAGCCGCGCGCGGCGAGCGAGCCGAGCGGCGATTGCCGGGTGATGTCGCGCGGCATGGGCTGCTCGACATAGAGCAATCGCGACGCGATCGACCGCAGCGCAGGCTCGCGATCGAGCCGGTCGATCAGCGCCTGCAGGGCGGCGAGATCTGCGTATTGTTCATTGGCATCGAGCGTCACCTTGTGGTCACGACCGAGCGTGTCGAGCTCCTTGCCAATGCGCGCCAGCCGGGCCGCATCGGCCGCGGGATCGCCGGACAGTTTCAGCTTGAAGTAATTCGCACCGGCGTTCTCGGAGACATCGGCAACACTGCCCTCGCCTTCGACGGTATCGTCGAGACCGACGGTATGCCTGATCGCAACACGCGGCAGCGGCTTGCGGCCGGCGAGAAACGTCGCGAGGTCGGCGTCCTTCAGGTCCGGCGACAGGCGCGCATCGATGCCGGCGATGTTGGCAGCCAGCCCGTCGAAAAAATTGAGCTCGGTGGCGCGGAGCAGCGCATCGAGGATCGCCTTGTCGATTTCTGCCGGACCATAGGCCGCGGCAAGCGCCGGAATGTTCTGCTTCGCACAGGTCGCGACCTGGGCGCCGATGCAGGACGCGTGCAGATCGAACGCCGTCAGGAATCCGGTACGCGCAAGATAGAGCCCGCGCGCGATCGCGAGCGATCGACGCAGTTCGTCGACCGTCTGCGCCGGCGATAGCTCCGGCCGCTTGTCGAACCATTTGGGCACCAGCAGTTCGGCGCTGGCGCCGACAGCACTTCCTTTACCCTCGACCTCGATCTCGACCCGCATGAACAGCTGCGGCGTCGCGTTGATGGTAACAGCGCCAAAGCGGAACGGCCGCGCGAAATGCACGGGACGTTCAAAGAAGGCGATATCTCGCAGCTTCAGGCGCGGGGGCATGGTTTTAGTCCAGCGACCCCTGTGAGAAAAAATGCTTGCGGATGCGTTGCACGAGCTCGGTGAAAACAGGATCGGCCATCACGTCGAGCGAGCGCGGGCGCGGCAGCGGCACGTCGTAGATCGCAGCGACCGCACCGGGCCGCTCGGTCATCACCAGCACGCGGTCGGCGAGGAACACGGCCTCCGGAATCGAATGCGTGATCAGGAGCACCGTCTTCCTGGTCTCGCGCTGGATTCGCATCAGCTCGACATTCATGCGCTCGCGCGTCAGCGCATCGAGTGCGCCGAACGGCTCGTCCATCAGCATGATCTTGGGATCGTGCACCAGCGCGCGGCAGATCGAGGCCCGCTGCTGCATGCCGCCGGAGAGCTGCCAGGGCAGTTTCTTCTCGAACCCCTCAAGCCCGACCAGCTTGAGCAGCGCCTTGGCGCGGACGAGATATTCGTCCCGGGCGAGACGCTTCATGTCGATCGGCAGCATCACGTTGGAGAGGATATTGCGCCAGGGCAGCAGCAGCGCATTCTGGAAGACGATGCCGACATTACCATGCGGCTTCGTCACCTTCTCGCCTTCAACCAACACCTCGCCAGCGGTCGGCGGCAGCAACCCCGAGATCAGCTTGAGCAGCGTGGACTTGCCGCAGCCGCTTGGGCCGACCACGACGAAAAACTCGCCGTCGTTGATGTGGAAGTCGAGCGGCCGCAGCGACGGCACATCGCCGTCGCGCGTCCGGTAAGTCTTCGAGACGCCTGAGAGCTTGATGCCTGGCGTCCCGCCGGCAGCCCGGTCGCTCACCAGTCTCAGATGCGCGGCCGGCTGCACGGTTTCACTGGTTACTGCGGCTTGCTTCACGTGCCACTCTTCGGCAGGTAATCGTTCGTGTAGAACGCCTTCGGGTTCTCCTTGGCCTTGGCATCGAGCCCGCCATATTCGACCATCAGATTGACCGTATCCGTCATGTTCTGGTCGGTGACCTGGAACGGCCGCTTGCTCTTGGTCTCGGCCGTCCGGTAGAGCGGAATGGTCAACTCAAAGCCCTGCGTCAGCGTGTCGATCTTGCCGCCCTTCGGGTTGGCATCGAGGATCGACTGCGCCGCTGCCTTCGGCTCCTTCTCGGCGGCTTCGACGGCCTTGGTCGTCGCCGACATGAAGCGGCGGACGAGGTCGGCATTGGCCTTCACATAGTCGGAATTGGCGATGAGGCCGGAGGAGACCATGTTGATGCCGTAGTCGGCAAACTTGATCGGATAGACGTCCTTGCCGGTGGCGTCCTTGATCTTCATCGACTGGTCCATGACGTATCCGAGCAGCAGATCAGCCTGGCCGTTGATGACGGCGTTGAGCTTGGTCTGGCCGTCACCGGCAACGGTGGTGAAGTCGCTTTCCTTCAGGCCGGTCTTCTTCAGGAACAGCGGCCAGATCTGGGTCATGGAGTCCGCCGGCGTGATCGCGACCGTCTTGCCCTTGATGTCTTCCGGCTTCCTGATGTTCTTGTCGACGAAGCCCATGGCGGACATCGGGCTGGTCTGCAGCAGCACGCCGGTCGCGATCACAGGCGCGCCCTTGATCGCGGCGCGCATCATGGTGGGAACGTCGACATAGCCGAAATCGGCGGTCTTGGCCGCGACAGCCTGCGTGGTCGCAGCCGAACCGCGGCCTTCCTGGATCTCGAGGTCGATGCCCTCGGCCGCGTAAATGCCCTTGGCCTTGCCGTAGTAGAACGGCGCGTGCTCGCCATAGACGTACCAGTTCAGCATCAGCACGACCTTGTCGGCCGCCTGCGCCGGCATGGCCGCAAACACCATCAGCGCTGTTGCTACAGCCCCAATCCACCGCTTCATCGTCATTCTCCCTTGTCGTTATGTTTCGGCCGTTGGTGGCCGTTGCTTAAGAGGCGAAAATCACGTCTTCGCGCTGGCTGACATGCCAGGGAATAACCAGCTTCTCGATCCGGTCGACGATCCAGAACAGGATGACGCCGAGCAGCGCGAGGATGACGAGGGCAGCGAACATCGTCGGCAGGTCGAAGGTGCCGATCGAGCGCTGCATCACATAGCCGATGCCGGAATTGGAGCCGACGAACTCGCCGACGACGGCGCCGACCACGGCGAGCGTCACCGACACTTTCAGGCCGGCGAAGATCGCCGGCAGCGCATGCGGCAGGTTCACCGCGCAAAACACCTGGAAGCGGCTGCCCTGCATGGCGCGGGCGAGATCGACCATGTCGGGGTCGACCGACTTGAAACCCTGCACCGCCGAAACCACCACGGGAAAGAAGCCGAGCAGGAAGGCCGAGATCACTTTTGGAATGATACCGAAGCCGAACCACACCACGAACAGCGGCGCGATCGCGATCTTCGGCACGGATTGGGAGAACACCAGGAGCGGATAGACATAACTCTCCACTGTCTTCGAACCCGCGATCAGCATCGCGACGGGAATGCCGAACAATGCGGACAGCAGGAAGCCGCAGACAGTCGCATAGGTGGTCGGCCAGCACTGGCGCAGCAGTTCCGGCCAGTCGGTGCGCAGCACCGCGACGACGTCGGCGGGCGACGGGATCTGATAGGCCGGGATCTTGAACAGCCGGATTGCGAGATCCCAGGCCACGACGATGAAAACCAGAAACAGAAACGGCCGCACCCAGGCCGCATTCAGCACCTTGGACACCGCACCTTGCGGCTTCAGCTCAGCCACGCCTCACTCCCGGCATTTTTTTCGTTCGGGGAGAAATTAACCCGTTGGATAAATACTGTCCAGAGCTTTCCCTGTGACGTTTTGCGCCGGGTTCCGCGCCACACCCTCGGCGTCATTCCCCGCGAAGGCGGGGAATCCAGTACGCCGCGGCATCTCCGTATCCCATCAGCGTCTCTGGAATACTGGATCGCCTGCCTTCGCGGACGATGACAGCGGTGATTGAGGAAACAACGGGCTAAACCGTCTGCGCCACCGCCGTGCGCGACTTCGGCGCCTTGGCAATCTCGAACAGCGCGGCGGTCTGCCCCGTCAGCGCGGCCAGCACGAGACCGACCATGTGCGCAAGCCGCTCGTCCTTGGCGTCCTTGGCGAGCAGGTCGCGACCGAAGATCACGCTGAGCGTCGCCGAGTTCGAGAGGTAGAAGAAGCAGAGGCCCGCGATCGAGATGTAGAGCTGCACCGGATCGACCGCGACCTGGAAATCGCCGCTCTCGACGCCGCGCCGCACCACGGTGCGGATCATCTCGACGAAGGGCGAGTGCATCGACTTGACCTTGGTCGAGCGCTTGAGGTGTTTTGCCCGGACGAGGTTCTCGGTCTGGAGCAGTGACAGGAATTCGGGGTTGCGCAGGAAGTAACACCAGGTGAACCCGATCAGCCGCTTGATCGCCTCGGGCGGATCGAGATGTTCGAGATCGAGCCCCCGCTCCTCGCTGCGGATCTTGTCATAAGCGCCTTCCAGCACCGCGAGATAGAGGTCGTCCTTGTTGCCGACGTGGTAGTACAGCATGCGCTTGTTGGCGCCGGCCTTGGCCGCGATCCGGTCGACGCGCGCGCCGGCGAGCCCGTGAGCGGAAAATTCCTGCTTGGCAGCCTCGAGAATGCGCAGCCGCATCCCTTCGGGATCGCGCTGCCATTTCAGAGTTCGCTTTGCCTTCGCTGTCGCCAAACCGGTGCTCGCTGGGTGATCTCGGTACGTCCTCTACCACGCACTCGCCGTCATTGCGAGGAGCCCTTGCGACGAAGCAATCCAGACTGTCACCACGGAGGCAGCCTGGATTGCTTCGCTGCGCTCGCAATGACGAAGGAGGGACTGTCCCCTAGTCCGCCGGCTTCGGCGCGCGCTCCAGCAGCACCGTCTGGATTCCGCAGGTGCCGCTCCGCACCGTCAATATCCGCGTGCCCGGCTTGCGGCCGCTGCGGACTTCGGTGACGTCGAGGCCGGCGGCGAGCAGGCGGGCGCGGGTGGCGTCGATGTCGGCGACGCGCCAGCTCAGGCCCCAGAGACGGTCGTGCTGGGAATCCCCGCCTGCCACCGGGCGGCGCACCACCTCGACGATGAGATCGCCGCAGCGGAAGAACATCAACTGCCCCCAGTCGTGGTGGGAGCGGTCGAGCGCCAGATCGAGCCCGAGCCGTGCGCCATAGAGTGCGGCGGCGCGATCGGAATCCTCGGTGGTGATCACGACATGGTCGAGCCCGTCGATCGGCGCGATTTCGGTCGCGGCCGACTTCGGACGCTCCTCGGCGAGCTCGAGGAAGAACATGCGCACGCCCCGCGTCAGCTCGGTCGCGGCCCGCGTGCGTTTCCAGTGCAAGGCTGCACCGCTCGCATCGTCGCTGCTCTCGACCTCGGCGATCGGCTCGGGCTTGAGCGCCACTCGCTCCAGCCGCCGGTGCAGCTTGCTCATGTCTGCGACACGAAAGCACAGGCTGGCGAGCATGCCCTCCCGGTCGTCGAGTAGCGCGCGCATCCGGTCGGCGGTCGCGGTGAAGCCGCTCGGCGCCATCAATTCGATGGTCATGTTGTCGAGGGTGAACAGCACGCGGTCGGCGCCCTCGCCGGAGTTCTGCCAGGCCGGCGCGCGCCCCAGGAGCGTCTGATAGGCGGCCTTGGCCGCACCGATATCCTTGACCAGAGCGACGACGTGATCGAGGCCGGTGATCATGTTTGTCCCTTTTGATCGACCTGGAACCAGGAGCGGGAAAACGGCATTTGTCCGGGCTTGGCATGGGCCTGACATGGTCGTATTCCGGCGTTATGCCGACCTCAAGCGCTCCGGGGCGATTTTGCGAATAATTTCAGCGTCCCCGAAGCGGAACCGGTGTTAGAGTAAGCCCGCCGGCCGGGACCACCAAGCGCATCACGGACAAGCAATGCAGGCTCTCTTTATCGGACAGACCTATATCGACGTCGTCTTCATTACCGACCACATGCCGACCGGCGACGAAAAGCACGTGGCAACCGACTACGCGGTTTCTTTCGGCGGCAACGCTGTCACGGCGGCGTTCTGCTGCGCCAAGCTCGGCATCGTTCCGGATCTGATCGCCACCGCGGCCAATGACTGGCTAGGGCGCATGTTCCAGGACATGTGCGCGAAATACGCGATCTCGCTGCACGGGCGGAAGGTGAACCAGTCCTCGCTCTCCTTCATCATGCCGAAGGACGGCAAGCGCGCCATCGTCCGCTGTCGCGACGACGAGCACATCCACCCTTTTCCGATGCTCAACCTCGGCGGCTGCCGTGCGCTGCATGTCGACGGCCATCAGCCGGACGCCGCGATTCACTACGCAAAGGTCTGCCGCGAGGCCGGCATTCTGACCTCGCTCGACGGCGGCGGCCTGCGCACCAACACCCATGAGCTGCTCGAATACATCGACGTCGCCATCGTCGCCGAGCGGCTGTGCGAGCAGATGGATCTGACGCCGGAGAAGATGCTCGACTACCTCAAGGGCCGCGGCTGCAAGATCGGCGGCATCACCATGGGTGAGAAGGGCCTGCTCTGGTACAACGAGACCGGCACCGTCGAGACCATGCCGGCGATGCCGATCCCGCGCGAGCGCGTGATCGACACCAACGGCGCCGGCGACGTCTTCCACGGCGCCTATATCTATTCCTACCTCGCGCATCCCGGCAAAAGCTGGCGCGAGCATTTTGACTTCGCCCGCGCCGCCTCGACCTTCAAGATCCAGCGCCTCGGCAACGAGGCCGGCCTGCCGACCCTTGTGGACATCGCCAAAGTCAGGCACGAATTCGAAGCTAGGGTCTAAGGATTCTTTGTTTGAGCATGATCTCCGCGCAAACGCGCTCCGCGTTTGTCGGGAGGGAGAACCGCTTCACACTTTTCGGGATCATGCTTGAGAGGGCATATCATGGGGCGCGTCTTCGTAGCCGGCAGCATCAACATGGATGTGGTGGCGACCGCCGATCGCCACCCCAGGGTCGGCGAGACCGTCGCGGGTCGGCAGGTGCTGTATTTTCCGGGCGGCAAGGGTGCGAACCAGGCCGTGGCCGCGTCACGGCTCGGCGCGAAGACCACGCTGATCGGGCGGCTGGGCACGGATTCGTTCGGGGCTGAGCTCAGGACGTTTCTTAACGCTCAGGGCATCGATCCCGGCGCGATCAAGGAGACGCCCGGGACACACACCGGCACCGCGATCATCACGGTCGCAGCCTCCGACAACACCATCATCGTCATTCCCGGCAGCAATGGGCTGGTCAGCGCGGATGACGTTGCGGATACGCCGCTGGCGAAGGGCGATGTCGCCGTCAGCCAGTTCGAGATCCCGCTGCCCACCATTGCCGCCTTCTTCCAGCGCGCGCGCGCGGCGGGCGCCACCACATTGCTGAATCCTGCCCCGGCGCAAAAGATGTCGAGCGATCTGCTCGCGCTAGTCGATATCCTGGTGCTGAACGAGACCGAGCTTGGTTTCCTTGCAGGCACCGAGCTCACCGACAGCGACGAGGCTGCAAGGATCATTGCGGTGGCACGAAAACTTCAGGCGCGCGCGGACCAGACAATCTGCATCACGCTCGGCAAGCGCGGCGTGCTCGCACTCGCTGCCGCCGAAGAATTCGCGGTGGCGGGACGCGTGGTGAAGGCGGTCGACACCACCGGCGCCGGCGATTGCTTCGTCGGCGCGCTCGCATCACAGCTCGCTGAGGGCGCCGCCTTGCGCGCAGCCCTCGCCTTCGCCAACGCCGCCGCATCGATCAGCGTGCAGCGCATGGGCGCCGGGCCGTCAATGCCGACAGCCGCGGAGGTGGCGATGATTCTGTAGGTCCCTCTTCACCTCGCCCCGCTTGCGGGGAGAGGTCGGATTGCATCGAAGATGCAATCCGGGTGAAGGGGAGCCTCCGCGAGTCCAACTGTCACAGTATGCGCGGATAGAGCCCCTCACCCCAACCCTCTCCCCGTAAGAACGGGGAGAGGGAGAGAGCCTCACGCCAGCGCGCTCTTCAGGTCAAAGCTCTCATCCGCCGCCTGTTCCGGCGTGATCGAGCGATTCATGGCCTGCAACCTTCGGCCGAACATGTGATCGCCGGCGCGGTTGATCGATTCGATGCCGAGCAGCCGGTCGCCGTGGTAGCAGAACGCAGAGAACGCCTTTTTGGCGGGATCGCCGCGCAGCACGACGCGATCGTAGCCGGTGGTGAGACCTGCGATCTGGAGCTTGTCGTCGCCCTGGTCGCTCCAGAACCAGGGATGGCCGTCATAGGGCTTCTTGTCGCCGGTCAGCCGCGCGGCGAGGCAGCGGGCATGGTCGGTGGCGTTCTGCACCGATTCCAGCCGCAGCGAGCCGCCGAAGCGCGGGCTCGCGAACAGCGCGCAGTCGCCGACCGCGGAAATGTTAGGGTCGGATGTCGAGAGATATTCGTCGACGATAATGCCGGCGGCAACCGGCAGCCCCGCCTCGGCCGCCAGCTCGATATTCGGCAGCACACCGACGCCGACCACGACGAGATCGGCCGGCAGATGTCGGCCGTCGCTGAGACTGACGCCGGTGACCTTGCCGTTCTCGGCCTCGATCGACGTTGCCTGCACGCCGAGGTGAATGCGAATGCCGGCCTCGCGATGCCGCGCTTGAAAATACTCCGAGACCTCCGCCGTCACCGCGCGCGCCATCACGCGCGGCGCAAGCTCGAGCACGTCGACCTCGAGCCCCTTGATCCGCGCGGTCGCGGCGAATTCGAGGCCGATGAAGCCGGCGCCGATCACCACGACCCGCGTCTTTGACGGAATGATCTTTCGCAGCGCCTCGCTCTCGTCGAGGATGCGCAGATATTTCACGTCGGACAGATTGGCATTGGGCAGATCGAGCAGGCGGTTGCGCGCGCCCGTCGCCAGCACGAGATGGCCATAAGACAGCGTCTCGCCGGATGCGAGCAGCAGCTTGCGCCCCGCGCGGTCGATCGACACGGCGCGGCCCGCGATCAGCTCGATGGTCTGGTCCCGGTAAAATTTCTCCGGCCGGAACATCAGGCTCTCCGGCCCGGCGGAGCCCTTGATGTAGGCCTTGGACAAAGGCGGCCGCTGATAGGGCAGATGCGCCTCGTCATTGATCAGGCAGATGCGATCCGAAAAACCCGCCTGCCGCAGGGATGCCGCGGTCTGATAGCCACCATGGCCGGCACCGACAATGATCACGGGACCATCCGTCATTGGACAGCCCATTTCCGCAAGACACGAGCGTCACCCATGTCGTCTCCTCTCTCGCTGATATTGGCTTGGCTAGCCTTGCGAGGAGCCGGCGCTCGTGTCCGTCCCTAAACGAAGGCGGCCCCATTTGAGCCGATCATTTCGCCCGACGCAAGGCCCTATGCAGGGCACTGGCGGCCAGGGATTGTCACCCCTCGCCTTCTGCGATTTAGTTGTGGCAACGAACCTCATGCCGGGGATTTCCGATGCCAGCTCCCGTCTCCCAACCCGATGATCCCGCCCTGCTGCGGATCGAAGGCCCGATCGCAACCATCACGCTCAATCGCCCCGCCGCCTTCAACTCGATCAACCTGGCGATCGCGCAGAAGCTCAAGCAGCTCGCGGCCACCATCGAGGGCGACGACGCGATCAGGGTCGTGATCCTTGAGGGCGAGGGCCGCGCCTTCTCCGCCGGCGGCGATCTGCAGACGATTGGCGCGGCAGCCGAGGCCAACACGGTGACGCCGGTGGTCGGCGAGCTGCTCAAGCACTACCATGCCTTCATCGAGATCATCCGGCGCATGCCAAAGATCTCGCTGTCGAGCGTGCACGGCTCGGCGGCCGGCGCCGGCATGGGCCTCGCCTTCGTCACCGATCTCTGCATCGCCGCCGAGGACGCGAAGTTCACGCCGGCCTATGCCAAGATCGGCGTCTCGCCGGATGGCGGCTCGACGGTCGGGATCGTCGGCACGGTCGGCGCGCGCCGCGCGCTGCAGATCTTTCTGACCGAGGATAATTTTTCGGCGCAGCAAGCCCTTGAATGGGGCCTCGTCGCCAAGATCGTTCCCGCGACCGAGCTGAAGGCCGCGACGCGGCAGCTTGCCGAGCGGCTGGCGCAGAACGCGCCGGCAGCGATCGCCGGCACCAAGTCGCTGGTCTACGCGGCTGCCACCACGCCGGTGAAGCAGCAGCTCGACGCCGAGGAGCACAAGATCATCATGGCGATGAACACGGAGGAGTTTCGTGTCGCCGTGAAGAAGTTCACGAGCAAGAGCAAGTAGCCGCGGCACTCACTTGGGACAGATGTAGCCGGTCCCCGCCGGCGACTTGAAGCAGCCGACCGATTCCGGCAGCACGTGCTGCGGCAGCCACAGCACCACGTTCGGGAAGTAGATCGCGAACGCAATGGTGGCGAAGAACACGACATAGATCGGCAGCGCCGCGCGTAGCGCTTTTGCAAAGCTGACGCCGACGAATTTGGACGCCATCAGCAGCACCAGGCCATAAGGCGGCGTGATCAGGCCGAAGGCGAGCGTCGCGATCAGCACCACGCCCATGTGGACGCCGTTGATGTCGCCGGCTTCGGTCAGCGTGTTGACCAGCGGCATGAAGATGATGATGGTCGGTACCGGCTCGATGAAATCGCCGACCACGGTGAATAGCAGCACCATCAGCAGCATGATCAGATGCGGGTCGTTGCCCGCGATCGAAGTGATCATGTCGGCGATGTAGCTCGCGCCGCGCAAATAGGCGAGCATCCAGCCGAAGGCGTTGGCGGCGCCGATGGTGATCAGCGGCAGCGAGAAGATCAGCCCGGCGAGGCAGAAATCGTAGGGAATCTTCCTGAAATGCCCGCGGTTGAGGGCGGGGATCACGACCAGGACGATCCAGGCCACGGCGACGACGCCTGCTTCCGTCGGCGTGAACCAGCCGGTCAAAATGCCGCCGAGCAGGATCACCGGGATCATCAGCGGCAGCGCCGCATCGCCGGCGGCGAACACGATTTGCCGCAGCGGCGCGCGCGGCTTGCGCAAGCCCGAGGGGCCGAAGAAATAGCAGTAGATCATCAGGCCGAAGCCGATCATCAGGCCCGGCACCACGCCCGCCATGAACAGGCCGGCGATCGAGACGTTGCCGACCGCACCATAGACCACCGCGGTGATGCTCGGGGGCACGAGCGCCGCAATGGTCGAGGCCGACGCGATGATCGCGGCGATGAAGGCGGGCTCGTAGCCCTCGCGCTTCATCGGCCCACCCAGCGCGCGGCTCATCACGGCGACATCGGCCGTAGTCGACCCCGACATTTCCGAGAAGAACATGCTGAAGACGACCACGACCTGCGACAGGCCGCCTCTGATGTGCCCGACCAGCGACACTGAGAGGTTGGCTATTCGCACCACCACATTGGCCGAGCTCATGAGCTCGCCGACCAGCAGGAAGAAGGGAATCGCCAGCAGCGCCTCGGAGTCGACGCCGTCGAAGATTTTCTGGATGATCGCGGCGAGCGAGACGTCGGACAGGATCGCACCGATGAATACGCCGGCCATCAGCGAGAACGGCACGGGCACGCCGAGGTAACCGAACGACAGGAAGCAGATCGACATCAACGCCAGGACAATGGGTGCGCTCACGGCTGCGCCCTCATTTGCGCTTCGGTGACGACGGGCGCAGCGTCCTCGTCCAGCGGCTCCGGATGGTCAAAACCGTTGCGCAGACCGTTGACGAGCTGCTCGATGGTGAACAGGCCGACCAGGACGCCGGATAGCGGAATTATCGCGTAAAGCGAGGCAATCGGCGTGCCCGACGGCAGGCGGAAGCTGCCGAAGCCGCGCAAATAATTCTGGTAGCCGTACCAGATCAGGCAGAAGGCGACGCCGAGCACGATGAGACGGATGATGATTTCGACGATGATCCTGGGCACGCCATGCATCGCCTCGGAAATCGCGGTGAGATAGAGGTGATCGTTGCGGCGGGTCGCAACCGCGGTCCCGATGAAGATCGCATAGATGAACAGCGTCGAGGTGACTTCCTGCAGCCACAGCCAGGGATGGCCGATGGTGCGGGTGACGATGTCGGCGGTGACCGACAGCGAGAAGCCGAAGCACAGCACGCCGCAGAGGATCATCAGCGCGAGCTCGAGCCAGTCGAGCCAGCGCCATTTCAGGTGGCGCTGGCGTTGCAATACGAGCTTGTCGGCGATGGCCATTGTTACCCTCGTCGTCCCGGCGAAGGCCGGGACCCATAGCCCCAGCTGCTCATTGTGTTAGCGAGTTGACAGCTATCCCCCCAAAGCGCCGCCGCGGAGTAGAGGTCCCGGCCTTCGCCGGGACGACGCGGAGAAGCGCCTGCGCGCGGGGTCTACTTGATCGACCGGATCAGGTCCTTGACCTTCACCGCGTGCGGGCCGAGCTCCTTGGCGAGCTTGTCGAGATAGGGATCGGCGATCGCAATGAAGCCGGACTTGTCAACATCGGGAACGATCTTGACGCCGATCGATTTCAGCTTGACTTGCGATTGATGCTCAAGCTCGATCGCCTTGGCGGGCTGGGTCTTGTTGACCTCGTCGGCGGCGGCCTGCACCCAACCCTGCTGCTCTGGCGTGAGGTTGTTCCAGAGCTTGTCGCTGACCCAGACCAGACTGTTGTTGGCCTCATGCTCGGTCATCGAGAGCACCGGCGCCACTTCATAGTGCTTGTTGGCGAGGTAGACGTTGACGCCATTCTCGGCGACATCGACCACGCCGGTTTGCAGAGAAGTGTAGACGCTGCCGAACGGCATGTGCACGATCTGGGCGCCATAGGCCGGGAACATTATGTCCTCGGTCGGCGTCGCCTGCACCCGCACCTTGAGGCCCTTCATGTCCTCGACCTTCTTGATCTCCCGTTTGGAATACATGTTGCGCAAGCCAAGCGTCGCCAGCGCGATGACATGAGTGCCCTGAACTGTCTCTGCAATCATCGCTTTGACCGCATTTGCCACCTCGGGATTCGCTATCGCCTTGATGAGATGGTCTTCCGAGCGGAACAGGTAGTGCATTGACATAACGCCTGCCTGGGGCGAGAGCGTCGCGGCGTTCGCAGACGATGAAATACAGAACTCGATATCCCCCGCCTTGACGAGCTGCAACACCTGCGGCTCCTGCCCGAGCTGCGCGCCGGGATACTGGTCGATCAACATCGTTCCTTTGCTCAGCGCCTTGAGCTTCTCGCTGAAGATGTCGCCGAGGATTCCATAGCCGGTGATCTTGGGCTGGTCATAGGCGAAGCGATAATGCTTCACCTCCTGCGCCCCGGCGCCCGTGACGAAGAGAACAGCGGCCGTTGCCGCCAGCCGATGTAAGAATCTTGGCATCGATCGTTCAATCATCGTTTCCCCCTGTTTATCGCTCGCCGCTTTAGCGGTCTGAGCGTTCGTTCGGGTGGTTATCACCCCTTCTCGGTCTTCTTCCCAGCCCTCTGCATGAAATCGAAGTCGCAGCCCTCGTCGGCCTGCATGATGGTCTCGTTGAACAGCCAGGCATAGCCGCGCCGCGCTTCATCCGGCGCTGCGGCCGGCTTCAGCGCGGCGCGCCGACGCTCCAGCTCGGCGGCATCGACCAAAAGCTCAATGCTGCGCCTGGCCACATCGAGTTGAATTTTGTCGCCGTTCTTCACCAGCGCCAGCGGGCCGCCGACCGCGGATTCCGGCGTGATGTGCAGGACGATGGTGCCGAACGCGGTACCGCTCATGCGCGCATCCGAAATGCGCACCATGTCCTTGGTACCATTCCGTGCGAGCTTCTTCGGGATCGGCAGATAGCCCGCCTCGGGCATGCCGGGCGCGCCCTTCGGGCCGGCATTGCGCAGCACCAGCACGTCGTCGGCGGTGACGTCGAGATCGGGATCGTCGACCCGCAAGGTCATGTCCTCGACGGATTCGAACACCACCGCGCGGCCCGTATGCTGCAGGAGCTTGGGGCTCGCAGCAGATTGCTTGATGACCGCGCCGCGCGGCGCGAGATTGCCGTGCAGGACGGCAAGGCCACCCTCCTTCTTGATCGGATTGTCGCGCGGACGGATCGCGTCCTGACCCGGCACGTCCTCCGCATTCGCGACGACGTCGCGCAGGCTCGCGCCCGAGATCGTCTTCGCGTCGAGATCGACGAGATCGCCGAGCTGCGCCAGCAGTTTCGGCACGCCGCCGGCGTGATGGAAATGCTCCATGTAGTGCTCGCCGGACGGCTTGAGATCGACCAGCACCGGTACCTCGCGGCCGATCTGGTCGAACACTTCGAGATCGAGCCGGTGCGGCGAGCGATGCGCCATCGCGGTCAGATGGATCAGGCCGTTGGTCGAGCCGCCGATCGCCTGCAGCACGACCTGCGCGTTCTTGAAGGAGGCCGGCGTCAAGAGCTCGCTCGGCTTCGGGCCCTTGGTCTTGGCCATCTCGGCCGCAACCCGGCCGCTCGCCTCGGCCAGACGGAAACGCTCGGCATGCGGCGCCGGAATTGTCGCGCTCATCGGCAGCGACAGGCCCATGGCTTCGATCATGCAGGCCATGGTCGAGGCCGTGCCCATCACCATGCAGGTGCCGACCGACGGCGCCAGGCGGCCATTGACGGCTTCGATCTCGGCATCGTCGATCTCGCCGGCGCGATACTTGCCCCAGAGACGGCGGCAATCGGTGCAGGCCCCTAACACCTCGCCCTTGTGATGACCGACCACCATCGGACCGACTGGAATGACCACGGTCGGCAGGTCGGCGCTGATCGCCGCCATCACCTGCGCCGGGAGCGTCTTGTCGCAGCCGCCGATCACGATCACCGAATCCATCGGCTGAGCCCGGATCATCTCCTCGGTGTCCATCGCCATCAGATTGCGCAGATACATCGAGGTCGGATGCGCAAAGCTCTCGGCGATCGAGATGGTCGGGAACACGAACGGCATCGCGCCCGACAGCATCACGCCGCGCTTGGCGGCTTCGATGATCTGCGGAACGTTGCCGTGGCAGGGATTGTAGTCGCTATAGGTGTTGGTGATGCCGACGATCGGGCGCTCCAGCGCGTCGTCGGAATAGCCCATGGCCTTGATGAACGCCTTGCGCAGGAACAGCGAGAAGCCGGCATCGCCATAGCTCGTCAGACCCTTGCGCAAACCACTCGTCATCATGCCACTCCTTGCTTGCCATTGTGGTACAGCCTGCCCCCTGATTGTCAATAAGACAGGGCCGGATCGCAACGCTTTCTGCTCCTGATGGCGCTCCTGGGCACAAATTATTGACAATCGGGGTTCGCCCTGCTCCACAAGGCGGACCGGCGAGGCGCCGAAGGCTGAGGGCATGTCCGACATTCGCACCGCAGACGCCATGACTATCCGGCGCGACGATCCCGATGACGTCATCGCGCGGCTGGAGGAGGACATCATCTTCGGCCGCCTCGCTCCCGGCGCGCGCCTCACCGAGGACGCGCTGATGTCTGCTTACGGTACCTCGCGGCATTTCGTGCGGCAGGCTCTGGTGGACGCCGAGCGCCGCGGCATCGTCCGCCGCGAGAAGAACGTCGGCGCCACCGTGCGGTTCTATTCCGCCGAGGAGGTCCGGCAGATCTACGAGGTCAGGGAGATGCTGACGCGGCAGGCCGCGCTGATGATCCCCCTGCCCGCGCCGCAAGTCCTGATCGACGAGCTGACCGCCTTGCAACGACAATATTGTGCCAGGGCGGACGTGCAGGATCTGCGCGGCATCCACGAGGCCAACGACGCCTTCCACGTCGCGCTGTTTTCGGCTTGCGGCAATCCCTACCTGGTGCGCTCGCTGCAGGACTATATGAGCCTGACGCTGCCGATGCGCGCGAAGAACCTCGCCGACCGCGAAGGGCTGGCGCAGTCACGGCGCCAGCACGAGTTGATGATCGAGCTGTTGAAGGGCCGCGACAGCTGGGCGCTGGCGCAGCTCTGTGTGGATCACATGCAGTTCAGCAAAGCGGATTATCTGGCAAGGATTGCGGGGGAGAGCTAGCGCCGCCGTTCAAGACTACCGCTTGTTCCAATCGATGATCCGGCTCGTGTCGCCGTCGAACTCGTTGCTGCAGAACGCGCCGCCCTGGTAGTGGTCGCCGACCGGATCCGGCTTCAGCTTGGCCTGCTCGGCCATCGCGTGCGCCACATGATCCTCGGAGCGGCCGGTGGGGCGGTAGCCGAACTCGTAGGCGCGGTGGTTGTCCCACCAGGCGCGCTCGTTCAGCGACACGCCGTAAAAAACTTCGAAATGGATGTCGGGATGCTCGAGCCCGATTTGGCAGAGCTGCACCAGGTCTTCCGGCTTCAGCCAGATCGAGATCCGGCGAAGGTCCAGCGGCACGTCACCGAAATTGCCGATGCGGAGGCAAGTCACCTTCAGGCCGTGCTTATCGGCGTAGAGCGCGCCGAGGGCTTCGCCGAACACCTTGCTGACGCCATAGCGGCCGTCCGGGCGCGCGGTGACGTCGGTATCGATCCTGCGGTGGCGCGGATAGAATCCAACGGCATGGTTCGAGGACGCGAACACCACGCGCTTGACGCCCTTGCGATACGCGGCCTCGAACAGATTATAGCCGCCGATGATGTTGGCCTGGAGGATGTCGTCCCACGGGCCCTCGACCGAATAGCCGCCGAAATGGATGATGCCGTCGACGCCCTCGCAGATCGCCTCGACTTGCGCGAGGTCGGACAGGTCCGCCGCCTTGAACTGCTCGTTCGCCCCGAGATCGGCGGGCGGGCGGATGTCGGAGAGCAGGAGGTCCGGATAGATCGGGGGCAGAAGTTTCCGCAGGCGCGTTCCGATCCCGCCCGAAGCTCCCGTCATCAAGATGCGCGGCATGTCTTTCCTCGTCTATGTCAACCGATTTGCGGCCGTAGATATCTGATGGTAGCAGACTTGGACAGAGGGAACGTCACAACGAGAATTGCACATGAACGATGCATCGTCCCACACTCAAGGCTGGCAGCCGGCGACCTATTACCCCGATCCAGCGATAAAAGCACTGGACCCCCGCTTCGAAAAATACTGGTTGAAACTTTCTGCGGTGGAGCGGCTGGCGACCGGCCTGCGCTGGGCCGAGGGCCCGGTCTGGTTCGGCGACGGGCGCTATCTGCTCTGCAGCGACATCCCGAACCAGCGCATCATCAAATGGGAGGAAGAGACCGGCGCGGTGTCGGTATTCCGAAAGCCCTCCAATTTCGCCAACGGCAACACGCGCGACCGCCAGGGACGGCTGGTCACCTGCGAGCACGGCGGCCGCCGCGTGACCCGCACCGAATATGACGGCGAGATCACGGTGCTGATGGAATCGTTCAACGGCAAGCGGCTGAACTCGCCGAACGACGTCGTCGTCAAGTCCGACGGCTCGATCTGGTTCACCGATCCGACCTTCGGCCTGCTCGGCAATTACGAGGGCTACAAGGCGGACTCCGAGATCGACCCGAACGTCTACCGGCTCGATCCCGCGACGCGCAAGGCGACTGTCGTCGCCGAGGGCGTGCTGGGACCGAACGGGCTGTGTTTCTCGCCGGACGAGAAGGTACTGTACGTGGTGGAATCGCGTGGGCAACCGAACCGAAAAATCCTCGCCTATGACGTCTCGGCGGATGGCACCACGATCTCCAACAAGCGCGTGCACATCGATGCGGGTCCGGGCACGCCGGACGGCATGCGCTGCGACATCGACGGCAATCTGTGGTGCGGCTGGGGCATGGGCGATCCCGAGCTCGACGGCGTCGTGGTGTTCGCGCCCGACGGCGTCATGATCGGCCGTATCGCGCTGCCCGAGCGCTGCGCCAATCTCTGCTTCGGCGGCCTCAAGCGCAACCGCCTGTTCATGGCCGCGAGCCAGTCGATCTACGCGCTGTATGTGAACACGCAGGGGGCGGTGGGGGGATAGGCTTTCGAACTCTCTCCTCGTCATTGCGAGGAGCCCTTGCGACGAAGCAATCCAGACTGCCTCCGCGGAAGGATTCCTGGATTGCTTCGCTTCGCTCGCAATGACGGAGAGAAACGAAACGAAAAACGCCGGAGCGGTTTCCCGTTCCGGCGTCATTCTGTTCAGGCGCTAAAGCCTACGCCGCGTTGAAGCCGGCGACGGCCTTCACCTCGAGGAAGTCCTCGAGGCCGTACTTGCCCCACTCGCGGCCGTTGCCGGACTGCTTGTAGCCGCCGAACGGCGCGCTACGGTCGTTGGGCACGCCCTGGAGGTTGACGTTGCCGGCGCGGATCTGGCGACCGACGCGCTTGGCATCCTCGACTGAAGCGCCCGTGACGTAACCAGCGAGGCCATACGGCGTGTCGTTGGCGATGTGCACGGCGTCGGCTTCGTTCTTGGCGCCGATGATGGTCAGCACCGGTCCGAAGATTTCTTCACGGGCGATCGTCATCTCGGGGGTGACGTCGGCGAAGATGGTCGGGCGGACGTAGAACCCCTTGTTGACGCCTTCGGGCAGGCCCGGGCCGCCGGCGACGAGCGTTGCGCCCTCGTCGATGCCTTTCTTGATGAGGCCCTGGATCTTGTCCCACTGGCCGCGGTTGACGACCGGACCAATGGTGGTGCCTTCGGCGCGGGGATCACCGGCCTTGGTCTTGTCGGCGACAGCCTTCGCGATCGCGGCGACTTCCTTCATCTTCGACAGCGGCACGATCATGCGCGAGGGCGCGTTGCAGGACTGGCCGGAGTTGTTGAACATGTGCATCACGCCGCCGGTCACCGCCTTCTGCAGGTCGGCGCCTTCGAGGATGACGTTCGGCGACTTGCCGCCCAGCTCCTGGCTGACGCGCTTCACGGTCGGCGCCGCGCGCTTGGCGACGTCGATGCCGGCGCGGGTCGAGCCGGTGAAGGAGATCATGTCGATGTCGGGATGCTCGCTCATGGCGGCGCCGACCTCGGGGCCGAGGCCGTTGACGAGGTTGAACACGCCCTTCGGCACGCCGGCTTCATGGAGGATTTCCGCGAAGATCAGCGCCGAGGTGGGCGTGAACTCCGACGGCTTCAGGATCATGGTGCAGCCGGCGGCGAGCGCGGGTGCGACCTTGCAGGCGATCTGGTTGAGCGGCCAGTTCCAGGGCGTGATCATGCCGACCACACCGACCGGCTCGCGCAGCACCATGGCGGTGCCGACCGGCTCCTCGAAATGATAGTTCTTAAGCACGTCGAGCGTTGTCATGAGATGGCCGAGGCCGGCGCCGGCCTGGAGTTTTTCAGCCATCGGCAGCGGCGCGCCCATCTCGTCGGAGACGGCGGCCCCGATCTCCTTGAGACGGCCCTTGTAGACCTCGATGACCTTCGTGAGCAGCGCGACGCGCTCATCGCGGCTGGTCTGGGAGAACGTTGCAAAGGCGCGCTTGGCGGCGGCAACCGCCTTGTCCACGTCAGCCTTGGAGCCCAGCGCAACCTCGTACATCGCCTCTTCCGTCGCCGGATTGACGACCGGGGTGGACTTCTTGACGGCGGGATCGACCCAGGCGCCGTCGATGTAGAATTGCATGCGATTGACCATCGTTAACCTCTTCTTGGGGCTTGGAGGGGGCGTTTCGGCAGGCATCCTTGCACGAAAGCGCCGGCAATTGAACCCGCCATATGCGGGGCCAGCGTTGCGGCGGACGGAGGTTATATGAGCCGATGGCGGGAACGTGGCAAGGTGGCCCGGCCGTCATTCCGGGGCGCGACAAAGTCGTGAGCCCGGAATCCATTGCACAGTTCGGATTGACGCCTGATGGATTCCGGGCTCGACGCTACGCGTCGCCCCGGAATGACAACCGGGTTACGTCGACTACACCGCCATCTTACGATGTAGCACCGGCGCGCCGGTGGTGAGGCTTTCCGCCGCATCGATGATCGCATTCGCATCGATGCCATAGTGCCGATAAAGGTCCGCGATGGAGCCGGTCTGGCCGAACTGCTCGACGCCGAGCGCCTCGACGCGATGGCCGCGGACGCTGCCGAGCCAGCCGAGCGCCGACGGATGGCCGTCGATCACAGTCACGATGCCGCAATCGCGCGGCAGTGGCGCCAGCAGTTTTTCGACGTGGCTGAGGTGCTGCACGCCGCGCCGGTCGCGCCGCAATTTTCGCGCGGCAGTCCACCCGGAATGCAGGCGGTCCGCCGAGGTAATCGCAAGCAGGCCGATGTCGCGCCGGCTCTCGCCGATGAAGCCGGTCGCCTCGATCGCTTCGGGCGCGACGGCGCCGGTATAGGCGATCACGAGTTCGGCATTGGGGCCCGGCTTGCGCAGCCAGTAGGCGCCATCGGTAATGCCCTGCTGCAGCTCCGGCGTCATGATCCGCTGCGCCTGCTCGATCGAGCGCGTCGACAGTCGCAAATAGACCGAGCCGCCCTCGCCGGGATCGCGCTGCATGTGCTCAAAACCCCAGCCCATGATGACGGCGAGCTCGTCGACAAAGGCCGGCTCGAACGAGGCGAGCCCGTCCTGCGCCATGCCGATCAGCGGCGTCGCGATCGACTGGTGCGCACCGCCCTCCGGCGCGAGCGTGATGCCTGACGGCGTCGCCGCCACCATGAAGCGTGCATCCTGGTAGCAGGCGTAATTCAGCGCATCGAGACCGCGCTCGATGAAGGGATCGTAGAGCGTGCCGACCGGCAACAGCCGCGCGCCGTTGATCTGGTGCGACAGGCCGAGCGCCGAGAGCATGATGAACAGGTTCATCTCGGCGATGCCGAGCTCGAGATGCTGTCCCTTGGGCGAGAAGTCCCAATTGAAGGTGGACGGAATTTTCTCGCTGCGGAATAAATCCGCCTTCTCACCGCGCGCGAACAGGCCGCGCCGGTTCACCCACGGACCGAGATTGGTCGAGACGGTGACGTCGGGCGAGGTCGTGACGATCCGTTGTGCCAGCTCGCTGTCGCCGCGCGCGATCTCGTTCAGCACGAGGCCAAAGCCCTGTTGCGTCGACATCTGCGGCGACGGCTTGAAGGCCAGCTGCTGCGGCACCTCGACGACGGGCGCGGTCAGCCGGCGGCCGTCCTTGTTGAACGGCACCCGCGCGAGGAAGGCGTCGAGCTCGGCGGCACTTTGCGTGAGGCCTTCGTACTTGTCCCATTCGTGGCCGGGGCGGATGTTCTGGCTCTCGCGATATTTCTCCATCTGCGCGACTGTCATCAGGCCGGCGTGATTGTCCTTGTGGCCCTGGAACGGCAGGCCGACACCCTTGATGGTGTAGGCGATGAAGCAGACCGGGCGATCGTGATCGATCTGTTCGAACGCCTCCAGCATGCTTGCCATGTCGTGGCCGCCGAGATTCGACATCAGCGCCAAGAGCTCGTCGTCGCTGCGCTTGTCGATCAGCTTCGTGATCGGCCCCTGGTCGCCGATCTCGTCATGCAAATGCTTGCGAAAGGACGCGCCGCCCTGGAAGCACAGCGCCGCATAGAGCGCGTTCGGGCAATTGTCGATCCAGCGCTTCAACGCCTCGCCGCCGGGCTCGGCAAAGGCCTCGCGCATCAGGCGACCGTATTTCACGATGACGACGTCCCAGCCGAAATTGCGGAACATGGTCTCGAACTTTTCCCAGAGACCTTCGCGCACCACGGCATCCAGCGACTGGCGGTTGTAGTCGACCACCCACCAGGTGTTGCGCAGGCCGTGCTTCCAGCCTTCGGCCAGCGCTTCGAAGATGTTGCCCTCGTCCATCTCGGCGTCGCCGACCAGCGCGATCATCCGCCCCTCGCGGCGATCCTTCATCCAGCCATGCGCCTTGACGTAGTCCTGCACCAGCGAGGCGAACAGCGTCTGCGCGACGCCGAGGCCGACCGAGCCGGTCGAGAAATCGACGTCGTCGACGTCCTTGGTGCGCGAGGGATAGGACTGCGCGCCCTTGAAGCCGCGAAAATTCTCCAGTTTCTCGCGGCTCTGCCGGCCGAACAGATACTGGATGGCGTGGAACACCGGGCTCGCATGCGGCTTCACCGCGACGCGGTCCTCAGGCCGCAACACGCTAAAATACAGCGCCGACATGATGGTGGCGAGCGAGGCCGAGGAGGCCTGATGTCCGCCGACCTTCAGTCCATCCGTGTTCGACCGGACGTGGTTGGCATGGTGGATGGTCCATGACGACAGCCACAGCGCCTTGCGGGCCAGCGCGGTCAATGTGTCGAGACGGGCGGTATCAACGGGCATGGCAAATGCTCCCGGGAAACAGGTTCGGAAGATGATACGCCTGCGGGCGGCGCCAAACTTCTCAATTTTTCGCGCCGCACGCCCAAATATTGGGATAATTTACCAATGACCGCCGGCCAAACATAGGTTCCATTCCAATGCCCGAACTCGACGCCATCGACCGCAAAATCCTCAGCTCTCTCCAGACCGACAGCCGACTGACCATGCAGGAGCTGGCCGACAAGGTCGGGCTCTCGGTCTCGCCCTGCCATCGCCGGGTCAAGCTCCTGGAGGAGCGCGGGGTCATCTCGCGCTACATCGCAACCGTCGACCAGAAGGCGCTGGGCCTGCATGTCAGCGTCTTCATCTCGATCAAGCTCGCGCGGCAGAAGGAGGAAGACCTCAACCGCTTTGCCCGCGCAATATCGAAATGGGACGAGGTGCTGGAATGCTATCTGATGACCGGCAACCGCGACTACCTCCTGCGCGTGGTGGCGGCCGACCTTGCCTCCTACGAGATCTTCCTCAAGACCAAGCTGACCCGGCTCGACGGCATCGCCTCGATCGAGTCGAGCTTTGCGCTCAGCCAGGTCAAATATTCGATCGCGCTGCCGGTCTGACGGCCCCCGCCGGCCACCGGTGTCACATGGACGCAATAAACCCCGTCGATGGTCGCGGGCGACAGGCATCCTTGGCCCGAGAGAGAGACCCATGACTGCATCCGACCGCACCTCCCAGACCGCCAAGCGCGAGCGCATCATCCAGGAGATGGCCGACGATCTCGACGAGGAGCTGGAGATGGAGCTGGACGACTCCAGGCTCGACGAGTTGCTGGACGAGACCGACGTTCTCAACCCGACGGTCGATCGCCGGCTCTATTTCCGGGACCTGCTCCGGCTTCAAGCCGAGCTGGTCAAGCTCCAGGACTGGGTGCAGAGCGAGAAGAAGAAGGTCGTCGTGCTGTTCGAAGGCCGCGACTCCGCCGGCAAGGGCGGCGTCATCAAGCGCATCACCCAGCGCCTCAATCCCCGCATCTGCCGCGTCGCGGCGCTTCCAGCGCCGAACGAGCGCGAACGCACGCAATGGTATTTCCAGCGCTATGTGTCGCACCTGCCGGCCGGCGGCGAGATGGTGCTGTTCGACCGCAGCTGGTACAATCGCGCCGGCGTCGAACGCGTGATGGGCTTCTGCACCGACGAGCAGTACCAGGAGTTCTTCCAGACGGTGCCGGAGTTCGAACGGATGCTGATCCGCTCCGGCATCATCCTGGTCAAATACTGGTTCTCCATCACTGACGACGAGCAGCAGTTCCGCTTCACCATGCGCATCAAGGATCCCTTGAAGCAGTGGAAGCTGAGCCCGATGGACGTCGAGGCCCGCAGCCGCTGGGAGGCGTACACCAAAGCCAAGGAGACGATGCTGGAGCACACGCATCTGCCGGACTCGCCATGGTGGATCGTCGACGCCGTCGACAAGAAGCGCGCGCGCCTCAACTGCATTGCGCATCTCTTGAGCCAGATCCCCTATCAGGAAGTTGGTCGCGCTCCGGTGGTGCTGCCGCCGCGCGTGCGCAATCCCGACTATCACCGCGGTCCGATCCCGCCAGAGATGTACGTGCCTTCGAAATACTGACGAAGGTCTCGTAGGGTGGGCAAAGCGTAGCGTGCCCACCATTCTTACCACGGACGTGGACGCATGGTGGGCACGGCGCTTTGCGCCCTTGCCCACCCTACGACACCGTTACCGCCACGGCTGCACGATGATCTTGGTGTGCGCCTCGGGATTGGCGAGATCGGCGAACGCCTTGGCGACGCCGTCGATGCCCACTTCCGCCGTCACCATCGCCGCGGCATCCACCTGCCCGTCCGCGATCAGGCGCAGCGACGCCGAAAACTCCTCCGGCGTGTAGCCGAGCACGTACTGGACGTTGAGCTCCTTCATGATGCCGAGCATAGGCTCGCATCTGTCGCTCTCCATGCAGACGCCGACCACGACGATCCTGGCGTCGCGCGGCGCGCCTTCGAACACCTGCTGCAGCAGGCCGGGCACACCGACGCATTCGAAGATGACCGCGGGCTTCAGCGCCGGCAGCATGGCCTGGAGCGGCGGCCGCGCCGCCTTCTCCGCCTCCGACATCTGCGCGTGCTCGGCCCAGGTCGCATAGGGCTGCGACGTCAGGGGATCGACGACGATATCGGCGCCGAGCTGAGCTGCGAGCGCGCGGCGCGCCGGCGAATAGTCGGCCGCGACGATCGGATGCAGGCCTTTGATCTTCAGAGCTGCGATCACCGCGAGGCCGACCGGGCCGCAGCCGATCACGAGCGGCACTTCGCCGCCACCGATATTGGCCTTTGCCACGGCGTGAACGCCGACCGCGAGCGGCTCGGTCAACGCGGCGTGTTCCGGTGCAAGGCCGTTCGGCACCTCCAGCAGCAACGGCTCGCTGAGCAGCATCGCTTCCGCATAGCCGCCGACAAAGTCGTTGGAATAGCCGATGCCCTTGATGCCTTCCGGCGTCAGCAGGGCGGGCAGCGAGCACACATGCGTGCCGGGCTTGAGCTTGCGCGCGGTGCCGGGGCCATAGTCGACGATCTCGCAGCAGAACTCGTGGCCAAAGACGACATCGCGCGACAGATCCATCGGCGTTCGCCCGGTCTTCTTCGCCATCTCCACCATCCGCGGCGCGTGCTGGCGCGCGTGCAGGTCGGAGCCGCAGATGCCGCAGGCGAGCGTCTTGACCAGCACCTGGCCGGGGCCGGGCTTCGGTTCGGCCATCCGGTCGACGACAATCTCACCATTCCTGAAAATCGCAGCGCGCATCCGGCTCCTCCCTGTTCGTTGGAGCCGTTGATAGCACGAAGCAGGACGTGTGAACTTGCGTCAGGGGTTCGGCGAACGCTCTTCCAGCACCAGCAGCTGGGCGCGGCGGATGCGTTCGCGATGGGCGATGTAGAGACCGCTGGCGACGATGAAGGCCGCGCCGGTGACGGTCCAGACATCAGGCAGCTCGCCAAACAGGAAGAAGCCCAGAATGCTGACCCACAGCAGCTGCGTGTAGGAGAACGGCGCCAGCACCGAGGCATCGCCATAACGATAGGCGAGCACGACGATCCACTGGCCGATCGTTGAGGCAAGACCGATCACGATGCCGAGCCCGATGCCCGTCCAGGTCGGCGTGACCCAGACGAACGGCACCATGATGCTGAGGATCGCAACGCCGGTGAGAGCCGAGTACGCCATCGTGGTGAGCACGGCTTCCCGCCCGCTCATCAAGCGCGTCATGATCAGCGCGGCAGCCCAGCAGAACGCCGAGACGATCGGGAAGAACGCAGCGATGTGGAACGCGCTCGAGCCCGGCCGCAGGATGATCATCACACCGATCAGCCCGATCGCGGTCGCGATCCAGCGACGCATGCCGACCTTCTCGCTGAGGAAGATGATCGACAGCGCGGTGACGAACAGCGGCGAGACGAAGCCGGTGGCCGAGGCTTCCGCGATGGGGAGGAAACGCAAGCCGGTGATGAAGAACAGCGAGGAGCCGAGCAGCGCGACGCCGCGCATCAATTGCAGCCCGAGACGTTCGGTGCGCATCGCATGTAGCGGCGAGCCCGGCAGCATCACCGGCGTGAACATCAGCGCGAAGGTGACGAAGCGGATCCAGGTGATCTCGATCGACGGCAGGCTCGTCGAGAGATATTTCGCGGTGACGTCGGAGCAGCCGAGAAACACCGTCGACAGCAACACCAGCGCGATGCCCTTGAAGGGATGATCGACGCGCGCAGGCGCGCGACGCGTCTGCTGCTTCTTCTCCGGCACGGGCATGGAAATACTGTCGAGCCTTGCGGCTGCGGCGGGCGGCGGTGTCACGGCTGGAACCTGGGAAAACGACGATTCGGGAACGGTCGTAAAAAACGACAAATGCGCCGCTTTCACAACTTCCGAAAACAGGATGCCGATATGCGCTCACGTCCGCGGGTGTCAATACTCCATTAATAATAGGCTTTTGTGCACTACAGCATGGGCAGGCCATGTGGCTTCGGACCGCGCGGAAACGCCGCATCCAGCGCTGAAATCTCCTCTTTCGTCAGCACGAGATCGCCAGCGGCCGCATCTTCGCTGGCGTGTTCCGCGGACGACGCCTTGGGAATCGCGAACACCGTAGTCGCACGGGTGAGGAAGCTCAGCGCGACCTGACGCGGCGTCGCGCGACGCGCCTCCGCAATGCGCGCCAGCACGGCGCCGCCCTTGCTGCGCTCATCGGGAAAATCATCGTGTCCGAACGGCGAATAGGCGACGACCGCGACGCCATGCCGCTCGCACCACGGGATCACCGCGTGCTCGATCGCGCGCTCCTTGAGATGATAGAGCACCTGATTGCAGGCGATCTTGCCTTCGCCGGAAACGTCGAGGATCTCGTCGAGATCGGCGGCGTCGAAATTCGAGACGCCCCAGGACTTGATCTTGCCGGCCTTCACCAGTTCCTCGAACGCGGCGACGGTGTCTTCAAGGTCATACGAGCCACGCCAGTGCAGCAGATAGCAATCGAGACGGTCCGTCTTCAGCCGCTTCAGCGAGCGCTCGCAAGCGGTGATGGTGCCGCGACGCGAGGCGTTGCTCGGCAGCACCTTCGACACGAGGAACACGTCATCCCGGCGGCCCGCGATCGCATCGGCAATGACGAGCTCGGCATCGCCATACATCTCCGCGGTGTCGATATGGGTCATGCCGAGATCGAGCCCGCGTTGCAGCGCCGCGACCGCACGTTTGCGATCGCCATGGTCGAGATACCAGGTGCCCTGCCCGATCACGGAGACATTGGCGCCGGTCCTGCCGAAGGGTTTTGCGTTCATGTTCGTCTCCGATGCCGATCTCTCGTCCCAGCAACTACCACGGAGCTCAAGAGTTCAGTTCACTGACGACTGTTGGACGGCAGGACGATAGGGCACAACGGCGCGGCCGTCGATTGCTGCGGGTGTCATCGCAAAAATTCGTGTACAGCTGCATCAACACCGTCATTGCGAGCGCAGCGAAGCAATCCAGAATCCCTCCGCGGGAAGACCCTGGATTGCTTCGCTGTGCTCGCAATGACGATGGAAAGAGCGCCGTCTACCCCACCGCGCCCGCGACCTTTACCTGCTTCGCCGGGGCCACCTCGGTCGTCGCAATCAGCCGCTTCAGCTCGGGGATGCAGGAGCCGCAATTGGTGCCGGCCTTGAGCTTGGCTCCGATCTCGGCGGCGGTGCGGGCACCGCTCGCGATGGTATCGCAGATGGTGCCGCGGCCGACGCCGAAGCAGGCGCAGACGATCGGGCCGGTCGCCGCGGCTCCTTCGCTGGATTTGCCTGATAACAGCATGCGGCGCTGATCGTCGGTGACATGATCGGCCGCGAAAACGCTCTTCACCACCTCCCAGTCGCCGGCATCATGCGCGGGGCCGACGAACAGGCAGGCCTCGATGCGATCGCCCGCGAACGAGGCCGCGCGGTAGACGCCGCCGCCGAAATCGCGGTACTCGGCCACGTCGTCGCCGGCGAGGCCATCGAGCCAGGCCGGCCAGCGCGACAGATCCGCATTGTCGGCGAAGAGATAGCCGAAGCCGCCGGCGACGGTCGTGCGGGTCCACAACAGATTCGGCGGCAGATCGAGCTGCTTGCGCGACAGCACAAAGCCGCGGAAGACGTATTCATACGGCGCGATCGCAGCCGGCGTCGCCTTCGACTCCGGCTGTCCGGAGAACGGATCGGTGAACGGCGCGACCAGCGCACCGACGCGGCCGTGCGAGGCATTCATCGCGCTCCAGTGGATCGGCGCGAACAGCGTGCCGCGCTGCTGCCGCTCGCTGACGACGGCCTTCAAAATGCACTGGCCGTAATCGGTGGCGATGCGGGTATAGCCGTCATGGACGATGCCGTATTTGTTGGCGTCGTCGGGATGGATCTCGACGAACGGCTCAGGCAGATGCGCGCCGAGCCGCTTGCTCAGCCCCGTGCGCGTCATGGTGTGCCACTGGTCGCGGATGCGTCCCGTGTTGAGCCGCAGGGGACGCGACGGTCCTGTCTCGCTGCGCAGTGCCGGCACCTCCGGCGCGACGAAGCGGCCCTTGCCGTCATTGGTGAAGAAGCCGCCAGTCGCGAAGAAGCGCTCGCCCGGCGCCTCGCCCTCGCGCGCCGGCCATTGCACGGGCTTCAAGGCGTCGAAGTCCTCGTCGGACAGCGACGTCAGCGCGCCGATGTCGAAATCGCGGCTGCCGTTGTTCTCGAACGCCGAGAGCGCGGCATGCTCGCGGAAAATCTCGGCGGCGGATTTGTAATTGAATCCGTCGCCGAAGCCGAGGCGTTTTGCGGTCTCGCTGAGGATCCACCAATCGGGGCGCGCCTCGCCGGGTGCGGGGAGGAACGAGCGCTGGCGGGAGATGCGGCGCTCGGAATTGGTCACCGTGCCCGACTTCTCGCCCCAGGCCAGTGCCGGCAGCAGCACGTGCGGGCCGGCCTCGACCGTGTCGTTGGAGAGCACGTTCTCGGACACCACGAACAGCTCGAGCTTCTTCAGCGCCTCGCGCACGAGATCCGCATCGGGCAGCGACACCGCGGGATTGGTGCCCATCACCCAGAGCGCCTTGACCTCGCCGCGGTTGATCGCCTCGAACAGCTGCACCGCCTTCAGCCCTTCGTGGGTGGCGATGCGCGGCGCCTTCCAGAACCGCCTGACACGGTCGATGTCGGGCGGCGTGAAGTTCATGTGCGCCGCGAGCTGGTTGGCGAGGCCGCCGACCTCGCGGCCGCCCATCGCGTTGGGCTGGCCGGTGAGCGAGAACGGCGAAGCACCGAGCTTGCCGATGCGCCCCGTCGCGAGATGGCAGTTCAGGATCGCGTTGACCTTGTCGGTGCCCTGCGCCGACTGGTTGACGCCCTGCGAATAGAGCGTGACGACACGCTCGGTGTCGCGGAACATCCTGAAGAAGGCTGCGACGTCCTGCTCGGAGAGGCCGGTCGCCAGCGCGGTCGCGGTGACGCTGCCGGCGATGCTGCGCGCGCGCGCCAGCGCATCATCAAGGCCCGACGTGTTCCGAGCGATATACTCCTGATCCAGTGCGCCGCTGTCGGCGAGATGGACGAACAGGCCCGAGAACAGCGCGGTGTCGGTGCCGGGCTTGAGGCCGAGGAACAGATCGACGTCGCTCGCGGTATCGGTGCGGCGCGGATCAATCACGATCATGCGCGCGCCGCGCTCCTGCCGGTTCTTCACCATGCGCTGGAACAGCACCGGGTGGCACCAGGCGGCATTCGAGCCGACGAAAACGAGCAGATCGGCCTGGTCGAGATCCTCGTAGCAGCCCGGCACGGTGTCGGCGCCGAAGGCACGGCGGTGGCCGGCGACCGAGGACGACATGCAGAGCCGCGAATTGGTGTCGACATTGGCGGTGCCGACAAAGCCCTTCATCAGCTTGTTGGCGACGTAATAATCCTCGGTGAGGAGCTGGCCCGAAAGATAGAACGCGACCGCATCGGCACCGTCGCGCGCGACGATGTGCTGCATCCGATGGGCGACGTGATCGAGCGCATCGCTCCAGGCAACGCGCTCCAGCACGCCCTTGCAGCGGATCATCGGATACAGCAGCCGGCTCTCGAGCCCGACGGTCTCACCGAGCGCAGAGCCTTTCGAGCACAGCCGGCCGAAATTCGCGGGATGATCGGGATCACCCGCAATCGCAGCGCCACCCGCGCCGTCGGGCGTTGCGAGCACGCCGCAGCCGACGCCGCAATAGGGACAGGTCGTCTTGGTGGTGCGGAGGCTGGGGTCGATCGCCGTCATGTCAAGCCGTCTCCTTCACGCCGCCTTGGACGGAAACGCGAGCGCGCGGCCGAACATCATGTCCGCGCGAATCCCGGCGATCTTCTCGCGAGTGCGGATCAGCTCGAGATACCAGAGCGCATCCGTGGTATCGCCGATCAGGACGGCGCCGGTGAGGCATCCGTCGGCAATGACAAGCTTCTTGTAGGTACCGCGCCTGCGGTCGGTCAGCACGAGGCTCTCGCTGCCCTCGCCGCCCATGAAGTCGCCGGCGGAAAACACGCTGACGCCGGAGACCTTGAGGTTGGTCGAGACCACGCTGCCCTGATAGGCGGCGGGTCGGCCGCCGAGATGCCGCGCCAAGACGCGCGCCTGCTCATAAGCCGGCTCGACCAGGCCGTAGCAGGTGCCGCGATGCTCCGCGCACTCGCCGAGCGCGTAAATGTCGGGCGATGCGGTTTGCATCTCGTCATTGACGACGACGCCGCGGTTGACCGCAATGCCGGCCTCCTTGGCCAGCGCAATGTTGGGCCTGATGCCGGCGGCGAAGATCACGGCGTCGGCCTCGATGCGGCTACCATCGGCAAGCTCGACGGCCTCGACATGGCGCTCGCCATGGATGCGGGCGGTCGAGGCATTGAGCATAATGTGGATGCCCTTGCGCTCGACCAGCGTCTTGAGCAGATCGGCGGCCGGCCCATCGAGCTGGCGCTCCATCAGCCGGTCCATCAGATGGAGAAGCGTCACGGGCGCGCCGGCCTTCGCAAGGCCGTAGGCTGCCTCAAGCCCGAGCAGGCCGCCGCCGACCACTACGACGCGCTTCTTCGCGGCCGCCAGCGTCAGCAACAGGTCGACATCGCGCGTGTCGCGAAAGGTATGGACACCGGCGAGATCGGCGCCCGGCACGTTGAGCCGCAGCGGCGTCGATCCCGTGGCGAGCACAAGCTTGGAATATTCCATGCTCTCTTCGCCGGCGATCTTGAGCTCGCGGCGGCCAGTGTCGATCTCGGTGACGCGATAGCCATAGCGCACGGTGACACCGCGATGGCGCCACCAGTCCGCCGGGCGGAGCTCAATCTCGTGCGAGCCGGTCTCGCCGGCCAGCACGGAGGAGAGCAGCACGCGATTGTAAGCGAGCCGCGGCTCATCGCCGATAACGGCAACCGCGTAGCGGCCGAGCGCAGTCTTGGCGAGTTCATCGACCAGACGCGCGGCCGCCATACCGTTACCGACGATGACCAGCGGTTCACTCACAAGGCATCTCCTATTCGGCGGCCTGCGACTGTGCGCCGTAGGCTTCGGAAATCATGTAGCCGGACAGCACGCCATAGGCGTCGGTCCAGGCGGTTGCGAGTTCGCCCGTCCAGGCCTCGGCGAGGCCCTTCTCCAGGGTCCAGAGCAAGGTCGCGCCGACCACGGGATAGTGCTCGGCCTTGGCGCCATAGGCGACGTGACGCTTGGCGAGCGCCGAGGCCGCGGGAAGAATCGTCTCGAGATTCGACAGGCCGCTGACGACAGCAGCCAGCATGCCCATCAGCTTCTTGCGCTGCTCGGTCATGTCCTCGGGAAACATCGCACGCACGGACGGCGCCACTTCGAACAAGCGGTCGTAGAACAGCTGCGAAGCTGCTTCGGAAATCGGCGCGACCTTGGAAAAGCTTTGCTGCACGAGGGCGATCTGCTGAGGTGTCATGATGGTTTCCTGTCTGTTTCGGTCTGCCTTTGTCCGCGCCGTTGCGGAGAAAGCTCATGGATCAAACGTCATCAGAGCGGCTTCTCCCCGCGTGCGGGGAGAAGCGAGTTTCGTAACGCGCGATTACACGCGCGCTTCGGCGAGGCTTGGCGCGCCTTCCGCCTGCGGGCTGCGACGCAGGTAGAACCACCAGGTCATTCCGAGGCAGATCGCGTAGAACGCGAGGAAGATGGCGAGCGCGACCTGCGGTCCGCCCGTCATCGCGATCGACTTGCCGAAGCTGCTCGGGATCAGATAACCGCCAACCGCACCGACCGCGCCGATGAAGCCGACAGCCGCACCGCTCTCGATGCTCGCGGTCTTCAGCGCGAGAGCGCGCGCCCCATCGCCCTTGCCGCGCACCTTGAACAGGTTCTCCTCGCGGAAGATCGAGGGGATCATGCGGTAGGTCGAGCCGTTGCCGATGCCCGTCGTCAGGAACAGGATCAGGAACATCGCGAGGAAGCCGGTGAAGTCCTTCTCTCCGACGAAGTACAGCACGCCGATCGTGGCCGCCGCCATCGCGATGAAATTCCAGAAGGTGATGATGGAGCCGCCGACCTTGTCGGCGAGCCAGCCGCCGAACGGACGCGACAACGAGCCGACCAGCGGACCGAGGAACGCGATCGAGATCGTGACAGTCGGAAACTGCGTCTTGATCAGCAGCGGAAACGCCGCGGAGTAGCCGATGAACGAGCCGAACGTCCCGATGTAGATGATGGCCATGATCCAGGTGTGCTTGCGCTTGACGATCGCAAGCTGGTTCTTGATCGACGACTTGGCCGAGGTCAGGTTATTCATGAAGAACACCGCGCCGATCACCGCGATCGCGATCGGCAACACCCACATCAGGCCCGCGTTCTGGAGATAGACGCCGCCGACCGGCGCTGCCTGGAACAGGTTGATGACGGCGAGCGTCATCAGGATCGGCGTCAGCAGCTGCACGCTGGAGACGCCGATATTGCCGCCGGCCGCGTTCAGGCCGAGTGCCCAACCCTTCATCCGGTCAGGAAAGAAGAAGGAGATGTTGGTCATGCTGGAGGCGAAATTGCCACCGCCGAGACCGGCCGTCGACGCGATCAGCAGCATCAGCCAGAACGGCGTTTCGGGCTGACCGACGAAATACGCAAGCGCCAGAGTCGGGATGAACAGCACGGCTGCGCTGAAAATCGTCCAGTTGCGCCCGCCGAACGTGGTGACCGCGAACGTATAGGGAAAGCGCATCAAGGCGCCGATCAGGCCCGGCACAGCCACGAGCTGGAACAGTTCGTCGGTCGAGTAATGGAAGCCCGCCTGCGGCAGCTTGGTCGCGACGATGCTCCAGATCAGCCAGACCGAGAAGCCGATGTGCTCAGCGACGATCGACCAGATCAGATTACGCCGGGCGACGACTTTGCCGCTCGCATTCCAGAACGCCTCATCTTCGGGGCGCCAGTCAGAAATCCACTTCGGATTGCCTTCCTTCATTGGAAAAGTCCCTTTCACTAGGAAGCGGGACACCGACTGACGCGGGGCGCAAAGATGCACGCTCGGGGAAGCCCCCGTTTTCGGCGGTGTCACGATTTGAATGATTGCTCGGTGACGGCGTCGATGGCGTCGAGACGCTTAATTCAAGCTCCATGCCAAGTCGGCAAATGAGAGAAAAATAAGTAACTACAGCCACTTGTGTCTATGATGAAAAAATAATCACGCCTATAATTGCATCAAAAACTTGCTGGCCGCTCATTTCTTGAATGCGGATTCGCCCGTTGATTGTGCGTCGCACAAGAGTTGGGCAGGAGCCCGTTTTCGCGCCAGCCCGCCGCGGCGGCGGTCGGACGCGATGTTCTCCAGAAGGGCTATCCCCTTCCAGCACGAGCAAATTTGGGCTCGGAATGCTGCCTGCCGTGCCGGATCATCTGGCACATCGATTGCTTCCACTCTGCCTAGTCAACGATGACTGACAGTGAGCCGGAGCGCGAAGCCACCGAAGGCCACTGGGAAGCCTATTCGCTGGTCCGCCAAGGCGCGGTCATCGTGACGCTATCCCTTGCGCATGTCGATGTCGCTTTCCGGTACGCGCCCCAATCCCACGGGGCGCGAAAGCTCACTGGTCTGACAAAGGCGTCGATCCGGCACGGACCGGGTCGATCATGCACATGAGCAAAGGAGCTGTTGATGTCGTATCTCGCACCTTCGGAATTCGTCACCAAGATGGTGGACGCAGGCGAATCCAAGATCTTCATGTCCACCAGGGATACGGTCATCCGCGCCTACATGGCCGGTGCCATCCTGGCACTCGCCGCCTGGTTCGCCGTCACGATCAACGTCAACACCGGCCAGCCGATCATCGGCGCACTGCTGTTTCCGGTCGGATTCTCGATGCTCTATCTGTTGGGCTTCGACCTTCTGACCGGCGTGTTCGTGCTCGCGCCGCTCGCGCTGATCGACAAGCGGCCCGGGGTCACGCTCGGCGGCGTCTTGCGGAACTGGGGCCTTGTCTTCATCGGCAATTTCGCCGGCGCCCTCACGGTGGCCTTCATGATGGCTTTCGTGACGACGTTCGGATTCACGCAGGACCCGGACAAGGTCGGCGCGGCCATCGGCAATATCGGTGAAGGCCGAACGCTCGGCTACGCGGCACATGGCGCCGCCGGCATGGCGACGCTGTTCATCCGCGGCATGCTCTGCAACTGGATGGTCTCGACCGGCGTCGTGGGCGCCATGATCTCCACGACTGTGCCGGGCAAGGTCATCGCGATGTGGATGCCGATCCTGGTGTTCTTCTACATGGTGTTCGAGCATTCCGTGGTGAACATGTTCCTGTTCCCGTCGGGCCTGATGCTCCATGCCAAGTTCTCGATCATGGATTATTTCATCTGGAACGAGATCCCGACCGTGCTGGGTAACCTCGTGGGCGGCCTCGCCTTCACCGGACTGACGCTCTACGCGACGCATGTGCTGACGAAGCCGAAGCGCGAACCGGGTGCGAAGGCGCAGACCCGCGCCGCGGCCTGATCGTCAACAAAGGGAGCCTCGCCTGATAAGGTGAGGCTCCCTTTGCATTGGTGGCGATAATGGGCCGGGGCTTGCGAATTTCGATCGGGCAGCACTCCGACAGGGGGCGCAAGCCGGTCAATCAGGACTTTCACGGCGCCCTCATCCCGGCGGAGCCGCTGTTAGGCCTGAAGGGGATTGCCGTCGTCCTGGCCGACGGCATCTCGAGCAGCGCCGTGAGCCAGGTGGCGAGCGAATCCGCGGTCAAGAGCTTCCTGACCGACTATTACTGCACGCCCGAGTCCTGGACGGTGAAGACCTCGGCGCGACGCGTGCTGGAAGCCACGAATTCATGGCTCCACGCCGAGACGCGCCGTAGCCAATACGCCTATGATCGCGACAAGGGCTATGTCTGCACCTTCACAGCCATGGTGGTCAAATCGACCATGGCCCATATCTTTCACGTCGGCGATTGCCGGATCTACCGCGTCGCCGGCAAGGCGCTCGAGCAGCTCACCGACGATCACCGCGTCATCGTCTCGTCGGAACAGACCTATCTCGGCCGCGCGCTCGGCATCAACCCGCAAATCGAAATCGACTACCAGGCGCTCCAGATCGAGCAGGGCGACATCTTCCTGCTGGCCACCGACGGTGCCTACGAGTTCGTCGATCATCGCTTCGTCCGGACCGCGCTCGCGACGCACGCGGACGATCTCGATGGAGCGGCGAAATCCATCGTCGAGGAAGCCTATCGGCGCGGCAGCGACGACAACATCACCGTCCAGATCCTGCGCATCGACGAAGTGCCGCCGACCGGCTCATCCGACATTTTTGGCGGCACGGCCGAGCTACCGCCGCCACCGCTGCCGGAGCCGCGGGCGCTGTTTGACGGCTATCGTATCGTCCGCGAGATTCACGCCAGCAGCCGCAGCCACATCTATCTCGCGGTCGACACCGAGACTGAGGAGACGGTCGCGCTGAAGATCCCCTCGATCGATCTTCGCGACGATCCCGCCTATTTGAAGCGGTTCCTGATGGAGGAATGGATCGCGCGACGGATTGACAGCCCGCACGTCCTGAAGCCCCGCTCGCGGTCCAAACGACGCAACTATCTCTATGTCGCGACCGAGTTCATCGAGGGGCAGACGCTACGGCAGTGGATGCTGGACAATCCTCGCCCCGACCTCGAGACCGTGCGCGGCATCGTGGACCAGATCGCCGCGGGCCTGCGCGCCTTCCATCGCATGGAAATGCTGCATCAGGATCTGCGACCAGACAACGTCCTGATCGACAGGACCGGCACCGCGAAGATCATCGACTTTGGTGCGGTCAAGGTCGCCGGCGTCGCCGAGGCGGCACCGGACAACACCGAAATCCTCGGCACGGTGCAGTACACCGCGCCAGAATACTTCCTTGGCGAAGGCGGCTCTCCCCGATCGGACATGTTCTCGCTGGCGACCATCTGCTACCAGATGCTGACCGGAGAGCTGCCTTACGGCGCCCAGGTCGGCCGTATCAGAGGACGATCGGACGCGTGGAAGCTCAGATATCGTCCGGCCAGCCATGACGACCGCGCCGTCCCGGTCTGGATCGACGGCGCGCTACGCAAGGCGCTGCATCCGGATCCCAACAAGCGCCACGAAGATGTGTCCGAATTCACCTACGAGCTCAGGATCCCGAACCCCGCTTACCTCAGCACGCGGACCACGCCCCTGATCGAGCGCAATCCGCTTCTGTTCTGGAAACTGACCACGGTGGTCCTGGCCTGCGCCGTCGTCGTCCTGCTCGCCCTGCTGCACGCGCGCTAGCAGGGCCGGTCTGGGTCAGGCCGGGTCGGCCGCCTTCACCATGTGATCAACGGAGAACGATGCAGCCAGGCATCAGCGCGCAGCTGGTCCAAGACGAACCTCGCAACGTCTTCTCGCGATATGCCTCCGCCATGGAAGTTGGATAGATCCGTGAGCGCCCGGATCGTATCGCGGCTCGGCTTGTTGTTCAGGACGGAGGGGCGAACCAGAACCCAATCGAGGCCGCTGTCTCTCACGATCGCTTCCTGACGATCCTTGTCGGCGTACACTCTGCGCAGGAGCAGCGGGAAAATCAGCTTGTCGAAAAGAAAACCGCCGTGCCCGACACTGTCACCGGCTCCCATTCCCGTGATGCAGACCAGACGTGAGACTTGCTCGATCTGCATTGCGCTCGTGAGCGCGCGCGTCGCTGTCGAGAGAAGCGTCACCTCTCGAAACGGGCTTGCCCGTGTGCCCAGCGCACTCACGACGGCGTCACGGCCTTTGAGCGCCTGGCGCAGCACTTTTTCGTCACGGGCGTCTCCGACAATGAGTTTCGCCCCCTTGAGATCACGCGCCTTCTCGGCAGAACGCACGAGCACGCTGACGTCGTACCCTCGCGCCACCGCCTGGCTGACGATCAGACGGCCAGTACCGCCGGTCGCTCCAAGAACCAGTATCTTCGGTGGGGCAGTCCGGATGTCGTCGGTTTCAGAATTTTGCATGGTAGCTACCTCGTAAGGCGGGACGCCTGCGCTGGCGATTGCATCCTTGTTGTCGTTGTCGGGTATCGCCCCTGCCCTCAGGCCGACGCCGCGATCTCGGAGGCGAACTCTCGATAGGAACGCAGGGGACGGCCCAGGAGCGCGGTCAGACGCTCGACGTCGCCAGCGTCGGGAATCATGCCGTCCGTCAGGAAGCGCTCGCACATCAGCCGCATGTCGTAGGCCATCCAGCCCGGCATGAACTGTCTGAGATTCTGCTCGAATCTGCCGGCGTCGTCGCCGCCATAGGCGATCGTGCGGCCCAGCACCTCCGACCAGATGGCGGCGATATCCGCGCCGGTCAGCGTGTCCGGACCGACGAGATTGATCCGGTCAAGCGGGAGCGGCCCGGTGGCCCGCTCGCGGCGGATCAGCTCGATGGCTGCGATCTCGCCGATGTCGCGCGCATCGATCATGGCGAGCCCCTTGCTACCGATCGGCATCGGATAGACACCATGTCCGAGCACGACGTCCTTGATCGTGAGATCGTTGTTCATGAAGTAGGCCGGCCGCAGGATGGTGGCGTTGAAGCCCATCTGTTCGATCATCCGCTCGACACCGAACTTGCCCGCGAAGTGCGGCACGTTCACGTAGAGATCGCTGTGGATCACTGACAGGTAGACGATCCGCTCGACGCCCGCCTCGCGCGCCAGGTTGAGCGCGATCAGCGCCTGCGTGAATTCATCTGCCACCACTGCGTTGAGCAGGAACAGGGTGGATACGCCTGACAACGCACCGCGCAAGGAGTCGACATCGAGCAGGTCGCCCTGCGCGACGGTGACGCCTGTCGGGAAATTGGCCTTCGCGGAATCGCGGACGAGAGCACGAACATCGGCGCCGCGCTTCACCAGTTGTTCGACAACTTGGCGGCCGACAGTGCCGGTTGCGCCGGTAACGAGGATGGTCATGGGGGTCACTCCGGTTGGGGTCAAAAGACACTCCGGAAACTAGCGATCCACATTTGGCCCGATAGACGCTATATTTGGACATACCGTCCCACTGGTGGAACACATGGATCTCCTCGCCCTCGCTGACTTCAATCTCGTCGCCCGACACGGAGGGTTCGGACGAGCAGCCCGCGCCGCAGGACGTCCGAAAGCGACCCTGTCCCGCCGGGTCGCGGAACTGGAGAGCAGCCTCGACCTGCGCCTGTTCGAGCGCGGATCGCGCGTATTGAAGCTCACACAAGAGGGACGGGCACTTTACGAGCGAACTGGCGCGCTGCTGACTGAACTCGACGAAACCACGGCGGCGATCGCTTCGGGTGGCGACAGGCCGCGCGGCAGGCTGCGGATCAGCGCACCGTTGCTGTTCTCGCAAACCGCGATGGGGAAGCTCGCCGCCGGTTTCGCGCTCAGATATCCGGAGATCCGGCTTGAGGTCACGACGGAAGACCGGAGCGTCGACATGGTGGAGGAAGGCTACGACCTGGTCATTCGGGTCAATCCGGATCCAGATGAAAGCCTTGTCGGACGAATCTTTCTGCGCGATCGGCTGGTGGTCGTGGCGAGCCCAAGCCTGAAACGGCCGAGGGGCGATCACGCTGTGCCGGCTATCATGCGCGGGGCGGGCGACCGCAAGACAACCTGGGAAGTGACGGTGCCAAAAGGAAAATCGCGCATCGCGGTTGATCCGGTGCTTCGCCTGTCATCGCTCGTCATGGTCCGCGATGCGGTCCGGGCGGGCGTCGGCGCCGCACGCCTTCCAGTGTCACTGGTCAGTCACGACCTCGCCGCCGGCACGCTGGTGCATTGGGGCGACGTCGACGGACCAGAGATCGCGCTGTGGACGCTCTATCCATCGCGCCGGCTCTTGAGCGCGCGCGTATCCGCCTTCCTCGACTTTATGAAGGAGGCCTTTCCGATGGGGACGCCCGACGAGCTGGCGGCCTATATCGGGAGGTGAGAAGCGGCGCGCCCGGCAGGGCCGTCAGGCCGGCTCCGCCGCCTTCGTCCCAAGCGGCTTCGGCGCCATGCCGCCGCCCGGCTTGAGATGGAATTCGTAGGTCATCAGGTGCCACTGTCCGCTTGCCTTGCTGCCGTCGGGCATCTCAAGGTCGTTGCGCGGCTCGACCTTGGCGACGAGGTCGTCCTTGACCCCGAACACCACGTCGGAATCGAGATATTTGTCGCCGTCCATGAAGACGTGGGTGATCAGCGGCTCGTAGCCCTTGGCGTTGACCAGGAAGTGCACATGCGCCGGGCGCATCGGGTGGCGCTTGGTCTGCACGATCATCTCGCCGACCGGCCCATCCGTCGGGATCGGATAGCTGCACGGCAGAATGGTGCGGAAGAAGAAGCGGCCGTCGGCGTCGGTGATGAAACGCGCCCGCGCCGAGGCGCCGACCTCGTCGTAATTCGCCTTCTGTGAATCGTAGAACCCGTCATCGTCGGCATGCCAGACGTCGACGGGGACATTGGCGAGCGGCTCGCCCTTGAGATCGGTGACGCGGCTCTGCACGAACATCCGCTCGCCGGTGAGATTATTCGGCGAGATATCGGTGCCATGAGCGGTGATCTTGTGCTCGCCGACATAGAACGGGCCGAGCACCGTGGTCTCGGTCGCACCATCGCGGTCGCGGTGGTTGACGGCATCGACCAGCATGGAGACGCCGAGCACGTCGGACAGCAGGATGAACTCCTGACGGGTGTCGGTGCATTTCTGGCCGGTGCGGGTCAGGAAATCGATGGCGTATTCCCATTCCTCGAAAGTGAGACCGGTCTTGCTTACGTAATCGTGCAGCGACTTCATCAATTCCTGGAGCAGGAATTTCGCACGCGGATTCGGTGTCTGGTCAAAGCTCCGGACGACGGCTTCGGTGAGTTCGGTCTCGTTGAACTGGGTCATGATGCGTTTGCCTTGCATTTTTCTCGTTGGGCCCATGAAAAGTCCTGGGGGCTCCCTGGAGGCGTTCCAGACTGGAGCCTACACCAGTCGGTGGGCTTGCGTTAAGCGCGACCCGCTTGGAATGGGGTCCCAATTTCGGCTATTACCTCCTGCAGAAACTGCCCGGAGGAACTGATGCTCGCCCCTACCCCCGCCTCACCCGAATCCGTCGGCATGTCCAAGGCCGCGCTCGACCGCGTCGATGCACACCTGAAGAACCGCTACATCGATGCCGGCCGTTTCCCGGGCACGCATCTGCTGGTCTATCGCCGCGGCAAGGTCGCGCACAGTTCGGTCCAGGGCTTTGCCGATATCGAGCGCAAGGCGCCGGTCAAGGACGACACCATCTACCGCATCTATTCCATGACCAAGCCGCTCACCAGCGTCGCCTTCATGATGCTGGTCGAGCAAGGCCTGGTCGCGATCGACGAGCCCGTCGCAAAGTACATTCCGGAATGGAAGGATCTCGGCGTCTTCGTCGCGGGCACCTCACCCGCCTTCCTGACCCGGCCGCCGTCCCGGCCGATGCTGATCGTCGACCTCCTGCGCCACACCTCCGGGCTGACTTACGGCTTCCAGCAGCGCTCCAATGTCGATGCCGCCTATCGCGCCGAGAAGATCGGCGAGGTCGAGAAGTCAGGCACGCTCCAGACCATGATCGAGGCGCTGGCCAAGATCCCGCTGGAGTTCTCGCCGGGCGAGGCCTGGAATTACTCGGTCGCGACCGACGTGCTCGGCTATCTCGTCGGCAAGATCTCGGGCATGCCGTTCGAGCAGTTCCTGAAAACACGCATCCTTGATCCGCTCGGCATGACCGACACCGATTTCCACGTGCCGGCCTCGAAAGCGCATCGTTTCGCCGCCTGCTATTCCGCCGATCCCGGTGGCGGCATGACCTTCCATGCCGGCCAGCGACGCGAGGGCCTGACGCTCCAGGACGATCCGACCAAAAGCTCGTTCCTCTCGCCGCCCTCCTTCATCTCCGGCGGCGGCGGCCTCTGCTCGACGGTCGCCGACTATCTCACCTTCTGCCGCGCGCTGCTCAACGGCGGCGAGCTCGGAGGGGTCAGGCTGATCGGGCCGAAGACACTGGCACTGATGACGACCAACCACATTCCGGGCGGCCGCTTCCTTCCCGAGGTATCGCGCTCGCTGTTCTCCGAGGCGACCTATAACGGCATCGGTTTCGGCCTCGGCTTCGCCGTCACCATCCGCCCGGCGGAGACACTGATCGCCGGCAGCCCCGGCGAATATAATTGGGGCGGCGCGGCCACGACCTCGTTCTGGATCGATCCGGCCGAGGAGCTGATCACGATCTTCATGACGCAGGTGCTGCCGTCGAGCGCCTATCCGCTCCGCCGCGAGCTGCGCAGCATGATCTACGCCGCGATCACCGAGAGCAATCTCTGACCTTCCCAACATTTGTTGCAACGGGCTTCGCGCATCATCGCGGAGCCCGCGACATCGCATCGTGCATGAGTTGAGGCGGCGGCGATTGCGCCGCAAAAATCCAGTCTGGCCTGGTCGCCGGATGTGAAAATCATGGCGCAGCGCAAATCCTGCCCGTATGGTTTGACAAAATCATAATCCGGCGTCGCAGCGCTGGAACCGGGACGCCTGCGTTGTCAAAGCTCTCTTTGCCGGTCCGGCTCGCTCTCCTGGTGACGGGAACGATGTTGCCGTTGATCGTTTTCGCCGTCGGCCTCGCCTATTCCAACTATCGCCAGGACCGGAGCGACGCGACGCGCCGGGTGCTCGAGACGGTGCGAAGCATGCGCCTCGTGCTCGATTCCGAGGTGCAGCGGATGACGGGCGGCCTGCAGGTGCTCGCGCTTAGCGAGTCCTTGCACAGGGGCGACTTCGACAGTTTCCGCCGCTCGGCAGTCGGGTTCATCAGCCAGTATGGCGAGGACAGCGTCCTGCTGCTGGCCGACAAGTCCGGGCACCAGCTGTTCTCGACGCTGACGACCGACACGGCGAGCCTGCCGCCGCGCAACAATCGCGATATCGTCGAACGAGTCTTCGCGAGCAAGGCGCCGCAATTTTCCGATCTGTTCACCGGCTCGTCCAAGAAGCGCCCGATCGTCACGGTCGAGGTCCCGGTGCTGCGTGACGGCGAAGTCGTCTACACGCTCTCCTTCAGCCCGCCGATCGACATCTTCCAGCACCTGGTCGAACGGCAGCGCCCCGACGAGCAGTGGACGGTATCGCTGCTCGACAGCAAGGGCGTCGTGTTCGCGCGCGCCCCCAATCCGAACGAGACCTTCGGCAAGCAGGCTTCGCCGTCGCTCTATGAGGCGATGTTCCGCGCACCCGAGGCGGTTCTGTCGAGCGTGTCGCTCGACGGCGTGGCCCTCGCCTCGGCCTATGCGCGATCGCGGCTGACCGGCTGGACCGTCGCCGCCGGCGTCACCGAGAGCTCGCTGATCGCGCCGCTCTGGCGCGACATCGCGATCACCAGCCTGATCGGCGGCGTGCTGCTGCTGGTCGGCCTCACCTTTGCGGTCAGGATGGCGACCACGATCGCGCGCGGCGACATGCTGCACAATCTGCTGATCGAGGAGCTCAACCACCGCGTCAAGAATACGCTGGCGCTGATGCAGGCCATCGCAGTGCAGACTTTTCGCAGCGCCAGCCGCGACGAGCGGACCAAATTCGAGGGGCGCCTCTGCGCGCTGGCCGAGGCGCACAATCTCCTCAGCCAGGAGAAGTGGGCGGGCTCGGAGCTGCGAGACGTGATCGCACGCGCGCTACAGCCGTTCCTGCTCGCCAATCCCGATCGCATCAGGATGGCCGGCCCCACCGTGCCACTGTCACCGCGGCTTGCCGTGGTGCTGTCGATGATCGTGCATGAAATCGCGACCAACGCCGCGAAATACGGCGCGCTGTCCAACGAGACCGGCCGTGTGACCCTGGACTGGGAGATCATGGAAGATGCGCCCAAGCCGCGGCTCCGGCTGATCTGGACCGAGACTGGCGGCCCGCCGGTGACCGCGCCGGTGCAGCGCGGCTTCGGCTCGCGCCTGATCGAGCGCAGCGCGCGCGACCAGCTCGGCGGCGAGGCAACGGTCGACTTCCTGCCGCGCGGCGTGGTCTGCACGGTCATCTGCGCGCTGGACGAGGAGCGGTGAACGCCTACCCGATCGTCTGCAGCGCCGGAAATGTCTCCAGCAGCCAGATGCTCACATTGGAGACGGCGCCGGTGAGGAAGCCGATGCCGGTGATGACCATCAACACGCCCATGGCGCGCTCGACATTGACGAGCTGGCCCTTCATGCGCGCGAACAGCTTTGAGAACTGCTCGATCATCAGCGCCGCGATCAGGAAGGGTATGCCGAGGCCCGCGGAATAGACCGCGAGCAGCCCCGCCCCCTTCGTCACCGTCGCCTCCGCCGCGGCGATCGAGAGGATCGCGGCGAGGATCGGGCCGATGCAGGGCGTCCAGCCGAAGGCGAAGGCGAGGCCCATCACATAGGCGCCCCAGAGACCGACGGGTCTTGGTGCAGTCAGGCGCCCCTCGCGCATCAACAGGCCGATCCGCGTCAGCCCGAGGAAGTGCAGGCCCATGATGATGATGACGATGCCGGCCAGGATCGACAGTTCCGCCGACCAGGCGCGGATCAGCCCGCCGACCAGCGAGGCGCTGGCACCGAGAGCCACGAACACCGTCGAGAATCCGAGCACGAACAGCAGCGCCGCCATCATGATCGCGCGCTTGGAGGTCGCCGGCTCGTCGCTTTCGACATGCTCGATCGTGGCGCCGGTGAGATAGATCAGATAGGGCGGAACCAGGGGCAGGACGCAAGGCGAGAGGAAGCTGACGAGGCCGGCAATCAGCGCCGCCGTAATCGAGACATTTTGCATGATGCAGTCGGAGCCATCCCGGGCCCTCGGGCAGCGCGCCGGGAATGGGCGCATGGCCGGAGCCAAACCGGCTCTGGTGTAGCCGATGCCGGGGAATGCGCAACAGAGGCGCGATCAAACCAAGGCTCCTCCCGATGCCGTCTGCGATCACAGATGCGGCATCGGGACGCGCACAAATCTCGCCAAAAAGCGAGATTCAGCGGCGCGGCTACTTCACCACGCGGAGCAGCGGACGCCGGGGCTGGTCCTGCGTCTGCTTGGAGGGGGGCAGCGGCTCGCTGGCAGCGCTCCGCAGCATTTCGTCGCACAGCGCCTTGAGGTCCGCACTGTCAATTCCTTTGAGCTTCATCCTGACATCGAGGATGACGATCGAGAGCAGCTCAGCCGACTCACGGCTGTTGCTCTCGTTGAGAACCTTGCGGCACCCCTCGAGCGTCTCGAGCACCGACTGCAACTGTTCGTCTGAATGCGACACGGCGTTCTTTCCGTTAATTCGGGCTGCGAGACGTGCTTGAAACGATCCCCTTGGCCCCCAAAGCGAGCCAAGGATAGCATGAGGAGTCCGCGCCCTCGAAGATGATTTCAATGTGTTTCTGCGTCGAAACCGCAGTTCCAGATGGCTTTGCAAAGCGGCGCAAGTCGGAATGGCGAGAGCTGAAACGCTTGAAGCTGAAACGCTTGGAGCTGAAACGCCTGGAGCTGAAACGCCTCGGCCCGCGCGATCGATCCATCCCGCGAGCGCGCGCGGCATTTCGCACGCCACCCTCAGGTCCAATTGGACCCGGCAATCCCGCAGCCATGGTAAGGCTCGCAACGGAACGCACGTGTACCCCTCTTCCGGGCAACAACTAGCCCGATTCCCAACCCCAAGCACACTAAAATACCACTTCGGGCGCGGTAAGTATGGCGTTTAAAACTCACCGTTCCCCAACCCGTCGTGGTTGTGGTTTGCGCTAGATTCTGCCAGTTTAGCGCCCCGAAGGGACTTGTATGCACTCCTTGGCGGAAAGGGGCGTTCCACTGGAGGAACGCCTAAAGACAAACATCAGCGGCCTCTCCGATTGGGATGCGGCCCGCATCTTCTTGGAAGTCGTTCGATGCGGCAGCTTCCGCTCGGCGGCCGAACGCTTGTCTCTGTCGATCAACGCTGTCCGCCGCCGGATCGATGATTTTGAGCGCCAGACCGGCACCACCCTGTTCACACGCGATGTCCACGGCACCCATCTCACCGATGAAGGCGCGCTGGTGGTCTCCGCTGTCGAGCGCATGGAGGCGGCGGCCTTCGACGTGTTGCGCACCAGTGATTCAACCGCCAACGCCCTCACCGGCGAGGTTCGCGTCGCCGTCACCGAGGGATTGGGCACCTTCTGGCTCGCCCCCCGGCTGGTGGAATTCCAGCAAGCCTATCCGAATATCCTGGTCGACCTGCATTGCGCGATGCGCTCGGCGGACGTTTCCCGCCACGAGGCCGACGTCGCCATCCATCTGTCGCGGCCATCGGCGCTCGACGTCAAGCTGGTGCGGCTCGGCCGCATGCATTTGATGTTCTGGGCTTCGGAAAAATACCTTGAGAAATATGGCACGCCGCACTCGGCGCTCGAATTGATCAAGCACCGCCTGGTGCTGCAATTCGCCGACCAGCTCGCCGCCAAGGAAACTTTCGAGAGCTTCTTCCCGGGCGTTCCGGAGCGTGACCTTCTGGTCATGAAGACCAACGTCTCAAGCGCCAATTACTGGGCTGTCGCGAATGGAGCCGGAATCGGCGTATTCCCGAGCTATGCCATTGCGCTTGGCGGGAAGTTGATTCCACTGGAGGTCGAGTTGAACCGACCGCTGGATATCTGGTTGTCCTACCACCCTGGTAGCGGCCGGATTCCCCGCGTGCGGCACATGATTGATTGGCTGATCGAAGCTTTCAATCCGGCTCGCTTCCCGTGGTTTAAGGAAGAGTTCGTGCATCCGCATGAATTCAAGGACTCGTATATGGGCGAACCCCTGACCCAGCTCTTCGGGGGATTTTCAACCGAAGAACAAAGGTGAAAACCAAAATGAAAGCAGCGGCGAAAAGGATGAAGCAGCGCAGTGCCGGCAAGCCGGACATCGAGCTTGGCAAGCGGATCCGTCTGCGGCGCGTCGAGATGAAGATCTCGCAGGCTGAGCTCGGCGAAAAGCTCGGCGTGAGCTTCCAGCAGGTCCAGAAATACGAGAAGGGCGTCAACCGCGTCGGCGCGGCTCGGCTTCAGCAGATCGCCACCGCCCTCGATGTGCCCGTGACCTTCTTCTATGACGGCGACAACAAGGCCCGCGAAGTCGAAAGCCTCCTGTTCCTGGACTCGGCTTTCAGCCTCCGCCTGCTGCGCGCCTACAGCAAGATCAAGGATCAGACGGTGCAGCGTCAGCTCGTCTCGCTGATGGAATCGATCGCGGCGAACGAAGCCTGATCGATCGACGGCCTGGCCTTCACGGCCAATGTTCAATCCGCCGCGTCGCGGGGGCGCGGCTGGATTGGGCGAGGCCCGATTGGCAGGATGAAGCCTGATTGGCAGGAGAAAGGCGTGCGCACCTTATGCGCGCGGCCTTCGATTTTTGGGGCGGCATGACCGCCCCTTTTTTTGGTATTCGTCGCAGTTTACGCGAACCCGTCCCAACCTTGTTGCGACCTACTCGAGAGCCTCCGCGTTGGACGCGCGGGGGCCTCGATGCGCTTAATGGGACCGCAACCCTGATGCCCTAGCTTCCCGCCGATTTCGCCGATCGGCGCACGCAGCACAGCGGCCGGGAATTGCCTCTTGGGGAAAACCAGACAGATGTCGAAACGCCATGCCGTGATCATTGCCATGGGCCTCATCGTCAGCGCCTCTGCGCTTGCGCAGACCGAGACCACGGGCCAGGCCGGGCCCAAGCCCGGCACCTCCGGCACCGTGCCGGCGGTCGCCAACCCGGCTCACGCCGCCGTCCCCAAAGCCGCCATTGCGGCACCGGCTTCGACCGCCGAGAGCCGCTCGGCCGCAGCGCTCGCGCTGACGCATGAGCCGACCTATGACGAAGGCACCGCCCAGCGCATCAAGGACGCGGCGCTGAGCTATTCCGATCTTGCGGTGCGCGGCGGCTGGCCGACGATCCCTGCGGACGCCAGGTTCGCGCCCGGCGTGCAAGGCGCCAACGACGACCTCCTGCGCAAGCGGCTGATTCTTTCGGGCGACCTCGCTGCCGAGAAGGCGAGCGGTGCTTTCGACCAGGATCTCGCGGACGGTGTGAAGCGCTTTCAGGCCCGCCACGGTCTTGCGCCGACGGGCACGATGACGCCGCGCACGCTCGCGGCCATGAACGTCACGGTGCAAAAGCGCATCCGGCAACTGGAAGCGTCGCTCGAGCGGCTCGAGAACACCAATTTCAGCTTCGGCCCGCGCTATGTCGTGGTCAACATCCCCGCCGCCTTCGCCGAGGCGGTCGAGAACGACGTCGTGGTGCGGCGCTATCGCGTCATCGTCGGCAAGACCGAAAAGCCGTCGCCGACGCTGACGGCCCAGATCACCGGAGTGGTGCTGAACCCGACCTGGACGGTGCCCTCCTCGATCGCCAAGACCGAGATCTCCGCACATATGCGCAAGGACCCGACCTATCTGTCGCGCATGCACATGGAGGTGCTCGACGGCCACGACAATCCGATCGATCCGCATTCGGTCGATTGGTCGGGCACGCACACGCCGAATTTCACCGTGCGCCAGCAGAATGGCACCTTCAACGCGCTCGGCGCGGTGAAGATCGACATGCCGAACTCCTATTCGGTCTACATGCACGACACCAACCAGCGCAATCTGTTCAGCGACGACTACCGCTTCGATTCCCACGGCTGCTCCCGCGTCGACAATGTGCGCGATCTCGCCGCCTGGCTGCTCAAGGACCAGCCGAAATGGAGCCGCGCCGCGATCGATGCGGAAATCGCCACCGGTCAGCATCAGGAGGTCGCGATGGCCAGGAAGGTGCCGGTGGCCTGGATCTATCTCACCGCGTGGATGACCAGGGACCAGTCCATCCAGTTCCGCAGCGACGTCTATAACCAGGACGAGCAGTTGCTGGAGGCGACCGCCGAAGAAGCCGCGTTCTTCAGCAATGCCGGCAATCATCCGCTGACCGCGCATATGGCGCAGTAGGCATGCAATCGCGGCACGGGCGGATGCAAATCCCCTCGCCCTGCCGCGGTTGACCTGGGCCTCGGCCCGGTCGCACATTGCGCCTCGTCAACGACAAGCGAGCGCGCGATGCCCGATCTCTCCCATGAAGCTCCCTACGCCGACGGCAAGATCATCACGGAGGTCGCCGACGGCGTCGGTGTGATCACCTTCAACAATCCCGACAAGCGCAACGCGATGTCGCTGGAGATGTGGGAGGGATTTGGCGAAGCGCTGACAGCGTTGCGCGACGACGATTCAGTCCGCGTCGTGATCATGCGCGGCGCCGGCGGCAAGGCGTTCGTCTCCGGCGCCGACATCAGCCAGTTCGAGAAAAACCGCCATAATGCGGCGGCCTCCGAGGAGTACGGCAAGCGCAGCGCCGCCCAGCGCGCGCTGCTCGCCGACTACCCGAAGCCGACCATTGCCTGCATCCAGGGTTTTTGCCTCGGCGGCGGCATGCAGGTCGCGATGCTGGCCGACATCCGCATCGCCGCGCACGACAGCCAGTTCGGCATTCCCGCGGCGAAGCTCGGCATCGCCTATGGCTTTGACGGCCTGCGGCACCTGGTGTCGCTCGTCGGCCCGTCCTGGGCGCGGCTCTTGATGTACACGGGCATGCGCATCGATTCCACCGAAGCCTTGCGCATCGGCCTCGTCGAGCGCGTGATCCCCGACGACCAGCTCTGGGGCGAGACCATGGCGATTGCCGCGACGATCTCGCAGAACGCGCCGCTTGCGATCAAGGCCGCCAAGATCACCATCGCGGAGGTGCTGAAGGATGAAAGCGCACGCGACATGACCGCAATCAAGGCGATCGGCACAGCCTGCATGGACAGCGCCGATTTTCGCGAAGGCCGGCAGGCCTTCATGGACAAGCGCAAGCCGCAGTTCCAGGGGAAGTAGCCTCGACGCCGGACGCGCCACAAAGAACCTCGAAAACAACCCTATGCACAGTAGAAATTGCTCAACAATTTGGCTCGAGCTGATTTGAGCCGTGCGGCCATGAGATTTGACACGTCGGGCAAAACACCGGCAGAATAACATCATGACGCACCACGGCCGATGAAGACGGGCATAACGCCGCGGCGTTACGATTGGACCGAGTGCAACGAATGCTCCGATCACGGCAACCCGTCCGTTGGCGAAAAACATGAAAGACACGTTGAACTTCGTCGGCGACGGCGATGATGTGGACGTCATCCACGACGTTGAGCGAACCTTTGGGATCAAGCTGACCGACGCGGAAGCCGAGCAGACGCGGACCGTCGGCCAGCTTTACGATCTGATCGAAGTGAAACATCCGAACGCCGGAAGCAGAACGCAGGTTTGCCTTTCTCAAATGGCGTTCTACCGCCTGCGTCGAGCACTCAAAACCATGGGAATCGCGAGCGAGATCACGCCCCAAACGCCCATTTCAGTTCTTGAACGACTCGAGCCTCGCTCGATGGCTCCGAAGTGGCGACGGCTTGCGCAGGGTTCAGGCCTTGATCTTCCGAGTCTGGAAGCCTCTTTCCGGATGTCAGCGAGATGGCCGAGACCTTTCCGTTGGCCGGCCCTATTCGTATTGGGGCTGCTCGGCTGCCTGTGGCACGCCGTTGGGACCTCGTTGGACAATCTGCTTGTACTCTTCCTGGCGGCGGCACTCTGCTTTGGCTTTGGTTACGAGAGGTGGCTGGTCTCCCGGATCGTTCCGCGTCGCATCCTCACGATCGGCGAGTTGGCGCGGGAGGCGGCAGGCTGCAGTTTTGCGAAGCTGACCAACGAGAACAAGGAATGCGCGCCATTCGACAGATGGTTTGCGCTGACAGCGATCCTGCGCGGCATCACAGGGCACAAAATCACGATCACGCGGGAGACCACGTTTTTTGCCGAGCACGCGAAGCCGACGGCATAAGGCTCCGGAACAGGCCGGCTTGAGGGCTGATACGTCAAAATGATCTACTTGCCCGTTGAATGCTTCATCATCCAGCGCCTTCAAGAAGGCGGCTGGCGCGTCGTTCACCGCCGGGCCGACCTCACTGATCTGCCGATCGCCGACTTTGTTTCGCTCCGCGACGCTGAAGAATGGGTGAACTGGAAGTCCGGCCCTCCCAGAATCAATCCGTATGTCGCGGCGAACGAAATGTCCTCCCAGCCGCGGCTGATCGAGATCGCAATCGAGCCGAAGTCAAAGGCCGATGAGGAGAAGCTCGGCATTGCGCTGGCAAAGCTCGCGGACGAAGACCCTGCCTTCGAATTTTCGATCGATCAGGAGCCCAGACAGACCGTCTTGAAGGGCGTGAGCGAACTCCATCTCGACGCCATCCTCGAAACCATCAGGCGTAGCCATGACGTCGATCTCAGGGTTGGGGCACCGCAGGTGGCGTTCCTCGAGCGCATCACTCGGCCGGCCGAGGTGGAATATACCTACAAGAAACAGTCGGGCGGTTCAGGCCAGTTCGCTGCCGTCAAGCTGCGCGTCGAGCCGAACGAGCTCGGCAAGGGCTACTGGTTCGAGTCCAAGATCGTCGGCAGCGCGGTGCCGAAGGAATATATCCCCGGCATCGAAAAGGGGATCGAGAGCGTGCTTTGCGCGGGCGTTGTCGCCGGTTTCCCGGTGATCGACATCAAGGTCGAACTGATTGACGGAAAATATCATGACATCGACTCCTCGGCGCTGGCCTTCGAGATCGCCACACGTGCGGCGTTCCGAGAGGCGCTTCAGAAGGCAGGGCCGTTGCTGTTCGAGCCGATCATGACGGTGGAGGTGGCGATCCCGGAGGACTGTATCGGCCCCGTCATCGGAGACTTGAATTTGCGACGCGGCCAGATCCGGGGGCAAAAGAGGCGCAGCGCCACCGTCATCAGCGCGATGGTGCCGCTCATCGACATGTTCGGTTACGCGAATGACCTGCGCTCGATGAGCCAAGGTCGCGCGACCTTCACAATGCAATTCGATCACTATGCGCCGGCACCCTCGCCCGAGAACGATCCTCCATTTCGGCCCGCGATCGGGATGCGTGCTTGATCGACGCCCCGCGGGCCAGGATTGCGACGACGTCGCTCCCGTGAACACCCGTTCACCAAGATTAAATTCCTCGCCGCCTTGCGCTGCGATAGCAACCAATTGATCTGGCGCAAGTTCTCCCGCCACCAATGAGGGAGATCGCGATGAAACTTAGATTTGCTGTTCTTGGTCTGGCTGCCCTGGGCAGCGCCGCGCTGGCGTCGGGACAAGCGCTCGCGGCGATGCCGAACGGCATACCGCAGGCCGATCAAATCGCAGGCGGTCCGGCCGCGCAGGTCGATCAGGTGCGGATGGTCTGCAACGCCTGGGGCCGCTGCTGGTGGCGTCCGAACTATTACGGCGCCTACGGCTACTATGGCGGCCCGCGACGCTTCTACGGTTACGGCCCGCGTCCATGGGGCTGGGGCCATCGCCACTGGCACCGCTGGTAAATGACGAAGGGGCCGTGAGGCCCCTTTTTCCTGGAAGGCCCGCGGGCGGTCAATCGCTCAAAACCTCAATCAGGCGAAAGCGCTGCTGGTCGGAGTGGAGCGGACACTGTCATCAGTTCGGCCGTTATCGGCGGCCTTTTGACCCAGTGTGCAGACTCGATATTGCCCTCGCCTCTTTTTGCTTCTGCCGAGCGGCGCTGCTCCATGGCTGAAATGTGCGAACGACGCTGGCGGCATCAGCGGGGCTCACCTCCGTGTCGGAGAAACTCCAATCCGATGAATTTCCATCTTCTGGCCGACGCCCTTCAAGTTCTCGTAGTCGCGCGATGCCGGGCGTCCTTCGACGATGTCACTGACGCCGGGGGCTTCCATGACAGCTTCGGTCAGGCACACCTCGTTGACGGCGGCAAGCCCTTGCACGCGTGCAGCAATATTCACGTCCTGCCCGAAGTAATCAATCCGGTCGTTTAGCCGTACGGCAACCGCCCTGCCTCTGTGCACACCGACCTTGAGGCCTAGCGGCCGTGAAGCGGTTTGGTTGAAGTGCAACAGTTCTTCGATCATCTCGATGGAGGCACGGACAGCATCCTGTGGGCGCTCAAATCCGGCCATGACCGCATCGCCGATCGTCTTGATGATGGTGCCAGATCGTTCTCGAATGATCTTGTTCAAGATGTCGAAGTGCTGACGAACGAGAAAATAGGCATTCACGTCGCCAACGCTTTCATACAGCGGAGTCGAATCTTTCAGATCCGTGAACAGGTAAGTCATGTCGGAGACGGCGAGGCTCTCGCGCTCGTCCACCAACTGCGTCTTGTAGAGTTCGCCGAAGCACGGGGTGAGCAGTAACCGCTTGCCAGACAGAAAGGGCTCGTATTCGACCAGATGAGGCACGAACTGGGGAGGATACTGGAGGAACCAGAAGCGGCCGCGCTCGCTCGTGCGGTTCTCAATCACGACGGTATGCTTGCCTGGGCTGACGTCGGTCGTCCGTCGAAAGGCAAAGAGTCCATCGCCCAGGACCATTTCTCTCGGCCCGATCGATCGGTCCGGAACCACGAACCGACCCGAGTCGAGTTGAATTTGCGTCCCTTGGGGTCCCGCCACCTCACCGTTGGCGAAGAAGACCAGGAGCAGCTTATGGCTGAGGTCAAGCACCTCGAAACGGCCGGCCGTCACGTCAAACTCGAAGCTTCTGCATTGCTCAGCTTCAATGTCGGCAAATCCGCGTGAGAGCGCCGCGACGAGTTGTTCGTGCGTCATTCCAAGTGGAGGCCTGAAATCTCCGGAGAAATTGTAGCGCAGATAGTAGTCCTGCACGGACAGCTTCTCAGGATGGCGGAACACGATGTCGCGGACGGCATCCGAGACTGTAAAGGCAACCTGGATATAGTCATCCAACGCCACATCGTTGAGTGCGTTGCAGAACTCGCACTGGAAGCGTGGATGGACCTGGTCCAGCTCACGAAAACTGCCTGCGACCTGTGGGCAATAGGCGCAGATGAGTAGCCACTGCATCTCGAACAGGCCGACCTTGGCGGCGTGCACAAACAGGTCGATTCCATCGGCCTCACTCAACCCGTTGACGGTCGCGTACTTGATCGGGTTGACCCGAAAGAGATCATAGTCGTCGCCGGTGTGAATAAAGCGCTCGAGGTCCTGGAGCACAGACGGCGGCCAGTTCGCAGCGGACTCAAGCTCGCTCAAGCGCTGCGTCAGCACGCTTTCGTTTATAGACGCAGGGTTCAATCCTCTCGACATGCCAGCTCCGATCGTAGTTGCCGGCCTTCGCGGCCGTTGATCAAAAGCCACCCCTTACTGAATGTACCTGATTGAGGCCAAGAGGTCCGGATATTTTGGCAAGTTGGTCTGGTGCAGCGCCGATAAACCGTCTTCGAAGCCTTCAACACCATTGGCGTTCACGGCGAGCGGATCAAAGATGCGCCGGAGCGGCGTCTTTGGTAGGTAGATACCCTTTTCACAAAATACGGAAAACCTTGGCTGCCAATACGCCCATGCAGCCGGACATCGGCTTATGCCCCATCGCGTTCGAGATCGACGCGTCTTGACGACCTTGATGACAAATTCGAGCAATTCGTCTGCGAGCACGGGACCGTCGCCGAAAACAACGGTAAGAGTTCGACTCGCGGAGAGTCCCTCTCACCCGAATTCGCGCTTCGCTCGAAATTCGACCTCTCCCCGCAAGCGGGCGAGGTGAAAGCGCCCCGCGGTCCGATTACTCCTACAGCGCCGCGAGCACCGCCCTGGTAATATCCGCCGTGCCGTTGCTGCCGCCAAACTCGATCGGCTTGAGGCCGGCGGCATAGACCTGATCCACCGCGCTCTCGATCTGCTCGCCGGCTTCCGCCGCGCTCTCGACGCCGTGCTTGTCGGCGAGCCAGTCCAGCATCATCGCCGCAGACAGGATCATGCCGGTGGGATTGGCCTTGCCCTGCCCCATGATGTCGGGCGCGGTGCCGTGACACGGCTGGAACACGGCGTATTTGTCGCCGATGTCGGCCGACGGTGCCATGCCGAGGCCGCCGATCAGGCTCGCGGTGATGTCGGAGACGATGTCGCCGAACATGTTCTCCATCACCATCACGTCGAAATCCCAGGGACGCTTGACCAGCATGGCCGAGCAGGCGTCGACATAGAGGCGATCGGTTTTCACCTCGGGGTGCTTCTTCGCGATCTCGTCGAAAATGCCGCGGAAGAACGCAAACGCCTTGAACACGTTCGCCTTGTCGACGCAGGCGAGCGCACCCGGCTTGCCGCGCGCCTTGCGCCGCTCGGCGAGGCGAAACGAGAAGTCGAACAGGCGTTCGGAGGTCCTGCGCGTGATCACCATGGTCTCGCGCGCATCTTCATGGGTGACCACGCCCTTGCCCATCGAGGCGAACAGGCCTTCGGTGGACTCGCGGATCACGACGAGATCGATGCCGCGCTTGTCAGCGCCGACGATCGGGCTCGGCACGCCCGGAATGAGCCGCGCCGGGCGCACGCCCGCGTAGAGATCGAAGATGAAGCGCAGCTCGATCTGCGGTGCGATCTCGGTATTGTCGGGATAGCGCACCGACGGCAGGCCGCAGGCACCGAGCAGGATCGCGTCGGCTTCCTCGCACAATTTGATGGTGGAATCCGGCATCGACTTGCCGGTCGCGAGATAGTTGTTGGCGCCCGCGGGCGCCTCGGTGAAGCGGAAGCGCAAATCCGACTTCGTCTCGATCTTGCGCAGCACCTCAATCGCGGGCGTCATGACTTCGGGGCCGATGCCGTCACCGGCGAGCACGGCAATGTGGAAGGCGTTGTTTGCGGACATGGGTGATTCCTGGGCGAACAAAAGAAAGGCCCGTCATTGCGAGCGAAGCGAAGCAATCCAGACTGTGTCCGCGGAGGGATTTCTGGATTGCTTCGCTCCGCTCGCAATGACGGAGGAGAGAGCCGCTACGGCGTCAGCACCGTGCGCCCGACCACCGCGCCCTGCTGCAATTGCACCAGCGCGTCGTTGGCCTTGTTGAGCGGCGCCTTCGTCGCCGGGATCGGCGCTACGTTCTTGGCGCGGACGAGATCGAGCAGCTCCTGCGTCTCGCGCAGGTTTCCGACATAGCTGCCCTGGATCGTCACCGCCTTGATCGGGATCAGCGGCAAGGCCCAGGTCGCGCCACCGCCGAACAGGCCGACGATAACGAGCTTGCCGCCCTTGGTCAGGCAGTCGAAGCCGAGCTGCGTCGTTGCGGCATTGCCGACGAGGTCGATCACGGCGCGGATCGGGCCGCCCGCCTTCTTCGCCAGCTGCTCCAGCGCATCCGGCGCCTTGGGATCGATGGTGGCAAGCGCGCCGGCCTTTTCCGCCGCCTCGCGCTTCCTGGCATCGATATCGACCATGATCGCGCCCTTGCCGCCCATCGCCTTCAAGAGCGACAGTGCCATCAGGCCGAGACCGCCGGCGCCGAACATCACGATCGGCGTGTCAAAGTGCTGCTCGACCTTCTTCAGCGCGCTGTAGGTGGTGACGCCCGAGCAGGCATAGGGTGCGGCCGACGCGGGATCGAGCCCGTTCAGGTTGAGCAGATAGCGCGGATGCGGCACCAGCATGTGATCGGAATAGCCGCCGTCGCAATAGACGCCGAGCGAGCGCGGCGTCAGGCACATGTTCTCGTCACCGCCGAGGCAGGTGGCGCATTTGCCGCAGCCGATCCAGGGATAGACCAGGCCGACATCGCCATGCTTGAGGCCGCCCTGGTCGGTCGGCTTCACGTCGGGCCCGAACGCCAGCACTTCGCCGACCGTCTCGTGGCCCATGGTCAGCGGCAGATTGATGCCGCGATCCTTCAGTGACAGCGGCTTGCGGCCATGGCCGAGATCATAGCCGCCTTCCCAGATATGGAGATCGCTGTGGCAGACGCCGGCGGCCTTGACCTTGATCAGCACCTGCGTGCCTGACGGTTGCGGCGTGGCCTCGTCGAACTCCTGCAGCGGCGCCTTGAAATCAGCGACCTTGAAACTCTTCATGGCGTCCTCCCGGCATATTTCTTCGTCGCGCCACCATGGCACGGGCGGCGGGACGAGACAAACCTGGCCCTTCGTCAGCCTTGCACGGTCGTTTTGCCGGACGGAATTGGCGCGTCGTCGCCGAGGCCGAATTCGTCGCACAGCGCATCCGTGTGCTCGCCGAGCACAGAGATCGTCTTGCCCGGCGTCGTGTCAGCGCCCGTCATCCGGAACGGCAGATTGAGCACCTGGAACGCGCCGCCTCCGTCCTCCACCGACGAGAGCGCCTGCCGGTGCGCGAGCTGCGGATCGGCCAGAGCTTCCTTGATGGTGCGATAGGCCGAGGCCGGCACGCCGGCAGCGCTTAAAGCCACAAGGCATGCATCGGTCGTGAGCCGCTTCGACCAGGCCTCGACGCCGTCCATCATGTCGGCCCAGTTCTCGCGCCGCGGAGCATAGGAGGAGAAGCGCGGATCGGAGATCCATTCGGGCCGCCCGATCACACCCATCAGGCACTGAAACGTCTTCTCGCTGGCGACCGTGATCATGACATAGCCGTTGGCGGTCTCGGTCGGGCCGAACATCGGACGCGGCGGCGGCTTCACCGCGAATTGCGAGCTCTGCAATTCGATCACCGTCAAGGTCAGCATCGATTCCAGCATGGAGACGTCGATGTGCTGGCCGAGCCCGGTCACGGTGCGCTGATAGAGCGCGGACGCAATCGCGCCAAAGCCATAGGTACCGGTGACGACATCGGCATGGTAGATGCCGCAATAGTCCGGACGGTTGCGGCCCGGCTGGTAGGCGAGATGCGCCATGTCATAGCCGGAGGCGGCATGGATCACCGGCGCGTAGGCCGGCAGCTCGGCCGAGGGACCGGTCTGGCCATAGCCCGAGATCGAGCAATAGATCAGCCTGGGGTTGACCGGGCGGAGGCTGTCATAGTCGAGCCGCAGCCGGCGCATCACGCCCGGGCGAAAATTCTCGACCAGGATGTCAGCGGCGGCGACCAGCCGGCGGACCGCCTCCCTGCCGTCCTCGGACTTGAGGTCGAGCACCACGCTCTTCTTGCCGACATTGAGCTGGCCGAACACGGTGCTGCAGCCTTTACGCAGCGGCGGCCGCGTCCGCATCGTCTCGCCGCCCTCGGTTTCGATCTTGATAACCTCGGCGCCCATGTCGGCCAGCATCCGCGCGCAATGCGGGCCGGCAATCGTGGTCGAAAAATCCAGGACCCGCAGACCCGCGAAGGCCTTTGTCGTCGTGTCTTCGTGCTTATCTGCTAGCTGCATGCCGGCCACGTCTCCTTGCCGCCCCTTAGGAACTATCGATGTTCTCTCTTGTTGCTGCGCCGACCCTAGAGGGCGGCGGCTGAGTAGGAAAGTCTTTACCGAACCGATGCGTCTCGTGGGGGGCTTGAGCGTTTCCGGGACAACTGGACCCGATCTTGCATAGCAGCAATCGGGATCGGAAGAGGGCAGTCGTTCTTGAGGGTCTTATTCGTCACCACGGAGATGGACGACTTCGTCCGCGTCGGCGGACTTGGTGCTGTTTCCGCTGCCCTCCCTCGAGCGCTCCGCCCCTTCGCCGATATCCGGATCATGCTGCCCGGCTATCGCGACATCATCGAGCAACTCACGCATATTCAGGTCGTTGGCCGCTGCCCGGCATTTGCGGAGATGCCGGCCTGCTCGCTCGGCCGGGCCGCCACCAAGGACGGCCTGCCGGTTTATGTGCTGTTGTGCTCACAACTCTACGACCGTCCCGGCAATCCCTATGGCGACGAGTCCGGGCGCGACTGGCCGGACAACGACATTCGCTTCGCGCGGCTCGCCTCGGCGGCCGCTGAGCTTGCCATGGGCAAGCTGGACAAGAATTGGGCAGCAGATCTGGTCCATGCCAATGACTGGCAGGCCTCGCTCGTGCCGGCCTACCTCGCCTGGCGCGGCGCCAAGCTGCCGTCGATCCTGACCATCCACAACCTCGCCTATCAGGGTCTCTTCCCGAAGGACTCGTTGCGGCGGATCGGCGTCCCCGAAAGCTCCTTCCACATCGACGGCGTCGAGTTCTACGACCAGCTCTCCTTCCTCAAGGCTGGCCTCGTCTATGCTTCGCATCTCACCACCGTCAGCGGCACCTATGCGCGCGAGATCACGACGGAGGAATTCGGCTGCGGCCTCGAAGGACTGCTGCGCGTCCGCTCCGAAGCGTCCGAGCTCACCGGCATCCTCAACGGCATCGACGAGAGCTGGGACCCGCTCTCCTGCGCCCAGCTCGCGCAGCAATTCGGCGCCGGCGACTGGGTCGGCAAGAAGGCCAACGCGGACTACGTACGCAAGCAGTTCGGCCTCGCGGTCTCGCGCGGGCCGATGTTTGCGATCGTCGCGCGGCTCGTGCACCAGAAAGGCATCGACCTCGTGCTGTCGGCCGCCGACGAGATCGTCGATGCCGGCGGGCAGATCGTGGTCACCGGCTCCGGCGAGCCCGCGCTCGAGCAGGCGCTGATCGATGCCCATCGCCGCCGCCCCGACGCCATCGGCGTCACCATCGGCTTCAACGACGCCCAGGCGCGGCGCATCTTTGCCGGCAGCGATTTTACGCTGATGCCGTCGCGCTTCGAGCCGTGCGGGCTTAGCCAGATGTATGCCCAGCGTTTTGGCTCGCTGCCGATCGGTCACCAGACCGGCGGCCTCGCCGAAACCATCACAGACGGCGAGACCGGCTTTTTGTTCTCAAGACCCTCGCACGAGTCCTTCCTCGGCGGCGTCCGCCGCGCCTTCGAGGCGTTCATGGCCCAGGACCAGCTCGACACCATGCGCCGCAGCGCGATGGGCCGGTCGTTCTCCTGGAGCATCTCGGCCGGAAGTTACAGCGCGCTGTATCGGAAGCTCGCGGCGGCGTGAGGGCACGACGGCCGCTACCACATTCTCCGTCATTGCGAGCGAAGCGAAGCAATCCAGAATCCCTCTGCGGAAGCAGTCTGGATTGCTTCGTCGCAAGAGCTCCTCGCAATGACGGTGCTTGTGGCGAGCACCGAGCGCTCACCCCTTCCCGCGCACGTCCATCTGCGGCCGGCCGATCCAGGCGCGGTTGAGGCAGCGGGTCACCCAGTCGGGCTGCGGCTCGCCGCGCAGCCGGGCCTGCGCTTCCTGATAGGGACCGACATAGCGCAGCCTGTCCGGCAATTTCGGATAGACCCGCTTGATCCATCGCAGCGCGTTGTCGGCGGATTTGGCGTGCTGCTCATCAAGCTCAAACCCGAAGCCTGCGCGCAGACGCTCCGGCAGCAGGCTTGCCGTGAGTGCGCGATACCATCGCGGCGGCCGCAGCCACGGGCGCGCGCCGCCAAAGATCTGCGCGGCGATCTCGCGCGCGGCAGGACTGACAGTCAACGTGTCTGACTGCGCCATCGCTGCGGCGTAGGCTGCGAAGCCGGACCAATCCGCCGGCAGATCATCGCCCGTCAGCCCGAACAGCGCGCCAAAGGTCCGGCTCTCGGTCCAGTAGCGCTCGCGCTCCTCCACCGAGAGCGGCGGCAGGACCAGATCGTGCGCCATCAGCGCGGTCTCGACCAGCGTGGCGTGAACCCAACGCAGCGACGGGATGTCGTTGGCGCAATAGCGCGAACCCACAGCGAAGGGACCGACGGTCTCGGGCATCTGGCCGACGATCATGCTGTGGCGCCGATGCAGTTGCCGGGATGACAGCATGGCGCGGTCGAGCGAGCCGAACACCATGGCGAACACGATGTCGAAGGTGCGGTGGAAGCGCCCGATCGGATCGGCAAGGGTGTTGGAATGCTCTGCGATGGCGGCCGCGACCCAGGGATGCGCGAGTTGAAGCAGCAGCGCACGGCCGGCGCCAAGAAAGATGACCGCCTCCCGATCGATCCGCCAGGTCACCGTGTCAGGACCGAACACGCCGGACACCGGTCCCGGCGCATTGGCGCGGACCTGATCGAGAGCCAATTCCAGATCGTTCCCGGTCACCACTTGCAGGGTCTTTCGATTGCGGACGAAAGCCGACGATCCGCAAGGCCTGTGGCAATTCGATGAAGCCAACGGCCGCTTATGGCGCTATTCCGCGGCCAGCGGCATCTCGTCGATATGCTCGTGCAGCACCACGCCCGACAGCGGATCGAATTCGCCGGTCCACGGCGCGCGCATCAGCACCGACCTTGTATGCGCGTAACCGGCGTCCCAGCGCCGCATGATGCCGGACGGGCTGAAGTCGATGTCCTTGGTGTGGGTCTCGCGATCGAGCTGCGGTGCCAGCAACCGCACCACATGCATGCGCGTCGAGCAGCCATAGCCGATCAGATCCCTCACCGCGGGATCATCGCGCTCGCTCGCGGGCAATCGGGCCGCAAGCTGGTTGATGACGTGGCGCAGCCGATGGGCCTGCTGCTGGCGCTCGATCTGGCTCGCGATCCGGCTGGAATATTGCACGTCCTTGTGGCGGGTCAGCACCTCCCCCATCGTGGTCGGCTCGGCGCCGGCGGGATTCCACAGATGCACGGAGAAGATCAGCGAGTCCCTGCGAGGATTGTCGTCGAATACGGCCTCCGTCGGCGAGTTCGAGAGAATGCCGCCGTCCCAATAAAGCTCGCCGTCGATACGCACCGCCGGGAAGGCCGGCGGCAGCGCGCCCGAGGCCATGACGTGCTTCACCGTCAGCTCACCGTCGCGGCTGTCGAAATAGCGCATCCGGCTAGTGCCGACATGGGCCGCCCCGACCGTGAGACGCGGCGCGCCGCGATTGGCGAGGCCGAAATCGACGAGCTCGCGCAGCGTGGTCTCCAGCGGCGCAGTCGTATAATAGCCGGCGCGATCGGCGCCGAGCGGATAGGACTCGCCGGCATGCGCAAGTGGATTGGGCCGGAAGAAGCCGGGAATGCCGCCAGTGACAGTCGACCAATAGGCCAGCTTGTCGTCGAAGCCCGGAACGCCGGTGCGCAGAGGAGTCTGCTCCATCCGTTTCCAGAACTCCTTCAGGCGCGCGAGCCTGTTTTCCGGCGCGTTGCCTGCGATCAGGCTCGCATTGATGGCCCCGATCGAGGTGCCGATGACCCAGTCCGGCTCGATGCCCGCCTCGTGCAAGGCCTGGTACACGCCCGCCTGATAGGAGCCGAGCGCACCGCCGCCTTGCAGCACCAGCACGATTTGTCCCGGCAGGTCCCTGCACCTGCCCGCCTCGGCATTGCCCTGCATGCTCATCACGCTCCTGCTCCAGAGAGCCTGTCTCTATCTTCGCAAATCCTCCGGCATTGTTACGCCCGGCGACCGTCGGCCGTCCAGCGACGATCGTCCGGGAGGGAGCTGCATATGACCGCAGGGCGGACAGAGCGTTGACGTTTCGCAAGCTTTGCTGCGCAACAGTCAGCGCCTGCACAATCTTCACGCCTGATTTTGTCTTCCCCACTTGTGGCCGGCTGATCTGGTTCAGCCGGCCATTTCTTTTGTCGCGAGCATGCCAGTGCGCCGGGTCTCCGGCATCACGAACAGGATCAGCAACAGCCCGATCGCTGCGATGCTCGCCAGCCCGAGGAACGCGGTGGCATTGCCGAACTTGTCGCTGACATAGCCGCCAAGCGCGGTGCTCAAGGACGCACCGAGGCCGGTCGCGGTGCCGACGATGCCTTGCGCCAGATTGAAATGCCCGCTGCCGAAGGCGACGTCGGCCACGATCAACGGGATCATCACCGCGAACACAGCGGCCGTGAAGCCGTCGAACACCTGCACCAGCACCAGCAGATAGGGATCGCGCACGGTCGCGAACAGCACGCCGCGGATCGCCAGCGCGGCGAAACCGATCAGCAGCAACGGGCGCCGGCCCCAAAGCTGCGCCTTGCGCCCGACGGTCGGCGACAGCAGCGCGACGATCGCCTGCGGCACGACGATGCAAAAGGCCACCAGCACCGTCGCCCACTGGCTCGACCGCGCCGTCACGGCGCTTGCCATCAGCGGCATCATCGAGGCGTTTGCGAGCTGCAACAGCAGCACGCTCAGCGCAAAGACGATGAGCGGTTTCTGCCGGATCAGATGCCAGACATTGGTGTCCCCGGGAACCGGCGCCTCGCGTGGCATCTCGCCGTGGCAGCGCGCAATGTCGACCTCCTCCTCGCGGATCCGCGACAGCGCGATCAGGGTCGGGATCGCGAGCAGGAAGCTGACGAGGAATACCGAACGGCTCGAGAGAAGATAACCGGCCGTTCCCATCACCGCGGCGGCGACGCCATTGCCGAGCGAGGCAAAACGGGCGTTGCGGCCGAGCCGTTCGCCGATCTTGAGCGGACCGACTAGGCCCAGGCTGATCGCCGCGATCGCCGGTCCCAGCACGCAGCTCGCCGCCGCATGCAAGGTGGCCGCCGCCACCACGACGGGGAAGATCGGCATCGCCGCATAGGCGAGCGCGCAGCAGCCGATGGTCGCGATCGCAAGCGCCGCAACCAGCCGCTCGGATTTCGCGGCGTCGATGATGGCGCCGCCTGGCATCTGACCGATCAGCGCGATAATGCCGCCGATCGACAGCACGAACCCGATCTCGACCTGGGTCCATTTCTGCGTGGTCAGATAGACCGCGATGAAGGGGCCGAAGCCGGTCTGCACGTCCGCGAGGAAGAAGATGAACCAGTCGAGGCCGCGCAGGCTCCGGCGCGACGGCGCCGGAATGCCCGCGATCGATGGCACGCCGGCAAAACTGTCCTGCTCAACGCGGCCGTCGCGATCCTGGGCTCCATGGTTCGGCTTCTTCGACGATGAAAGCACCGGCGGCCATCCCTCCCCGCGCCTCACTGAATCGCTTGCAGCGGTTGCAGGCTACCGGACGCGCCGAGCACGACCATCGGGGTGTCTTCCTTGTATTCCGGCGCGGCCGCGACCTGCGCCTTGGTCAATTCCAGCGTGATACTGTCCTTCTTGTTGGTGATCTTGCCGAAACGAAGCGCATTCCAGTCGACCACGATCTTGCGGCTGCCGACGCCGAGGAAGCCGCCGAAATCGATCACGGCGGCGCGCACATGGCCGGTGAGATCGACGATGACGTCGACGATATGACCCATGTCCTCGTCCGCTGCGCTGCGCACGTCCCGTCCGAGCACGCCATGGGCGTCGCTGGCGCCGATGATGGTCACCGAGGGCGGCGGCGCGGCATCCTTCGGCGTGATCGGCACCACCGAAGCCGGCGACTGCACCGTCGGCGGTGCGTTCGCCTCGGTTGCGGCTGCGGGTTGCTCTTCCGCGGCTCGCGATACGGCAACCGTCAATCCCGCGACGATCGCCACGCTCACGACCAACCATCCGGCGTTACGCATGATCCCTCCTTGCCGCGCGCCGCTAGCGCGCCAGCACGATCGACACCTGGATCTGGCCGCGCGTGCGCAGCACCTCCAGCGCCACGTCGTGGCCGTGGCGGCTGACGCGCAGGTCGACGCTGGATTCGCCCAGCCGCAGATCGCGCAAGATGACCTCGTTCAAGAACGTCGGCAATTGCGGATTGCGCAGCCGGATCTCGCAGCGCGCGACGTCGAACTCGATGCCGAGCGCCGCCTCCAGCAGCGTGAACGGCGTGGCGCTGGCCCAGGCCTGCGGGGCACAGGCGACCGGATAGAGCGTCGGGCCGCGCCGCTTCTCGCGGCGGAAGCCGCAGAACAATTCCGGCAGCCGCCTCAGATCCATGTAGGCCGCGGCGTCGAACAGGCCCTTGAACACATGGGCCACCGAGTGTTTCAGCCCGTAATGGGCGAGCCCGAGCGCGATCAGCGCATTGTCGTGCGGCCAGATCGAGCCGTCGTGATACGACATCGGGTTGTAGCGCACCTCGCCGCGCGCGACGGTGCGAATGCCCCAGCCGGAGAAGAAGTGCGGCCGCATCAGATCGGCAGCCACAAGACGGGCGCGATCCTCCCGGATCATGCCGCTGAACAGCACCTGCCCGGCATTCGAGGTCCGCACCTCGCATCGCCGCTTGTTGCCGTCGAGCGCAAGCGCGTAGGTCCTGAGCTCCTCGCACCAGAATGCCTCTTCGAAGCGCTCGGCGAGCGTCTTGGCCTCCGCCTCAAGCCTCTTCGCGACCTCAGGCTTGCCGAGCTGCAGCGCGCATCGCGCGGCGAGCTGTTTTGCGGCGTAGACATAGCCCTGGACCTCGGCGAGCGCGATGTTGCCCTCCGCGAGCTTGCCGTCGGCATGGAAGATGGCGTCGAAAGAGTCCTTCCAACCCTGGTTGGCGAGCCCCTTTTCGGTGGCGCGCTGGTATTCGACAAAGCCGTCCTGGTCGGGGTCGCCGGGACCGTCGATCCAGGCAAGCCCCGCCTCGATCGCGGGCCACAGCTCGACCAGCGTTGTCTGGTCGCCGGTGCGCTCGAAATAGCGCCCCGCGAGCAGGACGAACAGAGCGGTCGAATCCACGCTGCCGTAATATTGCGAGAACGGCACCTCGCGCAGTGCCGCCATCTCGCCGCCGCGCATCTCATGCAGGATCTTTCCGGGTGCGGCGTCAGCGAGCGGATCGACCGCCTTGGCCTGGAAATGCGCGAGCCGCCGCAGCACGCCCCTGGCGACCCGCGGATCGACCCAGAGCATCTGCAGCGCGGTGATCAGGCCGTCGCGGCCGAACGTCGTCGAATACCAGGGAATGCCGGCATAGGGATAGCGCCCCTGCGGCGTCTCCGTCATCAGCATGTTGAGGTCGGCCATGGCCTGGCACAGCACCTCGTTGAAAATGTTGTTGGAGGTCTCGATGCTGGTCGCGCCGATCGTCGACTGCCGCATCTCGCGGCGATGCGCCAAGAGGCTCCTGAAGAAGCGCGCCGGCTTCTCCGCGATCGGCCGGTTGCAGGACACGGCCACGAACAGCGATCTCGCCTCATGTGGATCGAGCTCGAGCTGCCACGTTGCGGCATTCACCGAAAGCCTGGTCGGACGCGGATCGAAATGCAGCCCGGTGGTCCGCTCGACATCGTCGAGACCACGATATTCGAACAGCACGTCTGTCGGCCCGAGCAGCTTGCTGGTGCCGGCGCCGCGGCGCGGACGCCGCTCGCCGCGCACTTCGAACAGATCGGCAAAATCGTTGTCGAACAGCAGCGTCAGCTCGAAGCTGGCGCGCTGCTCGCCGTGGTTCTGCAGCCCGATGCGCTGATACGCCGTGCCGCGCCACAGGAAGATCGTGCGCACGATGTGCAGCAGGTCCTTTTGCAGGACGATGCGGCCCTGACGATAAATGTCGGGATTGGTGAGGTCGACCGTTAATCCCGAATTGTCGTCGCGCAGGTTCGAGCCGAGCAGCAACGGCTGGAGATCGTCGAGCACGAGCTCCAGCCGCGCCAGATAGCGCGTGTCATGGTTGAACAAGCCGTCCGGCCCGCCGGCCGACGCTCCGATGTCGCCGTGGCTGTCCAGCACGATAAAAGTGTCATCGTGCTTGAGCGAGCGGCGGGGCCGCGCGGCGGGCCCCGTCATCGGAATGTAGAAGGCCTGCTCCGCGACGGTCTCGACCGTCTGCGATACCGAAATGATCTTGGTTGCGGCTTCGGCTCCCATAAGCTGCTCCCCTGCGGCTTGTTGTTCGAACGCGGCCACGCAAACGCAACTGCCGGGTCTTAGGCGGCGAACTTCGCGAGCCGGCTCATTTCCTGCGTCACCAGCTCACGGTATGGGCCGTGGCCCTGCATCAGGCGGTCGGGCGCGCCGTCCTCGATGATCTTGCCATGCTTCAGCACGATCACCCGGTCGAAATTGCGCAGCGTCGCGAGACGGTGCGCGATCGCGATCACGGTGCGGCCGCGCATCAGGCGCCCCAGCGCCTCGCGGATCGCCTCCTCGGATTCGCTGTCGAGCGCGGCGGTCGCCTCGTCGAGCAGCAGGATCGGCGCGTCCTTGACGAAGGCGCGCGCGATCGCGATCCGCTGGCGCTGGCCACCGGACATCTTCACCCCGCGGTCGCCGACCATGGTGTCGAGACCGTCCGGCAGGCTGTCGATGAAATCGCAGCGCGCCGCGATCGCCGCGCGCAGCACCTCGTCGTCCGTCGCGTTGGGACGGCCGTAACGGATATTCTCGCGGATCGAGCGATGGAACAGGGAAATGTCCTGCGGCACCACCGAGATCGCTTCGCGCAGGCTCTGCTGCGTCACCTTCGAGATGTCCTGGCCGTCGACCGTCACACTGCCCTCGTCGACATCATAGAAGCGCTGCAGCAGCGTGAACAGGGTCGACTTGCCGCCGCCGGACTGGCCGACCAGGCCGACGCGCTGGCCGGGCTGCAGCCGCAGGCTGAACCGCTCGAAGATCTTCTCGGCCCCGGGATAGCCGAAAGTGACGTTGTTGAACGCAATCGCGGCACCGCTCTTGACCAGCGGCTCGGCCTCGGGGTGATCGCGCAAATCATGCGGCACAAGCAGCGTGGCGATCGCCTCGGTCAGGCGCGCGACATGCTGGGTGACGTCGACCAGCGCCACCGCAAGATCGCGAGTCGCGCTCAGGATGGAGATGCCGAGGGTACAGACCAGCACCACGTCGCCGGTGGTCGCCTCTCCCCGCTGCCAAAGCGTGACCGCCCAGGCCATCAGCGCAATCGTCAAAATCACGGTCACCGCCGCATGCAACAACCGCAGCTTCTCCAGATAGCGCAGGCTGCGTCCGCGCGCATTGACTTCCCGGTTCACCGTGGCATCGAACCGCTCATGCTCGTGGCCAATGCCGCAGAAGGCGCGGACCAGCGGCATGTTGCTGATGACGTCAATCATCTCGCCGTCGACGGCGGCCGCCTTGTCGGCAAAGTCGTCATGCAACGGTTTGCCGGCCGCGGCCAGATGGAACATCGCGACCACCATGCCGCCGGCGATCACGATCAGGCCGACCGCCATATAGGGGCTCACGGTTCCAATCAACGCGATTGCCGCAATTGTGGCGATGCATGGCGGCAACACATTCCAGATGAACATGTTCTCGACGGTGAACACTGCATTGGATGTGGCCGTAATGCGACTGGTCAGCATGCCCGGCATCCGGTCCGAGAAGTAGCTCGGCGCATGACCGGTCAGATGACGAAATATGTCACGGCGTAAATCGCCCGTGACACGAACAAAGGTGAAGCTCGCTGTCCAGCTCGCGATGCGCCACAGAAAGTTGTCGGCGGCAATCAGCGACATGAGCAGAATGAATGCCAGCCATACGCTACCGCCATGCGAAGTTCCCGCCGACAGGCTGTCGACAAGGGATTTGACGCCGTATTGCGTGCCTACCGAGCAGGCAACTGCCGCAACAACGGCACCCAGGATCACCAGGTGCGACGCCAAACGACGCCGCAGATAGCGCAGAACAAAGGCAAATGGCCTGCGCGCATATCCAGAAAGATGATCCATTCTCTGCGACCCCGTCATGATTTCCATTTTTCTTACTGATCGAGTGAACATCGACCGCTTCGCCTCGGTTCCCGGGCAAAGCCATCACGACATGCGGATACGGACGAACTGAGAAGGGGTGATGGCAGCATCGCGGCCACGCTGCAGTGTGACGAAGAAGTAACGTTAGTTGAGAGGAACTTCGCAAATGCGAGAACGTTCCCTCCCTGGCGTGCCGGTGCCGAACTCGGTAGGGGCTTTAATTTCCATGATCACGCAGAGGAGAAGCTGAGATGCGCATCGCGCAGGTAGCTCCGTTGACGGAGGCTGTTCCACCCAAGCTGTATGGCGGCACCGAGCGGGTGGTGCACTGGTTGACGGAAGAGTTGGTTGCCCTTGGTCACGACGTCACGCTATTTGCCAGCGGCGATTCGCAGACGTCGGCAAAGCTGGATGCCTTATGGCCGCGGGCACTGCGCCTCGATGGTTCCGTGCGCGATCCCAACGCGCTGCACATGGTGCTCCTGGAGCGCGTGCGGCAGAAATGTGACGACGAGGAGTTCGACTTCCTCCACTTTCATCTCGACTATTATCCGTGGTCGCTGTTCCACCGGCAGCCGACACCGTTCCTGACGACGCTGCATGGCCGGCTCGATCTGCCGGAGCATCAGCCTGTCTTCAACACCTTCTCCAAGATGCCTGTCATCTCGATCTCGAACGCACAGCGGCGGCCTGTGCCGCAGGCGAGTTGGGTGACCACGATCCATCACGGCCTGCCGGAGCATCTGCTGACGCCGAGGCCGGCGAAGCAGGAATACCTCGCCGTGCTCGGCCGCATCGCGCCGGAGAAAGGGGTCGACCGCGCCATCAAGATCGCGATGCATTGCGGCATTCCGCTGAAGATTGCGGCCAAGGTCGATCGCGCCGACCAGGACTATTACGACGAGCTGATCAAGCCGATGATCGTGAACAATCCGCTGGTGGATTTCATCGGCGAGATCAGCGATCACGAGAAGTCGGACTTCTTGAGCGGCGCGCTCGGCCTGCTGCTGCCGATCGACTGGCCGGAGCCGTTCGGCCTCGTCATGATCGAGGCCATGGCGTGCGGCACGCCAGTGGTCGCCTTCAACCGCGGCTCGGTGCCGGAAATCATCGACGAAGGCCTCACCGGCTTCGTCGTCGAGGACATCCTCAGCGCAGCCGGCGTCGTCAACCGCCTCGCGCAACTCGACCGCACCGCCATCCGCAGGCAGTTCGAGAAGCGCTTTACCGCGCGGCGGATGGCGCTGGATTATCTCGCGGCCTATCGCGGCCTGACCGAAGCGACCGCGCCACGGATCAAGCTGGTGAGCAGCGCGGAGTAACTCGGCTCTCGTGTCCCGGACGCGCTGCAACGCCCTTAGCGTTGCGGCGCAGAGCCGGGACCCACGCGGCAAGGCACACTCTCGGAAACATGGGCCCCGGCTCTGCAGCGCACCGCTGAAGAAGCGCTGCGCTGCGTCCGGGGCACGAGAGATGATTACGACGAGAGACCTACCTCACCACCGCCCGCTTCGGCTCCACAATCTCGAACATCCGCGGGAATTCGTCCATCAGTCCCATCAGCTCGGCAAGCCGCATCGGGTTGCCTGACAGCTTGACCTTGCCGGCGGCGACGGCCTCCGGAAAGCTCGTCAGCTTGGCGATCACCTCATCCAGCGTCGCGCGCGCCAGCGTGAAGCTGGCATCGGCATTGTCGGCCTGCACGCCTTCCGTATAAGTCAGCGCGCAGTTCTCCAGATTGAGCACGAACGTCTCGCCGGTATCGGAAAAGCTCCAGTTCAGCACGATGTGCTTGCCTTCCGCCTTCGGGCCATTGAGGCGGATGCCGAGCACGTCCCAGAGCTGCTCGGTGCGCAGCGCTGCCAGCGTCTCGCGCGGCATCGGTGGACGTGGCGGCGTCTTCGGCATGCCGTGACGCAATTCCTGGGCGCCGAACAGATAGGCATTGCGCCAGGTCGAGCTCTCGGCGGCATAGCCGAGCTGCTCCAGTGTATCCGCCAGCAGCGCGCGCGCAGCCTGATTATCAGGCTCGGCGAAGACGAGATGGCCGAGCGCCTGCGCCACGAAGCGGAATTCGCCCTTGTCAAAATCCGCGCGCGCACGAGCGAGGATCGCATCGGCGCCGCCCATGTACTCGACATATTTCTTGCCCGATTCCACCGGCGGCAGCGGATCGAGATTGACCGGGTTGGCGTCGTACCAGCCGAGATATTTTTGGTAGATCGCTTTCACATTGTGGCGGATATGGCCGTAATAGCCGCGCCCGTGCCAGGCGCCCTCCAGGCTCTTCGGCAGCTGGATCGTCTCGGCGATCTCGGCCGCAGTCAGCCCGTGGTTCATCAGGCGGATGGTCTGGTCATGCGCGAACTTGTAGAGGTCGCGCTGCTCGCGGATCATAGTGTCGATGCGCTCACGCCCCCACACCGGCCAGTGATGCTGGCCGCACATCGCCTCGGCCTTGCCGCCCCACAGATGCAGCGCCTCGCCCAGATATTTCGACCAGGCCAGCGCATCGCGCACGTCGGCGCCGCGGAACGGCAGCAGATTGTGAAAATTATGTGTGCAGTTCTCGGCGAGGTTGAGAAGCTTGTAGCGCGGAAGGAAGAAGTGCATCTCCGCCGGCGCTTCGCTGTTCGGCGCCATCTGGAATTCGAACTCGACGCCGTCGATGATGCGCGTGTCGCCGGTCGCCATGATCAGGTCGGTCGGACGCAGCAGCGCCACCGATCCCGCCGCCATGGTCTTGCCGAGGCCGCAGTCGACCTGCCCGCGCACGCCTTTGGCCAGGAACGGGCCGAACTGGTATTGCGCCCGGCGCAGCATCGCCGGTCCCGCGATGATGTTCTCGGAGACGGCATGCTCCATGAACAGGTTCGGCGCGATGATCGGCACGCGCCCCGTCGCCAGTGCATCCTCCTCCAGCACGCCGCGCGCGCCACCCCAGTGGTCGGTATGCGTGTGGGTGAAGATCACGGCCGCGACCGGCCGCTGGCCACGATGACTGAAGTAGAGATCGAGCGCGGCGCGCGCGCCTTCGATCGAGGTCAGGGTATCCACCACGATGACGCCGCTGTCGCCCTCGATCAGCGTCATGTTGGCGATGTCGAGCCCGCGCACCTGGTAGACACCGGGCACGACCTCGAACAGGCCGTGCTGCATGTTGAGCCGCGACTGCCGCCACAGGCTCGGATTGACCGTCGGTGGCGCCTCATCAGTGGACAGAAAGCCATAGGGCTCGAGGCTCCAGACCGTCCGCCCCTGCGGGTTCGCAATCCTCGCCTGCTCGATGGTGCCGAGAAAGCCGCGCGCAGCGTCGTCGAAATCCCGCGTGTCGGAAAACGGCAGCGCATTCAGCATCGCCGTTTGCTGCGCAATCACTGCCGGCGTTGCGTCCTTCGGCTCATTGCTGGAAATCACGGTCATTTGCATCCTCCCGGCCTGACGCGCGGGCATCTAACCGCATCTCGCGGCCAATTGCCATCGTGAGGAGGACAAAGTGACGAACGCAGGTGCCTTGTCCAGCGGATGGATTGGTAACAGAACAGACCGGATGGATGGGTGACACTGTTCATGATTTGGTCGGCTCCGGCGCTGCGCTAGCGCAGCGCCGGAGCTTGTGTGTTTTCTGGTCGATGATGCCGATCGGTACGTCGAAGAA